>DATBHG010000066.1:0-7518 GCA_036557665.1 Xanthobacteraceae bacterium | reverse complement strand
TGCCACCCGTCCAGAAGGCAATGCTCGGCAGTCCGTCGCATTATCAGCTTGCTGAAACCCCGATCGCAGTTCTCGTCGCGCGCAGTTGCGCAGTGAGGCTCATCGCCGCCCTTGGCCGCATACGGAACATTTGACCCGGTCGGGCTTCGTGCGACGTAGGGCAGGGTCTCCAAACCATGGCAAGCAAGCAGTGGTCTCGACGCCCGCCGGACAAATCGACCGCGTAACACAACAGCGCGCAACTGACCCGGCGACCTGCTGATCTGCCGAGGGATGGGCAGAAGAGACGATGACATGCAGCCGCGCGATGTCGGCGGCGGCGATCTGCCGAATGCTGCGGCGGGCCGGTGCAGCAAACGGCAAAATCCGTGATGTCGATCACAGCGCGGCAGACATTTCGTGCGTACACTCCTCGCACCTTCTAAAACAAATGGAATCCGTATATGATGACCCCCACCAACAACAGCCGTATGACGCCGCCCGCCAACAAGATCGAGCTGGAATTGACCGAGGAAGACCTGGATCACGTCGTCGGGGGCAACAGCGCCAAAGCAAAGCCAGCGGAGTTTGTAACGTTCAAAATCTCAACGTTTGCGGGCGGCTCCTTCAGCTCCGATTGAGCCGAAGAGAGGCTCATTTTGCTCCCGGCACGGGTCGCTTCCCGATAGCTGAAATGCGCAAGCTTCGTCCGCGCGCTGCGCGCCGCAAGGATATGCAGCCAGATCAGGTTAACGCCGCGTCAACTGCGATCCGACGATTCGCGCGCTGCGGCGAGGTCCGCTATCGATCCGACAGCTGTGGCGTTTGATGTGCTGCGGCGGATAGCCGGAATGTGCCAATTGGAGACCTGACCAGGTGCAACAACGTGCTGCGGCTACTCGACCACCCCATCCCAGTGAAATACCTCAAAACTGCCAGGACGCTCGGCATCGATTTACCGCCGATGCTGCCCGGCCGCGCCGACGAGGTGATCGAATGAGGATGAATCTTGGTCGCTATTGTGTCGCATGCAGAATCGAATGAGGGAGCACGGTCATGTTGTTCACTATTCCATCGCTCCAGATGCCCAATGTCGATCTTGAAGACGTCATGCGGAACCTGACAGAAACGGGCAAGCGGACGCAACAATTGTGGCTGACGGCCGACTCCATGGCGTTTATTGCGCGTGGTCGCGAATATCGCAGCGAATTCCATGTCAACCCGAGCTATGAGATCCAGTATTCGCTTCGCGGTAACCTGAACCTGCACTACCGGACGGAAGAGGGTGCTGAAAAGGTTGTTCTGGTCCGCGAGGGGTCGTGCCTATTCCAGCCTCCGCTCATTCCACATTCGCCTCGATTCGCACCGGACGCATTTCAACTGGTCATCGAACGTCCGCGAGTGGCCGGGGAAATCGACCGGTTTTATTGGTTTTGTATGAGCTGTGACAGTTTCCTTCACGAGGAGCGTTACGCGGTAGACGATTATCGCGCAGATCCAGTCACGCAGGCTTACCGCAACTTCTACGAATCGGAAGAATTCCGAACGTGTCAGAAGTGCAACACGATCATGCCGGCACCTGCCTCGCTCTGAACAGCGCGCGCGGTGCGGCTAGGTCGAGGGAGCTCTAGCTCGAACTTGCTCTTCGCACGGAGAGGTTCGCAGGCTTAAGCGCCTTTGAGAATAAGACCAGCATAGGCGCCTTGCGAACGTCACGCATCGTGATCTTTCTTCTTCAGTACATTAGACGGTCATATGAAAATGTGACAGCCTCCAAGGGCCCGGAGCTCCCACCCGACTTACCGCTGCTGCCTCCTGTTTGCGCAAACATGCTGAAATTACATCCTCCAACGACTCGCTCAAGTTCTTGCGCTGTTATTTCAGTATTTCAGTCTGGCTAACATGCGCTCGCCTGCACCGTCTGTGACAGCCATCACAAGTTTCCGGTTTTGAAATTCCGCGTTGCGCAACGTCCGAGTAGTGCCAATTCCGGACCTGAGCAGGTGCAATACACTGAGCAAGCGAGCAGCGTGGGCCGGCACGTTTGAGCCCGATCTCGTCAGCTCGAGCTCGGTCAACTGGGCCACCGGCAGATCGGCCGGCTTCTGGCCTTTGAGGTGCATCCAGTATAGATTCCGACCTCTTCATACACGTCGTATCAGGTCGTTAGCCTCGACGATGTCGCGCCCAGGGTACACGACAGCTGGGATCGTCTGACGCCGGACGTTACATTTTGGGATGGGAGAAACTCGTGAAGCATGCTTCGATAATCGTCTGCAGCATCGGTCTCATGATCCCGGCTCTTGCAGCTGTCGAAAACAGCTGGCCAGCGCGCGCGGCCGAGGTGCCGGCCTACTTCAAGCCGATCGTCGGCGCCGAGACGTCGAGCGCCGCCGAGATCGGAACGAAGAACGTGCTGCAGCTCAACACTACCATGTTCGAGCTCTATGGCGACGCAGCGCGGATCTTCCAGAAGAACATCCTGGCGCAACACCCGGTGATCCTCGGACTATTCTCGGGCAAAGGCGGACGCTTCATCCTCTACCGGCCCGGCCAGCCGCCGCTCGATGCTCCACGAGTGCCGATTGACTATGAGCTTATGAAGTCGGTTGGTCACAGCACCATGGCGCTCGGCGAGATCGTTGCGCCCTATGTCAACAGCCCAAATGACAAGAGCTGGAGTCCATCGATGGCGACGTATCGCATCCGCATGCAGGCGGCGCTAGACGGACTCGCTGCCACGGCTTTGCGGGACGATTGGAAGCCGAACAGTCGCGCGATCCTGCAGAACAACATTGCGTTCATGGACGAATGTCTGAAGAACGACGCGGTTACCCCCGAGGGCGTGGCGGAATTCGCCAAGAAACAGGCTCCGCTCCTGAAGAAGAACATTGCTTGGGCGGCGCAAACTCAGGTCGCCCATTGGATCAACGTGATCGCTGGCTGGAAACAGATGCTTGGCGCCGACTGGGATAAGACCTACGCAGCCAGCAACACGATCTACGTCGCACGCCAGAACAACATCCTGTTCAGCGTACTTGCGCAGTTCTTCGGGCCCGAAGCGATCAACGATCGGCTGATGCTGATCGAGACGATCTCGTTCACCACCACCCCAGAGGACATGTTGGATGCGCTCACCCGCATCATCTCCGATCGGTGGGTCGGTAGCGCGTTCTTCGGCAATTACTATACGATGGATTTCGAGCTGATGGGCGGGGACGCGCGTCAGGCGATTGTCGACGAGGACGCCAAGATGAAGATCACGCCAACGCTGCCCCCGCAGGTGCCATTCGGCTCGCACCAGTGGCCGGCATTGATCACGTCGGGGCCGGGCGCAAAGACATTGGCCGATCATCCCTGAGGCCCAAACCTACCGTAGAGGCGCTCAACTGCTCAGGTGAGCGCCTCTGCACACGAACGTGGGTCGAACAGCGGATGCCTGAATAGCTCGTCCATAGCTCCGGCTCAGGCAGTGAGAGGCGCGGCATCATGAGAATTTCACGACGCGAATTCGTCAAGTCGGTCACTGCGAGCGGCATAGCTCTCAGCGTGTCGCGCCTGGCGATCGCCGAGGAGCCCAGCTTTGCCGCGCGTGAGACCTTGCCCGGCCGACAGGCGTGGAACCCGGCAGCCACCGGTGTCGGTCGCATCGACGGCGTCGCCAAGGTCACGGGAGCCAAGCTCTACGCGTCCGATTTTCGCGCTGCCGATCTGCCGGGCTGGCCGCAGAACACCGCGCACGCCATGTTCATCCTGGCCCCGGACGCCACGCATGTTTACACCGGAATGGATCTCTCGCGCCTGACCGGCGCGTTGAAGCCCGCGGTTGTCGTTACCGCCGCCGATCTCGCGCGCATTGGCACAAGGGTTCCCGAATTCTATGCCGGCGATCTGTTCTGCCCAGTCGGCACGACGCCGCTCTATCTCGGCCAGCCGGTTGCTTTGTTGATCTTCGAGCAGTTCGACGCCTTCGATCAGGCGCGTCTTGCGCTGCGCGACGGAACTTTCATGAAGTTCGGCGAGGAAACCGGCCCTATCAGTGCGCCTGACTACGGCGCTTATCGTTTCACGCGCGTGGCCGGCCCGACTCCTGAGGCGCCCGACGTTTACTCGACGTTCAAGGACGGTTTGGTCAGCCCCGAGCACTTCCAGAATACGGAGCTCCCGGTATGGGCACCGTTGGCGATGCCGAAGGCGCAGCCCTATGCCAAGGCCGCGATCTACGGCGAGCAGATCCGCGCGGAGCTTGCGGCGAGCAATCCGGCTATTCTGGTGCTGGACCGCGAATTCGAGAATCCATCAAACGACTGCATGTTTCTCGAGCCGGAATGCGGCATCGCCTGGTACGACGCAGGCCGCAAGAATCTCGAGCTCGTGCTCGGGGTGCAGTCTCCGTTTGAGAACGCGGAAGCCATCGTGTTCCTGCTGGGCGAAGTCAGCGCCGCCTTCAAGCCGAGACGCATCAACGCTCAGTTCGCCTATGTCGGAGGCGGATTCGGCGGACGCGACCATACCCCGTTCCCGTTGTGGGTTGCGCTGGCGGGGATATTCTTCCCGGATCGTCCGGTCCGGCTTGCCTACAGCCGCTATCAGCAGTTCCAGATGGGCATCAAGCGGCACGCATTCAAAATACACACGCAGATCGGGGTCGATCGCGCGAGCGGCAAGATTGTCGCATTCGCCGCCGACCACATATTGGATGGCGGCGGTCTCGCCAATTTCTCGGGCACGGTTGCGAAGGTTGGCGCCCAGATGGCGATCGGCGTCTACGATATTCCGAGAGTTGACGTTACCACAGTCGCCCTCCACTCACGCGGCGTGACGGCGGGGTCGATGCGCGGCTACGGAGTGCTGGAGACAAACACGGCGCTGGAGACATTCGTCGACGAAATGTGCGCGGCGTTGCCGCTCGACCCGATCGATTTCCGGCGACGCAACGCGCTCAAGGCCGGTGGCCGGACCCTGTCGGGAAATCAGTACGACGTTGCGATCCGCACGCCGGAGATTCTGGACAAGCTCGAGAAGCATCCGATTTGGCAGCAGCGTGCCGATGAAAAGGCCAGGGCCAAAGCGGGGACACTCGTGGGGACAGGCGTCGCTTGCACCAGCAAGAATTACGGCTCTGGGGGGGACGCGTCGCTCTCGACGGTGGAAGTCGGCCCGGATGGCCGGATTGTCATCCGTTGCGAAGGCTGCGAGATGGGCAACGGCATCGGGACGGCGGTAGCCAATCGGGTTGCGGCCCGTCTGGGCGGCGTGGCCGACCAAGTCGCGCTCTTGCAGGTGGACGGGTTCGGCCCGCTCGAGCTCGTGACCTCCGGCAACTGCTACACGATGAACCAGAGGACGCAGGACGCCGCAGCGCGCAATCCGCGTTGGGTGCCGGCGATCAGCTCGGCCACGTTTGCCTCGATCGGCGCTTACATCATGACGCATGCGGCAGCCGAGTCGGCGCGTGTCATCTTCCGCTTCGGTCTGTGGCCGGCCGCACTCGAACTGTGGGGCATTGCGCCAAAAGATCCCAGAGCGAATGAGTGGAAAACGGCGCGATGGAAAGACGGGCAACTGGTCATGCCGGGGTTGGCGCCGCTCGCGTTGCCGGCGGTGGCGTCGAAGGCGCATGCGGGCAACGGCGTGACCGGGGCGATGACGCATTGTTTTAACCGTTGGGCGTTCGCGCAGGCGACCTTTACGATTTCCGGACAGGCGTGGACGGCCGACATCGATGCCCTGGCCGTGCGCCGTGGCGGCGGCAAATTTGCTCGCCTCGATCGTTCCAACGTGAAGTATCCGCCAACCGATCTCAACAAGAGCGGACCCACCCATTCGTCGTTGTGCGGCACGCTGGTCCGCATCGGGATCGAGCGCGCAACCGGCGCGTTGCGGATCGCAAAGGCATACAGCGTGTTGGAATGCGGCCAGGTGTTGGTCCCGGAGGTCGTGGTCGGACAGGCGCAGGGCGGCTTCGCCATGGGCGTGGGCTTTGTCTTGCTCGAGTCGCTGCCCCCTTACGAAGGCGGGCCGGGCAACGGGAAATGGAACCTCGGTCAATACGTCATCGCACGCGGGTCGGACCTGCCGCTGCACGATCTTGAGGTAGAGGTGCTGCCGCCCATTGATTCAGATGAGCGGCCGAAGGGCGTGGCGGAAATCGTGATGATCCCCGTGGCCCCTGCGCTCCTGAACGCCATTTACGATGCTACGGGTCACCGCTTCCGGTCCTTGCCGGTGACGCAATCCATGATCAAGGGAGTGCTCAAGTGACGACGCTGACCGTCACCATCAATGGACGCGCGTACGGCCCGCGCGAGGTGCGCGACGAGTTGTCGATGAACGATTTCCTGCGCGAGTATCTCGGGATGACCGGGACCAAGTTCGGCTGCGGCGCTGCGCAGTGCCTGAGTTGCGCGGTCATCGTCGATAATCCCGACGGGACGAGCCGGACCATGCCGACCTGTGTGATCCCTGCGGCGAGCTTCAACGGCAAGGCTATCCGCACGGTCGAAGGCCACGCAAAGAACGGTGAGCTTTCTGTTCTGCAAAAAGCTTTCATCGAGCATTTCGCGTTTCAGTGTGGATATTGCACCCCCGGCTTTCTGAACGAGGGACAGGTTTTGCTGGAACGTCTGGCGAAGATGCCGGTGCCGCGAGCGGATCTCGAGAAGACCATTGCCGAGGCGCTCGACGGGCATCTGTGTCGTTGCACCGGTTACATCAAATATCACGAGGCCGTGCGCGACGTTATTCTAGCCGATCCGGGACGCTATCTCTCGCGGGCGTAGCGGTGCTCGATCGCAACCAATCATGAGGGTTGGCCGCTTCCGCGCCGGTGGCGACGTGATGCCGAGAGGGAAATTGACAATGAATAGGGAGATGCCGATCAAGGTCCTCGTTGCGCTCGTCGCCCTGGTCATCGCCACGGCGGCTACAGACGCCGTTTCCGATCAATCGGACAGCCTCGCGTCACCCCAGAGCTTCGCCTCGATCGCCGACACAGCGGCCCGGTCGGCCGCGATATTCACAGAGCTGGGCAAGGTGCTGACCCATCCGCGTTGCGTGAACTGCCATCCCGCCGGCGACCGTCCGCGCCAGGGCGACATGGCCCGGCTGCACCAACCACCGGTCGAGCGCGGTGCCGACGGCCACGGCCTACCGGCCATGCGTTGTTCGATCTGCCACCAACAGGCCAACTTCGACGCCGCCGGCGTGCCCGGCAACCCGATCTGGCAACTCGCGCCGCGCGAGATGGCATGGGAAGGCAAAACGCTCGCTGAGATTTGTGCCCAAATCAAAGATCCGGCGCGCAACGGAAACCGCTCAGTTGACGCGCTCATTGAGCATATCGGCGAGGATCATCTGGTCGGTTGGGCCTGGGCGCCGGGATATGGCCGGCAGCCGGCTCCCGGCACGCAGAAGCAAGCGCGAGCGCTGGTCGAAGCTTGGGTGAAAACCGGGGCGGAGTGCCCCAACTAATCGGGATGGGTTTGGCTGATCGACATCGGCATGAAATTGGGCTTGATCCCTATGCCCGACTACACC
>DATBHG010000065.1:0-15431 GCA_036557665.1 Xanthobacteraceae bacterium | reverse complement strand
CATCAAGGAAGCTTTCCCGCAAATTGATTGGGATAAGGCCTACAACGAATTTCGAGCGGCCGGCGAAAAGTCATAACGCTGATTTTCGGGATTTTACGTTCCGCTCACCGGGCTAGTAACGTGAAAGCTTTATTATATCATACGTATGGCGGACCCGAGGTGCTCCGGGCATGCTCCGGGTAGGCGACGCGGAGGACCCCTGTCCCGTATCCGGCGAGGTGCTCATTCGCGTGCGCGCTGCGAGTGTCGGGCCGGGCGATTGCAAGCTGCGCGCGGGTCAGTTGCGGCGGCATTTCGCCGTCCGCTTTCCCAAGATTCCAGGCCGGTACGGAGCGGGTGAGGTCGTGGCCATCGGCGCCGATATCAACGATGTGCGCATCGGTGAGCGCGTCGTCTTCGCCACTGCCCACGACGAGAACGGCAGCTGTGCCGGGCAAATCGTGCGTCCGCTCCGGAAGATTGCCCGTGCTCCCGCTAACGCAAGCTTTTCCGAGGCAGCCGCCGTCATTCACGAGGGCGTGTGCGCCGCGAGCGCGCTTGCAACCGGGAAAATAGGCTCAGGCACGCGCGTGCTGGTGCACGGCGCAGCGGGGGCAGTGGGCGGAGCGTGCGTGCAGCTGGCGCGGCACGCCGGCGCGATTGTCACGGCAACCTGCCGCGAGCGCGACCGCGCATATGTGCAAGAGCTCGGCGCGCAGCTCGTAGTCGCGTTTGATCGCGAGGATTTTTCGCGGATCGTGACCGGCCAGGACGTGGTCATCGACACGCAGGGCGGCAATGTGCACGCGCGCTCCTACCGCGTGCTCAGACGCGGCGGAAGGCTGGTCTGTTTCCACGCGGCTCCGATCGAGGATCGGAGCGCCGAGCACGGCATTATCCTGCAGAGCATCAAGATCGAGGACGACAGCACCACGCTCGATCGCGTCTGCCGCCTGGTGGAAGCAGGTGTGCTCGAGCCGCGCGTCGCGATGGAGCTGCCCCTCGCCCAGGGCGCCCTGTCGCACCGTCTCGTCGAGAATGGCCAGGTCAAGCGCGGCCGCATGATCCTGACGGTCGATTGACAGCTATTTCCGCTCCACCCGCAGCGTCTTGCGGTTCACCACGACGCCGTACTCCGATTCCGCCGCCGCGATGCTGATCTTGCCGTCGAGGAGATCGCGCTCGATCGCTTCCAGGCTGCGCTCGCGCGGGTCTCCGTAGCCCCCCGCTCCCGGCAGGCGCAGGCTGACGAGATCGCCCGCCTGCAAGGTGTCGAGGCCCTTGGATTTCAGCCGGCGCTCGCCCGGTCTCCCTGGATTCAATGTGAAGGCACCGGTTGCGCCGTCCTGCCCGCCGAACAAGCCGCGCGGCGCTATCTTGTGACGGTCGGCGTAGCGCGCAAAGCTCACCGGGCCGGCAAGCACGCGAATGTCGCGGCGCAGCGCGAGAGAGCCGCGATACTTGCCGGCGCCTGCGCTGTCGGGGATGAGCTCATAGCGCTCGATGCGCACCGGAAAGCGCTGCTCCACGGCTTCCACCGGCGTATTCATGAAACGCGGCAGATGACTGTCCTGTCCGTCGGCGCCGTCGGCGTAGGCGCGTCCGCCGTTCCCTCCGCCCTGGATATCGGTGAAGATGAAGGGCGCCCCGGTTTTTGCGTCGCGCCCGCCGAAGGCGCAGGTCGTGATCTGGGCATGGCCGCCGGCGACCACCCGATCCGGCAGCGCCGGAGCGAGCGCGCGCAACATGGCTTCCACGATCTTCTGCGAGCAGTTGGTGCGCGCCGCGACCGCTCCCGGCGGAAGCGGGTCCACCACCGTACCCGGCCGGGTGACGATCTCGATCGGGCGATAACAGCCCGAATTGGGCGGCATGTGCGGGTCCACCACCGCGATCATCACGTAATAGACGGCGGCATAAGTGTTGGCGATGGTCGAGTTGGTATTGCCCTCGGCCTGCGGGTCGGACTCGGAGAGATCGACGATGGCGCGGTCGTCCTCGATCGTGATCTTGACCGCGACCCGGATCGGGCGATCGTTGATGCCGTCATCATCGATGAAGTCGTCCGCCGCGTAAGTCGCCGCGGGGATGTTGTGCAGCCCCAGCCGCATGCGCCGCTCGGAGTAGGCGAGCAGATCGCGACACGCCTGCTGCACGGTGCTCTTGCCGTATTTGCGGAACAGGCGGTCCATCCGGTCGGCCCCGACCATGAGCGATGAAACCTGCGCCCGGATGTCGCCCAGCGTCTTGTCGGGTACCCGGATCTGATTGGCGATTACCGCGAGCAGCTCTTTGTCCTCCACGCCGCGCTTGAGCAGCTTGATCATGGGCAGCCGCAGGCCCTCGAGATAGATCTCGCGAATGCCGCCGGCGACCCCGCCGGCGGCGAAGCCGCCGAGGTCGGAATGGTGCGCGATGTTGCCGACGAACCCGACGAGCTCCCCGGCATGATAGGCGGGAGCAATGGCGTAGAGATCCATCACATGCTGGCAGCCGCGATAGGGATCGTTGGTGACGATGACGTCGCCCGGCGCAAGGTCCTCGGGGCCGAAGGTCTTGACCAGCTCGCGCATGGTGATCTCGAAACCGGCGAGCAGGCTCGGCGTGTGATGCGCCTGGGCGATCGTCTGACCCGCCGCATCGGTGACCACGCACGAGATGTCCTTGATCTCGGTGATGAGGGTCGAGCGTCCCGTGCGCACCAGGGTATGGCCCATCTCGTCGGCGATCTGCTCCAGCGCATACCGGATCACCTGCATGGTCACCGTATCGATCATCGAGAGTGCATTCCGTGCCAAGCGAATGCCCTGTAGGGCGGATTAGCCGAGCGAAGCGAGGCGTGATCCGCCGCCAGCCGCATGGGCGGACAGCGGGTTACGCGACGCTGACGTCCCGGCCGGGCCGTTACCCCATCTACGAATCTACGATCGCACCTCACCGGATCGCGCGCTAGAGTTTCACGAACAGGCCGAGGTCGGGCGCGACATCGGCGGCGGCACCCGGCGGAATGAGCGTGGCGGAGGTCTCCTCCTCCACCACGGCGGGCCCGGAAAGCTTCATGCCGGGCTGCAGGGAATTGCGTTTCAGAACCGCGGCGTCGATGAAGCCGAGCCTTTCGAAATACACTGGACGAATGCTCCTGCGCGATTCGGCGGCGATTGAATGCGGTTGCGCGGACGCAAGCTCGACCGGCTCGTTCAACCCGAATGCCGCCACGCGCAGATTCACGAGCTCGATCGGCTCGCCTGCGAAAAAGAAGGCGTAGCGCTCGCGATAGAGCCGGCTGAACGCTTCGATCAGCGCGGAAAGGCCGTCACGCGTCAGGGGACCGGGCTCGGGCAAGCCTACCGTAAGCTCATAGGTCTGACCCGCCACCTTGAGATCGGCGCTGCGCACCAACCGAATGACTTCCTCCCCGAAGCCCTCTTTCTGCAACGCCTCCCGTGCGTCATCCTCCATTGCCTGGAACTTGCGCTCGAGCTCGCTCGCATCGGCTGCGGTGCCGATCATGCCGCCGAGTGCCGTCACAAAATCATGCCGCACGTCGGCGACCAACAGCCCGATCGCGGAAAACACCCCGGGCAGCGGTGGAATGATGGCTTCGCGCATGTCGAGCTCGCGCGCGAGATCGACGGCATGAAGCCCGCCGGCGCCGCCGAACGAAAGCAGCGCGAAATCGCGCACGTCGATGCCGCGTTGTACCGTCACGGTCGCAATGCCTTTGACCATATTCGCGTTCACGACTTTGACGATGCCGAGCGCCGCTTCCTCGACCGGCAGCCCCAGCCGGTCGGCGAGAGCGGCGATGGCAAGCCTTGCGGCCGCTTTGTCGAGCACGGTGCGACCGCCATGGAAGGAGCAAGGGTCGAGCCGCCCGAGCACCAGGTTGGCATCTGTGACCGTTGCCTGAGTGCCGCCGCGGCCATAGCAGGCGGGGCCGGGGTGAGCGCCGGCGGAGCGCGGCCCCACATTGAGCGCACCGCCGGCATCGATCCAGGCGATCGAGCCTCCGCCTGCTCCGATGATATGCAGATCGAGAATGGGCAGCTTGACCGGCAGCCCCTGGAAGCTCCCCTCGGTCGTCACCTGAGATATTCCATGCTCGATCAGGCCGATGTCGAAGCTTGTGCCGCCCATATCGACCGAGACGATGCGCTCGCGCCGGTGGCGCTGCCCATACCATGCTGCCGCGACCACGCCGCCGGCAGGACCGGAGTTCACGGTCGCGACCGCGCGCGAGCGCGCGGTCTCGACGGTGGTGGCTCCGCCGTTTGCCTGAATGACGAACAGTCTCGATCCGGCGAGCAGTTTCTCGATGCGCGCATCGAGGCGATCGAGATAGTCGCTCATGACCGGCGACAGGTAGGCGTTGATCGCCGCCGTGGAGGCGCGCTCGTATTCGCGATATTCCGGGCTGATCCGGTGCGACTGGCTGATCGCGACCCCTTGCAGCCGGCGTCCCAGGATCTCCGCCGCGCGGCGCTCATGCTCGGGATTGAGGTACGAGAACAGAAAGCAGATCGCGACCGCTTCAACCTCTTGCCGTGCGAAGCTCTCGGCCGCGCGCTGGACCGACGAAACATCCAACGGCACGATGATCTCGCCCTGGGGCCCGATGCGCTCGATGGCTTCGAGGCATCGCCGCCGCGGCACCAGCGGTGGCGGGCGATCCACCGACATGTCGTAGATCCCCTCCATGGGCCGCATGACGCGACCGATCTCCAGGACATCGCGGAACCCGGCCGTGGTGAGGAGGCCGGTTCTCGCGCCGGTGCGCTCGATGAGGGCATTGGTGCCGGTCGTGGAGCCGTGCACGATGTCGCGGACGCTCTCGCGCTCAATCCCGGCCGCGGCGATCACGCTCTCGATCGCCTCGATGACGCCGTGCGAGCGATCGGCCGGCGTGGTGAATGTCTTGGCTGAGAATATCCGGGCGCTGCTGCCGTCGAGCAGGGTCGCATCGGTGAACGTACCGCCCACATCGATGCCGATGCGCACCCGCCGCTGCGTCATTTGACCGCCGCCAGCGACGGCAGAAACAAGACGACCGGCGGAAAGAGGATCATGATGAACATGACGACGGTATTCAGGCCCATGATCGGCACGGAGGCCCTGTAGACGTCCATCATGGTCGTTCCTTCGGGGGCAACGGCTTTCATCACGAACAGGCCGAAGCCGAACGGCGGGGAGATCGCGGCAATCTCCATGTTCAACAGCATGATCGCGCCGAACCAGATCGGCGACAGATGCAGCGCCTCGATGATCGGAAAGTATATCGGGACGGTCAGCAGGATCATGGCCAGCGATTCCATGAAGGTTCCGAGCAGCAGCAATACCAGTTGCATGGACACGACCACCCAGGTCGGGCTGAAATTCGTGGACGTGGCGAGCTCGACGATGCCCTGCGACGCGCCGGTATAGGCCATCAGCTGGGCAAAGCCGCTGGAGCCGGAAAGAATCATCAGCACCATCAGCGATGTGATCATGGTCGAGTGCAGCGAGACCCTGACCATTTTCCAGCTCAGAGGTCCGTAGATCCGCGCCAGCACCAGCGCGCACATCACGCCCAGCGCCGCCGACTCGGTCGGGGTTGCAATCCCGAGAAAAATCAATCCGGTCACGACGAAGACGATCGCCGCGACCGGGAACACGTGGACGACCGTGTCGCGAAGCTTTTCTCGCAGGCGGGTGTCCCTGGCCTGATAGGGCGGAGCCAGATCCGGCTGCAGCCGGCAGCGCAGGATGATGTAGGCGGCAATGGAGGCCGACATCATCAGCCCGGGCACGATGATCGCCATCAGCAGCGCACCGACCGAGATGTCGGCGGTCGAGGCGAGAATCACGCCCAGCGCCGAGGGTGGAAGCATCACGGCAAGGCCGCCGGAGCCCATTACCGGGCCGAGCGTCATCGGCTGCTTGTATCCGCGCCGCGCCATCTCGGGGACGAGAATCTTGCCGAGCAGCGCGGTCGTGGCCGCGCCGGAGCCGGCCAAGGTCGCAAACATCGTCCCCCCGCCGACCGCCATGAGGCTCAAGCGCCCGGGAATACGGCCGAACCATGCGTCCAGAACGTCCATCAGCCTTGCTGCGATCCCGGAGCGGAACAGGATCTCGCCCATGAGGATGAACAGCGGCACCGGCATGATCGAGAAGCTCGCAACCGAATCCATCGACGCGAGCACCATCTGATTGACGCCGGCAAAACCCGACCAGAAGACGTATGCGCCGGCCAGATTGACGGCGAGAAAGGCGAACGCGATCGGCATGCCGATCGTCAGCAGCGCCAGCAGTCCGCCGGTGATCCAGAGGAAAGCGGCCCACCATTCCATGGGATCAGTCGATGGTGGGACCGCGCTCGTGCTTGATCATCGGCCGGCCCTGCGCGATCGCCTGCGCTGTCGAGGCGGTCTCGACCGCATAGCGCAGGGCCAGGACCAATGACCCGACCGGAATGACGATCAGCACGATCCAGGTCGGCACTTCGAGCAGCGTCGGCTTGAACAGGTGGCGGACATAAGCGGTCCACGTCGTCCACGAGCCGAATACGGTGAGCGCCAGCGCCACCGCCAGCGAGACCATGTTGCCGAGCAGTCTGCACACCTTCTGCACGGTTTCCGGCATGTGGATCACGAATGTGTCGATGTCGATGTGGGCGCCGCGCGGCACCGCCCAGGCGGCACCGAGGAAGGTGATGTAGACCAGGGCATATTCCGTGAGCTCGGTGGAGCCCATGATCGGGCGTCCGAGGAAGTAGCGCATCAACACGTCGACGCAGATCGACGCTGCGCACACTACGAGGATTGCTATTGCGAGCTCGGCGAGCAGGTCCTCGACCTGCGCGAGCCGGCGCGTGAAAAATTGCAAGCGGCGCATCAGTTGCCGCTGATACTGCGCAGCCTCTGGATCAGCTCGGGGGCGCGCGCCTGCAAGGCGGCCCACTCCACGTCATAGGCTGTTTTCAGGTATTTCTCGTTCTCCTGCGGCGAGAACTTCACCTTGGTAACGGTGTTGCCGATCTCCTTCCATTCGTGCTCGTCCTCGTCGTTGAAATGCTTCACCATCCTCGGCTCGAATTCGGCGGTCAATGCGATCAGCTGTTTGCGTGCGGTCTCGGAAAGCGCGTTGAATTTGTCCAGGTTCATCAGCGCCACGACGTTGCTCGGCGCGAAGAAGGGCAGGTCGATCACGTGCTTGACCGATTCGAGCCAGCCGCGCTTGCGCGGACCCGTTACCGGCCATCCGAAGCCGTCGACCACGCCTGAATTGAGCGCGGTGTAGACTTCCGGCGCGTTGATCGTGACCGGCACCATCCCGAGCTCGCGCATGAGCCTGTCGTAAAGCACGCCGGAGCGCATCTTGAGCCCGCTCAGATCAGCGAGGGATTTCGGATCCTTCTTGGTCCACAGATAGAATGGGGAGATCTGCACGCGGCCGAGGTAGCGCGCGTTGATCTTCTTTGCGTGCTCCTCCACCATGAAATCGTAGAATCCGCTCTTGCGTTCCTCGCTCGGCGTGAGCTTCGAGAGCACGAAGGTCTGGGCGGCCGGCATTTGATCCTGATAATCGCCGCTCGGCACGAAGATGACGTCGATGACGCCCGTGCGCAGCGCCTCGACCTGCTGAAACCGGCCGATGACCTCCGGACCCCCCACGTAGTTGATCCGCAGCTGAGAGCCGAGCTTGGCGTTGACCTCCGCGACCCACGCGTTTGCCATCGCAAGAACGGGATCGTTCTTGGGAATGAACGAGATGGCGCGCAAGGTTTCTGCGGCGCTGCCGAGTGCCGGCCACAGGAGCGCGAGCATGAGCACGAGAATTTGTTTGGAAGCGCGCATAGAGATGCCCTCGCAACTCTTTGATCCTCGACGCATGCTGCGACGCGAGTGAAGACCTTAGGAAGTTGTCGTCGAGGGCGTCAAGCGCGATGCAGGGCGCTCGCCAGCCGCATGATGTCGCGAGCCCCCGGCTCGCCTTCCATGAGGGCGGTCGCAAGCGCATCGGCGTCGGCCGGCGCATAGAGATGCGCGGCATTGGAGTGAAACTTGCGCCTGAGGCTGTCGCTATCGACCGGACCGAGACCGACCGGGCGGGCTGTCTCTCCTCTGGCTCGAATAACCCTGATCGTCCCGTCAAACCCGGTCCCCGGATTCTCGCCGGTATCGCATTCGACGCGCGCCGCCAGCTGCCGCAAATCCTCGCGGCGCAATGCAGCCGGATGCAATGTGCCCAGGTTGACGGTGCCGTCACAGAGTGCCGCGGCGAGCATGAAGGGCAGGCTGGCAATCGCCTCCAGATCGCTGCGCGGCGCCACTTTGTCCTCGCGGGGCACGCACACGATGGGATAGGCCCAGGGTGCAACGGTGCAGTGCACGGAACGGATCTCCCCGTCCCGGCTGCGCAGCGCCAGCGCGGCATCGATGAACGGCTGGATCACGTGGGCACAGGGATAGATCTTCGGCAGCGCCGTGGCCCCATGCCATACGGCGCCCAGGTCCTGCGTCAGCAAACCGCAATCGCGTGAGGAGTCTTCCCCGAGGAACGCGCCGAACAGGCCGGCAGGATGCTCGAATGCATGATGCGGTCCTCTGAAGCCTTCCCTCGCGAGCTCGGCGGCCATGATGCCGCCGTGCGCCGACCATCCCGGGTGCAGCCATTTGGACCAGGCCCCGTCCGGCAGGAACGCCAGCAGACCGCTGCTCATGCTGGTCGCAAGCCCGAGCGCATCGGCGGTTGCCTCTGCGCGGAGCTTGCAGAGACGGGAGGCGGTCGCCGCGGCGGCGACCGGGCCGACGATTGCGGTGGCGTGAAACCCGCGCGCATGGAAGCGGCGGCCCGCTAGGCGGCCGAGGCGCGCAGCGATCTCATAGCCGAGCACGACCGCGGTCGTCAGCTCGGGCCAGCCGGCATCGGCTTCCTGGCCCACGGCGAGGGCGGCGGGAACTACAACGCTGCCCGGATGGACGACGCTGTCAGGAAAGGTATCGTCGAAGTCGCGGGCGTGGGCGAGCGTGCCGTGAACGAGCGCAGCAATCGCTGCAGGAGCGCACATGCCGCCAATGACGACCGTTGCGGGACCGGCTCCGGCGTAGGGCTTGGCCCATTGCAGGACACTGCGGCAAACCGGCTCGGCGGAAGCGGCAGCGATCAGCCCGAAAGTGTCGAGCAGTCGCAGGCGCACCAGGCGGTGCTGTGAGGCAGGAATATCCGTTGGCCGCACCGAGCCGGCCCATGCCGCCACGTTCTCCAGCGCAGTCATCGAGAGGCCGCTCACCAGGCCTCTTGCAGCAGCACAAGGACCTCCTGCTCCGTCAACGGCCGCGGCAAGTTGGACATCATGTAATCGGAGAGCGTGGAGCGAGCCATCTCGGCGAGCTCGTCATTGCGTACCCCGACGTCACGCAGACGCTTCGGCAGCGGCAACCCATCGATGAATCCAGCCATGGCGTCTGCGGCCGAAGCCTGCCGCTGCGAGCCCGGGCTGCGTCCGCCCGTCATCGCATCCACTACCAACTCTTCCTCTTCTCCAAGCGTGGGCATCAGCAGCCGCATGGCGGGCACGAGAAGAATGGCATGGGCGATGCCGTGCTGGAGCGCGTGGCGGCCGCCTATGACATGCCCGATCGCGTGCACCAGCGAGACCATCGCATTGATTGCGGCTATTCCCGACATGAGGGTTGCGATCTGGCAATCGGCGCGAGCGGTAATGTCGTTGGGAACGGCGACGGCGCGAGGCAGCCCGGCGCGCAGCAGGCGCAGCGCATGCAGCGCAAGTCCCGTTGATAACGGCTGGCGCCTGCCGGAGTACAGCGACTCGATGCAGCGGGCGACCACGGTCATCCCGCTCGCCGCGGTGAGGCCGGCATCCCCGTAGATCGCCATTTCCGGATCGAGGATCGTCAGCTGGGGCACCAGCCGATGGTCCCAGAACAGCAGCTTCCGGCGAGAGACCGGATCGCGGCAGCCGGCGGTCGGCATGACATCGGATGCCGAGCCGGCAGTCGTGGGCACGGCAATGTGCGGGATCAGGCGAGCGGGAAGGGGCGAGCGGACCATCTCGCCGCCGGGTGTGTAACGGATCGCATGGGGTGCGAGCTCGCCCCTCGTGGCAAGGGCGATGGCGATGGCCTTGCCTGCATCGATCGCCGATCCGCCGCCGACCGTGACCAGGAAGTCGGCTTTGGCATCGACGACCCGCGCTGCCGCCCGTTTCACCCCGTCCAGAGGTGTGTGGGCCGTCACCTCGCTGAACACTCCGGCGAGCGTATCGCCCAGACCAGCGGCGACCTTTGCGAGCATCGGGCCGCGCGCAACCGTCGCGCCGCAGATGACGAGCCCTCGGCTGACGCCGAGGCGCTTGGCCTCGCCCGCGAGTCGAGCCACGACTCCAGGCCCAAACAGAACGCGGCCCGGCCAGTCCCCGAAAGCGACGGGAGGCACTGCCGGAGCGCTCACGCGCGCTGCACGGGAAAAGCGGCAGAGCCTTTACACCGGGTTCCGTTCATGTGGGATCAACGCTGCAACATGCTCGGTCTGCTCCCTCTCCCCGCAAGAGCGAGGAGGGAGCTCGGGCGAGTCTGCGGCACGCTCCTGTCTCGACATTACCGGAACGCGCTGTAAAACAACACCCGAGCACGATCGGCCATGCAGTGCCGCTCATCTCAGTCGTTTGGCCGCTTCCTGCACGAGACTCACGTCAGCGTGCTCTTTCACGTCGATGTCGCGGGTGACGAAGCCGAGGGCCTTCATCATCGCGACGTTTTTTTGCAGCGCGTCCAGGTTCGGGCGCATGTCGGGATCGTGGTAGTAATCCCGTTTGGTGAATGCCCAGTCGAAGCGATCCGGCGGCTGCCTGGTTATCCGGCCAGCGATCGCCATTGCTTCCCCGTGGTTCGCTGGATCGAGGTACCAGCGGCTTATGCGCAGCGTGTCCTCCATGAAGTCGACCACAGCCGCGCGGTTCTTCTCGATGAACGGCTGGCGCCCAACCCACATCAGCAGCTGGGTCACTCCCACGACATCGCGGTTGTAAAACAAAGGGCGTGCGATGCGTCGCAGCTCCGGATCCACTGCGAACGGCAGCACGACGGGAACGAGATCCACTTTCCTCTCGGCAAGCATGGCTCGCATGGTGGGGAGGGGGGCCTCGACCATGGTATAGTCGCGCCTGTCCTCGAGCCCGTGCCGGCGCAGCATGGTGCGAATAGCGACATCCACTGCGGCGCCGGCCGCTACGGTTGCAACCACCCTGCCCTTGAGATCCTCGATCTGCTTGATGGGACCGTCGGCAAGGACCATGTACTCCTGCGAGTAGTAGCCCTCCACTCCGTCCTGCAGCTCGTCCGCGATCACCCGCAGATCATTCAGCCCGGCGTTCTGGATCGCGATCGGAAGCGTGGAGAATGCGAGGTTGGCTATCTCCAGCTCGTTGTTGGCCAGCGCGGTGATCATTTGCGGCGTTCCTACAAAACGCACCGGCTCGAATACGTAGGATTCGCCGAGATGGCGGGCCAGCTCCTTCCTCTCGATCAGCATCGGCGCCCAGTTGGTAATCGGCGCAATCCAGGACACACGGATTTTCACCGGTTCCGCAGCGCGCGCCGCTCCGGTCTGCAAGATGGCGGCGCACAGGACTGTCAGCAGGAGCTTCAGGTATGACATCTTTGCCTTCGGCTCGATCATAGCATGGACCGGCTTACCAGATCTCGACGTCAGCGAGGTATGCGAGGACGTCGCGCTTCTCCACCGGGTGCTGACGCAGGCAGAGATCGATGAATTCCGAGAGAACGACCGGTCGTCCCACGCGCAGGCGCCGCACGACCGGCAGCCCTCCGCATACTCCGGCCACGACGTAGTCGGGCCGCAATTGCGGCAACATGAATTCCAGGTTCAAACCGTGATCTATGACATGGAGCTCGACCGGAAGGCTCATCCGCAAACGCTCGATGAAAGCACGCTCCTGGGCGCCGCTCGATGAAGGGTGCACCTTGACTGCGAGCGAGCAGCCCGTCAGCTCGCGCGCATGCTCGGAGAAAATCCGGTCCACTGCGCGCTCGTAGAGGCCGCGCAGCTCAGGATCTCGGCCCAGTCCGAACAGAAGCAGCAAGACCAGGGGCTTCCTGGAGGCAACAATTGGTTGGAGAGCCGATGCGACCTGCTCCCGGATGGCTGTCGGCAAAGTGTTGTAGGTTTCCGTGAAGGCTTTGAGCGAAATGAGATGAGATACGTCCAAGTTGCGCTTGACCGCCGGGAACGGTCGATCGAAAGTATAGGCGCGATCGCAGGCGACACGCTCCGGCCGCAGATCCACCCCGGAGGCGCAGCGCTGCCACGCCAGAAATGCCCGTCTTGAGGAGGAAAGCGCGTCAGACCCTTGCCTCTCCATCGCCGCCCCGTATGCGATATTGAGCACGTTTTCCTGATCGAAACAGTGCGGAATCCTGACATGGCGAGCGGCACGGAAATATCCGCGCGAGAAATTGACGTTGAAGTGTATGGGATCATCGGCCCATAGCTCGATCTGATCGTTTAGAAGCTGATTTCTCTGCATCCATTGCTGCACGGCGTACGAGTCGCTGCGCAAGCGGCGCGGCGATTCGATCAGCCAGGCGAAATCGCTATGAGTGCGCTTGCGAAGCGATTCGAATTCGCGGATATCCAGGGTGTCCGCGAATCCCGCGTCCGATATCACCGCTGCCATGAACCGATCGATGAATGGAATGTTTTCGTAAGGATGCCAGAGCAGGAAATCCCTGCAATCCGGGGCCGGCAAATGCCGCCGCAGGTGCTGGACGACCATGAGTTGCGTGCCTTGGCAGGCGGTGAACACCCGAGCGTTGCCGCCGCCTGCTGCGCCGCTCAGGCGATCGCGTTGAACTCCCGGCCCGGACCGGCGACGCGCCTCTTGTGATTCCTCGATCACGGCCTCTGGCTTCCTCGGGCGGATTCATCGTTGAACCGCGGGAGCGCCGGGCCGCACAAGTCCCCAGCCTGGTATCTGCTGCGCCAGGCGCTCAGGGCATGAACCCCGCGCCTGCCAGCTCAGTCATGCTTGCGCGCGAGCTGACGGATCAGCTCACTCAGCGTCGGCTCCTCGACCTTCTTGGCGGCCTTCGCCGCAGGAAGCCACTTGACCTTGCGCTCCTGCTTTTCCGGCCATTCGCGAGTCTGACGCTTCACCCGCAAGGGGAACACGCGCACTTCGCACTCTACGGTGCCGCCGTCCTTGAGCCGCTTCTCATAGGAGAACGAGCCAACAGCGCGCCGGCTCACCCGCCCGATCACGCCCGCTTCCTCGAACGCCTCGCGCGCCGCCGATTGACGGGCGGATTTGCCCTTCTTCGGCCAGCCTTTCGGAATGATCCAGCGTCGGGTCTCCCGCGACGTGACCAGCATGATCTCCGCGCGCGAGCGGCCTCTCACGCGGTAAGGCAGGGCGCCATATTGGACGCGCTTTGCGATCGGTGCTCTCTCCGGGTTGCTCATGGACGCGGTACTCCCTCACGCCAACGCCGGCCCAAGGCCTCAGGCACTCGCGGGTACAAGCAAAATCGGGCAAAATTGCTCCGATGATCCTAATTTAGGAAACGAATTTATAGAAGCTATAAAAAATCGCTCCGAACACCGCCGCCGCGGGAAGCGTGAGCACCCACGCGACCACGACATTGCTGGCGACATTCCAGCGCACCGCAGCCACCTTCCGCGCGGCACCCACCCCGACGATGGCTCCGGTGATGGTGTGTGTGGTGGAGACGGGTACCCCGAAATAGGTCGCCAGAAACAGCGTCATCGCGCCGCCGGTCTCGGCGCAAAAGCCTTGGACCGGATGCAGGCGCGTGATCCTCGAGCCCATGGTGTGCACGATCCGCCAGCCCCCCAGCAGCGTGCCGAGCCCCATTGCGGCCTGACAGGTGAGCACGACCCAGAACGGCACATAGAAGCTCTCGCCCAGCAGTCCTTGCGAGTAGAGCAGCACGGCAATGATGCCCATGGTCTTCTGAGCGTCGTTGCCGCCATGCCCGAGCGAGTAGAGCGACGCCGAAAAGAGCTGCGAGCTGCGGAAAAAATTGTCCACGGAGACCGGGGTGGACCGCACGAAGGTCCAGGAAACCGCCAGCACGAGCAGCACCGCAAGCAGGAAGCCGAGGGCGGGAGAAAGCACGATTGCGGCTCCGGTGGTTCCGAGGCCCTTCCAGACGATCGACCCCAGCCCTCCTTTCATGATGCCTGCCCCCGCCAGTCCGCCGATCAGGGCGTGCGAGCTGCTCGATGGGAGCCCCAGCCACCATGTGAAAAGATTCCAGCAGATCGCGCCCATGAGCGCGCCGAAGATGACCGCAGCATCGACCACTTCCGTGGACACTATTCCGGTTCCCACCGTCTGGGCGACGTGCAGGCCGAAAAACAGGAACGCAACGAAATTGAAGAACGCCGCCCATACCACCGCGTATTGCGGCCGCAGCACGCGGGTCGAAACGACCGTCGCAATCGAGTTTGCCGCGTCATGCAGGCCATTGAGGGCATCGAAGACGAGCGCCACCGCAATCAGCCCGATCAGGGTGAAGGTGCTGAGGGAGGCGGCCATCGATCAGGGCTCGGACCGGGGCGACTACACGTTCTCGATGATGATGGCGCTGATCTCGTTGGCCACGTCCTCGAAGCGATCCACCACCATCTCGAGGTGGTTGTACAGCTCGCTCCCGATCACGAACCCGATCGGGTCTTTTTGTCTTTGGAACAGCTCCTTGCGGCCCCGATCATGGAGCTGATCTGCCTGGTCCTCGAGCCGTATCATCTCCTCGGTCAATCCGTGCAGACGCCCGGATTCCTTGCCGAGGGAGCCGAGCAGGGGGACTGCATCCAGGCTCAAGCGGGCCGAGCGCACGATGATCTCGCCCATCTCCCGCATGGGCTGCTCGAAGGTGCGGAGCTCGAAGAGAGTGATGACCTTCGCAGTCTGATTCATCTGGTCAATGGCGTCGTCCATGGACGTGATCAGGTCCTTGATATCGCCGCGATCGAGCGGGGTGATGAAGCTCCGGCGCAAGGCGGTCAGCACCTCCCGCGTGATCTCATCGGCTTCGTTCTCCCGCCGGGTTATCTCGCTGCAGCATTGCGCGACGTCGCCGCCCGCGAGCAAGGTACGCAAAGCCTCCGCTCCTGCGAGCGTCACCCGCGCATGGCGCGTGAAGAGCTCGAAAAACCGCTCTTCTTTTGGCATGAGTGCACGAAACCAGCCGAGCATGTCGTCTCCACCGCCGCAATCGCCGTCCCTTATCGCGCGCCAGTCTGTCGAGGATGAGTCTGTCGAGGATCAAGTAGCCAAAGCCGATGCTCGCACTATAGTCATTTCACCCATCACCGATACGGGTACGAGCATGAGCGCCGCGGTCACCTCTCCGTCGTTGGGCGCGGGGCACGGTGCCGGACGTGGGGCCGGGGCGGCGACCCGCCTC
>DATBHG010000064.1:0-184012 GCA_036557665.1 Xanthobacteraceae bacterium | reverse complement strand
CGGATTCGATCGATAGGCGAGCGACCAGAGCACCGCATCGGTATTGCCGGGGTCGACATCCTCGCTGACCGCGATGACGATTTTGCCGCAATCGGCAAAACGCGACGCGCAGCCCTGCATCGCGCGCCACACCTCGGTTCGTGCCGTGCCGTTTGCGACCTGAACGAAGATCACCGGACGCAGATTGCTCAGCGGCTCGTGCATCAGCACGCGGCGCACGCCGGCGATGCCGAGATGATCGCGCAGGTGGCTCAACAGCAGCGGCTCGTATGCCACCTTCTTGATGACGCTGGATTCGCTCGGGGTGACCTGACTGACGATCGACGCGAGCACGGCGTTGCGCCGATGCGTGATCGCGGTCACCTGCATGGACAGGTTGAAATCCTCGAGCGCTACGTGACCGTGGCTTTCGCCGAATGGGCCTTCGGGCTCGAGCAGCTCCGGGTCGATCAGGCCTTCGATTACGATTTCGGCATCGGCCGGGACGACGAGATCCACCGTGCGCGCCTTGGCGGCACGGATCGGGGCGCCCGCGAGCGCTCCCGCGACCGCCATCTCGTCGAGGTCCGCAGCCAGGTCTTGCGGCCCGGTGTAGATCACCACGGGTGCCGCTCCGATTGCGATCGCACATGGCAGCGGCTCCCGGCGCTCTCGATGTTTCAGCCAATGGGCATAGCCGCCGGCACCGCCTATGCGGGTCGACATGCGGACCCCGAGCCGGTCCGTCGCTTTGAGCTGCGCGCGATAAGTCCCCATGTTCTGCACGCCGGTATCAGGGTCGCGAGTGATGCAGAGCGTCAGCGTGAGATACGGAGCAGCGTCGTATCCGGGCGTCGAGACCGGGACCGGCAGCGCCGCAAGCCCGCCGCCCGGCCGGCGCAGGTCGTCGCCGGTAACGACCACCTCCTGGCACGGCGCAGGTCCCGCTATCAGCACCGGAGGCAAGGGATTGGCGATGGCCTCGATCCATGCCCGGCCGGTCTCCTCCAGCGGCCGCCCCATCCCGATTGCATAGATCCTCGGCGATGCGGCCAACGCTCCCACCACCACCGGCATCTCGTAGCGGCGGCCGCGGGCATCGACGACATTGGTGAACAGGAACGCGCGGCGCTCCGCCTCCGGCATCCCGCCGCTGAAGGCGCAGCGCACGAGCGGATGCAACTCGGTGTCCTTGTTGATGGGCCTGTCGATGCGCAGCAGCAGGCCCTGCGCCGCAAGCTTATCAAGATGGGTCTGCAGATCGAGGCTCAGAGCCGTGACCGCGGGCCGTGCAATCTGGTCCATGATCGCCTACCCTCAGTGAGAGAAACGGATCGAGCGCTGCCGCCTGATAACCGATGCTGCAATCATATCTGCTGGCGAGGGATAGTCGATGCCGGAGCTGAGCCCGCACACGCGCGACAAGCTCAAGAAGGTCGCCACGCCGACCCTGACGACGGCTCTCTACAAGCGCGGCTTGCGACATCAGTGGATCCAGGACGTGCACCTGATCAACCCGGCGGCAATCCCGATGGTCGGGATGGCCTTCACCCTGCGCTACATGCCGGCAAGGGAGGACCTCAACCCGATCGAGGTCTTCCATGATCGCAATCATCCGCAGAGGCAAGCCATCGAGCAGTGTCCGCCCGGTGCCGTGCTCGTCATCGACAGCCGCAAGGACCCTCGCGCTGCCTCCGCCGGCTCGATCCTGATAACCCGGCTCATGGTCCGCGGCTGCACGGGCATCGTCACCGACGGCGGCTTTCGCGATACGCCCGAGCTTCGCAAGCTGCCGTTCCCCGCCTACCACAACCGTCCAGCTGCGCCGACCAACCTCACTCTGCATCAGGCGATCGAGATCAACGGGCCGATCGGCTGCGGCGATGCCCCGGTCTTTCCCGGCGATGTGATCGTAGGCGACGGCGAGGGAGTCGTCGTTGTTCCCGCGCACCTCGCCGAGGAGATCGCAGACGAGACGCTGGAGATGACGGCGTTCGAGGATTTCGTGACGGAGGAGGTGCTCAAGGGCCGCTCCATCCTCGGGCTTTATCCGGCAACCGAGGAGCAAACGCGCAAGGACTTCGAGGCTTGGCGCAAGGCGAGCAAGCGATGAGCTCGTGGCCCGGATGCGGGTTTTCGCGGCAGCGAATCGACGGATGAGCACCAGGAGCAAGGCACATGGCGCGCAAGACTCTGGGCGAGCTTAGAAGTCAGCGCACATTCGGTGCGACCGACCTGCGCTCCTTCGGGCATCGCTCGCGCGCGCTGCAGATGGGCTATGCGCGCGAGGATTTTCTCAACAAGCCGGTGGTCGCCATCATCAACACCTGGAGCGATCTCGCACAGTGCCACACCCACTTCCCCGACAGGGTGGAGGACATCAAGCGCGGCATATGGCAGACGGGCGGCTTTCCCGTTGAGTTGCCGGCCATGTCGCTGTCCGAGCAGTTCGTCAAGCCGAGCAGCATGCTCTATCGCAATTTTCTCGCAATGGAGACGGAGGAGCTGCTGCGCCAGCATCCGGTCGATGGCGCGGTGCTGATGGGCGGCTGCGACAAGACCACACCGGGAACGATCATGGGCGCCATCTCCATGAACCTGCCGGCGATCTTCATGCCCGCGGGGCCGATGATGCGCGGGCATTTCGGCGGGAAAATTCTCGGATCGGGGTCCGACGTGTGGAAGCACTGGGCCGAGAAGGAAGCCGGCAACATCACCGAGCAGCAGTGGAACGACATGGAGGCCGGTATTGCACGATCTGCCGGCACCTGCATGACAATGGGGACCGCCTCGACCATGGCGATGATCTCCGAGGCGCTCGGGCTCACGCTGCCGGGCGCTTCATCGATTCCGGCCGCGGATGCCGCGCATCCGCGCATGGCCGCGGCCTGCGGCCGGCGCATCGTCGAGATGATCTGGGAGGATCTCAAGCCGAGCGACATTCTCACCCGCAAGTCCGTCGAGAATGCGCTGGTCGTCCAAAGCGCGCTTGCGGGCTCGACCAATGCGATGGTCCATCTCGTGGCGATGGCGCGGCGGGCCGGGGTGGCGATCGATCTGAAAGATTTCGACGAGTTCTCGAGCCGCGTGCCGGTGATCGTCAATTTGCGCCCGTCGGGCAAGTGGCTGATGGAGGACCTCCACATTGCCGGCGGGACTCGGGCACTCCTCGCGCGGCTCGAGCCGATGCTGCAACTCGATGCGCGCACGGTCACCGGCACGATGGCGGATGCAGTTGCCGGTGCGCAGGTTTATGACGACGACGTCATCCGGCCGCTCGACAACCCGATCGCCGCCTCGGGCGGCACTGCGATCCTCTACGGCAACCTTGCCCCCGACGGATGCGTGATGAAGCCGCCGGCCGCGGACCCGCGGCTGCTCAAGCACGCGGGGCCGGCGCTGGTATTCGACAGCTACGACGAGATGAGCAGGGCGGTAAACGATCTCGACCTCGCGGTCACGGCGGATCACGTGATGGTCCTGCGCAACGCGGGTCCGATCGGCGGTCCGGGCATGCCGGAATGGGGCATGCTGCCAATTCCGAAAAAGCTGCTCCGCGAGGGCGTGCGCGACATGTTGCGCATTTCCGATGCGCGCATGAGCGGAACGAGCTATGGCGCCTGCATCCTGCACGTTGCGCCGGAGGCACAGATAGGCGGCCCGCTCGCCGCGGTACGTAGCGGCGATCGCATCAGCGTCGATGTGTCCAATCGCTCGATCCAGGTCGAGCTCACCGATGCGCAGATCGCCGAGCGCATCAAAGCCCATAAGCCTCCGCCGCGAAACTACCCGCGCGGCTATTACCGGCTGTTTGCGCAGCATACCCGGCAGGCGAACGAGGGGTGCGACTTCGATTTCCTCGAAGGCGCCGAGGGTATTCCGGAGCCGGAAATCCACTGACGCTTTCCACATCCGCCATGAGCGTACTGCGCGAGTTCGGGACGGGAATTTGGGTCTGTGATGGCCCGACTGTACCTTACTACGGCTTCCAGTATCCGACTCGCATGGCGCTAATCCAATTACCGGACGAAGAGTTGCTCGTCTGGTCGCCCGTTGCGCTCTCTATGCCGCTGCGGAGTGAGATTGTCGCTCTTGGAAACGTGCGTTTTCTCGTTTCGCCTAATCGACTGCATCATCTATTCCTAAAAGAGTGGAAGTCCGCGTACCCCCAGGCGCGCACTTATGCTTTACCAGAATTGCGCAAGAAACGCCCGGACATCGCTTTCGATGGCCTCTTAGGTGACTCGCCGGAGCCGGAATGGGCATCGGACATCGATCAGGTTCCTGTTCGCGGCAGCCCCCTGACCGAAGTTGAATTTTTCCATCGTCCAAGTCGTACGGCGATCTTCGCTGATTTGATTCAAAACTTTCCGCCCGATTGGTTCAACGGGTGGCGTGCCATTGTTGCGCGCCTGGACGGCATTTGCGCTCCTAACCCCGGTGCTCCTCGTGAGTGGCGGATGCTTTTCTATGATCGTCGGATTGCTCGTGCCGCGGTCGAGCGGATCCTGGCGTGGCCGATCGAGCGTGTATTGATTGCGCACGGCGAACCGGTGATGGTTGATGGCAGAAGGTTTGTGCGCCGCGCATTCAAGTGGCTTCTTGGGCCAGATCTGATCGACCCACATTCGCACCATACTAAGTCCATCGCGCATGTGGCCAAACGGGGTTCCTGCTGCGCAAGCGCATCGGGATGCCCGTCGTGACGGCGGATCGTTCCAAATGATCGAGACATGCTCTATTTAACATGCCGGACAGCTCCGATCAGGGAGACAGACGATGAACGATTTGCAGCGCATTCCCTGCGTCCTCATGCGCGGCGGCACATCGAAGGGGCCTTACTTCCTGGCCTCCGACCTGCCGTCAGATCCCAAGGTCCGCGATCAGGTGCTGCTGGCGGTGATGGGCTCGGGGCACTGGCTGGAAATCGACGGCATCGGTGGCGGCAACCCGCTCACCAGCAAGGTCGCAATCGTCAGTCCCTCCAAGCAGCCCGGCGCCGACGTGGACTATCTCTTCGCCCAGATCAAAGTCGAGGAGCGGGTGGTCGACACCTCCCCGAACTGCGGCAACATGCTCGCCGGCATCGGTCCGTTTGCGATCGAGTCGGGTCTTGTTCCCGCGCAGGCGGGGACCACGGCCGTCCGCATCCACAACGTCAACACCAAGCGGTTGATCGAGGCGCGCATTGCCACGCCGAACGGGACGGTGACCTATGACGGCGATGTCGCCATAGACGGCGTTCCCGGCACCGCCGCTCCGGTGCATCTCGCATTCCTCGGCGCGGCCGGATCAAAAACCGGCAAGCTGCTGCCGACCGGATCGCCTCTCGATACGATCGGTGGGATCGAGGTCTCCTGTATCGATGCCGCGATGCCGGTGGTGATCGCGCGCGCCGCGGATTTCGGCAGGACCGGATATGAAACGGTGAGCGAGTTGAACGGCGACAAGGCTTTCCTGAGCCGGCTGGAGACGATTCGAATCGAGGCGGGACACCGCATGGGGATCCCCGACGCAGCAGACCGGGTAATTCCCAAACCGATCCTCGTCGCTCCGCCCGCGCGCGGCGGCACGCTCGCCGGAAGATATTTCATGCCGCATCTGTGCCACGGCGCCTTCGCCATCACCGGCTCCGTCGCGGTGGCGACCGCAGCGGTGACGCCGGGCACCCTGCCGGCCATGCTGGCCGGACGCATCGAGCTGCCGGCGGATCTGCGCATCGAGCATCCATCCGGACATCTGGACGTGCGGCTGGAGAAGCATGCCGACTATGCGGAGCCTGCGGCGTTCGTCGTACGTACCGCTCGCCGCCTGTTCGAAGGGCACGTGCTGGTCAAGCGCTCTGCTCTGAGCGGCGGCGAGGCAATTCTGCCACTGCAAGCGCAGGAATCACGCGAGCCAGTCGCAGCGGTCGCGTAGGCGCGCCCTCCCTGGATTTGGATGAAGCTCTCGCGGCATTTCCCAGCCGCAACATCGTCAAACAGCTCGTTTCATGGCGACGGACCATTTGGTGGGTAGTGAGCTTGTTGTTCGCGCGATGACGCGGGCAGAGCTGGACACGTTGGTGGAGTGGGCGGCCGCCGAGGGATGGAATCCTGGGCTCAACGACGCGCAGATATTCTGGGATACGGACCCGCAGGGGTTCGTCGCCGCCGAGCTCGATGGCGAGCTGATCGGCGGCGGATCTGTCGTCGCCTATGCCGGGCGCTTCGGTTTCATGGGGCTGTTCATCGTCCGGCCGGATCGGCGCGGCCGAGGCCTCGGCGAGAGGCTATGGCTGCAACGGCGCGATCTCTTGATCTCGCGCCTGGACGCGCGCGCAGTGATCGGGATGGACGGCGTGTTCGCCATGCAGGCATTTTACGCCCGCGGCGGCTTTGTCCTCTGCAACCGCGACCTGCGGTTTTCCGGGATCGGAGCAGCGTCGCCACCGGAGAACTGGCTGGTGGACCTGGGCGCAGTCTCCTTTGCCGAGCTGTCCCGCTACGACCTTGCGCACTTTCCTGCCCCAAGAGAGCGTTTCCTCGAGGCCTGGATCCGCCAGCCGGGAGGCCGTGCGCTGGGCGCCGTGCGTGACGGGGTACTGCGAGGCTACGGCATCGTTCGACCCTGCCGGGAAGGTTTCAAGATCGGACCCATGTTCGCGGGGGATGCGCAAACTGCCGACGCCCTGTTCCGTGCGCTTGCCGACATCGCCCCGGCGCAGCCGGTTTTTCTCGATGTGCCGGAAAACAATCCCGAGGCGATGACCCTCGTGCAGCGCCACGGCCTTCGTGAAGTGTTTGGCTGCGCCCGCATGTACTACGGGCCGCCGCCTCTCCTGCCGCATGGCGAAATCTTCGGGGTCACGACCTTCGAGTTGGGCTGACGAGACCTTTCAGACGTCCAACGGTAGTAATGGGGCCAAGCCCCGTGCCGGCGCAGCTCAGCGCCCGGGCGCCACCATGGCAAAGCTCGCGCCCTGGGGATCGCGGCATTGCGCGATCCAGCTGCCGCCGGGCACCTCCATCGGCCCATTGAGGATGTCGCCGCCGGCGTTCTTGACGCGCGTCATCGCCGCATCGATCGCGTCCACGTTGAAATAGTAGAGCCAGAGCGGGTGAGGGACCTGCGGGGGTTTCGTCATCATGCCGCCGCAAGGCGCCCCGCCGATCGCAAAGAGCTGATAGGTTCCCATTGGGCCCATATCGACCGCCTCGGCCTTGGTCCAGCCGAACAGCCCGGAATAGAAGGCGAAAGCCCGATCCAGGTCGCCGGCATAGAGCTCGTGCCAGCCGACATGACCGGGCGTGCCGGCAGGGGCGGGAGGGGGCGCCTCCTCGCTCGTTCCCTTGAACAGGAGGAACCCCGCGCCGTGCGGGTCGGCGGCCACGGCGAAACGGCCAATGCCGGGAATGTCGCTGGGGTCGCGGCGGATGGCGCCGCCCGCGGCCTTCACGCGACCGGCATAGACATCGACATCATCGACGCCGATATAGCCCATCCACATCGGGCCGACGCCCGCTTTGCGCGCCTCTTCCGGAATCGGCATCAATCCGCCGACCATGGCAGGCCCCATGGAGAGAAGCGTATAGGATACGCCGGGCATGCCGGAATCCTTGGCGTCCCATCCAATTGCCTTGTGATAAAAGGATTCTGCGGCCTTGGTGTCCGTGGTCATCACATCGTACCAGACGAATGTGCCGTGGCTGCGGGGCATGAGCCTGTTCCTCAGTTTGATGGCTGAACTGCTATCCGGTAACGCAAAAGCTGCGGCGCCGGTTCATGTTGTCTTGCCGCGTCGGATGAATGTGGCTGGTTGACCTACGAAGCGCGGCCCTCGTAGGCGCGCTGCAAGGTCGCGATGTCGAGCTTGTTCATGCGCAGGACCTCGGCCATGACCCGGCTCGATCTCTCCGCGTCCAGCATCATCTCGGCCATCATGGAGGGTACGATCTGCCAGGAGAGCCCGAATTTGTCCTTGAGCCAGCCGCATCGGCCTTTCTCCCCGCCGGCCGAGAGCTTTTCCCAGAGCATGTCGATCTCGGATTGGGTGTCGCAGCTGACAGTCAGCGAGATGGCTTCGGTGAACTTGAAATGCGGTCCTCCGTTCAATGCCATGAATCGCTGCCCTTCGAGCTCGAAGATGATCACCAGCACCGTTCCCTTCGGCAGCGGGCCCGAATCGCCGTAGCGCGACACGGTGACGATACGGGAGCCCGCGAAGATGGATGCGTAATGGCTCACCGCCTCCTCGGCGTCGCGGTCGAACCACAGGCAGGGCGTGATCTTCTGAATGTGAGCCATTGTGATGATGCCTTCGACAAGCTCTTGCTCGAAACGTTTGCGGGCCGGCACCGAGGTGCCAGCCCGCATCGTCTATAGGGAGATTACGTCAAACAGCAGACGTTCGCAGCTCGTCAGCCCCGGAGCTTGCTCAGAGCGCGCTGACCCCGGCCTGCTTGAGCAGGTCCGCCATCTTGTTGCGAGCATAGAACATGCGCGTCTTCACCGTCGCGGGCGGGACGCCGACGATCTGCGCGACCTCGTCCACCGACTTCTCGTGGTAGTACACGAGATCGATAACCTCGCGGTGGGCGGACGAGAGCTGGGTGAGGCACTTCTGAACGATGATGTTGCGGTCCTTGATGCCGACGGCCGTTTCCGGGCTGTCCGAGGTGTCCTCAATGGCTGCCGCCATCTGGTCGTCGAGGTGCTCGTCGGATCGCCGGCGCAGGGCCGAGAGTGACTTGTAGCGCGCGATCGCGAGCAGCCAAGTCGAGACTTGCGACTTCGCCTCGAAGTTGTCCGCCTGCCGCCACACGTCCAGGAACACCTCGCTGACGAGGTCCTCGGCCAGCGACTGGTTTGCCGTCATCCGCAGGATGAACCGGTACACTCGCACGTTGTGACGAGCATAGAGCACCTGCATGGCGCGCTTGTCGCCCTCGGCGATGAGTCCGATCAAAGCCTCGTCGGAGCTGTCCTGAACAGGCTTTCGCAGCCGCGGAGGCGCGACATCGCGCAACACGTATTCGGTTTGCATGACGATCCCCTATCAATGAGCTTTTGAAAGCTCAGCCCTTAGGTAGGGTATGTAGCAAAGCGCTGTTGCTTGCGTGTTACGTGCCGGGAGAAAAATGATTTCGTCAGGGGAGAGAATTGTTTCTTAATTGTGGCTTGGACGACACAAAAGGTATTATAGGGTGGAGTATTGTTTCGTCCCGTGTGACTTTAATGCCTCAGTCCAGCAGAGAAGCTTCGCCAGAGGGAGAAAACAGGTAGCCACCGCCCCGTATCGTCCGGATCACGGATGGGCGGCTCGGATCGGGCTCGATCTTGCGCCGCAGCCGCATGATCCGAAGGTCGATGGCGCGGTCGAAGGCCTCGGCGTCCCGGGCCTCGGCGAGCTCGAGCAGGCGGTCGCGCGAGAGCACCCGCTTGGGATTGGCGGCGAACACCTTGAGCAGACCGTATTCGGAGGCGGTGAGAGGATGCTCGTTGCCGCCGTCATCGCATAGCGCCTGGGCATCGTGATCCAGCCATTTCGTTCCGAAGCGCACCCGCGCCGGCTCCGACCGCTGTGGCTTGCCATTGGCGGGGAGGGATTTGGGTGACTGTGCCGGTTGCGCCTGCGTGCTCCGGCGCAGGACGGAACGGATGCGGGCTAAGAGCTCGCGCAGCTCGCATGGCTTTGCAAGATAGTCGTCGGCACCGAGCTCGAGCCCGACCACCCGGTCGATGGGGCTCGCCGTGGCGGTCAACATGATGATCGGTACGCCGCTGCGTTGCTTGAGGTCGCGGATGACGGAAAGCCCGTCCTCCTCCGGCATGTTGAGATCGAGCACGATCAGGTCCGGCACGCGTTCGGCGATGGATTGGCGCAGGCTCGCGCCGCCGTTGCACAAGGCGACGCTGAAACCATGCATGCGCAAATAGTCGCCCACCATGTCGCGCGCGGGCTGCTCGTCATCCACCACGGCAATGTGTTGGGCGGCGTGTTGACCTTGGCTCATGTGACCGGCAGCTGCATATTGAATGTGGCACCCCTTGCCGGCCCGGCGCTTTCCACCGTGACGCGCCCGCCGTGCAGATCGACAATACGCTTGACGATCGAAAGCCCGAGCCCGGTGGAGGTCTCCCCGGCCGTCGGCTTGGCCGAAAGGCGCTGGAAACGGCCGAACAGTCGGGAAAGATCTTCCGGCGAAAGCCCCGCTCCCTGATCCTTGACCTGGATCGAGATATTTCCGGGTTCCTGTGTCACCATTATGTCAATCGCGCCCCCGATCGGGCTGTACTTCACCGCATTGCTGACCAGATTGTCGATGGCCTCCCGGATGCGATCGGCATCGACCATTGCCGTGTGATGGGACGGGGCCGCGACCCGGATGGTCTGCTGCTTGCGAGCGGCGAGCGGGCGGTTCGCCTCGGCAACCTCCTGCACCAGGACCGAGATGTCGACCGGCTCGCGCCGGACCGTGATGTCGAGCGCATCGGCCATGGCATCGGCGACCAGATCGTCGACCATTCCGGTGAGGCGGTTGGCCGCGTCGCGGATATGGGCGATCTGCGCTTGCGCCTCTCCGTTGAGCGCGCCCGCCTTCGCCATGAGCTCCTTGAGGATTTCCGTGCGGCCGAGAATGACGCCGAGGGGGTTCTTCAGGTCATGGGCGACGGTGCCCAGGATCTCGCTCTTGAAGCTGTTGGCCTGGCGCAGCCGCGCCCATTGCGCGGCCAGCCGCCGATTTGCCGTGGTGAGGTCCTGGGTACGCTCGGCCACGCGGTCCTCCAGGCCGGAATTTGCGCGCTGCAGCTGCTCGTAGAGGAGGACGTTGTCGAACGCGATGGAAAAACGGCTGCAGAAAATCTCCACGAGGGCGCGATCGGTCTCGGAAAGCTGGCGGGCCGCCTCGAGCACGACGACCAGCTCGCGGCCACTGAGCGTCTGGATGTAGAGGACCGAGCGCTCGGGGGAGAATTCATGGCGCCGGCGCGTGAATGCCTCCTGGACCAGGCATTGCAGCTCGTGATCGACGATCTCCGAGAGGTCGGACCCGGTGAAGCGGCTGTAGCAGCCCGAGCCGGCAATTACCGCGAAGCCTTCCTGCGAGTGCTCCGGCTCGCGCAGGACCAGGATGCCGGCGCAGTCCACATTGAGCAGCGAGGCGATCTGCGTGAGCACGCCTTCGGCCAGACGCTGCATGGACCGGAGGTCGAACAACGTGGAAGCTGCTTCGATGATGATCTCGAGCCCGCGGCGGGTCTCGACCATGCGCTGCAGCTGCTGGTAGCTGCGCAGCGCCGCGGTCAACGCGGTGAACAGCTTGTCGGCGGTGAGCTCGGTTTTTGCCTTGTAGTCGTTGATGTCGTAATCGACGATGACACGCCGCTCGGGCGCCTGCCCCGGCTGGCCTGTGCGCAGGATGATGCGCACGGTTTCGTTTTTCAGATCCTCGCGGATGAACTCCACCAGATCGAGACCCGAGGTATCGGTCTCCATGATCACGTCGAGCAGCACTACGGCCACGTCCGGGTGGCTGCGCATGAGCGCCCGGCCATCGGCCGCCGAGTAGGCTGACAGAATCTCCAGGCCCTGCCCATTCAGACGATAGTCCGAGAGCGCAAAGCGCGTGCCGTCGTGCACCGCATGATCGTCGTCGATGATCGCGATTTTCCATCGCTTGATCTGCTCGGCCGGCCGCTGCGCGCCGGCGTCATCGATCAGCTCAACGATCTCGTCGTCAGCCATGCGCCTTGTCCATGATTGTGCTCGGCTGGGTCGGAGGCGATTCGCCGGGCGCCACCCGCGGAATGGTGATCCGGAAACGCGTGCCCCAGCCCAGCCGAGACTCGAACGCCAACCGGCCCCCGAGCTGCTGGCTCACGAGGTTGAAGATGATGTGCAGCCCGAGCCCGGTTCCTCCCTCGCTGCGGCGCGTGGTGAAGAACGGATCGAACGCATGACGCTGGACTTCCTCGCTCATGCCGATGCCGTCGTCGGAGACGAAGATCTCGATCTCGTCCGCGGTATGCGCCCGGGATTGGCGCGCTTCCACCGTGATCCTCCCCGTGCGTCCGTCGGGGAAGGCATGGATCACGCTGTTGAGGAAAAGATTGGTCAGGACCTGCCCATACGAGCCGGGATAGCTCTCCATCATGATGCCCGAGGGTACATCGACGGTCAGTGCGATCTGAGACTTCCTGAGCACAGGGCGCAGGCTTGCGACGATCTGATCCGTCGATTCCCGAAGATCGAACTCCCTGCGCTCCGCATGGCTGCGGTCGACGGCGACCTGCTTGAACGATTGCACGAGCTCGCCGGCGCGTTGCAGGTTGGTCACGAGCTGGTTGGCGGCATCGCGCCCCGTCTCCAGGAACTCGTCGAGCCGCGAGCGTCGCAGCGGCCCGGCTGCGACCTCCTTGCTGAAATCATCGCATCGGCGCGCGAAGCTCGAGGCGACAGTCAGGCTGATGCCGATCGGATTGTTCACCTCGTGCGCAACCCCGGCGACAAGACCGCCGAGGGCTGCGAGCTTTTCCGCAGCAATGAGGTTCTGCTGCGCCTCGCGCAGATCTTGCAGGGTTTTCTCGGCGTGATCCTTCGCAGCTCGCAGCTCGCTCTCCGCCTTGCGCTTGGCCAGCGCATTCTCCCGGAACACCGCGACCGCCCTAGCCATCTCGCCGATCTCGTCGCGCGCCTGCGTGCCCTGTATCGGCACGTCGTATTTCTCCGAAACCACGGTGTGCATGGCATCAGTGATATCCTTGAGCGGAAGAATGATGCTGCGTGCAATCGCGACCCCGGCGATGACGATGAGGGTGAGAAAGACCACGGCGACCAGAGCGACGCGCAGGTAGAGATTGGCGAGGGTGTGATCGAAGCTGCCCTGTGCCCGCATTTCCCGCAACCCCATTTGCGCGGAGAGCTTGTTGATCACCGCGATCATGGCGGCTTGGTTGTCGTCGATGGCGGTTTTCAGCAGATGATCGCGCGCCGCGAAATGCTCGGTCAGGTTCTTCAATCCCTCTCGAAAGGCGCTTGTCCCTTGCGCGAGCGCGGAGACCGCGTTGCGCTGCAGCCCGGCCTCGGCGAGATCGAGCATGACCGGGATCGTCTGCTCCACCGTGGTGATGTTGGCACGCGCGTCGTCACCCGCCTCGGAAGCGGGTGACAGATAGAACGCGTTCGCCGCAAGCAAGCTGTCGGTGAACGAATCTCGGGATTTTGACAGGGAGGGAAGCAGCAGCGAATCGCGGTTGCCGATGGACGATTCGATGATGGAGTAGAGACCGACCACGTCCTTGGCGGGCTTCAACACGTCGTTCTCGTAGGTCTGCGAGATCGTCGCCTGGAGGGTGCGGAGCTCGCTGAAGCCCTGCAGAAACCGCTCGGTCAGCGCGCGCAGCTCGTCGGCCGAGTGGGAGAGAACCGGATCGCCGGCGCCGCGGTTGCGCAACGTGCTCAGAACGTCGCCGTGCAATCCCAGCACTTCCGCCAGCACCTGATCGTTCGGGGAGATGATGTAGCGGTGGATGAGGCTCTGCAGCCGGCTCGCCTCGTTGCTGAGCTGAACCAGAAGCCTGTCGGATTCCCGCACTCGTCTGACGTCGTCCCAGGCGCTGCTGAGCACGTTGGCGCCGTTCCAGATGAGCACGGCGAGAATGACCGCGACGGTGGCATTGAGCGCGGCGATCGCGAACAGCCGCCAACGTATCGGCAAGACGCGCAACAGCGTCTGCGTGGCGATGTCGACGGTGCGCCGCGGCCCCGACAGGGCGGAAAGCTCGTCCTTCAGTGCGACCAAATCGAAGCTCATTGCACCTGGCGGATTCGCTCGATCAATTGTCGCGCCTCCTCGTCCATCATCGCCTTGGAATAGATCCCGCTCATGGCTTGCTCGAACGGTTTTCGATCGATGTCGGTGACGATGGTGGTGCCCGCGGCGCGCGCCTGCTGGCGTGAATGCTCCTCCAGACTGGACCAGATCTCGCGCATGTAGATGTTCGACTTCTCGGCCGCGTCGCGAAAGATCTCCTTGTCCTCGCTCGACAGGCTTTCCCACGCGCGTGGGGACATCACGAGCACCTCCGGGCTCATCGCGTGCTCGGTCAGGGTATAATACGGTGCCAGCTTGTAATGATTGGTCGTGACATAGGAAGGCCAGTTGTTCTCTGCGCCGTCTATCAGCTTGGTCGAGAGCCCGGTGCCGACCTGGCCGTAGGGCAGCTGGATCGGCTCGGCCCCCAGCGCCTTGATCATGCTGGACATGACCTCGGACTGCTGCACCCGAATGCGCAGCCCCTGCATGTCCGCAATCGAGCGCACCGGTCGTACGCTGTTGTAGATCGACCTCGCGCCCGAATCATAGAACGTCAGACCGACGAATCCGTAGCGCTCGAAACCCGACAGGATCTCCTTGCCTATGCTCTGGTCGAGGACATGGTGGAGATGGTCCAGTGAGCGAAACAGAAACGGCAGCGAAAGCAGGTTGGCTGCCGGCACCAGTGCCCCGATCGGCGCGACGTTGGTACGGTCGATATCGATGACCCCGATCCGCGTCTGCTCGATCGTCTCCTTCTCCTCCCCCAGCTGACTCGAATGGAAAACGCGAATCCAGTGGCGCCCTCCGGTGCGCTCCTCCACCAGCTTGGCCATGAGCTGGAGCGCCTGGACGGTCGGATAGTCGGCCGCCTGGTTGTCGCTGGCGCGAAACTCGCGCGCAACTCCACAGGCCGGCGCCGCAGCCAGCAGCGCCGCGCAGACAATAACCCAAGCAGCCGGATAGGAACGACGAATCGTCCCGGAGCAAAGCGACATGACCCCGTGCCGTCGGTTGAGCTCAGCAGGGCAGAGTATTCGCTTGCAAGAAAGGCAGCAATCTGGTCGAAAAGCCCCCCGGCTCGACTATCTGCGTCATGGGCGGAAGGCTCCCGCCCTCCGCGGTCGTGAACCAGACGACCCTTTCAGCCCGATACGGCTCGTCATCACGGGGCCGGGTCGCGGAGCGGATGAATCCGGGATACGCCGCCGGTTTGCCCGCCGCAACGGGATGGCGGGAACCCCGCCCGGGGCCGAACGTCACAACCGAAGCGACGACATGCCGTTCATGTACCTGCCGGGTTCCGGGCGGAAAAGCAGCCCTCGTGGCGGGGCTTACACTATGCATGGGCGCATCGTCTGGCCGCATGCGTGCGGAGACGGCGGCCAAGGGCCTCCTCAGGGTCACCGATTTCATCGTCGATCCGGCACGCGTCGAATGACACGCCGGCCAGTCAAGCGCTCGGCATTGCCTCGGGCCACCCTGATGGAGCTTCTCCGAAGCAGAAGATTGCCGCGTCACGCTTCACCAATCGTTCATCACTTTGCTGTATACGGCTTGGTTGCCTTGCAGGAGGCCCGGCAAATGAGGAACCATGAACGACGTTTGACCGGCGAAAGACGCTCAGATCGGGATCGCCGCAGCGGTGTTGATACCCGGTCCGAGCAGGAGCGGCTCTCGATCGGAGAGCGCCGGGCAGAAGGAAAGGATCGCCGATCCCGCGCGGAGCGGCGATCGAGTGCAGCAGCACCCGCGACCTCGCACAAAGCATCTATTTGAGCTTCAAATAACGATGCTTGGATTGCGCAGGTTCTGATCGCAGTCGATCAGGTTCACCTGCCGCGCCTGGATCTGCCAGCTGCCGGCATTCTCGACAAAGCGGTGACCGCACCACCCCGAAAGGAAGCGCGTTCCGTCCACCCGGAATTCGCTGATGAGAAAATTTGACCGCACCATGCGGACAGAGCTGTGCTTGGTCGTGAACGCTTCGACGTTCGAGATCATCCGGACGGTCCGCGACTTGGGGGCCTGCGACCACGCATACCCCGTGCGCAGCCGATAAATACGGTCCTCCATCCGCCGCCGGTCGTCGAACGAGATCGCGACCTCCCGGCGCGGGTCGCCGCGTTCCGGGCTGCTCGGGACCCAGTAGATGCATTCGGGCGCATACATCGAAAGCCACTCGTCGAAACGAAGCTGGTCGAGGAGCCGCGCTTCGCGCTCGATCAGAATGCGAAAGCGGTCGCGCTCGGAAACCTCGGCGATTGCGAGCTCGTCGCGCTGCCAATCGGAGAAGCCTTCTACCAGCTCCTGGTAAAGGGCATCGTTGACGTAATAGGAGCTGAGCGAGGGATCGTGGATGAGATGCATGCCTGGCCCTGTCACTCCGCCTTGTGCCAATCGTGTTTGCCGATACCTTGCAGCAGGAGGAACTGACATTCAGAATCAGAGGCATTGGCGATGCGGTGGGCGGTCCCGGGCGGGATGCTGTACCGCGCGCCGGCCGACGGCTCGTGTCTATGGTCGGGACCGCGCGTCTCGATGGTGAGGGTCCCGCGCAGCACAAAATAATGATCGGTGCTTTCGCTGTGATAATGCCAGGGAATGAGATCGCCCGGTGCAAGAGTGAACACGCGCGCCTGTATGTCCTTGCCGACGACGACAGGCTCCACGTGCTTCACCCGATAGTCCGCCATGTGAAACCGTCCGTTACGGCTCGCGCTGCACGGCGAGCTTGGGACTGGCCTGCATCAGCCGCTTCCACTCCTTGATGTATTCGCGCATGAACGCCTCGTCGGTGGCCGGGGCGGTGATGATGCCGTTTGCGTCCGTCTTGACCCGGCCGGGAATGCCGAGACCCCGGTGCATGTAGATCCACTCGTCCTCCAGGCACGCGAGCCCGCGCTGGATCTCCTCGAAGTTGGCGAGGTCGTCGACCTCGCCGAAGTTCGGGAACTGTTCCTGCGTGCGCATGCGCAGCGCATTGATCTCGTCGACTGCGCCGCCGAGCGCGTCTTCCTCGTCCACCACCGCGGTCCCGTACCAGGTGACGTTCGTCTCGTCGACCGACACGGGCTCGAATACCTGGATGTGATTGCCTAGCAGCGAGAAATTGGGGAAGACGTTGATGTTGACCGGCTCCGAGGAGGCGAGATCGAGGATCTCTTCCGCCCTGCTGCCGTAGCGCCGGCGCATTGCCTCGGCGTAATGCTCCATCCCGGGACACGGGCCTTCGACCGCCCACAAGCCGCCTGCTCGCTTCTGGATATTCGGCCGCTTGTCCTTGAAGTGGTGACCGTGGCCCATATAGGCCATGTACATGGGTTGCGTATCCGGCGAGCCCTTGTAATAGGACATGCCCTTGTTGGCGACGTCCGCCTGGCGGTTCTCCATCTCCAGCAACGAGCGATGGGAGAACACGACGTGATACCCGTCGCCGGAGTTGTCGTAGGCGAGCTTCCAGTTTCCCTTGTAGCGCAGCCGGTTCGCCTCGCAGACCGCGATCTTGCCGCCGGGCTGACGGTCGAGCCATTCATCGATCGGCTTGGTAATGCCGCCGAGGTATTCCAGCAGCGGCGGCGCCTCGGGATTGAGCGTTGCAAAGATGAATCCGCGATAGCTCTCCACCCGAGGCACCTGGGCCACGTTGAATCTCGTATCCTTGAAGTCGCAGGCATAGCCGTCTGGCCAGGGCACGGCGCGCAGCTTGCCGGTGTTGAGAAAGCTCCAGCCGTGATAGGGGCATTGGAAGAAACGGGCAGATCCCTTGTCCTTGCGGCAGAGCGTCGTGCCGCGATGGGTGCAACGGTTGAACAACGCGCGAATCTTGCCCTGTGAGTCACGCAGCAGAATGATCGGCCGCCGGCCGAGCCGGACGGTGATGAAGTCGTCGTTGCTCGGAATCTGGCTTTCGTGCCCGAGATAGACCCACACCGCACCGAAGATGTGGGTCATCTCCAGATTGAAAATGGCGGGGTCGGTGTAGATCAGGCGGTGGACGCGGTCCTCCCGGACGAGCTCGTCCCAGTCGTACCGCTCGGCACCGTTGTCGGTGCGCGGCGCCGCCACATTCAAACGTTCCAACATGACCGTGGTCCTTACAGTCTAGAAGAAATCGAAATACTCGTTCTGCTCCCATTGGGTCGGCTCGCCGCTTTCCTGCACGCCTTGGGCCTTGAGCCACTGCGCAAAACGGCCGGCCTCGTTGCGCTTGAGCTTGAGGAAATAAGCGATGAACACCTCGCCTATCTGTTTGCGAAAGACCTGGTCGCGCTCCAATGCGTCCAATGCGGCGGACAGGCTCTGCGGCAAGCGGGGCCGATCGGCGCCATAGGGCGCCTCGTCCGCCGGGCCCGGATCGAGCTTCCTCTCCATCCCGTCGAGACCCGCCACGATCTGCGACAGGATGTACAAATATGGATTGGCCGCAGCCTCGCCCGTGCGGTTCTCCAGCCGGGTGGCGGGATCATCGTGACCTCCGAGCACGCGCACCATCACCCCGCGATGATCGTAGCACCACGTGGCGCGGTCGGGGGCCAGCGAGTTCGGCCGAAATCGCCGATAGCCGTTGACGGTGGGCGTCGAGAAGGCGGTGCATGCCGCCGCATGCTGCAGCAGGCCGCCGAGAAAAGCGGCGCCGAGGGGCGAGAGGTGCTCGCGCTCGCTGTGCGGCATGAACAGGTTTTGGCCGCTGCCCTGCTCGACCACCGACTCATGCAGATGCCAGCCATTGGCGTAATAGCCCTTGAGGGCCGGTCGGCACATGAAGGTCGCGATGTAGCCCATCCGGCGGCATATCTGGCGCGTGGCCGTGCGAAACAGCAATGCGTGATCGGCCGCCTCCAGCGCGGGGCGTGCGGCGAAGGTGCATTCGACCTGACCCGGTCCGAACTCGTTCTCGATCGAGCGCAGCGGCAAGCCGATCTTGTCGAAATCCGTAACCAGCGCCGAAAGGACAGGCTGCATGGCATCCATGTTCGTCTCGCCGCTGAGGAAATATCCGGGCTCCACCGGCGCGGTATTGATCGGACGTCCGCGCATCCCGGGAGCGCCGATGTGCTCGTCGCTGAGCGCTTCGGCGGCTCGCAGCAGATACCATTCCATCTCGAGCCCAACGAGGAGCGCGAAGCCGGATTTCGCCAACCGCTCGATCTGGCGGCGCAGCAGCTGCCGCGGCGAGAAGTGAAACGGCAAGCCGCTCGCGAAATATTCATCGCACAGCACCCAGCCCACACCAGGCGCCCACGGCAGCACGCGGAATGTCGCTGGGTCGGGCACGACCACAAGGTTGGGCGATCCGGTCATTTCCGGTAGTCCCATGCCGCCACCGTGAGTGAACGAGTCAAAGGTGCGCGCGCCCGCGGAATCGAGCGTGCTGGTGGCGACATTGATGTTGTAGCCGCCGGTCAGCGCCGCGATGAAAACCGCCGGAGTGACCGCCTTGGCGCGCGATGCCCCATGGGGGTCGGCCCAGGCGAGGCGCACGAGATGCAGATCCTCTCTCGCGATCCTGCGCTTGAGCTCCTCGGCCTGGCGGCGCTGGCCATCGGTCCACAGGCCATGCCGTTCGATGAAGCTCGTGCTGCTTTTCACCTGCCTATCCCGTGGCGCACCGCTGCGAGGTATTATCTAAACAATCGAGCAGGCGTGATCCAGCTGTCGGAGATTCCCTATCGCCCTCGGCGTTAGGGACGCCCGGCGCTACAGGCGCGTGCGCACCTGCCCGGTGAAGGTCCGTACACCGCGACGGGTTGGAACCCACGCTTCCGCCCCTCATGGGGGTTTCCATGTCAGATGCCGCCCTGTCAGTTGTCCTTGGGATTGGGCTCGCCGCCGCAACCGGCTTTCGGGTATTCCTGCCGATGCTGGTCATGAGCGCTGCGGCTTACGCCGGACATTTGCCGCTCGGCGACAATTTCGCGTGGCTCGGGACGCCATCCGCACTGATCATGCTCAGCGTCGCGGCGCTGGTGGAAATTGCAGCGTATTACGTCCCAGGTGTCGACAACCTGCTCGACACGTTGGCGACACCCGCCGCATTCGTGGCCGGAACGGTCGTCTCTGCGGCAGTCATGACCGACGTTCCGCCAATGGTGAAATGGACGGCGGCTGTGATCGCCGGCGGAGGGGTTGCCGGCCTCACGCAAGGCGTGACCGCAATGCTCAGGGCGCAATCAACCATCTTCACTGGCGGGATCGGCAATCTGGTGCTGGCAACCGCGGAGCTCGGAGGCGCCCTCCTGGTCTCGGTTCTCACGCTGGCTGCACCGGTCGCCGCGGTGGCACTCGTCATCCTGTTCCTGTGGCTGGCAGTGCTTCTCCTCCGGTGGCTGTTTCGCGGATTGCATCCAATGAACGAGAAAGAGCATCCGCGTTTGCACGGCTGACCACCCTGAATCAGTGTCGAGCAACCCGATGAACCAGCTCCAGACGGCCTTGGCGAGGACGCTGAACCCTTCAATTGATCGTGCTGGGCCACGATCAGCAGGCACGCTCAAAGCCGGGCTTGCGCACGTTGCCCTTGTGGGTGTCGGTCCTGACCACCTCGGTCAATTCCTCGCCGGCGAGCGCCCATCACGGGGCTAACCGATCAACCGTGCGGTGGTTTCCGACCCCCAAACCCAGGGTATGAGTCGCGCATGATTGAGCACGACCGGCAGATGCTCCGGCGCAGCCAGGAGGTTCCGGTTACCCAGGTGTAACGCGAGACGATATAAGCGCCTGTCTCGCCCGCGCGTGCGCTGAGCTCTGAGAGAGTTCTTCCAAGCAGCGTGACGTGGCCCCCCTCCTCAAGAGAATTTTCGGTGCAGCGTCACAGCTCTTGAGGCATCCGGGCATGACGTTGTTTCGGTGGCGTGAGTTTCGGTGGGGGGTCGAGGTGTCATCTTGCATAATCATCCTCCTTAAGTTGTAGAGGAGGAGCACAGCTTTCGGGGGTAGTGCGGACATAAGCTCGGGGCTCGGGACTGATCGGGTGCGCCGTTTATGACCCATTGCGGCTATAGGGCGAATTAATTTACCGCGCCGCAGCACACTCTCCTGCCGTGCGACGGTGTGCTATCCTTTCGGTCGGACGCGCCGACCGCGCCCACCTCGTTTCAGGACCTACTGGCCGGTCGACGAGGTGCCCAATGAAACGACGCAAGTTCATCACACTACTTGGCGGCACAGCCGCGTGGCCGCTCGCCGCGCGCGCGCAGCAGCCAGCGCCGATAGTCGGCCTCATCAATGCCCGGTCGGCCCAGGACGCCGTACGCAGTGTCGCTGCGTTCCGCAAAGGCCTCGACGAAACCGGCTACGTCGAAGGCCAAAACGTGATGGTCCAGTACCACTGGCTACAAGGCCAATTCGATCGCCTTCCGGAGGTCATGGCTGATCTAGTGGGTCGTCGCGTGGACGTGATCGCCACGCCGGCCTTTCGCGCCGGTGCCCAGGCGGCCAAAGCTGCGACCTCGACGATCCCGATCGTCTTCGGCGTCGGCGACGACCCGGTCAGGTTGGGACTGGTCGCCAGCCTTGCCCGGCCGGGCGGCAATGCGACCGGCGTCAATAACTTCAACACTGAGGTTGTGACCAAGCGGATTGGCCTCCTGCATGATCTGCTGCCCAAGGCACTTCGTATTGTCGTCCTGGTCAATCCCGCGAATGCTCCGATCGCCGAAGCCACGCTGCGAGACATACCGGAATCGGCACGCGCGCTCGGACTGCAAATTCGAGTGCTCAACGCCAGCACCAGCCGCGAAATTGAGGCCGCCTTCGCCAGCCTTGGGCGCGACCCGGCCGACGCCCTCTATGTCACCGGTGAGGCCTTCTTCATCAGCCGGCGCGTGCAAATTGCGACACTCGCGACGCGCTATGGGATTCCCGCGATCTATTCCCTTCGTGAATTTCCCGAGGTCGGAGGGCTGATGAGTTATGGGAGCGATGATTTGGACACGTGGCATCAGGTCGGCATCTACACCGGTCGAATCCTCAGGGGCGCGAAGCCTGCCGACTTGCCGGTTTTGCAGTCCAGCAAGTTCGAGTTCGTCATCAACCTGCAAACTGCAAGGGCACTCGGCATTCAGGTGCCTAACTCGATTCAATTGCTCGCCGACGAGGTGATCGAGTGATGTGAGTGAGGTTCAAAATGAAACTTCCCCAACCGCAGGTATGGGCTGGGAAGGCGAGGATGCCATCAACGTTGATCTGGAGGATTATCACCGATGAACGCCAATCCGATGCTGCGCGGGCTCAGGCCCATGCATCCAGGCGAGTTGCTGCGCGAGGTAGTGCTGCCGGCGCTCGGCCGGCAGAAGAAGGAGATTGCCTCGCTGCTTGGGGTCTCACGGCAGATGCTCTATGAGATCATCAAGGAGCGCGCGCCGGTCACGCCAGCAATGGCGTTGCGGCTGGGCAAGCTCTGCGGCAACGGGGCCGACATCTGGCTCAACCTGCAGCGCACCTATGACTTGGCTACCGAGGGGAAGCGGCTCTCGGTCGAGCTCAAGAAAATCCCCACCTTGAAGGCGGCCGACGAGGCGGCCTGAGGCACGGCTTCCCCGGGGGCAAGTCAGGAAGAAACGCCCAGAGAGAGTCTCCGCGCTGGGTGCAAGTGGTTCCGAATGTCACCGTCAACGGCGCTGGAGCAACCCGACGAGCCAATTCCAGACGACCCGCGCGATGAGGGAAAACCCTCCGATCGGCTTTGCGGCCGGAGGCGGCGTGGCAGCGGCCGCCGTGGGCGTGGCTTGAGGCGGCGCCGATTGCGACGCGCCCGGAACCTGTGCCGCGGGTGGGACTACAGCGGCTGACGGCGCCGCTTGCTCGTGGGTGAGCTTCTCCCGCAGCGCCTTGGCGAACTGATTCATCAGTTGCGCGGACGTGGCCTGGATGATGCCGACGCCCCTTCCATATTGCGCAACCGCGCCCGAGAGGCTCAGGTTGGTATGCACCAGCACCTTGGAGCCGTTGCCGGCCGGCTCGATACGAAAGACGGACGTCGCGTTCGCCCCGCCGCGGCCTTTGGCATCGGTGCCCTGGGCGGAGACGCGGGCAGTATGTTGGGACTCGTCGATCTCGTCGAACTTGACCAGTCCGGCAAAGGTCAGGGCGACGGGGCCGAGCCGCACGTTGATCTTGCCTTTATAGGTGTCCGCGCCGACCACCTCGGTCAATTCCGCGCCCGGCATGCAAGGCGCGATGCCCTTTATATCGAGCAGCACCTTCCAGGCCTCCGGGGGAGGCAGCGGCACCTCGAATGAATTGTCGAACTCCATTCAGCCCCTGACCTTGATCCAGAGCGGTTTTCAGCACGCTCTAGTGCAGGGCATTCTTCGAGTCCAGTACGGCGCCGACTCACTGCCGGATCAGCTCGAGCAGCTCGTCCTCGCTGAGGCGTGCGCTCGTCTCGGCGCCCGCGAGCAGGTCGGCGGCAAGGTCGCGCTTGTGACGGTGCAGATCGAGAATGCGCTCCTCGATGCTGTCTGCCACGACAAGCCGGTAGATGGTGACTGGCCGATTCTGGCCGATACGGTGGGCCCGGTCGGACGCCTGATCCTCGACTGCCGGGTTCCACCATGGGTCGAGATGGATGACAAAGTCCGCCGCCGTGAGATTTAGGCCGGTTCCGCCCGCCTTCAGGCTGATGAGGAAGAGGTTGCCCTCGCTGGCCTGAAATGCAGCAACGCGTGTTGCGCGTTGCTGCGCCGGTACGGCGCCGTCGAGGTAGTGGTACCGCACGCCCCGGGCATCGAGCGCCTCGCGGATTTTTTCAAGATGGCCAATGAACTGACTGAACACCAGCGCCTTGTGACGGTTGCGCAGCAATTCGTCGACGAGCTCCAGAAACGCGCGCAGTTTGGCGCTCTCGATGGTGCTGCGGGGATCGATGAGTCCGGGATGACAGCAGGCGCGGCGTAACCGCGTGATCTCGGCAAGGATATGGATTTTGCGCTGCCCCGCGGGCCCGTCGAGCGCGGCAAGAGTAGCAAGCGCCCGTCGGCGCAGCGCCTCATAGAACGCGCGTTCCTCCTCGCCCTGCGTAACCTCGATCTTCAGCTCGGTTCGCGGCGGCAACTCGGTGAGCACCGCGCTCTTCGCTCGACGCAGAATGAACGGCCGGATCAGGGTGCGGAGCGCATTGCGCGCGCTTGCATCGCCGCGCTCGATCGGGCCGGCGAAGCGTCGTGCAAAGCGCTCGCGCGAGCCCAGGAGTCCGGGATTGATGGTGTTGAACAGGCTCCACAGCTCGTCGAGATAGTTCTCGATCGGCGTGCCGCTGAGCGCCAGGCGCACGCGGCCTTCGAGCTTCTGGCTCGCTTGCGCGCGTTTGGTGTCGACGTTCTTCAGGTTCTGGGCTTCATCGAAGACAATTACGTTCCATGGGCGCGACGCGAGCAGTGTCTCGTCCTGATGCAGCAGACCATAGCTCGCTATCAACACCCCGCCGGGGCCAAGCGCCTCGACACAGGTGCGGCGGTCTGCTGCGGCGCCGAGCCGGTGGACCGCAAGGGTGGGCGCAAAACGTGCAAGCTCGTTTTCCCAGTTGTGACAGACCGACGTCGGCGCGATGACCAGGCTCGCGCCACGATCGGCCTGCTCCAGCAGCAGCGCGATCGCTTGCACGGTCTTGCCGAGGCCCATGTCGTCGGCAAGGCACGCGCCCATTTCGAGCTTGGCCAGGCGGGAGAGCCAAACGAAGCCTTCCCGCTGATAATCGCGCAACTCCGCCTGCAGATTCGACGGCACGACCGGCCGGTGGGCGCCGGCTGCGCGGATGTTCGAAACCAGCTCGTGCCAACGCGAATCCGCTGTAACCTCGCCGGCGTCTGCAATGAGCTCTTCAACCGCCATTGCGCCCGGTCCACGCAGCCGGCGTCCATGGCCCGTCGCATTGGAGACCGCATCAAGCTGTTGGAGCTGCCGCTTGAGGTCGGCGGTGAGCGTGAGGAAGCGCCCGCCGTCCAGCGGCACGAATCGACCGTGCGCCCTCTCGAGCCGCGAGAGCACGTCCTGCATGTCGATCACGAGATCTTCGTCCACCGCGATGCGGCCGCTGATCTCGAACCAATCGCGCTGGCTGGCGACTCTGAGGGAAAGGCGCTTGGTGCTGATCGCAGCGCTTACCTTGAGCGGCTCCCCGTCCGGCCATTCGAAGCTCACCGGCAAAGACGCAGATTGCAGCTCCTCGAGAAAGGCGAGTGAAGCCTCCAGGCTCTCGATGTGCCATTCGTACGGGGCGGCGCTCCAGGGCTGAAGCGTTTGGCAGGCCGCAATGAGCTGTTCCGCCGCGGCAATCTCTGCGGCAAGATCGCGATTGCCGCGCTGACGGGCGCCGTTGACTATGGCGAGCACGGACCGTCCGCCACGACCAGGCAGGTAAGACGGACCTTCGGGACCGAGTGGGCGCACCAGCAGCGACACGCTCAACACGTCATCCGCTCGCCGCAGCCGCAACACCGGCGCGGCGATCCCCTCAACCGCGGGAACTTCGATGCCGGCGAGCTCCGAGCGAATCGGCAATATTGGATTGTCGGCGCCCAGCAGCGAGATCACGCGGTCGCGCATGTGCGCCGGGACGACGAGGCCATGGTTTCCAAGCGTGCCCTGCAGCTCGACGAGCTTCTTCGATACCTCGATGACCCGCCAGCGCGTTACCGTTTCCTCCTCGATGAACACCGTGGGCTCGGCGCTGGAGTGGGAGATCCTGAAAACATATCCCTGCGGGGTCTCGGAGACGACGAGCTCAGCGGGATGGGCGATGAGCTCGACACGCCTGCCGCGCTCGCGCGCGTCGAAGACATGGGGATGCCCGATTAGCGCGAGCACCGACTTGTACTCGTCGAACGCGTACTCAACGGGACCATACCATCCCGCCTGCTTGCGGATGGTCGGAAGCACGCGCCTGTCCGCCGGCGTCAGATAATCGAGCTTGGAATCCTGCTCGCTTAACCGCTTCAACGCCACGGGCCGGCCGCTGGTCCAGCCGCTGCCTTTGTTCGCCTGCTCCAGCGCTTGAATCTCGCAGGTTCGCGGATCAAGCACGAAAATGAGTCGCTTGCGCAGCTCTGCTCCCGGCGCAGCGGCGGAGGCCGTTGCCTTTGGCGCCAGGAACCCAGTCAGACGCTCGAATGCGCGTTCCCACTTCGGCTTGAGACCGACGATGTCGGTGAAGGCTATGACGCCTTCCGGGCCCATTTTGCTCAGCACCGTGCGCCAGTGCTCCTGTTGCGGAGACAACCTCGCGAGAATCTCCGCATGGATGCGGCCAATCACGGGCAGATACGCTGCCACCCGCTCGAATGCCGCCTCATCGGCCGCGATGTTGGCGGCTGCCGCGTCACCGTCGACATGAAGACGGGCGAGCGAGATCAGCGCAGCTCCGATCGGATTGTCTGTTCGCGCATGTCGGAATTGCGCGATCGCCTGCTCCGCCTTCTCCTCATGCCCGCAAGCCACCTCGAGCAGGGCGCGCAAGACTTGCTCCATCCATAAGAGTTGCCCGCCCGATCGCGCGGTATCGAGCAGGTTGCGCACCTCGCTGTGAAGCTTGGGGTCGTGCTCCCGCAACAGCGCCAGGATGTGGAACACACCGGCCAGACCATAGAGCACGCATTTTCGTCTGCTCGTAAGCTTCCGCAGCTGCTTGAGGCTCTCGCCAAATCCGGCGATAGCCTCGGAATTGTGGCCAGTGAGGAAATGAACAATGGCCGAGCGCGTGGTCCGTGCAATGCTGTCTTCGGACGGAAGCGCTGCAATGCGTGCACGCGCCGACTCGAATTTCCCTGCGAGCACATCTCGCCACAGCAGCGCGTCGTTGAGCGCAGGTGAAGGCGTGCCCCCGGATCCGGTGAAATAGTCGACGGCAGCGGCGGCGTCTGCCTTGATCGTACCGGTTTCGACGAGCGCGGTGACGAAACCGGTGATGACGCTTTCGCGGATGGCTGGAGCGCGCCGTTCAAGCCAGGCGATGTCGGCCGGCAGCTCGGCGAAATGCAGCGGAAGGATGGCCTCGCCGCTCTCCACCTCATGCCGATCATAGATTTGACGCAGGCGAGCAAACTCCGCAGCATCGTTCGTGTAAACCGCCAGGTGAATGCTGCGGAGGAGGTCGCGATCCCTGGCGAGGGGATAGTGGTGATAGAGACATAGGGAAACGTTCGGTTTCTCATAGTCGCTGCGCGGAAGCGCTCGGGCCAGAGCACTTGCAAGAATGGCGGCCTGCTCTCCTTCGGCGGCGTCGACCGCGATCTGGTGACGCAGCGAGGCGACACAACTAAGATCCCTCTCCAGCAATCCCTGCGCACGTAGCTCTTGCAACAGCGCCTCAGCGCTGCGGTTGCTCCATCCTTTTCCATCCGGCGCCCGCGTGCGCGCGGCGGCGAGTGCCTGCACGAAGGTGCCTCGCGGAACCTGATCGCCGATCAGGGCGAGAAGGCGCATGGCCGTTTTCTGGTACGGCAGCAGACCCTCGTAGCTGCGCCAGAGCATTAGCCGGTCGTGTTTGGTCATGCGCGGTTTTCAGCGTCGGCGTTGTCGAGCTCGGAGCCACTGAACGGCTCAGTCGCGATCTTCGTCCGCGTGCGCCCGAATGGATCGACTCTCGTCGCGGGCGCGGCGGGCGATGACAGGGAAGGGTGATTCTACGCAACGCGCCCGGTCTAGCTGCGCTGGAGCGCGGTGCCAACCCTTCCGCGAACCCCGACCACAGCTATCGTGCGTAGCTTTACGCCGCGCACCCCACCGGTTTGTCCGTCCCCAGCCGCTGCCACACCCACTGGGCGCAGGCGAGGAGCTTGCGGTCGTCCTGCCGGTTGGCAACGAGCTGAATGCCCACGGGAAGGCCATTCGGTCCGCGGTGGGTCGGCATGCACAGCGCCGGCGTGTAGAGGACGGTCCAGATCGTCTGGAACCCGGGATCGCCTGTCTCGCCGAGCCCCCGCGGGGCCTCGCCGTTGACGCAAGGCGCGAGCAATATGTCGACATCCTCGAAAATGGACGTCAGTTGCGCGCGGCAGGATTCGCCCAGGCGCAAGGCCGCGACGTACTCCGCGTGCGGCATGGCGCGTCCGAGCTCGATGCGCCTGCGCAGGCGCTCGCTGATGTGCTCGCGGTGATGGGTCCATTCGTGCGCCATCGCCGCCGCCCGCTCGTAATTGTTGATGGTCTCCCGCGCAGCGTTGCGCAGTCCGGAGAACTGCTCAGGCAGAGTTACAGCTGTTAGTTGCGCCCCGGCCTTGGCGAGCCTCTCGGCCGCATCCTCGACGGCTGCTACCGTTTCCGGCCACGCCGTTGCCCACAATGGGGTGCGGCACAGCCCGATGCGCGGAGACCGCTCCGGCGCCTGCAGGGGCGAAGGCGCACGCATCTCGAGCACGGCGCTCATGAGCGCGATGTCCTCGAGCGAACGCGCGATGAGCCCGATCGTGTCCAGGCTTTCCGCTGCGGGATAGACGCCCTTTCGGTTGAAGGCGCCGAAGCTGGGCTTGAAGCCGAACACGCCGCAATAGGATGCGGGGCGCAGCACCGAGCCTCCGGTCTGCGTGCCGAACGCGACCGGCACCATCAAGTCGGCAACACCTGCGCCGGATCCACTCGATGAGCCTCCGGGCGTATGGGCGGAATTGTGCGGGTTCGCCGTGGGGCCCGGCGTCATCCCGGCGAACTCGCACGTCACTGCCTTCCCCAGGACCACTGCGCCGGCAGCGCGCACGAGCGCGACGCAGGCGGCATCCGCGGGTGGCCGGTGGCCGCGATAGATGGGCGAGCCCATTTCTGTCGGCAGATCGGCCGTATCGATGATGTCCTTTACCCCGATCGGCACGCCGGCAAGCGGCAGGTTGCTGGCTTGCGCGCCGGCGCGGTCAAGCGCCCGAGCCTGGGCGAGCGCGAGCTCAGGCTCGATGCTGGCCCAGGCGTGGACCTCGCTCTCGCGCGCATCGATGCGTGCGAGGCAATCGCGCACGACTGCCTCGCAGCTCACCTCACCGCTCGCGACGGCCCGCGCGATCTCGGTCGCGGTCAAGCGGTTGAGCGGAACGGTGGGGCGCGAGAATGGCTTGGCGACGGCGGACATGCTCATGGTCTGCGCTCAGTTCTTGCCGGCGCGCGCGGCGGAGCTCCCCGCGATGCGGCCGAAAACCGCTCCCGAAGTGAGCCCCGAGCCCCCGGGATAATTGAAATAAAACAGGCCCCCGACCAGCTCGCCGGCGGCATAGAGACCGCGGATGGGCTGGTAGTCCGTGTTGAGCACCTCGGCATCGTTGGTGATGCGCAGGCCGCCGAACGTGAAGGTGAGCCCGCATGTCACTGCGTAGCCTTCGAACGGCGGCTGATCGATGGTGTTTGCCCAGTTGCTCTTGTTGACGGCGAGACCCTCGGTGCGCCGGCCATCCTTGACGTTGGGATTGAACGGGACATCGGTGCGCACCGCCTTGTTGTATTCGGCGATGGTCGCGAGGAATTGCTGCGGGTTCACGCCTTCGAGCTTATGCGCGAAATCCTCGATCTTGTCGGCCACGACTTTGGTGATCTGCCTTATTTTGTATTCGTCGCGCTGGAGGTGCTTGGTCTTCTGATCGAAGATCTGCCACGCGAGCTGCCCGGGCTGCTCCAGCACCACCCGGCCGTACTTGGCATAGGTGTAGTTGCGGAAATCGGCGCCCTCGTCGACAAAGCGCTTGCCGTTCGCATTCACCAGGATTGCGAACGGGTAGGAGTGCTTCTGGAACTGGTCGCCGACGGCGAGATCGCCGAATTCGGGCGCATTCATTTCCCATTGCACGGCGTGGCAGCCCGACCAGTTGCCGCACGGGCTCGCGCCGATGTCCATGGCCATGCGGATGCCGTCGCCGGTATTGAATCGGGTACCCCGGACCTTGGCCAGATCCCATCCCGGGCCGAGATAGCGCGTGCGCCATTCCGAATTGGATTCGAAGCCGCCGCAAGCCAGCACAACCGACTTGCTGGGCAGATCGCTTTCGGCGCCGTCGCAGCGGATGCGCACGCCTTCCACCCGCACTCCGTCGGACAGGAGCTTGAGCGCGCGGGTCTGATACCGAATCTCGATGCCGCGCTTGGCTGCAGCCTCGGTCAGCATCTTGATGAGGCCGGGCCCGCCGCCGACGGCCTCGACGGTAAGCCCGCCCCAGAACTTGAACTTGCCTTCGATCTTGAACGCTTGACGCCCATAGATCGGAATGAAGCGGATGCCCTTCTCGCGCAGCCAGCAGAAGGTGTCGAAGCTCCTGGTGACGAGAAGCTCGACGAGGTCCGGATCCGCGCGGTTCTGGGTGACCCGCGCCATGTCGTCGAAGAACTGCTCGGCGGTATAGGTGCCGAAATCCGTGGTGGCGATCTCCTGCTCGGTGAGATCAGGCACCAAGGCCTTGATGTCCTCGACGCCGTTGTAGACGACGCGCACCGAGCCCGCGGTGAACCGGCTGTTGCCGCCGGCCTCATCCTCCGGGGCGGCTTCCAGCATGACGACCGACGCCCCCTGCTCCTGTGCCGCCAGCGCGGCGCAAAACGCTGCGTTTCCGCCGCCCACGACGACAACATCCGGCTTCGCTATCGGCATTCGCAGTCTCTGTACGTTTGTTCCGGCTTACGAGCCTGGAGCCGTCCCGGCCTGCAGCTTCTTCGCCGCCGCAAGCGTTGCCGTGACGATGTTCTGATAGCCGGTGCAACGGCAGAGATTGCCGGAAATGGCAATCCGCACTTCCTGTTCTGTCGGGTCCGGGTTGTCGCGCAGGAATTCGAGCAGCGTCGTAAGAATGCCGGGAGTGCAGAACCCGCATTGCAAGCCATGGTGCTCGTGAAAGGCTTGTTGCAAGGGGTGCAGCTCGTCCGGCGACGGCGCAATCCCTTCAATGGTGAGGAGGTCATGGCCGTCGGCTTGCACCGCCAACATGAGGCAGGATCGTGCCGAGCGTCCGTCGAGGAGAATGGTGCAGGCGCCGCATACGCCATGCTCGCAGCCGAGGTGTGTCCCGGTGAGCCCGAGCTGGTGGCGTATGAAATCCGCAAGCGTCCAGCGTACCTCGACTTCTTCCTCATAGCGCTTGCCGTTGACGGTCAGCGCGATCCTGCGCTTCTCACCCATGCTCTCTCCTAATTGGGCTGCCCCTCGCGCGCTTGTGTCAGGCGCGCATGTGCCTTTTCCAATGCGCGCCGGGACAGGACGGCGGCGAGATGCTGGCGATAGCTTGCCGGGGCGTGGATGTCATCGATCGCTTCGAGCTTGCGGCAGCTCTCGCAGGCGTCGCGGAAAAGCTCGGCGCCCGGCGTCTGTCCGGTGATCGCCTGCTCCACCTCCCGGGCGCGGCTGGGCGCCGTGCCCATCCCGCCGATGGTGACCGACGCCCGGGCGATCTTGCCTCGCCCATCGGTCTCCAGCAGAACGGCCGCCGAGGTAATGGCGAAGTCGCCGTGCCGGCGCGAGAACTCGATGAAGGCGTAGGCGTGACCGGGTGCCCAGCGGGGGAAACGAACGGCGGTGACGACCTCGTTGGGCTCGATCGCCGGGGTCATGTACGCTACGGGGAACTCGGCAAACGGTATTTCGCGTTGACCGTTCGCCCCGGCGACGGTCACGGTCGCATCGTAGCCGGTCGCCAGCGAAACGAGCTCTGCCGCCGGATCGAGATGGCAGAGCGAGCCGCCGATGGTTCCGCGGTTGCGAGTTTGGCGATGTCCGACCTGCAACAGCGCCTCGTGCATGATCGGAAATTGGGCGCGTACCACATCGGAAAACTCCAGATCGCGCTGCCGCGTCATGGCGCCGATCTCGAGCGCACCATTGTCGGCACGGATGTAGGAGAGTCCCTCGACACGATTGATATCGATGATGTGGTCGGGCAGCACGAAGCGCATGTTGAGCATGGGCATCAGCGACTGTCCGCCGGCGAGCAGCTTGGCATTCTCCAGCCGGTTCAGCAGCTCGATGGTGTCAGGGACGGTGCGGGGGTCGTGGTAGCTGAAGGGCGGGGGTTTCATCTCGATCAGCGCTGTGGGGGGTGGCTTCTTTACATACACCAATCGCTGTGCATCATCAAAAGACGGCAGCCTCGCAGATCCAGCATGGCGAACGCTACCGGTGCTGCCGAGGAACAATGAAGCCCGCCGCCTTTCGCTATCACGCACCCAAAACCATCGAGGAGGCGGTCGAAACCCTGGCGGAGGTCGCGGCGGAGGACGGGCGCGTTCTTGCCGGAGGCCAGAGTCTCGTCCCCATCATGGCGTTCCGGCTCGCCCGCCCCGCGCACCTCGTCGATATCAACGGGGTGGAAGCGCTCAAACGTCTCGCCGTCGAGAGCGGCAAACTGTGCATCGGCGCCTGTGTTCGTCACGCCGCCTTCCACAAGCCGGTGGTCGACGGGCCCCTCGGCCGCCTGCTTGCGACCGTGGTGCGCCACATCGCGCATTATCCCATCCGCACCCGGGGGACATTCTGCGGCAGCGTTGCCCATGCCGATCCGGCATCCGAATGGTGCCTGGTAGTCGCGGCGCTGGACGGAGAGATGGTGGCACGCAGCACGGCCGGCACGCGCGTAATTCCGGCGCGCGAATTTTTTCAGGGCATCATGACCACGGCACTCAAGGAGGATGAGCTGCTCACGGAAGTGCGCCTGCCACTTGTCCCGGCGGACACCCATTGCGGCTTCTACGAGTTCAATCGACGCGCCGGCGACTTTGCGCTGGCCATGGCAGTTGCAACCTACCGCATCGAGGATGGGCGGATGCTCGAGCCGCGCGTAGCGATCGGGAGCGTGGAGCCGCATCCTCGTCGCATCCCGCAAGCGGAAAAGGCGCTTGCCGGGCAGGTGCCCGGCCGTGCCGCTTTCGAGGCGGCTGCCGACGCGGTGGCGAGAGCCGTCGATCCGCTGGACGACATCATCACCGGTGCCGAATATCGCCGCGACCTCTCGCGCACCATAACACGCCGCGCCTTGGAGCGCGCCGCGCCGTGATGCGCATGCGCATGGCCGAGCGGCAGGAATGACGGCCGGCGCCAAATGGATCGGCCAGTCGGTGCTCCGCCTCGAGGATCCGCCGCTGGTCAGGGGATGCGGGCGGTTCGCCGCGGACATTTCCTTTCCGCATCAGTTGCATATGCGGGTCGCCCGCTCGAGCTGCGCGCACGGCAAGATGGTCGCGATCGACGTTACTGCCGCACGCGCCGTCCCGGGCGTGGTTGCGGTGTGGACTGCGGCCGATATTGCCGAGGTGCCGCCGATCGACTTCCGCGAGGGCCGCATCCCGGCTTTCGAGCCGTACCGACAGCCGGTGCTCGCCACCGACCGGGTGCGCTACGTCGGTGAGCCGGTCGCGGCCGTGTTCGCGCACGATCCCTACACCGCCGAGGATGCGGCGGAGCTTGTCAGTGTCGATGTCGAGGAGCTGCCCGTGCTTCTCGCCGCGGAGGCGGAGCCGGGCGAGTTCTCGGCCGGTCGGAATACCGAAGTCGCCGTGTTCCGTCAGGGCTATGGCGACGTGGATGGGGTGCTGCGATCCGCTCCGCTGGTGGTAGAGCTCGCCCTTGCAATCGGCCGTCACTCCGGCGTGCCTCTGGAATCGCGCGGCGGCATCGGGCGCTACGATGCCTCACGCGCGATTCTGGAGTTGCACGGTGCGGCGAAGGTTCCGCACCGCAACCGCGAGCTCCTGTCCCGGATGCTTGGCCTGCCGCCTTCCTCGATTCATGTGCACGAGTCGCATGTGGGAGGCGGGTTCGGCATTCGCGGCGAGCTTTATCCCGAGGATGTTCTTATCTGCGTCGCCGCCATGCGCCTTGGCCGGCCGGTGAAATGGATCGAGGACCGGCGCGAGCATCTCATCGCCGCCAATCACTCGCGGCAGCAGATCCATCACGTTCGCGCAGCAGTGGACAGCGAGGGGCGCATCCTCGCGATCGACGATCGCTATTTCCACGACCAGGGCGCCTATCTGCGCACGCATGCGGCGCGCGTGCCGCACATGACCGCGGCCATCCTGCCCGGGCCTTACCGGGTGCCGGCCTATCGGGCGACCGGGCATTTCCGCCTGACCAACAAGACGCCGGCGGCAACCTACCGTGCGCCTGGCCGGTACGAGACGACCTTCGTGCGCGAGCGGGTGATCGACGCGATCGCCAGCAGGCTGGGCATGGATCCCAACGACGTGCGCAGGCGCAATGCGATTGCGGTGGATGAGATGCCGTATCACCGGCCGCTCGAGGCTCTGGGCGAGGAGATCGAGCATGATACCGGCGACTATGCCGGGCTGCTCGACAAGCTCCTGGAGGTGCTGGACTGGCCGAAGCTCGAGACCGATCTCGCGCGCCGCCGTACGGCGGGTGAGGCGGTAGGCGCGGGCTTCGCAATGTTTGTGGAAAAGAGCGGGCTCGGCCCCGCCGACGGCGTGCGCATCGAGGTCGATGAGGCGGGAATGGTGGAGCTCATCACCGGCGGCGCTTCGCTCGGCCAAGGCTTCGAGACGGTGATGGCGCAAGTCTGTGCCGACGGGCTCGGCGTTGATTATCGCAAAGTGCGCGTCACCCACGGCCAGACCGACCGTATCGTCTATGGTATCGGCGCCCATGCCTCCCGCGCGACGGTCATGACCGCGTCGGCGACCCACAATGGGGCACTGAAAGTGCGGGCGAAGGCGCTCGACATGGCAGCCGAGCTGATGCAGGCGCCGACGGATGCGCTCGAGATCATCGACGGCAAGGTCCTGCGCAAGGACACGCCAGCCGGCCCTTCGATCACGCTGGCGGAGATTGCCGGACATCTCGCGCCGACGTCGAAGACGTTGGGCGACCGCGAGCCCGGGCTTTCGGCAGAGGGCTGGTTTCGCACCCCCCACCAGGTCTACCCCTATGGGATTCATTTCGCGGTGGTGAAGGTCGACCGCGATACCGGCGGGGCGCAGGTCGAGCGTTACGTGATTGCCTACGACATCGGCCGCGCCATCAATCCTGCGCTCGTGGAAGGGCAGATCGTCGGCGGCTTGGTGCAGGGCCTTGGCGGCGCCTTGCTGGAGGAATTCACCTTCAATGAGCGGGGCGATCCCCTGGCCACGACATTCGCCGATTATCTCCTGCCGACAGTGCGGGAGGCGCCCCCGGTCGACGTCATATTGCGCGAGGACTATACCAGCCCGCTCAATCCGCTCGGCATCAAGGGAGCGGGCGAGAGCGGGATTACCGGCGCTGGAGCGGCAATCGCCTCGGCCATCGACGAGGCGATCGGCGTGCCGGGGGCGGTAACGCGGCTGCCGATCACCCCGCAGCGGCTTCGAGATATCTTGAACGGGAAATCGCCATGCAAACAGCCGCCGATGTGAGACCTGCAAAACGCAGCGCAAAGGCGATGGAAGCGCGTCAGGGGCGGAAGTCCAGACAGGACCTGCGCGCCTGGCTCGAAGCCTTGCACGCGGCCGGCGAAGTTCAGGAGGTCAGGGGCGCCGAACGGGAGCGCGAGATCGGCGGGATCGTCGATATTCACATGCGAAAAATGGGAAATCGGGCAGTTCTGTTCGACGAGATTCCCGGCTTCCCGCGCGGGCACCGCATTCTCGCCAATATCCTCACCTCGGTGCGGCGGATCAACTTGACGCTTGGCTTGCCGATTGACGGCTCGGCGGTCGAGCTGGTCTCATTCTGGCGCAGATACATGAAGGAGGCGCGCAGCATTCCTCCGGCGGCGGTCAGCTCGGGCCCGCTGCTGGAGAACGTTTATTCCGGCAAGGACATAAACATTCAGACAATCCCGACCCCGCGCTGGCACGAGCACGACGGCGGCTACTACATCGGTACCGGCTGCATGGTGATCATGCAGGATCCGGATACCGGCTGGATCAATTACGGTGCCTACCGCGTGCAGTCGCACGCTCCGAACATCGCCAGCGTCATGTGCTCGAAAGGCAAGCACGGCGATCTGATCAAGCGCCGCTATCACGAGCTCGGCAAGCCGTGCCCGATCGCCGTCGTGGCGGGAATGCACCCGGCGCTGTTCATGGTGGGAGGACTGGAAATCCCCTACGGCAAGAATGAATACGATGTGGCCGGAGGCCTGGTCGGCGAGCCGGTAGAGGTGATCAAAGGGCCGGCAACCGGGCTGCCCATCCCGGCGCAGGCGGAGATCGCCTTCGAGGGTTTCATCCATCCCGATGATCTCATCGATGAAGGGCCGCTTGGCGAATGGACCGGGTATTACGCGGGCGGCAAGAAGAAGGAGCCTGCGATTCGGATCGAGACGTTCATGCACCGAAGCGAGCCCATCCTGCTCGGCGCAATCCCGGGGGTGCCGCCCGACGACGATTCATTCTACCGCGGGACATATCGCTCCGGTGCCGTGTGGAATCAGCTGGAAGCTGCGGGCATTCCGGAGGTAAAGGGCGTATGGGCGCATCCGGCGGGAGGCAGCCGGTTGTGGCTGACGGTCTCGATCAGGCAGCTCTACGGCGGCCATTCCAAGCAGGCGGGCCTGATCGCCTCGCAGTGCCACGCCGGCGCCTATGCCAATCGCGTGGTTGTGGTGGTCGACGATGACATCGATCCCGCCGACATGGATCAGGTGGTCTGGGCGATGTGCACCCGCATGGAGCCGCGCGAGGACATCGAGATCTTGCGCGGCTGCTGGAGCACGGTGCTCGACCCCATAGCCTATGCCAGCAACGACCCGCGCAATGCCCGCATCGTCATCGATGCCTGCAGGCCTTGGTCGCGCCGCGACACCTTCCCCGTCGTAGCGCGCTCGAGCAAGGAGCTCGACGCCGAAATCCGGGCGAAATGGTCACACGCGCTCCCGCGCGGGTGAGCGTTCCGGACATGTGCGCAGGGGCGGGTTTTAAACCCGCCCCTGCATGAACCGCTTTAGATAAGCCTAAACTCTACGGGCGAGGCATTTGCCTCGCCCGTTTTTCAGGATCGGATGGCGGGTGTCTCAGAAGAACCCGCGGAAGCCGCTCGCGGTGCGCTGCTCGGTCGCGGGCAACACGATCACCTTGGTGCCGACCTTCACGCGATTGTACAGGTCGATCACGTCGTCGTTGACCATGCGGATGCAGCCCGACGTCGCGCGGCTGCCGATGCTCCACGGCGCGTTGGTGCCGTGGATACGATAGAACGAGCCGCTGAGATACATGGCGCGCGCCCCAAGCGGGTTGCCTTCGCCGCCGGCGGTGAAGCGCGGCAGATAAGGCGAGCGCTCGATCATCTCGGGCGGCGGCGTCCAGTCGGGCCACTCGGCCTTGCGCTCGACCGTCTTCACGCCGGACCAGGTGAAGCCTTCACGGCCCACTCCGATGCCATACCGGATCGCCTGTTGCCCGGGCAGAATGAAGTAGAGATAGGTGTTGGCGGTATCGATGATGATCGTGCCGGGCGCCTCGTTGCTGCGGTAATCGACGACCCGACGTTGTAGATCGGCACGAGCATAGTTGCCGTTGTCGGTCGGTGGCCCGTAGCCGAATAGCGGCCCGAAGAAGTTGAATTGGTTGGCGGAAGCCTCCGAGATGGAGACGGTCGCGGTGACGAATGCGGCAAGAGCTGCGGCTCCCGCCAAGCGGCATGTTTTGTTCATGGCGAACCCCCTGATCCGTCTGTTGGTCGCGCGAGGGCGCGCCGGGGTTCAAAAGGCCTCGCAAAAATGCGGTGGCACGGCCGGTTATATGACTCTAAACACTTGGTTCTATTTACATTTTTGCCAGCTATCGCAACGTAGCGCCGCGGCAGTATGGTTAATGGGGGGAGGGGAGGCGATGTTATGCCGCCAGCGCCTTCAAGGCGGCCTTCGGATTGCGCGCCACGAGGATCAGCAGAGAGCGCGCCGCCGGGTCGGGAAGCACTCGGCCCTGCTCCCAGTTACGCAAGGTTGCAAGCGGAATTCGCAGGGCGCGGGCGAACTCCGCTTGCGTCATGCCGAGGTGCTTGCGCAGCATACGCGGCGGAACGACGGGCAAAAATCCTGCGGTGTCCCGGGTGTGGTATTGCCCGTCCTCGATCATGTGACGGCGAATATCCGTTTCTGTAGTCGAATCGATCTTGGCGCGATTCACCCGCGACTTCATTCGACGGAGGCGCTCCATCGTTCGACGAACGCGTGCCATAGCTTCCGCTCCTTGCTGTTGGCCTTCCGCGCCGAAATGATGTGACGAACGTCCGCGCGATCCGTGTACACGACGAACAGACTATCTTTGTCCACACGGCCGATCGCTTTTACGCGAACCTCGCCGTAGTCGCGACGAGTGTCTTGCCCTTCCAGCGTCAGGCTCTCGAAGATGCGTGCCGCGTAGTCAAAGCCGAACCCTCGTCCGTGAAAGGGACGTCCGCTCTTGGCCTCGTCCCACTCGAACAGCATGGAGAGATATGCGCTTTAAGCGTAGCTCGTCAAGATCGGATCAAACTCGTCCGGTCGAGCAGGGCGCGGGCGCGCTTGATCACGGGCTCGTCCACCATGCGGTCCTCGAACGCAAAAGCGCCTTCGCCTCTCGCCTTGGCCTCCTCCGCGGCGGCAATCAGACGGCGGGCGTGATCGAGGGCCTGCGGCGAAGGAAGGAAAGCGCGGTTGAGGATCGGCACGACCTTCGGATGAACGCAGCTTGCGCCGTCGAACCCGAAGTTGCGCGCCTCTTGCGCGCTTCTTTCGATCGTCTTCACCTCGTTGTAGTCGGCAACGGTGCGCAACAAGCCGAACGAGCGCACGCCCGCGGCCTTTGCCGCCAGGTGCACCAGCAGCTTGGGCAGGCGCAAAACCTCCGGCGTCGGCTCGGCATCCAGCGAGGTCGCGAGGTCCTCGCCGCCTGTGGCGAGGGCAAACACGCGAGGCGTGGAAGCAGCGATCATCCTGGCATCAAGCACGGCCGCCGGATCCTCGATCATGGGCACCAGCACCATCGGGCTGCGACCTGCGGCTGCCTCGGTTCCTTCGAGCAGGGCCGCGAGCTTTTGCAGCTCGCGCGCATCGCGCGCCTTCGAGACGAAAAGACCGAATGCGCCGGCGCGGCACGCGGCCTGCGCATCGAGCGGCTGAAGCTCCGTTTCGGAATTGATGCGCACGAAAACCAATGCGCCGCGCTGGCCGACGCTCGCGACCGAAGCGGCAAGCCGCGCCCGCGCCGCTGTCTTCTCCGCAGCCACCACCGAATCCTCGAGATCGAGAATGATCGCGTCGGCGCCGCGCTCGTGCGCTTTGGCAATGAAGCGTTCCGAGCTTGCCGGGACATAGAGCAGCGAGCGGATGACGGGGACGTCTCGCGCGATCACGCCGCCGCTCCTTGCTGGCGCAGTCGAGCAATCGCTTCAGGGGTGAAGCCGGCCTCGGCAAGGACCGTGTCGGTGTGCTCGCCCAGGAGCGGCGCGGGTCGCCGCCAGCGGCCCGGGCTCTGCGACAGGCGAGGAACGATGTTGTGCATCGGTACGCAGCCGAGTTCGCCGTCCTCGGCAGCGACGACGATCTCGCGCTCGCGAAAGTGCGGATCGCCGATCGCGTCGGCGATGGAATAGACCGGCCCGACCGTGACGCCCGCCTGGCGCATCGCCTTCAGCGCATCCTCGCGCGTCCTTGTTGCGAACCAGGCCCCGACCGCCTCGTCCACCAGGGCGCGATGCTTGAGCCGCTCGCTGTTGGAGCGAAAGCGGGGATCCTCGACCATGTCGGGGCGGCCGACAGCCTGGAACGCGCGCCGGGCCATGCTCTCGGTGGAAGCGGACATGGCGACATAGCTGCCGTCGCGGCAGCGGTAAACGTTGCGGGGCGAGGATGTATTGGAGCCGCTCCCCGCCCGTTCCTTGATCTTGCCCGTAAGCCGATAAATCGACGCCTCCGGTCCGAGCACCGAAAACATCGCCTCGAGGAGCGACAAGTCTATCACTTGCCCGCGCGCCTTGTGATGCTCGCGAGCGCGCAGGGCAGCCATTGTTGCGAATGCGCCATAGAGCCCGGCGACCATGTCCGCAAGCGCAAACGGCGGGAGCACCGGCTCGCGGTCGGGGAAACCAGTGCGCGCCGCAAACCCGCTCATCGCTTCCACCAGCGTGCCGAATCCCGGGAGCGATGCGTATGGACCGGTTTGCCCGAACCCGGAGATGCGCACGATGATCAGATCGGAATTGACGCCAAGGAGAATATCGGGGCCGAGCTTCATCTCCTCCAGCGTGCCGGGGCGGTAGTTCTCGATGAGGACGTCGGCGGTTTTGACCAGGCGCAGCAGCGCATCTCTCGCCTCCTGCTGCCGCAAATTCAGCACGACGGAGCGTTTGTTGCGAGCGTAGGTCTTCCAATGCAATTGCCGGTCGCTGTCGCGCCAGTCGCGCAGCGGGTCCCCGGAGGATGGCTCGATCTTGATGACGTCAGCGCCGAAATCGGCAAGCTGAAGCGAGAGCATGTTGCCGGCAACCAACCGGGAGAGGTCGAGCGCGCGAACGCCCGCCAGCGGTCCCTCTGCGCTCGCATCGAAGGCGACGTTCGTGAACCCGGCTGCTGGCAATGGTGGTCCCTCCGCGATGCCAAAGCCGTTGGTCAATCGATCGGATAAAGCATCTTGGACCATCCTGTCGCGTCATGCCCAGTGGGGTCCAGTGAGCTTTTTGGGACCCGAACCCCCTCGCCAACGCTCTTACGGAGCCAAAAGCAGGACCAGCGCGCCCGCGTTCACTGCCGACGCCGGCATGTCATCGCGTTGGCGTGTACGGCGAGAGAGCACGGGAACGATCTGCCGAGCTTAGTGGCCCCGCATCTCATGCCTCGGCGGGAGGGATTCTCTCCTGGTGGAATCCGCGCTCGATCATCGCGTAGACATCGCGCACGAGGATATGCGTCGCCACCTCGTTCTCCGTTCGGCCGAGCTTCCCGAGGGTGGCGAGCAGAACCAGGTAGTTAAACGTCTCAATCGGCAATGTCAGACTCAGGGATCGCGCCTCTGAGCGGTTTTCGGGCCGAGCCATTGAACGCCTCACATTATAACTGGATTATAATGGCATTAAAACCCTTGCTTGGCGACTCGAATCATGAAAGCGTTGCGGATCGCGGGACCATCTCCCCGCGACCTCAATCCCCCGACCGATCGAGGGGCTAATGCGGCAGCATCGGGCTGAGGCCGGCACAAGCGTGAATGCGGCGTCCGGCCGTTCTTGCGGCGGGACACCGACCCCTCACGGCAGGTCGCCCGCAATCAAAGTAATTCGAGGCCAAAACAGTGAGCAGAACTCAAACGACATGGACTGCGGAGCGCATCACGCTCCTGAAGCACCTGACGGATGCGGGGCTCTCATGCGCCCAGATTGCCCGTGAGATTGGAGTCAGCCGCAATGCCGTCATCGGCAAGGCAAATCGGCTCGGCTTGTCACGCTCCAGGAATACCACCAGGAATACCACCGGCAATCTGCCGGGGGAGGCTGGAACCCGAAAGACCCGAAACATCGTGGGCAGGCGCCGGGTGTTGCGATCCTGGTGGCGCCAGGCACCCCTTGTGCCCGCAGAGCTCCCAAGCGACAGCATCACCCGCTGCTCTTTGATCGAGCTGCGGGAGTGGCATTGCCGCTGGCCTTGCGGCGATCCGGCTTCAAAAGATTTCGGCTTCTGCGGAAAGAAGCCGGTTGATGGCTTGCCGTATTGTCCGGCGCATGCCCGAATGGCTTATCGGGCTAATACCCGTGAGGTTTTTCACGACCGCTGCGTCGCGTAAGCCTCGCATCTCCTACGCGGGCCGCTAATCGGAAGGCAATGCATGCGGCAAGCCGTGCAGGCGGGGCTTCCCGCCTGCACGCGTGCATTAACGCCAGTGACGGTGGCGCCAACCGGGCGCGAATGCGTAAGCACGATACGCGCGTCGGGGGTAGTACCCGTATCGGTGGTAAGTGGGCGCGAAAGCATAGGAATGATACACGCGACGCGGGTAGTACGCGTATCTGTAAGCCGGCGCGTAGGCGTAGCCGTAGTACGCCGTGCGCGGATAGTACCCATATCCCCAACTCGGATAAGCGTACGCTACGCTGTAGCGGGGATAGCCATAGCCGTAGTAACCGGGGTACCCATAGCCGTACCCGTAGTGCGGATAGGCGGATGCAGCTATTGCGCCGCCGACGATAGCGCCGGCCGCCAGACCGACGCCAAGTCCACCCCATCCCCATCCCCAGCGTGCCTCGGCAGGATTGGCCAACGAGACGCTCGCGGCGACGAGCGCGGCACCCATCGTTTTCACGGGTAATTTCATGGTGGGTTCTCCTCTATCGACAGTTCGACCGGCAACGGCTGGCCCGATTAAGACCATCGAACGATAATGAATATTCGCCCCGCGCTGTTCCCAAGTTTATTCCGCCCCGTGTTGCGGGTGCAGCGATCTGGATAGGCCGGGGGCGGTCAGCGGCTTAGATAAGGGTTGCCGGAGGAAAACGCCGCATGCCGGAGGGCTCCGGTAACCCGCGCTTCTCTACGTCCACCGTAATGGCCCGCAGGGAGCGCCGCCGGCCTCCCCATCGATGCCAAGGTCATTGGTCAATCGATCAGATAAATCGGCGACGACCAGGCTTGATGACCGTCGCATTGCGTCACTCTCACGAAGACCGGAACGTCGCTTCCACCCGCGAAGCTGACGCGGTGATCGAATTTGAGGTGGCGGCTCCAATCCCGCTCGGGCAGGCGATAGATGCCGATGCGGCGGTTGAGCCCGCCGCCCTCGAAATCCACGGTCTGCTCGGTAAGCGCGCCGAGGTCCACCTCGCCGGCAACGATGCTCGTTTCGATCCGCAGCATGCCGCAGCGTTCCTCCTGCATCCAAAGATCGATGCCGGCAAGGTTGCCGGTGGTGACGGAGTCGATTTCAAGCACCAGACTCGGCGCGGCTTCACGCACCCGGCGTTCGGGATTGAGGAAATTGACCGGTTCAAACCGCACGAAGCGGTTCCCCGCAACCGTGAGCTTGCCCTGCCAGAGAGTCTCGCGGCCACGGCCGCGATATTCCGCGCCCTGCCATAGAATACGGATGCGTCGCCCCAGATCCGCCGCGCCGTAGGGGCGTACCGTCTCGGCGATATCAGCCCCGTGCAGGACATCGACGCGCTCGATTGGCGCGGTGCCGATGACCTCGCCCGTAAGATGCATGGGTTGGCCCGCGGGCCGAATGATGTCGCCCATGAGCGCTTCGCGCACCAACATTGGGTGGCCATCCGCGATCTGCGGGTCCTCCGCGAACGCCGTCACGGGCTGGTCGAACGCGCCGCGGATGTCCAGAAACAATCGAGTGCCCGTGGTGCCGTAATGATGTCTGCGTCGCAGCGCCTCGAACAGCGCCTCGCGGGTGAGCTCCGGCATCAGATAGCAGGTCAGCCCGCCGATCGCTCCGAACGTGGAAGCGCCCGGGCGAGTGGCGCCCGGGCGGCCCTTATGATCATCGCTGTGACAGACCACTCCGACACGGTAGCCCTGGTCGAAGGCGTCGTGGAGGAGCCACTCGAACGTGCCCCACGTGGAATGCACTTCCACGGCGCGTTCGATGCGTCCGTCGTGAGCGGCCTTGATGTCCGCGTAGCGGCCCCCCACGTGTGCGATCACGACCGTATCCTCGCCCCGGAGTGCACGGAAGAGCTCGTCCGCGGTGTAAATCGCTTGTGTCGATGTCTGGCCTTCGACCAGAATGTGCGACGAGCGCCGGATCGGCTTTCCCTCAAGCCGGAAGAAGATGTTGCGATCGCCGCCCATTCCGGTATTGCCCGACCATTCGTAGCCGGGGAGACAAACGAAACGGCCGGGCTCATCAAATTCCGCGGTCAGCCGGTTGAGCTTCTCCCAGAAGGCATCGGTGATCTGGAAGTCGTTCCCCTGATGACCGGCCATGTCGACGAAGGCCTTGTCGCGAGCGTACTGGAAATAGGCCTCCGCCGTACCTGAGCCGATCGTCTCGCCGCTTTGGCCATGCAGGTCGCCCCAGTATCGCTTGAGGCCTGCGCCGTGCTCGACCCGCAACGGGTTCGCGGTGGCGAGCGTCTGCCCGTCAGCCATGACCTGCAATTCGACGTCGCCGGCTGAATGCACCCGGAGCTTATCCAGTACGAGCGGACACTGTTGCGGCAGCAATTCGACCGTCGAGGGCAGGCCCTCGATGGGCACGCGAGAAACGAGGCGCAGGCTTGCAGCCGCCCGGGTCGGATTACCCCAAACATCCTCCGGAAGGATCGCCAGACGGAACGGTTCCCCGACGCCGGCGAGCGAGGGCAGGATCGCTTTCCATCGCGCCGGTGGACCGGGCACGAGATCCAGATAGGGCTGGATCGGCAGCTCCGTGAACTCGTAGGTGGCAAATGCATCGACCGCAGTCTTGAGCTCAAATCGTTCCTCGCAGTTGGTCTGCAGCCGATAGCCGGGCGAGCCTCGTCGTCGGTCGCCCATTCGGATGATGAGCTTGTCGCCGGCGCGCAGGTAGCCGCGGCCGACACGAATGAGCAGCGTGTTGGCGAACGGGCGGATGTTGAGCCGGTCGAACCAGACCTCGAGCTTCGCCCCGTTGCTCGCCTCGACCGTGGTGAAATTTGCTGCTTCCGGTCGCTGGAATTGCGGCTTGCTCATGTCGGATGTCGTCCGCCACGAGACCTTCAGCATGCCCGTATCGTCGATGCCGAACTTGCCTGCGGTATAGGTCAGGATCAGCTCGGCATGGGAGCCCGCAACAAACGGCCCGGACGGAGCAAGCGTGATGCTCCCCATCTCGGAGGGCAGATAGGTCGAGAACGGCATTGCGCGGCGACACCCTTCGAGGGAGATGCGACAACTGGCTCAACAGGGGAAGCATCGTTACGACAGTAGAGGGCGGATGCGAAGGGCATCGCTGTCGCAGAGTATTTCGGTCGCTTTCCCCCCAAGCGGGCTGGTTTGTCGGTCATGACACTTGGCAGACGTGCAACGGGCTGAGGCTCCTCAAGGCTGGATCGTGAGCTCGTCGTCTCTATTTGCTGTCCGCTGCGTAAAGGCGGTCTATGAAGCCGTCTCGCTCAAGCTCCTCGATCAACGATGAGTCTGCAATGTCAGATACTTTGAGCGATTTCGCAGTGGGGTATTTTGCAGCAAGCAAGTCCCGCAACGTCTGCATTCCTGGAAACGACGGCCGCGGAACTTTTTGGAACACCGGCACATGAAATGCGTAAACGTCCTCTGCTGCCTTTCGATCCTCGATGCTCAGGTAGCGCTGTAACAAAGGCACGACGATATCGGGACGCGTTTTGAACAGATGGATCGTCTCGACAAAGCCTTGCATGACGTTCATCACAAGCTCGCGGTTTGAAGCGATAAGCTTGCGCGTGCTTGCGAATATCGACGGCGTACCGAATTCGTGTATGGCAAATGCGTTCCAACCGTAGCGAGTCTGGCCCATGAGGCGCAGATCGATCGGCAGCGCGCCCGCATCGACCTCTCCGGCTGCCAGCGCGGCATAGATGCGATCGAACTTGATGAGTGGCACGTAGGTCGCCGTGGCACCCGCCTTCTCGACGGTGATTCGGGCCGCCACGCTGGTCTGGCCAGTCTCGGTCAGTACGCCGACTCTCTTTCCACTTAATTGAGCGAGCTGAGTGATCTCCTTTCTGGTCATGACAAATGAATTTGGGAACTCCACTGTCGGCGTTGCCAGGATCACGATGTCGTGGCCTGTTAGCACCTGCTCAGCCACAGGCAGGGTTCCAGTGTGGGCGAACTCCCAGTCGCCGCGGACGAGCCCTTCAGCGGCCCGTGGACCGCCAACGGCAATGGCAGGCAGGGTCATGTCGATCCCTCGCTTCTTAAACAAGCCGGCTTCGGCTCCGAGCCAGGCAGTGCTTTGCCATGTTGCAAGCACCCCCGTTGCGACTCGGACGCGTTGAGGAGCCTCTTGCGCCCAAGCCGGCCGGAAAGCGATTGCCGGGACGGCGGCGGCGCCCGCGATCAAATGCAAGAGCTCGCGACGGAAAAGTTTCATGACAGTCCTCCGATTTACGCGAGAGCATAGGACTGTCCGCTCCGGCCGGCTTGGACGCCGCGGGAATGCCGCTGGGACTGGACGGGACTCCGCACTGGTTGCTACTTTGACCGGTGACGACCTCGCAGGTCTGAGCGCAATGAACGACGCGATATGAGCGCGCGTGCCGCTGACACTACGCATGTGCGGGCGCAGCATGGCGCCGTGCAGTCGCTGCACGAGCGCGGCGTGACCTGGGTATCGTTCACACCGATGCCGGATCTTGCGTGCGGTGTAGACTTTAGCCTCCTCAAGCTTCCCGACCTCGGCCTCCTGTCCGGGACGGTGCAAGGTATTCGCCACGAGCACGCCCGCCGGGACAGTGGCGACGGCAACGACGATTTCAGCTTTCACATGAATCTGAGCGGGTTCAGCCTGGTTGCGGGGCACCGCGGCGAGACGACGCTGCGAGATGGCGACGCGATGCTGCTCAGCTATTCGGTTTCGCGGACCATCAGCCGACCAGGCCCGGTGGACCATCGCGTCATTCGGCTGCCGCGCGCGTCACTCGGTCCCCTTGTGCGCGATATCGATGATGCCGTGCTGTGCCGGATTCCGCGTGGCACGGGCATGTTGAACCTGCTCAGGAATTACGTCGATGCGGTGTTTGATGATCCGGCACTCGCGATGCCTGAGGTGCGACAGGTGATAGTCGCACAGCTGTGCGATCTGATCGCGGTCACTCTCGGCGCAACGCGCGATGCGGCCGCGGCTGCGGAGGGCCGCGGCATACCCGCGGCCCGGCTGCGCGCCATCAAGAGCGACATCGAAGCGCACCTGACCCGCAGCGATCTTTCCCCCGATTTGGTTGCAAGGCGTCAAAGGGTATCGGACAGCTACATCCGCAAGCTGTTCAAGGGCGAAGGAACATCATTCTCACAATTCGTCCTTACACGCCGGCTCGTGCGCGCGCGCCGCATGTTGACCGACCGGCGATGGACCGATCGCAGCATTGCGTCGATTGCCTTCGAAGCCGGTTTTGGCGACTTGTCCTATTTCAACCGAACGTTCAAGCGTTTCTACGGCGTCACTCCGTCGGAAGCTCGAGCCGGAGTTGGTGACCAATTGCCGGCGATTCGACCCTGAGCTGCTGCATACGCCGACCTGATCGCGTCTCATTCCGCGGTCACGCCGGCGGCCTTGATCACCGGAGTGATACGGGCAACCTCGCTTTCGACCAGCTTCTGCAAGCCCGCCGGGCCGCGCTCGTCCGCCGTAGGCGCCGAGCTGCCGAGCTCGACATAGCGCTTTTGCACATTCGGATCGTCGAGCGCCTTGCTCAAGGCCTCCGCGAGCCTGCCGACGATCTCGTTCGGCGTCCCTTTCGGGGCTACCATCGCGTTCCATGCCCTGAATACGAAGTCAACTCCGGCCTCGCGTGTCGTCGGCACGTCGGGGAGGGCGGAGAGCCGTTCTGGGGCGGCGATCGCATACGACTTGATGGTGCCCGCCTTGACCTGCGGAATGACATTGAGCGACTGGTCGATCATGTAGTCGAGCTGGCCGGCTACGAGCGCCTGAAGCGCGGGGCCCGTGCCCCGATATGGCACGAGCGTGGGTTTCAATCCAAACTCATGGTCGAACAGAAGGCCCGAGACGTGGGAAACCGAGCCAACGCCGGCGTGGCCGTAGGTCAGCTTCTCGGAATTGGCCTTCAGGTACTCGATAAATTCCTTGAGAGTGGCAGCGAGCGTCGATTTTTTCGCGACGATCGCCTGGGGCGTGAAGTTGGCGATACCGATCTGGGCGAAGCTCTTTGCCGGATCATATTTCAGATGGGGGTAGAGAGCCGGTGCCGCCGCCTGCGTGCCGGTATTGCCGAGCGCGATCGTATAGCCATCGGGATTTGCCTGGGCGGCGCGCGTCATCCCGATCGTCCCCCCGGCGCCGCCGACGTCCTCCACGATGATTGTCTGGCCCAGCGTACGCGACATGTGGTCGCCCAAAAGACGCGCGACCACGTCGGTGGGTCCGCCGGCTGCGAACGGCACGATGATGGTGATCGGCTTGCTCGGATACTGGGCAGCGGCGGGCGCGCCGCTCATGACCAGGACGAATAGCGCGCTTGCGCTCAGGCCGCGCATGAAACCCATCGTGCTCCTCCCTTGACCCGCACTGCCGCATCGCGATGATCGGCTACCGCCGATTTCAGTGCAAGTTGTTGCGTCGTATGGACGCAAGCCCAATACTCCCGCAATGCGGCTGAGCGACGAGGAGCAGGCGATGCGGGCGGGCGAGCTCGGCCCCGCCGTGCAGTGGGCGATCGAGCACCAGATCAGGGTCGGGGCGTATCTCGGCGCCGCCGACTTCGTGCCCGTGTCCCAGGCCCACATCATGGCCGACACCGAGTCGCTGGGCGCCGCGGGCGTGGAGTGGCTCGAGCGACTGGCGGCTCTTCCGCGGCATCAGCGCCGCGTGCGCATTCCCACCATCACCGATCCTCGCGGGACCGACTTTGCCGCCGCGCATCGCCTGAAGCAGCAATCCTGGATGCTCGAGCTGGAGCGCCGGGCGATAACCGCGTTCGAGGCGCTCGGCATCCTGATGACGAACACGTGCATCAACTACCAGACCATCATGCCTCCGGTTTGCGGTGAGCACGTCGCCTACGGCGACACCGGCGTTGTGATCTATTGCAACAGCGTCTGCGGCGCCCGCTCGAACTTCGAGGGCGGCCCCTCGGCATTGAGCGCGGCGCTGACGGGCCGTACGCCGCGCTACGGCTACCATCTCGACGAGCGGCGGCTTGCAACGCTGGTGGTCGAAGTCGAGGCAACGCTGCGCGAGCTCAATGACTGGGGAGCGCTCGGCGGCATCGTCGGCCGGCTCGCCGGCGATTACTGGCAGGTCCCGGCCGTGCTTGGCATCGATCGGATTCCGACCTCGGACGAGATGAAGCATTTCGGTGCGGCGCTTGCGAGCTATGGCTCGGTCGCATTGTTTCACATGATCGGCATTACGCCGGAAGCGCAGCGCGAGGACGGCGTTGTTCCGGCCAACGCGCTCCGGGGAGCGCATCGTATCGGCGCAGCGGAGATCCGGGCGTTTCAGGAGCGATATGCCAAAGAGCTCGATCGCGTCGACCTCGTCGTCTTCTCCGCACCGCAATTGAGCCTGTTGGAGCTTTCTGCGGTCGCGGCGTTGCTGGAAGGCCGCACCGCGGCGATACCTTTGCTGGCCGTGACGAGCCCGGCGATCAAGGCGGAGGCCGATCGGCTGGGGCTTTCGTCGCGAATAGAGGCCGCAGGCGGCACGGTTCTCTCCGGCATGTGCTTCTATCAGAGCTATGCCCGCGAGATGGCCGAGGCCAACGGCTGGCACCGGCTCGCCACCAATTCGGCAAAGCTCGCCAACATCCTTGGCGGCTATGGATACAAGCCGGCGCTGCTGTCGATGGAAGCGTGCGTCGCGGCGGCATGCGACGGCGGCAGGATCGCGCGATGACCGCGACCACCTTCTTTGCCAAGGCGGGAATGGGCCGGACGACAACCGCCAGGGCGCTCGTCGCCAAGGACGGATTCTCGGCGCGCTACGACCTCGATCGCCTGCGCGGCGTCTTCTCCCGCCCCGAGCACAAGCTCGCCGGAGAGAGCTATGTCGGCCGCGTGCTCGTGCTCGACGCGGCGAAGGGGGGCGTGGCGACCGCGTGGATGCTGCACGAGATGAAGGCTCGCGGGGTGATGCCGGCGGCGCTGGTGCTGAATGCCTCCAATCCGATCATGGTGCAGGGCGCGGCGTTTGCCGATTTCACCATGATTTCCGGGTTCGACCTCGATATCACGCAAGCCATTTCGAACGGCGCCATGGTCGTGGTCGATCCGAGCGCCGCACGGCCGTTCATTCGGCTGCTATTGGAATAATGCAAAACGTGAAAATAGGACCTGCAGCCGGATTACTCGCTCGAATTCAACATTGCCTCGAGCGCGCTCCTGAGAGCAGGTAGGTCGTCACTGATTACCTTCCATACGATTTCATTCGAAACGGCATAATAGTCGTGTCGTAAGACGTTGCCGATACCGGCAATGCTGGTCCAGCGGATTTCGGGTCGTGTTTTCTTCAGCTCGACTGGCAAATGGCGGCTCGCCTCGGAAATTATTTCTATCCCGCGCTGAATTCCGTGGCTGAGAAGCCATTCGCTATCAAAATCTTCAAATGTCTTGCCTGCGAGCGCTTCTTGAATTCCGTTAATCGCTTTCAACATTTCACTTATGACAGGCGCGGCCTTTCTGGACATCAGAACACACGGACCGCAGACCGCTCGATATCGTCCCTCAACATTGGATGCAGACTATCGCGAGTGGTAAGGTCTACTGCGACCCCAAGCTCGGATTCGAGCAGTAGTTTGATATCGACCAGATCCAGGAGGCTGAATTTACCATTGCGCTCGTAATCGATAAAAAGGTCGATATCGCTGGCCTCACCGGCTTCATCGCGCGCAGTCGAGCCAAACATATAAAGAGATGTCGCACCCAGTGCCTTGATGGCAGGGACATGTCGCGCCAATCTTTGCACGGCGTCCGCTCGGTTCATCGTCAAATCACCTCCTCGGTCTTGTCATCGGTCTCGCCGTAGCGGCGCAGCGTCGCCGGCCGCGTGCCAGCGTAGAGCTTCTCGAGACCGGGGGCGATCCTGGCATTCTCGCGCTCAAACAGGCTGTTCCCGGCAAGATCGCTCTCGACCAGGAATGGCCCGAAATTCTCCACGTCCAGCACCCATATCGCCTGCGCCAACCCGAGCTCCTTGAGCCAGTAGACGCCGCCCACGGCTTTGATGCCGCGGCCGAGCAGGGCGCCGGTGCCGTATCCGACCGTGGTGAGATAGAGGGCGTTGTTCGGCACGAAGTGGCGGCGATACATCTCGGAGGTCATGCCGCCCTTGCCGATGATGATGCTGCAGCCGGAGAGCTTGAACCAGCCGTCGAGCCATTTGGCGAAGCGAAAGGATGCGGTCGCAGTGACCGCGCCGACGGTGTAGCTGCCGTCGGGATTGATCGAGGCGGCCGGTGAGCAATGAAAATTCACGCGCCCTAGCGCGTCCTGTCCGGCAGGCATGCCGGCGCCGTCCTCGACGGCGCGCTTGTACACCCCTTCACGCGCGGTGAAGACGCGCCCGTCGAGATAGACGACCGTGCCGATGTCCAGGCCGCGCAAATCCTCGGTTGACGCGGGAAGCTGCAGGCGGGCGGTCTTGAGCTCGGGCATGGTGGTCTATTCCGCCGCCTCCGCGGCCGGCTCGCCCCACTCGACCGTGGAGCGGCGCATATAGTCCGTGAACCACATCGGGTCGGTCCGGAATTGCGCTCTGCCGTCGGCGGAGATGCGCGCGCAGGCCCGGCGCGACGAGAGGCAGAACATGTGCACCGACATGGGCATGCCGCCGGTATGGCAATAGCCGACCTCGATATGACAATCGATCACCATCGAGGAGCCGATGAAACCCATGGCCCCCATGCCGATGCTGTTGCCGAGATTTTTGAGCTCCTCCTCCAGGGCAGCGATGCCCGGATCCGGATTGCGCGACCCGACGATGCGCAGGCATGAGGCCTGCTTGCCCAGGACCATGCTGATGTCCTTCGATCCGCCGAGCCCGATCCCCACGATGGCAGGCTGGCACGCCAAGCCGCGCTTGCCGAAGCCGATCAGCGTATCGAGGTAGAACCGCTTGATGCCCTCGATGCCGTCGCCGGGAAACAGCATGCGGTAATCGGATCCGAACAGCCCGCCCTTGTGCACCGTGGTCAGCTCGATCCAGTCGGCATCGGGATGGAAGGCATATTCGATCTCGGGAGCACCGATCCCGACATTGTTGTTGTGATCCGTGCGCCAGAGCGGATGTACGCGGTTGGGGCGCAGGGGCACGGCGCTGGTGGCGCGCGCGGTGGCCCGGCGCAAGGCCGCTTCCAGTGCAACCGGTCCGCCCTCGATGCGCGCATCGTTGCCCATCTTGACGTACCACCGCGGCACGCCGGTATCTCCGCACATGGCACGGCGATCCTCCTTGGCGGCCTCGTAGTTCTCCAGCATCGCCTTGATGACGAAGGCGGAGAGGTCGCCGGTCTCGGTATCGGCACAGCGGCGCAGACCCGCGAGGTAATCGTCGGGAATCTCTATGGCAGCCTTGGCCATGAGCTCCTCGGCGGTAGCTTGGATGCGGGAGAGGGGGGTCATTTGGGTCCCGATCTACTCGGCCGCGGCTCTGCCCAGGAGCAGGCTCTCGCCCGGCCGCACATGGGTGAGCTCAACGGGCTGATCGCTCATCTCCGTCCTGTCGCCGATACGGCGCGCCACCGTGAAGCGGGAGGTCGCAAGATCGCCCGGCTCCGGGAAATCGGAGCGGAAGTGGGCGCCGCGGGAATTCTCGCGCCGCTTGGCTGCGAGCGCGATGACCCGGCTGATCTCGCACAGCGAGCGCAGGTTGAGCCAATCCTGCCAGCTGAGGTTGAACGCACGCTCGCCTGTCCCGATGCCGGTTGCGAGCAACTCGGACTCGATCGCATCGAGCATGCCGCAGGCCCGATCGAGCCCGGCCGCATCACGCACCACGCCGACATCGTCCCACATCGTATCCAGCAGTCGCTCGCGTAGCTCGTTCAAGTTGCCTCCGCTTCGCCCGAAAGGCTGCAGCGCGCGGGAGACCTCGGCATCGAGCGCGTCCCTGTCCGGCTCCCGCCGGCCTGGATTGGCCGCGATCCAGCGCGGCATTACGTCGCCGGCAATGCCGCCGAATACCGTCGAGTTGGCGACGCCATTTCCGCCGAGCCGGTTGGCTCCGTGCATGCCGCTGGCATCCTCGCCGGCGACGAACAGCCCGGGCCATCGGGTCGAAGTATCGGGCCGGCAGATCACGCCACCCATGAAATAGTGCGCTGTCGGCACGACTTCTACGAGTCCGCCGGCAAGATCGAAGCCGCAGTCGCGGCAGCGATCCACCATGCCTTTGAACTCCTTCGCGACCTTTTCCGGCCCGAGATGGCTCATCTTTATATAGAGGCCGCCGTTCGGTGTGGTGCGGCCGGCCTTCATCTCGGCATACATGGCGCGGCTGACCACGTCGCGGGTGGCCCGCTCCAGCTTCTCATCATAATTGCCCATGAAGCGGCGCATGGCGCCGTCAAGAAGATGTCCGCCCGCGCCGCGCAAACCTTCTTCCAGCACGGTGCCGGTCATGCGCGTGTCCGGCCCGGCGAGAAGCCCCGTAGGATGGAACTGGACCATCTCCATGTCGCGCAACGGCAGCCCCGCGCGCAGTGCCATGGCGAGCCCGTCCATGCTCTTGTCGCCTGACGGCGTGTGATACCGGTACATCGTGGGGCCGCCGCCTGTGGCCAGCAGCACCGCCTGCGCGGCGACGAAACGCAGCTCGCCGGTGCGAATATCGATCATCAGCACCCCGGCGAGCTCGCCGCCTCTCGATGGGACAAACGCAACGGAACGGTGCTCCTCGAGGCGCTGGATCGGGCGCGCCCATACCTGCTCCATCAGCCGATTGACGATCTCGATGCCGGTGAGATCGCCTTTGTGGACGGTGCGGTCGAAGCTCTGGCCGGCAAAGGCCTTGGCATGCAGCGTGCCGTCGGGATTGCGATCGAAGAAGCACCCGAGCTCGTTCTCCAGCTCGCGCACCCGCTCGATGGCGCGTGACACCAGCGTCCAGGCGAGCTCCTGATGCGGCAGCCATTTGCCGCCTTCGATGGTGTCCATGAAATGGCGCTCGACCGAGTCGCCGGGATTGAGCGCGACGTTGTAGCCGCCCTGCACCATGCGGGTGCAGCCGCTCTTGCCGAGCAGGCCCTTGGTCGCGATCGTGATGCGCAGATCGGGGTTTGCGGCGAACGCGTGCAGCGCGGCGAACAGCCCGGCGCCGCCGGAGCCGAGGATCAGAATATCGGTATCGAGTCGCTCCAGCGGCATTGATCCTACAAGGCGCGCACCAGGAAAATGCATGCGAGCACGGCCGAGACTGCTGCGGCAATGGTCGCGAGCTGCTTGTGTCCATCGCGCCATTCCAGGTTTTCCAGGACGAGCAGCCGCAGGCCACCGAGCATGTGCACGAGCAGGAGGAATATGAGACCTGCTTCCGAGAGCTTCACCAGCGGTGCATCGGTCCAACGCAAAAACGCGTCGAGCTGCGCCTCGTGGCCGAGCGCGAGCCCAAGCGTGAAAAAGTGCAGCGGCAGGAAGATCGCAAGCGCGAGGCCCGAGAGCCGGTGCACGAGGGCTGCGATCCACAGCGCCTCGCTGCGATGTTGCAGCGCCCGCCGCATGGTCATGCCAGCACCACTGCCGCCACTGCGCGCAAACCGAGCGTCAGGAGAAAAAGCCCGAACGCGGTCGAGAGGATGCCCGCGGGCCGCTCGCCCAGCGGCGACCATTCGATCAGGACATTGCGCACGCCGATCGCGGCATGGACTGCGGCCGCAGCAACGAAGACGCCGTAGAACGAGCCCCACATGACGCTGCCCCTGGTACGGCCGAGAATATCGGCAGCGGTCAATCCCTGGCGGCTTGCATAGAAGATGACAGCCACGTGGAGGAGGACCAAGGGCGCCATCACCGCCGCGGTCGCTCGCTGCCAGACGTAAAGGCGCATGCTCATGGTTTGAGCCCGCCGGAAAGGTACGCGCGCGTGGCGCGCCGCTTGAGCCCGGCAATGGACCTGGTCGGATTGAGCCCTTGCGGGCAGTATTGCTGGCAGGACTGGTGCGAGTGGCAGGCCTGGCAACCGCCGGAAGCCGCGATGGCCCGCAGCCGTGCGGCAGCTCCCGCATCGCGCTCGTCATTTACAAGGGACCAGGCGCGATTAAGCGCGGCCGGCCCGAGATAGCTCGCGTTCCAACGCACGGTGTCGCACGCGGCATAGCAGATGCCGCAGTTGATGCATTCGATGGCGGCATCGGCGGCCATGCGCGCTGCGCTCCCGGGCGCGATCGTCTCGATCGGATCGTTGCGGGTTCTGGAAGGAACGAACGCGCCCTCGGCCTGCTGCCATTTTTCGAAGAAGGGCCGCATGTCGGTAACGAGATCCTTGATGACCGGCAGGTTCTCGAGTGGCCCGATCTCGAGGCGACCCCCGGTGGAAACCTTGGCAACATGGGTGCGACAGGTCCAGCGCGGGCGCCCGTTCACCGTCATCGCGCACGAGCCGCACACTCCGACGCGGCAAGCAAACCTGTAAGCCAGCGTCGGATCGAGATGTCGCTGCACGAAGGTGACCACATCGAGCACCGTCTGGTTCGCCCGCAAAGGCACTTTGTAGGTGACGTAGCGGCCGCCCTGCGCACCGCGCCATAGCGACACCGTCAGCTCGGGCTTTGTCTCGGACATGCTCTCCTGGTGCTTCGGCGAAAGCAGCATCTCGAAACGAGAGGTAGCACCGAGGCGGCCGGGAAAGAAAGGACGCGTTGCTGCCTCTCGCCGTGGGTCATCCCGGCCAAGCCGGGCACACGACGCTCGGAAGAAGGCATGCATGCTTCCCATGAGACGGCTGGTTTGGCAAAAGGGACGAGAAAGCGAGCTTGGATATGAAGGTCATTCGTTTTGCTTCGACGCGCCAGGCAGGCGGTCTCGCCCTCGCAATCCTTGCCTGCCTGATCTCGCAACCGGCGCTCTCAACCGGAGTGGAAGACTTCTATAAGGGCAGGACCATCTCCCTGGTGATCGGTTACAGCGTCGGCGGCGGCTATGATCTCTATGCGCGATTGCTCGCTCGACACATGGGCCAATATATCCCCGGGCACCCGACGATCGTGCCGCAGAACATGACCGGCGCAGGCAGCCTGCGGGCAGCCACGTTCCTCTATTCCGTTGCGCCCAAAGACGGCAGCGTGTTTGGGACCTTCGGGCGCACCATCGCCAGCACTCCGTTGCTGATGCCGGGGGCCGCGCAGCTCGACCCCACCCGATTCAGCTGGCTGGGGAGCATGACCAACGAGGTCAGTCTGTGCGTTACCTGGCACACCTCCGCCGTTAAAGACTGGAAGGACAGTCTGGAGAGGCAGATCACCATGGGGGGAGAGGGATCCGGGGCCGATCCTGACGTTTACGCGCTTCTGTACAAACACGTGTTCGGCGCCAAATGGAGGCTCGTCAGCGGCTACCCAGGAACAAACGACACAATGCTCGCCATGGAGCGCGGCGAGGTGGATGGCCTGTGCGGCCTGTCATGGGGCACGCTGAAAAGCCGGCACCTGCAATGGTTCAAAGACAAGCTGGTCAACGTCATCGTGCAGGCGGGGCTGAAGAGACAGCCGGAGCTCGCAGGCGTGCCCTTGGCGCTCGATCTGACGAGCGATCCGGAGAAGCTTGCGATCCTCAAGCTGTTCTTGACGACCCAGGAGATGGCGCGGCCGTTTGCCGCTCCGCCCGATATCCCGCCCGACCGCAGGAGCGCGCTGATCTCGGCGTTCCAACAGGCCCTGCGAGATCCGCAGCTGCTGGCCGAAGCGGAGAAGCTCAACATGGACATCAACCCGCTTGCAGCCGAAACGATGGATCGGCTGCTCGGCGGGCTTTATGCCACGCCCAAGCGCCTGGTCGAGAAAGCGGCACAAGCCGTGGCGAAATAAATAAATGCCGTCCCTGATCGGCGCGCGCATTCCACGTCTCGAGGACAGGCCCCTGCTCACGGGGAACGGGCGCTACGTCGACGACATCGATCTTGCCGGCATGCTGCATGCCGCGTTCGTACGCAGCCCGCACCCGCACGCTGCGGTACGCGCCGTTCATGCCGGGGGTGCGCTGGCGCTGCCGGGCGTGCACAGCGTGGCGACCCTCGACGATATCGCGACGGTGCTCGCTCAGCGCCGCATGCTGCGGCACTCCAATTCGGGGACCGCGCTCGATCGATTCTGGTCCTTTGCGCTGGCGGATGGGGAGGTCTCCTACGTCGGCGAGGCGGTCGCGCTGGTGCTTGCAAGCGACCGCTATGTCGCCGAGGACGCCGCCGCCCGGGTGGAGGTGGCTTACGACCTGTTGCCGGCAGTCTCCGACTGCCGCGGCGCGCTGGCGCCAGGAGCGCCCGCGGTTCGTCGCGAGCTCAATAGCAACCTCGTGTCCAGCTACAGCGTGGACTACGGGGACATCGAGGCCGCCTTCGAGAAGGCCGCGCACGTCTTCCACGAGGAGCTCTGGCAGCATCGCGGGGCTGCGCATCCGATCGAAGGGCGCGGCATCGTGGCGGAGTGGCGCGACGCCGATCGGACGATCAGCATATGGGCCTCCACGCAGAAGGCGCACGACCTGTTCCAGTCTTTGACCTTTCTGCTCGGTCTCGATGAGAGCGGCGTGCGCGTGGCGACGCCCGACATAGGCGGCGGCTTCGGTCCGAAACTTTGCGTCTATCCCGAGGACATCGCCGTGGCCGCCGCAGCGAAGCTCGCGCGCCGTTCGGTCAAGTGGGTCGAGGACCGGCGCGAGCACTTCACCAACGCCGCCCAGGAGCGCGACCAGTATTGGTCGCTCGATATTGCGGTCGATGGCGCGGCAAAGCTCCTCGGCATCCGCGGCCGGCTTGTTCACGACCTCGGCGCCTATGCCCTGCAGGACGTGAACATTCCCTACAACTCGGCATCCATGATCAGCGGGGCCTACATGCTGCCCGCGCTGTCGATCGAGATCAATATTGCGGCCACCAACAAGACGCCGGTGTCCTCGGTGCGCGGGGCCGGATATCCGCAGGCGGCTTTCGCCATGGAGCGGCTGATGGACCGGGTGGCGCGCGAGCTGCGTCTCGACCGCGCCGAAGTCCGCCGCCGCAATCTCATCCCTGCAGAGAAAATGCCCTACACCAAGCCGCTCAAGGCGCGCTCCGGCGCCAGCATGCGGTATGACAGCGGCGACTATCCGTCCTCCCAGCAGGAGGTGCTCGCCGCATCGGGCTGGCACGATTTTCCGCAGCGGCAGGCGCAAGCGCGCAAACAGGGGCGCTACATCGGCATCGGGCTTGCGCACGGGATCAAGGGTACGGGCCGCGGGCCCTTCGAGTCCGGGCTGGTTCGCGTCTCGAATACCGGCCGCGTGTCGGTTTTCACCGGGGCGGCCGCGATCGGGCAAGGCCTGCGCACGGTGCTGGCGCAGATCTGTGCCGGTGAGCTCGGGCTCGAGGCGCAGGACATCACCGTTGTTCCGGGCGACACCGGCGGGATAGCTCTTGGTCTTGGCGCCTTTGCCAGCCGTCAGACCGTGACCGCAGGCTCATCGGTATTGCTGGCGGCGCGCGCGGTGGCGGAGAAGGCAAAGAGGCTCGCCAGCCATGTGCTGGAAGCGGCCGAGCACGACCTCGAGCTCAGAGATGGCGAGGTTCGCGTCGTTGGTGCGCCGCAGCTCTGCGTCAAGCTCGGCGAGCTCGCACGCATTCTCAAGGGCGCCCCCGGCTATGGCTTCCCGCCCGACGTCACCCCCGGTCTGGAGGCCAACGTGAATTGGCGGACCGATGCGCTGGCCTACGCCAATGCGTGCCAGGTCGTGGAGGTCGATGTCGATGCGGAAACCGGCGGCGTGAAGCTGGTCAGGTACGTGGCGCTGCAGGATTCGGGCACGTTGATCAATCCGATGCTGGTGGATGGCCAGATGCGCGGTGCCATCGCCCACGGCATCGGAAACGCGTTGTTGGAATGGATGGGTTATGACCAGAGCGCGCAGCCCGTGACCACCACGTTTGCGGATTATCTCTTGCCCAGCGCCACCGAGGTGCCGTCGATCGAGACGCTCTACAAACAGACGCCGTCGCCGCTCAACCCGCTCGGCGCCAAAGGCGCCGGCGAAGTAAGCACCATCCCGGCGGCAGCCGCGGTGATCGCGGCGATCGAGGATGCGCTCGCCCCGTTCGGCGTTCACATCGCCCAGACGCCGATTGCGCCGCACGAGCTGGTGAAGCTCATTTGCAGCAGCAGGGAGGGTTAGCAAATCAAATCGGCTCGGCCGGTTTTGATTTGCGCAATCCGCCCTCGATATGCGCGTGATCCGGGTGCTGCTCGGTGGCGGGGTCCATAGACCAGAGGCTATTCGATCACCTCGTCAGCGATGGCGAGCAGCCCCGGCGGCACCTCAATGCCGAGTGTTCTCGCCGTTTGAACATTGATGGCGAACACGAATTTGGTCGACTGCAGCACAGGCAAGTCGGCGGGTTTGGCCCCGTTGAGAATCTTGCCGGTATAAACGCCCACCTGACGAGACATGTCCACGAGGTCGCTGCTGTAGCTCATCAGACCGCCGGCTGCCACCACTTCCCAGTCCGAATAGGCTGCCGCAATCCGTTCGCGCGCTGTCAAGGTAGCAAACTGTACGCCACGGCTGTTGAAGAATGCGTCGGGTGCGACGAACAGGGTATCGACGCGCTCGCGGGCAAGCGTGCCAAATGCCGCATCGATCTCGCCGGCTGTGGTGGCGTTTAGGGTTTGGATTTGCAGACCCATGGCAGGGGCAGCTTTTCGCACCTCGCGCAAGGTGGTTTCAGCGCTTGTAGGATTGGATGGATTGATGAGCACTGCGATCCGAGCCGCCTTCGGCACCAGGTCATGGAGCAGCCGCAGCCGCTTGCCTATTACCTCCTGAGAGAAGGAATTGACCCCGGTTGCGTTACCGCCCGGCCGGCCCAGGCTGGCGACAAGACCCAGTCGGACAGGATCCTCAGGTGACCCGAAGACGATCGGGACAGTCGCGGTTGCAGCTTTGGCAGCGAGCGTCGCAACAATGCTGCCGGGCGTGGCGATCGCGGCTACTTGTCGGCGGACCAGCTCGGCCATCACCGCGGGCAGGCGATCGCGTTGCCCCTCGACCCAATGGTATTCGATCGTCACGCTCGTGCCTTCGACGTACCCGGTCTCGCTCAGACCTTTGCGGAATGCGGCTGCTCGAGGAGCGGAGCCTGCGGCCGAGCCGGTGCTCACAAGCCCGATCACCGGCGGCGTCGCTTGCTCTGCGTGGACGGCTCGCGGCCACACTGTGGCGGCGCTGCCGACTAGCATCAGGAGCTCGCGCCGTTTCATCCGGTCGCCTCGTCGTCGGCAGGCCGGCGGTGCGGCGCCGCCAACGCATTCCCCCTGCCTGTAACCGAGACCATAGCACACTTCGAAAAGAGGGAACGCGGTCGGCAGCACGCGACTGGCCCATCCGCGCGGCCGATGTGAGAGATAGATCACGACGGACGCATCAGAAGCCCCTCCCTTGAGCCACGGCAGCAGGCACCGCGAAGGCGGCCAGGGCTCATGCTGTGGAGCACGTCAGCAGGGGTTTTTCGGGCCGATGCAACATCGCCGGAGCCAGCCGGCAGGCGCATGCGCTCGAGCTCGACGACTTTCTCTGTCAGGCCTCGGTCACACCTGCAACTGGGCAATGCAGCTAAAAACCCGCCTTGCGGGTGAACCTTGCCATCTCTCGATTTTCGATTACAATCGATTCGTCGATCGGGGATGGGGTCCCCCTGTAACCGCCATGCTGGCTGATGACTCCTGCCGCGCCATGAGGGCGAGCGGGAGGACATCGTGTAATTCCAACATAAGCCGCTCTGTTGACAGCTTTTGTTGCGGGCTGATCCTCCCCCTGCGGGGGCGGAATCGAAGAGGCTCGCAGCCGAAGAATGCAGCGTCACCGAGCTCGTCGACTCGGTTTTCAATCACAAGCACAAAATCCGCAGAGCCGATCATGACCGCGGTTTGGGCACTCGCAGCCCTATGGCTGGCGCTGGCACTCGTAGCCACCCTGTTGGCAATCTGGTTCCGTGTTTCGACGGCGCTGACCGAGATCATCGTCGGGACCGTCGCTCAATTTATTCTCGGTGGTTTGATCAGTGCCGATGTTCTCGGCACCAACGAGCCCTGGGTCAAGTTCCTCGCTGGGCTCGGCGCCATCCTGTTGACCTTCCTGGCTGGCGCAGAGCTTGATCCCGCGGTTTTCCGGCGCAACTGGAAGGAGGCATCGGCCATCGGCCTGATCGGGTTCTTTGCGCCGTTCTTCGGATGTGCGGCGGTCGCCTATTGGCTCCTGGGCTGGGGACCGCAACAGAGCTGGCTGGCGGGCGTCGCCTTGTCGACCACCTCGGTGGCCGTGGTTTACGCCGTGATGCTGGAATACGGGTTCAACAAGACCGAGTACGGCAAGATTGTCCTCGCCGCGTGCTTCATCAACGATCTCGGAACCGTGCTGGCGCTCGGTTTCATTTTCGCGCCATTCACGTTGCACACTTTCATCTTCGCCGCAGTCGCCATTATCGTGTTCATCGTCCTTCCCTGGGTTACCCCGCATCTTTTCAAACGCTATGGCAATCGCGCTTCCGAGCTCGAGGCGAAATATCTGCTGCTTCTTTTGTTTGCACTGGGCGCGCTCGCGGGCTGGGCGGACAGCGAGGCCGTATTGCCTGCGTACATCGTAGGGATGGTGCTGGCGGGGACGGTAGGGAAGGATCACGCGCTGATCCGAAGGTTGCGCACGCTTGCACTCGGTCTCCTCACGCCTTTCTATTTCATTCGTGCCGGCTCGTTCGTCTCCGTCGCGGAGCTCGTGGCGGCGCCACTGGCATTCCTCGTGCTCCTGCTCGGCAAGATGATGACCAAATTCGTCGGAGTTTACCCGGTCACCAAGGTATTTGGGTCACCCCAAAAACGGGCGATGTATACGACCTTGCTGATGTCCACCGGGCTGACCTTCGGCACGATCTCGGCCCTGTTCGGGTTGTCGCATGGAATCATTGATCAGGCGCAATATACCGTGGTCGTGGCGGGTGTTGTCGCCAGTGCCGTTGTTCCTACGCTCATTGCAAATGCGTTCTTCCTGCCGCACCATCTCCTGCCCCGGGAGGAGACCGAGCAAGCGGATGTTTCCGGCCTAGCGGCGCCGAAAATTCTTGCCAAGAATCTTGCCGAGAAGGCGTGAGGCGAGCGGACGCGATAATGTCGGCTGCTGATCCAGACCAGGCAAATGAGGGAGGAGGGGCAGCCAGTGTTCAGCAGGATCCTCCACGCTAATGACGGTTCCGAGCACGCTTTCACGGCCCTCTCATTGGCGCTGAAGATCGCAAGGCATTCTGGCGCGGAGCTCCACATGGTCTCGGTTGAAGAGATCGATTACCTTCCCGAAACCATCGGGGACGTCAGAGAGGAGACGGGAGTCGCCGCCCGCCGGTTTCATTCAGTCCTCAACAGAGCCCGCGCGATGGCTGAGGCCTCTCAGGTGAAACTCAAAACCCACGTGATCGCCGGTCACCCGGTGCGCGACATAGTCGATCTGGCGCGCGATCTCAAAGCCGATCTGCTCGTGGTCGGCGCCAGCGGCCACTCCGCGCTTTACGATCGCATGATCGGCAGCCGTGCCGACCGCATCGTGCATCTCGCTCCTTGCCCGGTGCTGGTCGTCAGGTAAGGCGATCCGGCTCGGCGGCGCGTTGATCTGTCATGGCCGGGCTTTGGCTTGGCTTGGCCCGGCCATCCGGATTTTCCTCGTGCCTGCGATCCTATGGTGAAATGCGCAACGGCGGGAAGCTCGTGATGACAGAAGTGCGCACGCGGGCGCGCCAGCGTGTGCGCTGGACTCTGAGCCTTGCGCTCCTGGCACTCGCGCTCCTGAGCGCGCCCGCCCACTGGCGGCGGATGTGGGCGCGAGCAAGTACTCCGGGAATACCCGCGCCGTAGCTTCGCGCGGAGATCAAGGGCAGTGCTCGGCGAACCGCCGACCAGTGCAGGGCGAATTGCCGGGGCGGTCAGCGGACCTTGAGGTTTTCCGCTGATTCCTTTCCACGATTGCTCACGACCTCGTATTGGACACTCTGCCCCTCGTTGAGGGTGCTCAGGCCCGCTTTCTCGACCGCGGAAATGTGAACGAACACATCCTTCCCGCCGCCCTGAGGTTGAATGAATCCGTAACCCTTTGTCGGGTTGAACCACTTCACGGTCCCGGTAGCCATCGTGTCGTCTCCTTGCGTTCAGTGCTGGTCGAGTGGCGCACAGCACACGTATCCGAGTTTTGGAAAATGTCTTGAGAGCGGCCCAAAATCGGGAGCTGAGCAAGGCAGACCAAAAACCTGGTAGGGTTGCTAGTACGATCGGGACTGGTGCGGGTCAAGGCCCATTCGCCAATCTGTCCCCTCTGAAACTTGGACAACCGAGCCGTCTCACACCTTGCAAATCCTTGCTCAATAAACTGAATCATCCGAAATGGATTTCCCGTAGAAAATTCGCAGCGCTTCGCCATGGATCCCCGCGCGAGCGACCGCAAGACCCCGTGTCAGCAGACCTGGCGGCCCGGCATTGCGGAGCGCGGGCGCCGGCTCGCACTTCGTCGTCCTGTGGCCAGGCGTCCTTCGTTCAGCTCTTATACGTTGGAGCGGAAAAGAGACCGGCGCCGGTTTTGGTTTACCGCACCGGGCAGGAGCTGGGCGGCATGGGTCTGCCGGCCTTCGCTGCCATCCGATCGCGATCGGCATCGTCGCATCCGGCGCCCAATGTGCATGCCGCGGCAACCGGCCGGTTTCGTTGACGCCCAGACCGAGACGCAATCAATTCGTCGGCAATTTTTTGACGGCCGAAAGACCGAATGTGGGTAAATTCCAGCGGCCTGGGTTATGGGCGGACAACGATGGTACGTATCAATCCTCGGTCGTCCATCCGCAATGCATCTTGGGCCGCATGCTTCACATCGGGCAGAGCCTTATGGGTTGAGCGTCCGGCTCTCACTGATTTGCCTGCGCGCCGTAATCTCTTGCCGCGCATAAGTCTGCCAGTCGTGTGTTTGATGGCGCCCTTCGCGTTGTGGGCCGCGCCACTCACGTGTTGACGGTGCATCTTCCGTTCTCCAGCTCTACTGTCGCGTAGCTAACGCTTTGCAGAGCTCACTGTTCCGAACGTGTCTTTGTTTCTTTCGTTACCCGCTGTCCAGGCGGCTGCTCCCCCCTGAGTCCGCTGTGAGACGCTGCGGATCCGCGCCTCGATTTTACTTGCCCGTGAAAACAACGCTCCGTTGTCCCTCGTCGACAAGGATGAATTCGGTAAATACCAATTTTCCGGTCGTGCTCGCGTTCCAATGGGCGTGCACCGTGCCCGGCCTGATGAGGAGCGAATCTCCAGGCTTTAGCGTGACCGGCTCCTTTCCATCCTCCTGCACGACCATTGCACCTTCCAGGATGTAAAAGACAACTTGGCTCGTGTGGTAGTGCGTGCGAATGCGCGCGCCGGGATCATAGGTGACGCGCGTAGCGATCGCGAGCTTCCACGGCGCCCCCGGCACGACTGTTCGCGACAGCACTTCGGGCCTGATCCCCGAAACATCGACCGATGGTCGCGGCAGCTCGGGCGCCGGGGCAGTTTGCGCGCACACACCCGCGCTTCCCACGAGGACGGCCCCGCCGACGACAAGGAGTCGCGAAGCAAATCGTACGGACCGCTTTTTCGTCGTCATCGGCATTACTCCGAGCTTTACCTGGAGACTTTGTCGCGCCGCAGCCTGGCGCCTGCAACTGGAATTGCTCCAGGGCTGTCACTCACTCGACTCGGGGCGCTCGATCCGATTCGTAAATCGACTTGCGCGACACGATTTCTCGACTAGAACGCTCTGGCAGTCTTCAGGAATTCAACCTCGTCAGGGGTGGATGGCCGCCCGAGAATGACGTTTCGGTGGGGGAAGCGGCCAAACCGCTCGATGATCGCCAGGTGCTCCTCGGCAAAGCCGGAATGCTCCGGGCCACCGAGATCGGCGAACAGTGCAACCGAGCGTCGCTGCACGGCGAGGTCCTCGCTGTGCTGGAATGGCATGTAGAGAAACTGGCGCTCGCGCACGCTGAGATCCCTGTCGAGCCTGGCAGCGATCGCCGCTTGCGACAGCCGCAGCGCGAGCGGATCGGCGGCGTAAGCCGCGGCTGTCCCTCTGAACATGTTGCGCGAAAACTGATCGAGGACAATAGCTGTCGCCACGGCCGCTCTCGGGCTCGGGCCGGATGCAGGATCGAGCATCAGCGAGCGATGGAGGTCCGCAAACCGCTCCCGAACCGTCGCGTCGAGTGCCGGATCCGCGCGAAACCACGCTTCCGGCTGCAATTCCTCGAACCAGAAGCGATAGACATCTGTGATCCACTGCTTGTCTTGCGCGGTCCGAGGCGCATCCACGGTATCCTCCCTGTGTAAAAACCGGGCTGAAGACGGCGATATCGCGCCGTTGCTTCTTCCCGAGGTTACTCGGTACTCTAAAAGTTGCGAGAGCATGGCTCGCCAGGGTCATTTGGTTTCACCGGATTGTTCAGCGATGATCAAGGTAAGAAGGATCCGATACGCAACGTTCGAGACGCCCGATCTGGAAAAGGCTCTCGCCTACTACACGCAAGTGAGCGGGCTCACCCTGGTCGTGCGCGAGCAAGGCCGCGCGTTCCTGGCGATCAGGATCGGCGAGCTTGCGGTCGAGTTGCAGAAGGGTCAGAAGCCACGTTGTCTCGGACTGTCGTTCGAGGTCGCCGCGGGCGCCGATCTCGCGGCCATGGGCAAGCTGCTTTCGAGCGAGGGAATCCACAGCGAGGAGCGTCGTGAAGCCGCCCCCGGCATTCCCAGGCTGCTGTCGTTTCGGGATCCGAACGGCACGACGATCCAGCTTTTTTTCGAATGCAGCGATGTGGGCGACCGCCGGCAAGTGCGCGGGGTGGCACCGCTCAAGCTCGGGCACGTTGCATTCTTTGCGCCCGATCCAGAATCCATTTCGGCCTTTTACCAGCGAGTGCTCGACTTTCGGGTGTCCGACTGGATCGACGACTTCTTCGTATTCATGCGGTGCGGTCCCGATCACCACTCGGTTAATTTCCTGAGAGGCGATGTGATTCGCGTGCATCACTTTGCCTTCGAGCTGAACGATTTCTCGCACATGAAGAGTGCCTGCGACCTGCTGGCGCAGCAAGGAATTCCTCTGGTCTGGGGTCCGTTGCGATTCGGTCCGGGCCACAACGTAGCCGTCTTTCACAGGAACCAGGATGATCAGCTCGTCGAGCTCTATATCGAGCTCGATCAGATGAAAGACGAGGAGCTGGGCTATTTCGAGCCCCGTCCATGGCACCGCGACAAACCGCAGCGACCCAAGGTCTGGTCTGGGAACGACTCGATGATCTGGGGTCCGCCGCCGCCTCCCGGCTTCATGTGAGCCGGGACAGCGAGGCAAACCCTCGAGCTCGAAATGCCGACCCAGTGCTCCGAAGCTGTTGTTGCGACATCCGATGAGCGTTCGTCACCGCTGTTTCCGTCGCTGGGCTTGCCCATCGGCATCCGCGGCGTCGCGTTTCGCAATCGCATCGTGCAGGCGCCGATGTGCGCCATGTACGCCAATGCCGACGGCAGCGCGACGCGACAGAACGTCGAATACTACCGGGCTCGCGCCGCCGGCGGCGCGGGACTGATCATCGTCGAGATCACGTTCACCGACGATGCCGGCAGCCGTGCATTTCATGCACAGCTCGGGGCGCATGACGATCGGATGATCCCGGGGCTGATGGATATCGCGGAGGCGGTGCGCGCCGAAGGCGCCGTGCCCGGTCTCCAATTCGGACATTGCGGCGCGCAGCGCGTCGTATCGGAGCCGCCGGTGGTCGCTCCCTCGGCCATTGCCTGGGCGCCGGAGAAGCCTGTGCCGACCGAGCTGACGGGCGAGGAGATCGCACGCATCGTACAGGACCATGCAGATGCCACGCGGCGCGCAGTGCAGGCAGGTTTCCAGCTGCTGGAGCTGCATGCGGCGCATGGATACCTGGTCAACACCTTCCTTTCTCCGGCCACCAACCGGCGAGGCGACGAGTATGGCGGCAGCATCGAAAACCGGTTGCGCTTCCCGCGTGAAGTGATTGCAGCCATGCGGACCCAGCTCGGACCGAAGCGGCTGCTCTGCGCGCGGCTCAACGGCGACGACCTGCTGCCCGGCGGACTGACCATCGATGAATATTGCAAGATCGCGCCCGCACTCGTCGAAGCAGGGCTTGACCTCATTCACGTCTCTGCCGGCACCTATCGCGTCATGGAGAAGCGCATCCCGCCGATGTATCTCGCCGGCGAGACCTTCGCCGGATACGCCGGTCCGATCCGCCGGGCTGCGAAAGTGCCGGTCATTGCCTCCGGCACGATCCACGACCCGGCAGAAGCCGATCGACTGATTGCCGACGGCGAGGCCGACCTCGTGTCCCTGGCCCGGCCGCTGTTCGCAGACCCGGCGCTTCCCAACAAGCTGCTCCGGAATCAGCCGGGTGAAGTGTTGCCGTGCATCCGATGCAATACATGCCTGGGGCGCGAGCAGGGCGGTGGGCGCGGCTATTGCGCAGTCAATCCCAGGACCGGACGGGAATTCGAGCCGTTGACGCCGGTTCGATCGGTAAAGCGGATTGCGGTCATCGGCGCCGGTCCCGCCGGAATTCAATCCGCTCTGTCCGCATCCGAGCGCGGGCACCAGGTCGTTTTGTGGGAGCGCGAGGACAAGATCGGCGGCCAGGTGCGGCTTGCGTCGGCGCTCCCCTTCAAGCCCACGTTGCCGCGCCTGCTCGAATATTACGAGACCGCGCTTGAGCGCGCGGGTGTCGTCGTGCGCTGCGGAGAGAGTCCGCGGGTCGAGGGGATCGACGCCGACGTGATCGTGCACGCGGCCGGGCCGATCTGGGACACCCTCCACGCCCTTACCCGAGAAGCTGCAGTCCCCGCGGTCGGCGCGGGCGATGCGCTCCTGCATCTGGACAAAGTCAGAGGTCGCGTCCTCATCGTGGGAGCCGGCCTTGCGGGCGCAGAGCTCGCGTGGGCGCTCGCGCTGCGAGGGCAGCAGGTGTTTCTGATCGAACGGGACGACGATTTCGACGAGGATGTCAACCTGATCGCGAAGCTCGTACTGTCGCGCGAGCTCGACAAGTGTGGGGTGCACGTTCACTTCAACACGCAAATGGTCGCTGCCCGCGGCGACATCGCGACCGTCTCGGACAAGGCGAGCGCCAGGCGCGAATTGCACGTCGACACGATTGTCTCGACAGTTCGCCGCGCCGCAGCCTTGCAGACATTGGACAGGCCGGGTGTGCCGAGACTCGTCGTGGGCGAGAGCCGAGGCACTCGCGGTCTGCTGGATGCGACCTATAGCGCCTATCGCGCAGCATCGAGCGTCTGACGACCTGGAGCTAGATTGACCCCTCACACCTGGGGTGCAACATTCTCAAGTCGTCGCTTCAGGACGATCCCGGCGCCAGAGCAAGCTCAGAATCTCGCAGAGCAGTCGAAACATGAGCCACATCGCGATTGCAGCTTACAAGAGAACTGCGCAAGCGCGTCCGGCGATGGCTCTGTCGATCGACAACGAGATCTATGATCTGGAGGCTGCCCGGAACGCTGGCGTGAAAATCGGAGAATTGGGCGTTGACGGCGGCTTGCCGGCTCTTCTCGCACAATGGTGCGGCAACGCCGCGCTGACGGAGGCCTGCGAGGACATCCGGCAGCTTGTCGAAAGGGGCAAGCTTCAGGCAGTCCGCGGCGGCCCCGCTTCCTTGACGGCGCCTTTTCTTCCCGAGCGCATATTCTGCGCTGCCGCCAATTACATCGAGCATGCGAAGGAAATGGGAAGCGTGCTTGCCGGAAAGTCGCACAGCAAACCCTACATGTTCATCAAGTTGAGGAACACCGTCATCGGGCCGGGCGAAGCGATCAGGATGCCGCCTGAAACCTCGCAGCTCGACTGGGAGGTCGAGCTCGCTGCGGTCATCGGCAGGGGCGGCCGGCGCATTCCGTTGGCGCAGGCACTCGATCATGTCGGCGGCTACGCAATCGTCAATGACATTTCCGCCCGCGACCTCAACGTGCGGGGAGACTATCCCTTCAAGTTCGACTGGTTTCAGGGCAAGTGCCACGACACGTTTGCCCCGTTCGGCCCGTGGATCGTGCCGGCCTTTGCCGTTCCGGACCCCCAGGCGCTCGCGATGGAGCTCGAGGTCAACGGGCAGATCATGCAGAAGGACAGCACCGGCAACATGATCTGGACCGTGCGCGAGCAGATCGCCTATCTCTCGACCATCGTCACGCTCGAGCCCGGAGACGTGATTGCGACCGGCACGCCAACCGGTGTCGGCATGGCACGAGGCATATTCCTCAAGGCAGGAGACGTGGTGAGCGCCTCGATCGGCGGCATCGGGACGCTGACCAATTCCGTGGTGGCCGAAACACTCTGAAGCGCTCAGCAATCATCGAGGTGGAATGATGAAACGGATCCTACGATTGATCGGGACCGCCGTTTGCGCCTGTGCTCTGGGACTGCCCCGGGCGGCGTGCGCGCAGGAGAAGATCACCTACAACATGGCGTGGCTGCCGCAAGGCAGCAGCATCGGCACGATCGTGGCTGCGCAGCGGGGCTGGTTCAAGGAAGCCGGGATCGATGTGGATATCGTGCGCGGTTATGGCGGAGGCCGAACCGCAAACGAGCTCGATCAGGGCCAGTTCGAGATCGGGTATGTCGATCCGATCAGCCTGGTGCTGAACCGCAACAACGGTGGCAGGATCCGGCTCGTCGGCGCCATCAACACGCAATGGCCCGGCGGCATATGCTACGTCGTGAAGGACGGCAAAAAGAAGTCGCTCGATGATATGCGGGGGCTGCAGCTCGGCGGCGGCTCCGCTTCCCCGGTGCACAACGTGGTTCCCGCATGGCTCGAAATGAACGGCAAGCCACGCGATTTCATCCGACTCGTGCGGCTCGACCCGGCGGTCGTCGATATCTCTCTGATCGAGGGCAAGACCGACCTGGCGGAATGCTGGCTCGCCAGCAACTGGCCACTGCTGCGCAAGCAGGCCAAGGCGGCAGGGATCGCGCTCGACTGGATCCGGTACAGCGATCACGGGCTCAATGCCTACGGCAGCGGCTTTGCCGCTCGCGAGGAATACATCAGCAAGAAGCCCGAGATGGTTCGCAACTTCCTGCGCGCCTCTTATCGGGGGTTCGATCTCGCTCGCTCCGATCCCGGTCAGGCGGCCGACCTCGCCGTGCGGATGTTCCCGACGCTCGATCGCGCGATCGTGCTCGAGCAGATCCGGGAGATCAACGATCTGATTACGGATCCGCAGGTTGCGAGCAAAGGTCTCGGCTATTTGCGCGAGGATCGCATGGGCAGCACCTTGTCGTTCCTCGACAAGGCGTTCGACCTGCATGGGAAGATCAAGCTGTCCGATATCTACAGTAATGATTTATTGCCCAAGTAGCGCCACAGCCGATCCATGCACGCAGGGAGCAGGGTCGGGTCGTTGCGTGCCGCGCTGGAGCCCGTCGCCGTCTTCGTCGTGCTCGCGGCACTGTGGGAGTGGGCGGTCGACATTTTTGCGATCAAGCCCTACCTGCTGCCGGCTCTCTCGAGTGTGCTGCGGACCAGTTGGCAGAATCGCCTGATGCTGCTCGACCAGGGGCTGGTCACCGGCGGAGAGATCGTCCTGGGCTATGCCGCCGCCGTCACGGGCGGTGTGCTCATTGCGCTCGCGATCTTTGTCTGGCCGGCCGCGTACCGAATGTTCTATCCGGTGCTGGTAGTCTTTCAGGGATTGCCGAAGATCGCGCTCGCCCCTCTGATGATTGTCTGGGTCGGATACGGCACCTCCTCGAAGGTGCTGATGGCATTCCTGTTTGCGTTCTTCCCGGTGATGATCTCGACGTTCGGCGGCCTTGCCGGTACGCCGGAGCACCTCGTGGAGCATTTCCGCGCGATAAGGGCCTCGCCCTGGACCATGTTCCGGCGCTTGCAATTGCCGGCTGCGCTGCCTTCGATCATGGATGGATGCAAGACCGCGATGCCGCTCGCCGTGATCGGCGCCATCGTGGGCGAATTCGTCGGCTCCCAGCGCGGGCTGGGATATTTGATTCTCGAGGCCAATGCGCAGGCGCGGACCGATCTTCTGTTCGCCGCGCTGGTCGCAATTTCGTTGCTTGCGGGGCTGCTGTATTGGATCGTCGAGTTGCTCGCGAGCCGCGTCTGGTGGCGGGCGTTGTAGGCTCGGCCGAGCCCTTGGAAGCCGCGGTTCGCGCCCTTCGCGTCTCCAAGACCTTCTCGGGTGCAAACGAAGTGCGCGCCCTCGATACCCTCTCGTTCAATGTGGGGCGCGGCGAGTTCGTCTCCATCCTCGGTCCAAGCGGGTGCGGAAAGAGCACGCTGCTCAGAATCACAGCCGGCCTGATCATGCCCGACCCCGGCGGCGCGGTCGAAGTATTGGGTCGTTTGCAGACATCTCCGTCGAACGATGTCGGCGTCGTGTTCCAGACCCATAACCTGCTGCCCTGGCTTACGGCGGAGGCGAATATCAGGCTTGCGGCCGAAGTGCAGGGAATCGATGCCGGCGAAATCCGCGAGCGGGTGGACGCCCTGCTGCCGGTCTTGAAACTGGAATCGTTCCGCAAGTCTTATCCACATCAGCTGTCCGGCGGAATGCGCCAGCGGGCCGCGCTCGGACAGGCGCTCGTTCGGCAGCCGCAGGTGCTGCTGCTCGACGAGCCGTTTGCCGCGCTCGATGCGCTGACGCGAGATCAGCTCAATGTCGAGTTGCTGAGACTATGGCAGGAGATCAGAAAAACCGTGATCCTAGTCACCCACTCGATTGCAGAAGCGGTCTTTTTGTCAGACCGCGTCCTGGTGATGTCCGATCGCCCGGGAAGGATGATCGAGGACCTGCACGTCGATCTGCCGCGGCCGCGTGATCCGAGCAACACCAAGAGCCGCCCCGACTTCAGCCGCTACGTCGTCCACCTCGGCGCCCTGATGGGGCTCGCTTAGGCCCGAAGCCTGGACGTATCAGTTGGCCGAGCTTCACCCGCGAGACAACCACTCGGCTCACCACCACGGCGCTCGGCATCGTGCATTGCGATCCTCGCCTTATCACGCCCTCGCTCGACCGCGTGCTATCGCGGCGCTCCCGAAGGAGCATTCGGCTGGGTCTGGGCTCCCTGGCCGGTTGTTTTTCCTGCGCCTTTTCCTGCGCCCTGGCCGTTGATCGTCATCTCGGTGATGGAATCCGGGTTGATGACCATCATGACCGGATTGCCGTCTCTGTCCTTTGCGCGCACGAGAAAGGAGCTTGGCATCAGCTGGATATCGGTGAAGCCGGCCTGCTCGAGGTTTTGACGCACTTTTTGCTGAACCGACCGCAGGCCGTTCTGAACGGGAGCCTGGCCAGACATCGAGCCGGACTGCGGGTGGACTGCCGGCCCACTCTTGTTCCCCGGTAACCCCGGAATCTTGGCTGCATCCTGCTCGCGAACCGTTTCGTTGTGTCCCTTCGTTACATTCATCCCCGGCTCCATCGGCTTGGCGGCTGGACCACTTTGCGTGTCATGCTGACCGGGAAGGCCAGCGCCGGAATTTTGTGCACTCGGCACGCTCAGCTGTCCCGCTGCGCCGGTGCCGTTGCTTTGCGCCGAAGCCGGCAAGGTCGTGGTCAAAAGGGCAAGGCACCCTGCCAGGAATTTCAACCTCGGCATATCCGTTCTCCATTTTTGAATTGAGCGCAACACGGCCGCGTCCCCGCAACCGGCGAGCTCAGGCCGCTAACCCTGCATTGCGCAATTCGTTCCGCGACTGGGCCTGCCGGTTCGAGAGTTGCGCCCGCTTGCCGTCACGAGCCGCAGCTTTTGCGCCCGCTCAGCCCGACACGCCTCGCCCACCCTGCGGTTGCTTCCCCGGCGGCGCGAGCTGAGTAGCGACGACGTCCTCATAGGCCGCCTCGCCGGTGAGAATGCCGGCGTCGCGGCAAAACTGGTTCATGCCGGCGACGAACGTCGGGGAGATGGATGCATCGTAATAAGGAAGGTCGCGACGGATGAGGTCGGCAATGAGCTCAGCCTCGGACGGCGGAAAAAGCTTGCGGCCGATCTGGGTCGCGAGCGCGGGATCCTCCTTCAACGCCGCGTGCGTGCTCACGATCGCGCGCACGGCGCCGGCGGCCGCATCCGGCGAGCGCTCGATCAGCTGCTCCGTCGTCGCTATCGAGGCCATGGTGTAATTGAAGCACGGCTTCGGACCGTCGCCGCGACGGACATCCAGGACGACCGTGCCGGCGCCTCGGCGCACCGCCACCTCCGTCCCCATGCCGTTCGCCCAGAAGCCGTCGATCTTGCGATCCTCCAATGCCCTCGCCGCGGTCACCCCGAAATTGATCCCGGCGCCCTGGGCGCCTGGCACCGGCGCGATGGTGACCTTGTCGCGCTCGAGGTCGATGCCGGCCTCGATCAGCAGCCGTCGCAGCCCGAGATCGACCCACGGCGCAGCGCCGATCCTGCGTCCCTTTACGACCTCGACATCGCCGCGCTTGCCGCCGAGGTCGCGGTGCATCACCAGGAACCAGTACATCCCTTGCCCCTGGGCGCAGAGGAGCTTGGCGCCCTGCCAGCGTGGGAAGGCCGACAATGCGGAATGCGCGGAGCCTCCGACGAAATCGACCGCGCCCTCGCGCAGCGCCGCGTAGGACTTGTTCACCGGGTAGATGAGCTCGAGCTCTACATCGAGCCCTTCACGCTTGAACAGCCCGAGCTCGATGGCGGCGATCGCGGGAAAATACGAGTTGGAGATCATGTCCGGTATGGCGAGCTTCATTATCATCTCCTGACTGCGCTGATGCGGAAGGCGGGACAGCATGCCTATTCTCATCTGCCCATGGAGGCAAAAGGGCTACACGATTTCTCGTTCCTGGGGGCCGAGGCGGTCGGCTCACTCGGGTCCGGGTTATGCTGTCTCGTACCGTCACTTGATCGACCCCATCCGCCCCATCCGCGAGCGCATCGCGATTTCACCGCATGGCGGCTTATACGCCATGCCTTCTACGCCATGCCTTCGCTGTGCGGGATCGCCGAGGCGATCCGCGACAGATGCGAGGCTCCATCGCGAGATCATTTATCCGTCCCAGGGGGAAGTCTTCATCGAAAAAAGTCGAAGGACCTGAGATCGGAAATCAGATATTTGTCCCCCGACGATCAGGATAAAGCTATCACCATCCCTTCGTTCGGACCCAACCTGAGAGCGCCTCGCAGCTCATCACCCTCACGGTCGAGATGTGACAGCAAAAGGCGCCCCCGCAAAACCTCGCCTTGCAGATTGGCAGTCGCCGGCTCAGCTCCGAAATTGAGCGCAACGAGGATACGGTCTCCTGCGTGCTCGCGGACAAAGAGCAGCAGGTCGTCGCTCGACAGCTCGCAGTGGACGGCGCGATAGCTCCCGCGCGTGAGCGCCGGCCGGGACCGGCGCAACGCGATGAGCTTGCGATGGAGGTTGTAGATCGAGGTGGGGTCGGCGCGTTGATCCGCAACATTGGCATGCCGGAAATCCTGCGGCTGCGGCAACCATGGCTCGACCCGGGAGAATCCGGCACGAGCGCTGCCGTTCCATTGCATGGGGGTACGGCAGCCGTCACGTCCCACGGGCAGGCCCGGGACGTTCCTCTGAAATGGATCGCGCACGCGCTCCGGCGCAATCGCCACCTGCTCCATCCCGATCTCATCACCGTAGTAGATGGTGGGAGTGCCACGCAGGGTGAGGAGGAGCATCGCGGCGATGCGCGCCTGATCGCGACCGACCCGCCCGGCAATGCGCGGGCGGTCGTGATTGCCCAGCACCCAGCTCGGCCAGCCTCCGGGAGGCAGCGCGGCTTCATATTCCGCGATCAGCTTCGCGATGGCGCCGGCATGCCACGACGTGCTGAGCAGCGAAAAATTGAACGGCAAATGAGCGCCCCTGAGATCGCGGCCGTAGTATTTCACCAAGCGCTCGATCGGCAGGTAGATCTCGCCGATCAGAAGACGATCCCCGAGCTCGTCGACCACGCCTCGCATCTCGGCGAGAACCTCCTCCATCTCCGGACGATCGGTGGTGTAGAGCGGAAGCAGGGCCTGGTGCGGGGACATGCCCTGAGCGAAATCCGGATTGGGCGGGTTGTCGCGGAATCGGTCGTCCTTGATCAGATGCCAGAGCACATCGACGCGGAAACCATCGACGCCGCGCCGGAGCCAAAACCGCATGACATCGTACATGGCCCCGCGCACCTGCGGATTGCGCCAATTCAGGTCCGGCTGCTGCTCGAGAAAAGCGTGGTAATAATATTCGCCGGTCAAGGGATCGAGCTTCCAGGCCGCTCCGCCGAGCTGCGACAGCCAGTTGTTGGGCACGCCGCCGTTCGGCCCGGGACGGCGCCAAAGATACCAGCTCCTCCGTGGATTGTCGCGTGAGCTCCGGCTTTCCACAAACCACGGATGTTGATCGGACGTGTGATTAGGAACGAAATCGAGAAGGACCTTCATGCCATGGCCGTGCGCGGCGGCCAATAGCTCGTCAAAGTCCGCGAGCGTCCCGAACAGGGGATCGATGTCGACATAGTTGGATACGTCGTAGCCGAAATCCGCCATCGGGGACGGAAAGATCGGAGAGATCCATATGGCATCGACCCCGAGCTCGGCGAGATATCCGAGCCGCTGCAGGATCCCACGCAGGTCTCCGACGCCATCGTCGTTGGTGTCCTGAAACGACCGCGGATAGATCTGATAGATGACGGCGGACTGCCACCACGGCGCATCGGGCATGGCTGAATTAGCGTGCCCTGCCGCTTCCGACGTCGATGTCGCTGCGCTTCAGCAGATAGTCCAGGCCGCCTACGCGGAACCAGCGGTATCCGTAAGCCTCGATCAGGAGATGATGCTTCCCGTCCTCGCCCGCTCGGCTGTGAGCATCGCCGAGCAGATTGACCAGCAGCCCGGACCGGCTATCGTCGCGCCTTGCTGCTGCGAAGCTCACCTCACGCGGCTTGTTGTCGAGGTTGTGCACGAACAGCGCGGAATTGTTGCGCCAGTCATAGCGCAGTATGAGCACAGCGCGGTCGGGCGTGTCGATCACCTCGAAGTCGCCCCAGCCGATTTCCGGCACTTCCTTGCGCATGCGAATGATCCGCTCGGTCCAATTGAGCATCGAGGTCGGCTCGCGCCGCTGCGCCGCGGCGTTGACGTGCCCATAGCCGTACGGGCCGGCTTCGATGACGGGAACCACCGGCTTCCCGCTCTTGGTGAAACCTGCATGTGGCTCGGTCGACCACTGCATGGGGGTACGCGCGCAAACCCGCTCCGGGAGATCGAGATTGTCGCCCATGCCAAGCTCGTCTCCGTAACGGATGATGGGGGTGCCCGGCAGCGTGAACATCAAGCTGTACGCAAGCTCGACCCGGCGCCGATCTCCGTTGAGCATCGGCGCAAGCCGCCGCCGGATGCCGCGATCGTAGAGCTGCATGTCCTTCGATGGTCCGAAGGCTTCGAATACCTTTTGGCGTTGCTCTTGGGTGAGGCGGCCCAGATCGAGCTCATCGTGATTGCGCAAGAACATTCCCCATTGCGCAGTGGCGGGCCGGGGCCGCGTCGCGTGAAGCGCTTTCACGAGCGGTTGGCGATCGGCGCAGGCCAACGCATAGAACAGGGTCTGGTTGACCTGAAAGTTGAAGATCATGTGCATGCGGTCGCCGGCATCGCCAAAATATTCCATGTCGGTTCCCGGAAGCACGTTGGCCTCCGCCAAGATGATCGCGTCGCCCTGCCGCCATTGCAGAAACTCACGAAAGCGGCGCAGCATGTCATATTGCTCGACCGGTCGTCTTACGTTCGGTCCCTTGGTCGAGATGACGAAAGGCACCGCGTCCATGCGAAAGCCGGAGACTCCGAGCTGGATCCAAAACCCCATGATCTTCAAGATCTCGGCCTGGACCTTCGGGTTGGAAGTATTGAGGTCGGGCTGAAAATGGTAGAATCGGTGAAAGTACCAGGATCTGGCCTCGCGATCGTAGCTCCAGGTTGATCTCTGCACGCCGGGAAACACCATTCCCTTCGCGGCATTGGGCGGCTTTCGGTCGGACCAGATATACCAGTCCCGGTATTGCGACTTTGGATCGGAGCGCGCCTCGCGAAACCAGGGATGCTGATCCGACGTGTGATTAACCACCAGATCCATGACCACCCGAATGCCCCGCTGCTTCGCAGCGTGAGTGAATTCCACGAAATCGCCGATCGTGCCGTAAGCGGGGTTGACGCCGTAATAGTCGGAGATGTCGTAACCGTCGTCCTTGCCCGGAGACGGCTGAAAGGGCATCAGCCATATCGCGGTTACTCCGAGACCGTGCAGGTAGTCCAACCGCCGCATCAGCCCCGGGAAATCACCGATCCCGTCGGCGTTCGCGTCCATATAGGTAGCGACCGAGAGGCAATAGACGATCGCATTCTTGTACCAAAGGTCGTTTATCATAGCGACGCGATTTTGCTGCGGCTTCAGAAAGTTTCCGAAAGTAACGTCGCCAAACGGACCGGGTTCCAGAAGTCATCGCCCTTAAGCCCCTAGTCAGTCGGACCGTCCCAGTTTGACCTCCCTGAAAGGGAGGACCGGGAGTGCGGATCGTCCAAGCGCTCTCAGACAGATCCAACCGAACTATCAGTCAACGTGCGGGCTCTGATGGAGCGGAACTCGGCGGGTAGTCCGCTTAACTCCAAGGCCGTTCATAGCACCAAATCGCTTACGCGATAGCCAGCGCCCCGAGCGGTCGCGCCGCAAGCATGAAAATTGCAGACTCATGCAGCAAAGACGGCGAATCGCAAACCTTGTCGAAAGCCTTATCTCCGAGCAACGGATTTTCGGGAGCGCCTGGCCTCAAATTCGATTAGATGGGAATAGACCGCCAGGTACTCGCGCGCCATTCGCCGTGCGGTGAATCGCTCCTCGAAGCGCCGCCGAATTGCACCGCGAGAGAGCAGCGGCACGCGGTCGGCCGCGGCAAGGGCCTGGTTTTCGTGTTCCACGACGAATCCGGTCAATCCATCTTCGATGATTTCGGGCACAGACCCCCTGTTAAACCCAATGACAGGAGTTCCGCAGGCCATTGCTTCAATCAAAACGAGTCCGAAAGGCTCGGGCCAGGCGATTGGCGCGAGTAGTGCGATTGCACCACTGAGAAAGTCCGATTTTTCTGAGTCAGTGATTTCACCGATGTATTCAACGTCGGGCGGTGCCAGCAGCTTACGGATTTCGGATTCGAAATAGTCGCGGTCGGCGGCATCGATTTTGGCCGCGATCTTCAAGGGCACCCCGCGGCCCGTGGCGATCCGGATCGCTTGGTCAATACCCTTTTCAGGCGAAATACGTCCGAGAAAAGCAAAGTAATTCGGCCTGACCGGCTGCGGCATGAGAAGCCGCTCTGGGAGGCCGTGATGGATAGTACGGATCCACCCGGCGTCGGGCACCGGCCGTCGCTGCGCGTCGGAGATCGAGATTGCCGGGACGGACGGAAAAGTTGCGAAGACTACCTGATGCTCGGGTAGATCGAGCCGACCATGAAAGGTGGTGACAAATGGTGTTGGTTGCCGTGAAAACAGCGAGAAAGGGTAGTAGTCGAGATGGAAGTGCATCACATCGAAATCTTGCGCCTGCCGGCTAACTTGCTCCAACATGGCCATGTGCAGCGCATTAGGGTCACGGACCGAGCCATCCAGACGGAGTGCCTTCGGCCAACATGCTTGGAGCCTGGCTGAACTTTGCGAATCGCCGCTTGCAAACAACACCACCTGATGCCCCAACGTCACCAGCTCGTCCGTCAGCCACGAAATGACGCGCTCCGTCCCTCCGTAGAGCTTGGGAGGGATGGCTTCGGTCAAAGGGGCAATTTGCGCGATACGCATCGGGCTGTTTGCCATTCTCGGACACACGGTTCAGCACAGATCATGCGCGATTCGATCGTGCGGCGCGCGGTCGATGTTGTGGAGAAAAAGCTAGACGCGGAAGCCGGTATGCTTTCAATTAGCAGACCTTCGGCAGCAAGCAGGATTTGCAGTTGGACCACCGCTTCCATAACACTCCACTCATCTGTGGTCCTCAAACCGCCCCTGCACCAGCGCTCGTACCTGACAGCGTCCTTTCCCGAATAAATGCTTCGCTTTGTAGTATGGCGCAGTACGGTTAGCGGGCTCACGCGAACACGCAGTTCTGGATCGATCGCAAAGTCAGGCATTGCGGCTAGACAAATCTATTTGGGATCGCGAAAGTTCCCTGCATGTACCCGGAAGTTGATTAGGGACTCGCCGTCGTTGCAGCCGCGCAACAGTTGAGCGCGTACCTTAAGGATCGTTAGGAGAGCGCTGCGGCGGCGTTGAAAACTCGCGCGCAGGACACTGCGTGAGTGCGAACCCTGTGCGGCTAGCCTAATCTAACCCGCCCTTCGCGCAATGCTGCTCGTCGCGCGGGCAATGATCCGACCCAGATTGTTACTGAAGGTCGGCGTATCAAACGCGGCGATTTCTCTGCCGTACATCCATAGCAGTGCTGCCTTATCCGAGTTGATATCAGGCTGCTCTCTATCGGATGCTTGTTCCCGCACCACCGTTTCGATTTTATCAGCTTCGAGCGTCCCAGCTCTGCGGGGACGGCCGCGAGGTTGCACTCGCGTTTCGTAGACATGACTGCGGGTTCTAAGCGGTTTATTTGCACTCCGCAGCAGCCATGTGCGCATCTTCGTCCTTGCATGAGCAGCCGTGAAGGGCTTGATCAGCCAATCTGAAACTCCAGCCGCCACGCCGGCGTCAGCGACTTCGTGCTCGGCCACCAGGAGTACCGGCAATCGGTGCTCGGGTGCGTGCCGTCGGAGCGCACTGCACATGAGGATGCCGTCAATTCGCGGTGGGTCATGCTCGATGATTGCGAGCGCGGGGGCGGCCCTCGCAACCGAGAGTGCCCTGGCATCGATGTGTTCCAACCATTGCGGACAGATCCTCTCGGCTCGAAGGGCATCGAAGACTGCTGCCGACATGCGCTGGTGTGTGATCATAACCAACACGACTGGTGAAGCAAGCTTCCGCTCTGCCGGTATCTCGGCCAATTCTCCACTGACAGCCACGATTGCGTTGTCGGAAGGCGCCTTGACCTCCACAACTCTTCCCTCGCGGGCAGCAAAAATATCCACCGAAGTGGCTTGTCGGACGGATTCCATCAGATCCTCGATGGCATCATCGTCGCGGCACGGATCATGATGTGTGAGCGCAACTGTTTTCACCTTTGCGTGCTCGGCGAGCTTTACGACGTATTCGACCGGACTATGCCCCCAACCCATCTTATGCGGATATTCCTGCGTGGTGTATTGCGCGTCGTGGATGAGGAGATCAGCCCCCCGAATGAACTCGGCGTGGCGCAGATCTTCGCCGGCAATCCGCCCTTCGCCGAGCCCCAGAAGGCGCGAATAAGGCTCGTGATCGCACGCGTAGACCAGAGTAGCCCCATCGACCTGCAGGCGATAACCAAGCGTGAGCGCGGGATGATTCAAATACCGCGCCGTGACTCTGATATCATTGATGGTAAAACTACCCTCGACAAGGTCGTGATAGTGGATGCGCGCTGCGCACTGCTCGAGCGAAACGGGAAAGTAAAGGTACTGCATCTGCGCGGCCAGAGCGTCGCGCAAGGATTCTCGCAAACCTGTCGGACCGTAGAGGTGCCATTCATTCCCGGGCACGTAGAGCGGATCAAAGAACGGGATGCCTTGGATGTGATCCCAATGGGTGTGGCTGATCAGAATGGTCCCGCGGCGGGCCCCATCATCAGCCATAAGGTTCTGAGCGAGCGAGCGCCCACCCGTTCCGCAATCGATGACGACGAGCGTTCCTCTCGCCGAGCGCACCTCAATGCAAGACGTATTGCCGCCGTAGCGACCCGTATTCGACCCCGGCGTGGCGATCGACCCACGAGTTCCCCAGAATTGTACCCGCACCATCGACCTCCGTGGCGCTCGACAGTTCTGTCATCTTCCCTACATAAGCGCTCCAAGCCGGAAAGCGTTCCGGCAAGCTGCGAAAATATGAGACGGTACGTGCCGACCTGGAGACCTAGCGGCCCACATCCTTACGCCGGCCTTGCAGCGGTCGGCCGGCCTTCAAAAGAGAATACCGTGCCGCGAATTACTATTTTAACGGCCCCGTGGCGTGGGTAGTGATCGGAAGTGTAGACACTCGACGAGCAGGCGATCATAAGCCGCAACTGCGCTAACCAGGACTGCACTCCACATGACTGTCTCCTTCCACCTAAACATCAGGTGCGGCATCCCGGGATCCGGATCGATGTATTACGCTGAGGTAGCGCGATCTGCCCACCACGCGCACTTGTCCAACTCCAACCAACGGACTCGGCGAGCGAAGTCAAATTCACATTGACCACCATCGTGTTCGAGCTCGTTTGCCTCCTTTCAAGGCGCTCGCCCTCCGTTGCCCTCCTTGCTTCGGGCATTGTTCGCCGTACTCGGAACGCAGCTCATCACTGGATAGGTCGTCCGGCATCTGCCCGAGCTCCGCTCGCATCCGCTCCGCATGGAGCCCGCCGTCCGCGGCCGCGATCAGCTCGTAATACAGGCTCTTGTACGTGAGGAAGACGGCGCCTTGCGCTTTCATCCTTGCCAGCGCGGCAGCGACATTGCGCGATGAGGAAAACAGCAGATCCTCCACCACATAGACTTCGTAGCCGAGATCGAGAAGCCCGAGGCACGATTGCAGGACACAGACGTCGGTCTCGCACCCCGCGACCATGACCTGCTTCTTGCCGAGACGTGCGAGGTGCTCCCTGATGGGCTCCTCTCTGGTCAGGTCGAAGAAATTCTTTTCGAAGATGTCGACGCGATCGCGGAGGTGCTCTCTAATCTCCTTCGGCAACGAGCCCTTCTGCTCGACCGGCCGCTCGAGCGTCACCACAATTGGAATACGCAAATACCCGAGCACTCGGGCAAAGCTCCTCGTATTCGTGACGATGGTGCAACGAGCATGCTGGTCGACCTGGGATAAGAAGAATTCCTGAACGTCGATGATGACACCGCAGCATTCATGGGGAAAGATGCGTTTGCTCATGAGAAGCGGTTCCCGCGCAACTGCCTGCGCAGCTGGAGTACCCGTCAGTGTGCGATTTCGGCGGTCAGCGTCGTCCGCACCAGGGCCGCTATTTCGGAATGCGCCTTGAACAGCGGGTGCAGCAAGGTATGCAGTAGGTTCTTTGCAACCAAGATGTTCCCCAGGACGAGATAATCCATTCCCGTCGCCAGGAAGCATTTGACGGCGTCCTGCGGGGTCTCGACGATGGGTTCACCTTTGACATTAAAGGAGGTGTTCAGCAGCACGGGAACGCCCGTGAGCGAAGCAAATTCCATAAGCAATTCGTAAAGGCGGGGATTATGCTCGCGGCGCACTGTTTGGACGCGCGCCGTGCCGTCGACATGCACAACTGCAGGAATCTTATCCTGCCATTCCGGGCGCACATGCTTGACCAGCAGCATGAACGGCGATTCTTCCTCCCCCTCAAAAATCTCGCTTGCCCGTTCAGCGGTAACGATAGGTGCAAATGGCCGGAATGCCTGCCGGTGCTTGACCCGCTTGTTCAACACATCCTTCATCTCGGGGCTGCGCGGGTCGGCGATGATGCTGCGATTGCCGAGCGCGCGCGGCCCGAATTCGGAGCCGCCCTGGAACCAGCCGAATACACGGCCCTCGGAGAGCAATTTTGCGCTTTCGGCGCATATTTTCTGACTGCGGCGGGCCACAGTTTGCGTACGAGCACTGCCGCTCAGGGCGGCCTGCAAATCCGCATCCTGATATTCCTTGCCGAGGTAGGCATGTCGCATCACGAATGACCGCTGTTTCTTCAGTATCGCGAGCTGGCCATAGTAGGCGCAGCCGATAGAAATGCCGTCGTCGCCGGCTGCCGGCTGGATCCAGACGTTCTCGAACCCCGCTTCTCGCACAATGCGTCCGTTGGCGACGCAATTAAGTGCCACACCGCCTGCCATGCACAGGTTCTTCGCGCCGGTTGCATGACGCAGCCGGATCGCGCGATCGAGCAGCACTTTTTCCGCGTCGTCCTGGACGCGCCAGGCCAGGTCCTTCCAGTGCTGCTGGGAGGCACTCGCCTCCCAGTCCGACTCGCGGTCCGGAATCCACGGCTGGTTGAATTCCACACCCCAGTCATGGATGGTCAGCTCCCCATCGTGCATGGCAAGGAGCGGCTGTATGACGCCGGATCGGCCATAGGGGGCAAGACCCATGACCTCGCCGCACTTGTTCCAGTCGGCAAACATGTAGCTCGATACCCGGCTGTAAAGGGCTCCGAGGCCGGGCATGTAATAGAACTCGTCGCTCAAGAAGCCACGCACCGGCTGCAGCCAGACTTTCTTTAACGTCTCTATCTCGGACCCTGTGAACCGGTAATAGCTCTCGGACTCTCGTGCGAGCGGATTGATGCCGGCGAGCTGGAACTCTTCGGCAACGTCCGCGCAATAGTTGCCCACACCATCCACCACCATGACCACCCCTTCGTCGAAGGGGCAGGCCGCAAATGCGCTGTAGGCGTGCGCCAAGTGGTGCGAGATCGTGTGAACCTTGTCCGAGCGAGTGAGGTAGAGCGGATTTTTTGCTGCCTGTATCCGCTCTTTATCGTCCATGATCTCGGGTACATCCTGCGAAACCATGCGCATTTCCAGATCCCCGACTGGCAACACGTAGCAGTTGCGGACCACTAGATCGATGTCCTCGAAGGAAATTCCTTCCGCCTGTAGACAGTAATCAACCACGGATTGATAAAAGCCGCTGTCGTGCTTTTTCCGAGTGATCCGCTCCTTATTGATTGCGAACGCGACCGCGCCATCGCGGAGCAGGCATGCGCTGACATCGTGGTCATACGCATTGAGGCCAAGAACATAAAGATGCTTTGTCGACATAAGCTCGCTTGCGGAGACAATGAACGTTGCGCGTCCTCGCGCGTTGGTCCCCGCCTTGACCGAGGCGTCCCTTAAAGGTTAACTTTGTCGAGTCAAGACAGCGGTGACAACATGACAAGTAGCGGGATTAACGCCCTGAGGAGCTTCTTCATCCGCGGCTTGGCCGTTCTGGCCGTGGTTCTGACGTATGCTCTGGGCAACATTGGCACGCACGTTCTGAGCGTTGTTGGAGTTTCCACACTCGCCCTGAGCACGTCGGCAACACCCGCCGATGCGCAGTGGCGCCGCCGCTGGCATCGCCGAAGATGGTGGCGCCGCCGGCGCTGGTGATTAACGCCAAGATTGATGGTGAGCCACCGGCCTTTGTCGTCGGCGACAGGCCGGTTCTTCGAATTGGAGGTACGGCGCCTCGAGTGCCGTAACTGTTATCTCGAGTGCCGTAAGGGTTGTAAAGTAAAGAGCGAGCGGGCTCGACTTTCTCGCGCTCAATCCGCTCTACACGCAAAGCTTTGCTTATTATTTGCTGCCTCCACTGCCTAGTGCGCCTCCTATCAGCTGTTCCAGACTCGAGTCCTCCTTCGCCTTGGATACACACTCGAGCATGGCCTTGTCCGTCAATTTCCACTCCTTCTGATCGATGTTGATGTCAGGGACGACACAACTGTCGTCATCGTCATGAATTACCTTTAGATCGCCTCATTTACTACAACGACATCGAACGCAGATGCGCGTGCGATAAGCGCCACCGAAGCAAGGATTGAAGCTCCTGAGCGCGACCCCTGCGGTAATCACCAGGACGCGTGTTGTTGCTGTAATAAATTTCGACCATGGGTTTCTGCCGCTCGGATACCGAAGACTAATGCTTTGTTTTCCAAAAATTGCTGCTCCGACGGTCGCCGGCAAGTTTGCCCTTGTGTTTGCCGGCTTTTGGGGTAGGGGTGGTCAACCACTTAGCTTGGCAGCGGCAAGTTGATACCGCTCCGGGACAAGGGGCTTGGGGAAGCCTGTCTGGTCGGGGATTCATTTGCAAGCTCAGCCTGTTTTGCGCTCGCTTTTCGCATTCGTTGCGATCGCGTCTGCCGTCGCGCTGGCCGGCTGTTACTCGGAGAACGCCGTTCCCGTGAGCGCGAGCCACGTTCAGCCGCTCTCCGAGCGCATGCTTGCCGAGCTCGAGAGCCGCAATATGGCGAAGGGCTCGCCGATTCTGGTGCGCATCTTCAAAGAAGAATCCGAGCTGGAAGTCTGGAAAATCGACGGCACCGGACGCTTCGCTTTGCTGCGGACCTATCCCATCTGCCGCTGGTCCGGCGACTTGGGACCGAAGTTTCAACAAGGCGACCGGCAGGCTCCCGAGGGCTTCTATACTATCACGCCCGGCCTGCTGAATCCGAATTCCAGCGCTTACCTCGCCATTAATACCGGATTTCCCAACGCCTACGACCAGGCGAATGGCCGAACCGGCCAGTTCCTGATGATCCATGGCGATTGCTCCTCGGCCGGCTGCTACGCCATGACCGACGAGCAGATAACCGAGATCTATGCACTCGCCCGAGAAGCCTTTTTCGGCGGTCAGAAGTCGTTCCAGGTCCAGGCGTATCCGTTCCGGATGACGCCGCTCAACATGGCAAGGCATCGCAACTCCCCGCACATGGCGTTCTGGCGAATGCTCAAGCGAGGCTACGACCATTTCGAGCTTACGCGGCAAGAGCCGAAGGTCGATGTCTGCGACCGCCACTACGTGTTCGATGCGCAATCACCCAGCAGGTTCAGCCCCGCCGAGCAGTGTCCGGTCTACAGCGTGCCGCAGGAGATCGCGTCTGCCGTTCACGCTAAGGAGCGGCACGATGAGGCGCAGTTTGTGCAGCTCGTTGTTCGTGGAGTGCCTACCGTTGCGACCACAAACGGGGGGCAAGGCGGGATGAACGCAACCTACCTCGCCGCGTTGAAGGCGAACGGCGGACCGGGCAGCGACATTCGCACCGCCTCGGGTACGATTCCGGGATACGTTCGCCCCCCGGCCGAACCGCCTCCGGGATTGGGCACCGCAAGTCTATCCGGCTTCATTTCTCCCGCCCCGAGACCCTCGCAAGTGCAGTTCGCCTCGGCAGCACAGCGCTCGGGCGCTGGAGCGGAGGTCAGCATGGCCGAACGGCAGGCTTCAACCCAGCGGAAGAACGCAAAGACCGAACCGGATGCAAAGTCCGCGAGCGCCGGCGGCCTGATCAACGGCGCAGCGCCGATGTCGCCCGCCGGCAGCCTGGAGAACAGCTTTGGGCTCCCGCGCTAAAACCACCGCGCGGGGAGCGGCACCGACCGGTGAATCGATTCTGACACTTGATGCCCGCGTCTGAGCGGCGATGATCCTGTCGCGATCTTTTGTCCGGATAAAGGGCGTTGGATTTGCATTGGCACCGGCGATGGAGCCGGGATTGACGCTTGGGCTCTTGGAGAGAGCGGACGATGCCTCCGCGCTCCGCTGGATCGGCTTTCCGCTTTGATCCCGGGCGCTCCTTCGCGTGCCGCGAGAAATGCGTCAGGGAGACGTCGCCTTCACCGATGCTGCTGCGGTGGCAACATCGCGCAAATACGTATGCCGCGCAGGGATGGCGAGCGAAGCGGCGGCCAGCACCGGGATCAACATCAGCAGGTATGTCCATTCGAGGCCCCTGTCGCCCCCGCCCAGCATGCCGGAGACCCAGCCGAAGACGATCGGGGCTCCGCCTTGGAGCGCGGCGCGTATCGCCATGCGCCCGGCTTCGGCGCGGCCCCAGAGCCGAGGGTGAATAATGTCGAGCCGGGCGGCATCGATCGGGGCGTTCGCTGCGGCGAGCGCCGCTGCGCCGAAGGCAAGCAAGGCGGTACCGATCACGGCACTGCGAGTCCAGATGGCGGGAGCGATCAGAACAACGGCAATCAGCAGAGCGACCCCGGGAACCACAATGCGCGCATCGAGCACGCCTTTCTCGAGGAGCCAGCTGGACGATCGTCCACCCAGGATCACTCCCATGATCGCGCCGAGCCCGACAACAATGACCAGCGCGCTCACCGTGCTGGCCGAGACGTGGTAGTGCTGGGTCAGGTAGACCATGGCGAAGGCGCGTATGCCAGCGAAGAAATAGTAGCCCAGAGCGGAAGCGATAATGAGAAGAACATAGGTGGGGATCTTGATGAGATAGCGGAGCGCCCACCAGAGGCTGCGCCGGCTCGGATCTCCGCGCAGGATCAGATCCTCGCGGGGCTGCACGCCGGCGCGTTGGACCGCTTCCTGGGTGCGCCCGATGGCTGAGCTGCTATTGCCATGCCGCCTGCGTGCGTAGGCTGTACCCTGCTCTGTCGTCAGATCGCGTTGACCGACCTCGATCCAGCTCTGGCCGCCCCGGGCAGGTTCCGGAAGGAAACGCCATATGGCCCAAATCAACAGCACGCTCGGCAGCGCGATCAGGAAGAATGACCAACGCCAATTCAGCAGCGATTCCAGCTCTCCGCCGATGAAGAAACCGATGCCGGTACCGACGAGCTCGCCCGCCAGGATCATTCCATAGACGTCGCCGCGCGCGCGCGGCGGGAAGAAATCGCCGGTCATGGATGCTACGGTGGGAGCTGCCGCCGCTGTCACGGCGCCGAGGCAGGCGCGCGCGATCAGCAGAAAAGTGAACGAGCCCGCAAACCCGCTGACCACCATGGCGAGGGTCCACAGAGCAACGGCGCAAACGAGGATCTTCTGCCGCTCGATCCTGTCGACCAGAACCCCAATCGGGAGCGTGAAGATTGCGCCCACGAAAGACGTGACCGCAATCAGCACGCCAATCTCGGTGTTGCCGATGCCGAAGACATCCTTCAAACTTGCAGCGACCGCCGACACTGTAGCCTTGTCGGCGCCGTCCAATCCGAGCACGCCCGCGAGGAGGATAATGACTTGCAGACGTGCCGGCCCTCCCGCCTTCCGCTCAGCCCAGCGCTTCACTCGATCTATTGCGCCCCCATCTGTGATGGACGCACGCATGAGCATGCTTTTTCCGTGGAATGAACCGCATCGCCTGCATGATGGTTACGCACCACGTCGGAACGTAGTTCCCTTTATCCGATTAATTATGAGAGCGCGCGCCGCGTGCACACGAGCTTATTCACCGGTGAGTGGTTGTCCCGACACTTCCGGTCGGGTGGCCCCATTCAAGGGTGCGGTGCGGGCTTGGGGCTCGCCGTGCGCAGCTGCGCGCTTCGATCAGGCGAGACTTCCGGGGGAGCGTCGACGGCCGTAAGGTAGCTGACAGCAGGATCGAGTGATGTCGAATAAGAAACATAAGGCGGCCGAGCAGCTCGTCACGGACGCGATCTTGGGGGCTTATCTCGGGCTCTTTTGCGCGGTCGCGGCAATGCTCCTCGACATTGGAAGGGCGCGGGAGGTCGTGATGACGGCGCAAAGCCCGACGCTGGACTTCACGGTCCTTCTCGGGTTGCTCTCCATCCTGTTTGCCCTGGGTATGGTAATTACGGGAATGGTCATGCGGTCCGGTCCAGACCGTGAGACCAAATAAGAAGGGGCGAACGGCGAGTGGTAACAAGGAGAAAAGCCCGGAGAGTGCGACAAATTCATGGAGCATCAGCGAGCCTCGCCGAGACCGCGCGCGTAGTCTTGGAGCAAGGGGCACTGGGCCGGAACGGGCGGCGCTGCCGGCTGGAGCGATGGGCGGCGTTGCGGGAGCCGCGCGCCAAATCTGCCCGACAAATGCGGGGCAGAGGGCGATCGTCTCCCCGGACAGCGTCTGGACACGCTGTGTCAACTCCGCTGCGGATCAAGTCGCCCTGTTCTCCCAAGCCTGACGCTGCTGATCAATCTGTGCTTCAAGCTCTTTTTCGATTTGATCCTGCTTGCCTCGCAACTGCAGCAAAGACGTCAAGCTGCCGCCGCCGGCCCGATACCCACTGAGAAAGCTTTGCTCCTCGGCCCAAGTGGGATTCTTCCCGGGCCTGAATCGCTGCAACAGCTTTGGATCGCCCCCACCCTTCAGGTAGGTTTCGACGTAAGGACCGAATGTTGGACTAGCTTTCGCGGCCGCCAGAACGTCAGGCTCGAAGTGGACGTCTTCGGCGCTAGGTTGCGCTTCACGCTCAGTATGCTTTGGGGTACGTGCGGCCATGTCCGAGTTCCTGAGTGCATTTTAAGAACAAACGCCTCGCAACTCGAATCCGTTCAGGTCAGGAGTTTAAGCCTTAGTACAGTCGAGCAGCCGCAATGGGGATAACCTGCTTCCATGGCGCTGGTTTCCCGTGTTTTCGCGAAATAAATCTGTTTAGCGCCCCTTGAACAAGCTCCCGACCTCAGGCCTATCCTTTATCAGCGTCGCCGGACCGGCGGATTGCCATTCTCATGATCGATCCCCACGCAAGCAACTGGGGACGCTGCACGCAGACACCAGGACGCCTCCCGATCCAGGCTTCAGCATCTCGGTTGTGATGGGCGATGGCGAGCTCGGGTTTCTATGCGGGACGGTTCGCGCAGTCGCGTGCCGCCTTCAGGCGTCACCGCCAAAACAAACGTACATTGGAGCGGACGGCCTCGCGCCGAACCCGCCGGGGTCTCGACTGGCTCAATTTCTTTCTGGCCGATGTGCAAACCGGCTTCGGCGCGTTCGTAGCCTTCTATTTGGCGGGGCTGCACTGGTCACAGGAGAGTGTCGGCGTCGTGCTGACCATCGGTCGCGTTGTCAGCGCATTGGGCTTGATCCCGGGAGGTGCGCTGGCGGACGCCACACCGTGGAAACGCGCGCTCACCGCCAGCGGACTTGTGATGATCGCGGGGGCAGCCTTGATTCTCGCATTGTGGCCGACATGGATGCTCGTCGCAGGTGCCGAGGTTCTGCACGGACTGACGGCCGGTATTCTCGGGCCGGCGATAGCGGCGATGAGCCTCGGCATCGTCGGGCGACGCGCCTTGTCCAGCCGGACAGGCCGAAATCACCGGTTCCAGGGAGCGGGCAATGCGTTGACCGCGGTGCTTCTGGGACTGCTCGGCTATGTCGCGCAGCCGGCGATTTTTCTCGCCACCGCGGCATTGACCATCCCCGCGCTCGTGGCCCTGTGTTTCATTCGCAGTGACGAGATCGACTTCGCGCGCGCCCGCAACGCGGCGAAGGGGGCGGAGGCTCCCAGCCTCGGCAATATCCTGGAGCTGCGAAAGAATTCACAGCTGCTCTGGTTTGCCTGCTGCGTGGCGTTGTTCCAGTTTGCCGATGCATCCCTCCTTCCGTTGGCGAGCGAGCAGATCGGGAGTGGGCGTTCCGCACAAAGCTCGCTGATGATGTCGGGCCTGGTCGTGACTCCTCAGGTTGCTGTGGCGATCCTCGCGCCATGGATCGGATATTTGTCCGAGTTATGGGGTCGCAAACCGCTTCTCCTTATCGGATTCGCCGTGCAAATCGTCCGCGCCGGCCTGTTTGCCTTCATCAGCAGTCCGATTCTCCTGATAGCCGTTCAGTTCCTCGATGGGGTGACTGGAGCGATTCTGACCGTACTGACGGTCGTGATAGTGGCCGATCTGACTGCCGGAACCGGACGGTTCAATCTCGCGCGCGGCGCGATCGGATTTCTGGCGACATTGGCCGCATCCTTCAGCACGGCGGTAAGCGGCTTCATCTCCCAGGAGATCGGGCGTTCGGCCGGGTTCCTGGGCATGGGCGCAGTTGCCGCAGTTGGTACGCTACTGGTGTGGCTCATGCTCGCCGAGAGCAAGCCGGAGCGTTATGAGGAGTGATCGACCCAAACGCTTTTTGACCTCCTTTCCAGAATTCTCCGCGAGGTGATCGCACGGTAACCGCGCCGCAGCCGCAAAAATATGGCCGCACGGAGGTTTGCGTCGTGGGCGACCGGGTGGGTAGCGCAGGAAGCATTCGGGGTCGGGTATGCGCTCGCTGCGACACCTCGCGAATGCGGCCCGGCCAGGACGGCCCGGCGGTGATCAAGTGAATCGGCCGCCGGTCCTTGGCCCCTTCTGTTTTTTTGCCTACTGCACTGGTGCGGCCATCGTCATCAACTTGGCTCGGAGGCCACCGCGACCTGACGGTTGGCGTTCCGGAAGGTCGAGCAAACGCCTCGCCTCGAATCGACGTTCGCGGCTGGCGTCCATACGGGCTCCGGGTGAGCGAATCCTCTTGCATCCGCGGTGGGATTGCTCTAAGAACAAATAGAGAACCAGCCGGCCGCGGGTGTCCGTATGATGAGCGAAGCCAGGCGCGAGACAAGCCGCAGCAATGGCCGCTGCAGCCGCGGTCCGAGGACGCCCGAAGGCAAGGCGCGCTCGTCGCTCAACGCGATCCGACACGGCTTGAGCCGGCCCGCCGCGCTTGATCCCGCCTTTGTCGACCGGGTCGCGCGCCTCGCGCGCGTCATTGCAGGGCCGGACGCGGGCATGGAGCGCTTCGCGATCGCTTGCCGGATCGCCTGCGCGCAGGTCGACGTGTGGCGTGCGCGCCGCGCCCGCGCAGATTGCCTGGCCGCGCAGCCGCTGGATGATGATGCCGTCGCGCAGGCGGTGGCGATCGACCGCTACGAAGCCCGGGCGCTGTCGCGCCGCAAGCGCGCGATGCGGGCGTGGGATCGCGCATCGGCGCAGGCATCGCAGCAGGACGAGCCGCCTCCTGCATCCGCGGCAGAGCTATGGGAAATGGAGCGGCTCCGTACCGGCACCGGGATGGAAACGCACATGAGCGGCGGCAAGCTGCGCGGACCGGGCTTTCGTGGGTACCGCTACCCGCGTCTTCCCGATCCGTATGCGGAGCCTAACAAGGAGTGCCGCCGGATCATGCGCGGCTTCGGCCACACCCGCCGCAGCGAGTTGTATTATTTTGGCCAAACGAGCCCGAGCCGTTCCGGTCGCCGCAAGCCGATTCCACCCGATCGGCCCGATGGAGCGCCGCCCGCTGGGTCCGAATGCGGCCAAACGAACCCGAGCGGTTGCAGCGGCCCTCACCCAGTCATGCACAACGCACCCGAGCCTGCCATGCTCGTCGATCGAGATGGCGCCCAACCGGACCCGGGCCTGCGTCAGCCCGCACACGGCATTCCGGCCAAACGAACCCGAGCAGCGAGCCGGCAGGGGAGCCCCGCTCAGGTATGGCGGCTTGGACCGCGAAGCCGGATCGCCTGCATATCCGGGCGTGACCCGCCGCCGATCACGACGTCTCAGGCGGCCGATAAAGCGCGATGCATCCTCTGGTCAACCCGGCTTTCGCCAAATGGCTTCGCCGCGCTTCGAGGTGTCGGCGGCGCGCTGCCTTGGCCGCAACCGCCCTGAGCTACTTCTTGCTCTCGTCGTAGTAATGAATCTCGTAGAGCAGGCAGCCACGCTCGGACTTGAATGGTCCGTGGTGGACGCCGGGCGGGCGGCACGCATAGGTAGGCGCTGCAAACGACTCTCCGCCCATGCCTTCCTTGTCATTGCCGACGATGAGATCGCCGGAAACGAGGTAGACCTCCTCCCAATGGTCATGAACGAACGGCGAGGTCGTATAGACGCCCGGCTCGAACCGCAACAGTCGGGTACGGCTTCCCATCTTGCGGCTCTCGTCGAGGTCGCTCGCCAGAATCTTCTGCTGGATCCCCGTGGGATAGCCGGGCGGAGTGACCCAGCCGGTATTCATGTCGACGCGGGTGAACTCGAGATGCGGTTTGTTCATCGGCATTTTTCTTGCTCCGAGATTTGTCTCATCCGAGGATCGGCAAAATCTGCACCCGGTAGCCATGGGCAATCTTGCGTCCGAGCACCGGGTCTTCGAGCTCGAACGAGAGCTCGGGGGTGGGGCGCACGCCTCCGCGCGCGGCCAGCGTGCCGCAGAACATCGCGGTCCCGTCACGCAGGCCGGTGTTGGAATATTTATCCAACAGGGCCTGGGGGTGCATCATCGCGCTGACGCGGCCCTCCTGATAAAGCGAGCGCTTGCCGGCCTCGATCAGATGAGCGCGCAGGATCAGCTCGTCCCAGTGCGGCGCGACCTCGTCGTAGGACCAGAACACGGACCCAATGGGCTTGTCGCACAGCTGCTTCGAGACGGTAACACCACATTTCTCGACTTCGCGGTCGGTGTGGTCCGACCCGGCGCCCACCCACAGCCGCCCCTCGTGTTGGAGCAGCACGAATTCGACCTCGCCTCCGGAGCTCTCTCCCACCGCCTCGATCATATCGCTTGTCGTCAGCCGGGCCGCTGCCACCCGATAGAAGATCGGCGTCGTCGCCGGCCGCTTCACGCCCAGCGCTTCCAGCTCCTTGATGTGCTTCTCGACCGCGTCGGGATCGCGCCCGGTCCAGCCGGCGATGACGGCGGCATCGACCACGACCTCGCGGCGCGAGGGTCCTGACCGGCTTTCGAGGGTGAGAGACAGAGGGCGGGGCACGCAGCTTGCAATCGAGATGGCTTTCGCCCCGAGGGTAGCAGGCGAGAACGCAACGTCAAAGCTGCTATTTCCCCTCGGCTGGCTTATGAATAGCGCGGCGATCGGATGGTGAAGGAGCAAGCATGCGGAGCATTGCGGAGGCAGCAGCCTGGGTCCGTGCCGCGGGAAAAAGCCGCGGCCTGGTCGAGCAATGTCTCGCGCAGATCGACGACAAAGCGGGCGAGGGCGCGCGCACGTTTCTCAAGGTGCAGCGGGAGAAGGCGCTCGCGGTGGCGGACTTCCACGACCAGCTGCGGGCATTCGGCACCACGCCTTTCGCATTCCCCGGGATACCTGTGTCGGTGAAGGACCTGTTTGACGTTGCGGGCGACGTGACCACGGCCGGCTCGGTCGCGCTTGCAGACGCCGCTCCAGCGAGCGAGGACGCGCCCGTGATAGCGCGACTGCGTGCGGCAGGCTTCATTCCGATCGGCCGTACCAACATGACGGAGTTCGCGTTTTCCGGACTCGGCATCAACCCGCATTACGGCACTCCGCTGAGCCCCTATGACCGGAGCTCCGCCCGCATTCCCGGCGGCTCGTCCTCCGGTGCCGCGGTATCCATCTCCGACGGCATGGCGATGGGCGCGCTCGGCACGGATACGGGAGGCTCGTGCCGCATTCCGGCGGCCTTCTGCGGCATCGTGGGCTTCAAGCCGACGGCTTCGCGCGTTCCGACGCAAGGTGCGTTTCCTCTCTCCACGTCGCTCGATTCCATTGGTCCATTGGCGCCAACGGTCGTGTGCTGCGCCGCTCTGGACTGTGTGCTCGCTGGCGAACGGATCGCCGAGCTGCCTCCATTCTCCTTGGAAACGCTGCGCATGGCAGTGCCGCAGACCATGGTTCTTGACGATATGGAGCCCGCGGTGGCGCAAGTGTTCGAGTCCGCCTTGGCGCGCCTGCGTGCCGCGGGTGCGCGGATCGTCGACATTGCCTTGCCCGAATTCGCGGAGCTGCGGCAGATCAATGCCAAGGGCGGCATCGTTACGGCGGAGGCCTATGCCATCCACCGTCCCATCATCGCGAAGTCGGAAAAGCTGTACGACCCGCAGGTGCTTGCGCGCATCTTGCGCGGACGCGAGCAGGACGCTGCCGACTACATCGATGTTCTCAAGGCACGGGCGGACTTCATCCCGCGGGTCAGAGCGGTCACCGCTCTCTACGATGCGCTTGTCATGCCGACCGTGCCGGTGCTCGCGCCGCGGGTCGCCGACCTCGAAGCGCACGACGCCTATCGCCGCTTCAACATGCTGGTGCTGCGCAATCCGTCCATCGCCAATTTCCTCGACGGGTGCTCGATCTCGATCCCCTGCCATCGCGCGGGCGAGGCGCCGGTCGGGATGATGCTGCTCGGCGCGCACAACGCCGATCGCCGCCTGCTCTCGATCGCCGCGGCGATCGAGTGGGTAGTCTCGCCCGCAACGCCGGCGAGCTGATAGATGGGCGCTTGCCCCGCACAGTAGCTCGGGTGATCCTGTTGCGCTGCATGAATGACATGAAGGGGGCCGGATTGCTTCGCCGAGCGGGCACGGCGGAGTAATGTGCGGCCATGGATTTCTCGCTCAGCGCGGAGCAGCAGCAGATCCGCGAGTCCATTCTCAAGCTCTGCTCCGGTTTTGACGACGGCTACTGGCGCGAGCGGGATCGCTCCGGCGCGTTCCCGCATGAGCTGCATTCGGAGCTCGCGCAGGCGGGGTGGCTGGGCATCGCCATGCCGCAAGAGCATGGCGGGGCCGGTCTCGGCATCGCCGAGGCGGCGATCATGATGCAGGCGATCGCCGAATCCGGCGCAGCGATGAGCGGGGCGTCCGCCGTTCACATGAACATCTTCGGCCTGCAGCCCGTGGTCGTATTCGGCACGCAGGAGCAGAAGCACCGCATGCTGCCGCCGCTCATTGCCGGCAAGGACAAGGCGTGCTTCGCCGTCACCGAGCCGGATGCCGGCCTCGATACCACCGCGCTCAAGCTGCGCGCCGAGCGGCGCGGCGATGACTACGTCCTTTCCGGGCAGAAGATCTGGATCTCCACCGCCCAGGTCGCCAACAAAGTGCTCATTCTCGCCCGCACCACGCCGCTCGATGCGGTCAACCGCAAGACCGAGGGGCTGAGCCTGTTCTACACAGACCTCGACCGCAGCCGGGTCAGCATCCGGGCGATCGACAAGATGGGCCGGCATGCCGTCGATTCGAACGAGATGTTCTTCGACGGCATGGTGGTCCCGGCCACAGACCGCATCGGCGGGGAGGGAGAGGGGTTCCGCGCCATCCTCCACGGCATGAATCCGGAGCGCATCCTGATCGCCGCCGAGGCAGTGGGGATCGGCCGGGCGGCTTTGCGCAAAGCAGCGGCTTATGCGCGTGAGCGCGTGGTGTTCCGCCGTCCCATCGGGCAGAATCAGGCGATCGCTCACCCGCTGGCCGAAAGCTGGATGGCACTCGAAGCCGCCAATCTCATGGTGATGAAGGCGGCGAGCCTCTACGACCGCAAGCTGGATTGCGCCGCCGAAGCCAATGCCGCCAAATATCTCGCGGGCGAGGCCGGCTTCCGAGCCTGCGAGCGCGCGGTGATGACCCACGGCGGCATGGGCTATTCGCAGGAATTTCACGTGGAACGTTATCTGCGCGAGTCGCTCATCCCGCGCATTGCACCGGTGACGCCGCACATGATCCTGAGCTTCATCGCGGAAAAGGTTCTGGGCCTGCCCAAATCCTACTGAGCAGTCCTGCTGAACCGTCTGGAGCGCGCCATGAGCATCCCCGACCCCGTGTACGATCCGCCGTTCAATATCACGCGCGCGAGCCACAACATCCTCACCGTGAGGGACCTTTCGGTCAGCCGCAACTTCTATGTCGATCTGCTCGGCTTCATCGTGAGCGACGAGGATCGCGAGACCATTTATCTCCGCGGCGTCGCCGAGGCGTGCCATCACAGCCTCGTCCTCAAGCGTGCGCGCGGCGAGCCGCGGGCCGAGCGGGTCGGCATGCGCGTCTTCACCGATGAGGACCTGGAGAAGGCGAAGGCGTTCTTCGAGCGCGCGGGACTGCCGGCGCAATGGGCCGAGGCCCCGTACCAGGGACGAACGCTGCGCTTTACCGATGCGAGCGGGACGCCGGTCGAGCTCTGCGCCAGGATGGAGGTCAAGCCGCGGCTCGTGGTCGAGTTCGACCAGCATCACGGCGCGGTACCGCAGCGGCTCGATCATTTTCAGCTGCTGGTGCCGGACGTGCAGACGGCATGCGAGTTCTGGATGAGCCTGGGTTTCCGCCTCTCCGAGTACATCTCTCCCGACGGCACCGACGATCTGCTGTTCGCGTTCCTGCAGCGCAAGGGCAACCCGCACGATATCGTCTTTGCCCCGGGAGCCGGACCGCGACTCCATCATGCCGCATTCGCCATCCCGGAATCCTATCACTTCTTCCATGTCTGCGATCTTGCCGCCCAGATGGGTTTCGCCGCCAACGTGGAATTCGGCCCCGGCCGGCACGGTCCGGGACACGCGCTGTTCGTCTACATGCGCGATCCCGATGGACATCGCATCGAGCTGTTCAACACCCATTACCAGGTCATGGACATCGAGAACGAACCCGTGCGCTGGGATGCGAGCCTGGCCATGAAACGGCGATGGCAGTTGCCCGCCCGCCGGCAATGGTTCTTGGAAGCCAGCCGCTTTGCGGGGGTGGAGCCGCGCGAGCCGGCGCGCAAAGGCGAGCCATCGAGCCTCGAACGTTTCATCGCTGCGGGGATGCGGTGAGCTGGCGAGCTCGGGTGGTTAGGGTGACGCCAGCTTGCGAAGCCACAAGGATGCAGCCAGTCCCTGAGGTCTGAAGTCGAAGCAGCGGGAGAAGCTCGCAAAAGTGCGCTGCAAGTAATGCCCCGGCCAGAGGACCTCGTATTCCCGGGAGCCCTGCAGCAGCGCCTGGACGAGATATTGCTCGCGAAAGCATTCCCATCCGCGATCGATGATCCATTCTTTTGGATAATCAAAAGGCAAGAAAACATCGTGCACATGAATCAGTACGCCTGCCGGTAAGACCGGCAGAACGTTGAAAAAAAGATGCAGCACGTCATTGCCGACCTTCAGCTCATGGCTGGAGTCGATGAACAGGACATCGTCGCTGTGAAGGTTTTCGGAAAAAACAGAGATCGGCACGTCCTCCGCCTTCTTCCTGATGAGCTTGTGAGAAATACGCTCAATATCCCTGCGCGGCTGCGGATCGATCGATATGAGCTGCGTTGCGAGTCCGGCATCTTCTATCGCCGACCGCAACAATAATGTACTGTTCCCGGAACCCACTTCTATGATGCAGCGGGGGCGGGATTCGCAGATAATCGTATACGCAATTTCGGCGTCCGGTGACGTGAAATACGCATTGACATAGGAGTATTCGCTGTCGCTTCGAGTGGTGGAGAAGCGAGAGGTCTTGCCGCTGAGCCTTCTTACTGATTCCAGCAAAGGAGCGGGATCGTACGCGGCAAATTGCGAGAGCACCGGGAAGGCGGGCGAATCAAAATAGCCTTTCTGCTCCAAGGTCTGCAGGCGAGCCATCTCGTTGCGCTCGGCGGTCAATGTCGCAATTTCAATGTTGAAGGGCCGAAGTCTGCCGTTGAGCCAATGCCTCAATTTGGAAGCCACAGCCATGCAGCCTCCTTCCTAGGTGACTCTGAGTCGACATCCTCTCGACAGTCGCGCTGCCGAGTTGCCGAGTTTCTCGGGAGCGCCCGCTGTCCGCGAGTGCGGGAAGACGTTTGCACCTTTACCCGGTCGCTTGCGGGATCATCTCACTCGATGAGTTGATCACGGCATGAATGCTGCGCGCATACTCGACCGCGCCGGCAACATCCATGTCAAAAGCGGTGCGCGCGTAATCCTTGCAGCCGACCCGCGCGGGCCGCGGAGCGCGCATGATCCGCTTGCATAGCGCCTCGACTGCGCCATCGAGCTCGGCCGCCGGATACACCTCGCTGACGATGCCCGCTTCACGCGCCCGCGCCGGACTGATCACTGCGGTTGACCAGACCAGATAGGTCGCCGCCTTGCGCGGGACACGATCGACCAGCGCCGACATCACCATGGTCGGCATGATGTTGTGCGCCATCTCGGGGACCTGGAAGGTCGCGGTGTCGGCTGCAAGGGTTATGTCGCACACCGCCGCGACGGCGCAACCGAAGCCGAAGGCGCGGCCTTTCACCACGCCGATGACCGGGATTTCGCAACGACGGAATGCGCCGTAGCAGTTGAACACCACGTCGTTGCGGCGGCGCAGCGCGATTGCCTCGGGCGGCGCGCCGGGTGGCCGTTTGCCCATGGTCTCGCGGCCGACGCAGAAATCGTTGCCCGCACCGCTCAGCACGACGATCTCGGAGCTCTCTGCCGCGCCAAGCAGGAGCTTGGTCAGCTCCACTGCCATGGTGTCGGAAGCCGCATTACCGATCTCCGGCCGGTTGAGCGTGATCTCGAGAATTGGCCCTTTGCGCTCGGTCAGGATCTCATTCGCCATCGCGCTCTCTCCCGGAATTTCGCTTGTGCCGCCATACTGGGCATGGATGCCGAGGGATTGTAAACAGCCGGCGATGGTCAGCGAGAAGCTTGCGATGACACAGAGCAAGAGCGCCCCCCGGCCCCCTGAAACGGAGCCGGCATTGCGCGCCATTGCCATGCCGGCGGATGCCAATCCGTTTGGCGACATCTTCGGCGGTTGGCTGCTCTCGCAGATGGATCTTGCGGGGGGCACGGTTGCGACCCGCCGGGCGAAGGGCCGCACGGCGACGATCGCGATCACCGGGATGAGCTTCCACCGCCCGGTTTTCATCGGAGATGAGGTGACGTGCTACGCCGAGATCGTCAGGATCGGCACCTCATCGATCACGGTGAAGATCGAAAGCTGGGCACGCCGGCGTACGGGCGACGAGCACGTCCCGGTAACCGAGGGTACTTTCACCTATGTCGCGGTCGATGCCGACAGACGGCCCCGCCCGGTGCCGCCGGAGAGCTGATTCTGTTATGCTGGTGCAATGACTCCTTCTTTCCGGCGCGACTCGATCACCCAGCCGATCTTTCGGTGGGCGCAGCGCGTGCTGCCGAGTCTCTCGGTGACCGAGCGCGAGGCAATCGAAGCCGGCGATGTCTGGTGGGATGCAGACCTGTTCAGCGGCAGTCCCGACTGGGCGAAGCTGCTGTCGTTCCCAAAAGCGCGGCTCTCGCAAGAGGAGCAGGCGTTCCTCGATGGTCCGGTCGAGGAGCTCTGCCGCATGCTCAACGAGTGGGAGATCAACTGGGAGCTGCGCGACCTGCCTCCGCGGGTTTGGGAGTTTTTGAAGGCTCAGAGATTCTTCGGAATGATCATCCCGAAGGAGTACGGAGGGCTCGGATTTTCCGCCTACGCCCATTCGGAGATCATTCGCAAGATCTCGACCCGCTCCATCACCGGCGCGGTCACCGCGATGGTGCCGAACTCGCTGGGGCCCGGAGAGCTGTTGATTCGTTTCGGCACCAGGGAGCAGCAGGAATATTGGCTGCCGCGGCTGGCGGCGGCCGAAGAGATTCCCTGCTTCGGGCTCACCAGTCCGGAGGCAGGCTCCGATGCCGCCGCCATGACCGATTCCGGCGTGGTGTGCCGGGGCGAGTGGCACGGCCGCGAGGCGCTCGGGATCAGACTGAACTGGCACAAGCGCTACATCACGCTTGCGCCCATTGCCACAGTCCTCGGCCTCGCATTCAAGCTGTTCGATCCCGATCACCTGATCGGCAGCTACGAATCGCCTGGGATCACCGTCGCGCTCGTGCCCACCGATCTGCCGGGAGTCGATATCGGCCGGCGGCACTTGCCCGCGCTGCACATGTTCCAGAACGGACCGACCTGGGGCCGCGACGTGTTCATTCCCATGGACCACGTGATCGGCGGCGTTGCGCAGGCGGGCAAGGGCTGGAAGATGCTGATGGCCGCGCTAGCCGCCGGGCGCGGCATTTCGCTGCCGTCGTTGTCAGCGGCAGGCGCCAGCTTTGCTGCGCATGTCAGCGGCGCATACGCGCGCATCCGCGAGCAGTTTCACCTCCCCATCGGCCGGTTCGAGGCGATCGAGGAGCGGCTCGGTCGTATCGCTGCGACCTCCTACCTGCTCGACGCAGCGCGCCGGCTCACCTGCGCCGCCATCGACCATGGCCACAAGCCGGCGGTGATCACCGCGATCATGAAGCAGCAGGCGACCGAGCGGCTGCGTATCGTCGCCAACGACGCCATGGACATTCACGGCGGCAAAGCGGTGCAGGAAGGGCCGCTCAATTATCTCGGCAGCTTCTATCGCGCCGTTCCGGTGGGTATTACCGTGGAAGGTGCGAACATCGTGACCCGCAGCCTCATCGAGTTCGGCCAGGGCGTGATCCGCAGCCACCCCTACCTGCTCCAGGAAATCACCGCGCTTGGGGAGCCCGATCGCGCCCGCGGGCTTGATGAGTTCGATCGCGCGTTCTGGGCGCACGTGCGTCACGCCTGCGTCAATGCTCTGCGCGCCTTCGCCCATGCATGGACCGGCGGCATCTTTGCCGCCGCGCCCGACCCCGGCAGAGTGCGGCGCCACTATAAGCTGCTGACGCGATATGCCTGCGCCTTTGCGCTCGCCACCGATGCCACGTTGCTCACCCTCCATGCCGGGCTCAAGCGGCGGGAGATGATCTCCGGGCGCTTCGGCGACATTCTCTCGGAGCTCTATCTGCTCTCGGCCGTCCTCAAGCGCTGGGAGGATGAGGGGCGCCAGCACGCCGACTTCCCGCTGGTCGAATGGTGCATGCAAAGCGGGTTCTCCGCAATCGAGTCGCGCCTCGATGAGATCCTCGCCAATCTGCCGATGCGCCCGGCGGCTTGGCTGCTGCGATTCATGCTGCTGCCGTTCGGGGTGCGGCGGCGCGGACCGCCCGATCGTTTGACGCAAGCCTGCGCTGAGATCCTGCTCGTGCCGTCGCCCACGCGCGACCGGCTCACGGTCGATATTGCGCGGGGGGTGGGCAATGACGGGCTCGCGCGCCTCGAGCGCGCGTTCGAGCTCACGGTTGCGGTGCAGCCGCTGTGGGAGCGCCTGCGGCACGCCCATATTCGGGATATCGAGGAAGCGCGGCAGCGCAATCTGATCGACGATGCGGAGGCGGCGGAGCTCCGTACTGCTACCGAGGCGGTGGCGGCGGCCATCGCCGTCGATGACTTTTCGCCAGATGAGCTGACCGGGCCACGAGCGAGGGGAGACGTGTCATCACAGCCGATGCGCCCACAAGCAGCCGCGGAATAGCAGGCCGGGCCGTCCATATCGTCGATGGCAGCCGCACGCCCTTCATCCGGGCGCGCGGCAGGCCGGGACCGTTCACGCCCGTGGACCTTGCGGTGGCTTGCGGGCGTCCGCTCCTGCTGCGGCAGCCGTTTGCGCCCGATGCGTTCGACGAGGTCATTCTCGGCTGCGTCAACGTGATGGCCGACGAGATGAATCCCGCCCGCGTCGCCGCGCTCCGGCTGGGCATGGGCGAGGAGATGACCGCATTCACGGTGCAGATCAATTGCGGCTCGGGCATGCTGTCCATCGACGCGGGTTACCAGTCGATCCGCGAGGGTCGGTCCGATCTGGTCCTGGCAGGCGGGGCGGAGGCGCTCAGCCACACGCCTCTGATGTTTCGGCGCAGTGCGGTGGATTGGTACGCGCGGCTCGCCGGGGCACGCGACATGTGGTCTCGCGTCGCCGCCGTTTTCGGATTCCGGCCGTCGTTCCTCAAGCCGGTGATCGGCCTCGAGCGCGGGCTGACCGATCCACTGGTCGAGCTCAATATGGGTCAGACTGCGGAGATTCTCGCCCACCTCTTCGCGGTGACACGGCTGGATGCCGACCGCTACGCCGTCGAGAGCCAACAGCGGCTTGGGCGCGCGCAGAAGGAAGGATGGTTTGCGGGCGAGATGGAGCCCGCGTTTACCCGCGACGGCCGGGTCTACGACCACGACGACGGTGCGCGCCCTGACAGCACGGTAGAGAAGCTGGGCCAGCTCAAGCCGGCATTCGAACGTCCATGGGGAAAGGTGACCGCCGGCAACAGCTCGCAGATTACCGACGGCGCCTCGTGGGTAATCCTGGCCTCGGAACGGGCGCTCAAGCAGCATGGGCTCGAGCCGCGCGCGGTAATCGTGGACAGCCAATGGTCGGCGCTCGACCCTTCCATCATGGGGCTTGGGCCGGTGCTGTGCTCCACCGCCATCCTGCGCCGGCACGGCCTTGCGCTCGGCGATATCGAGCTTTGGGAGCTCAACGAGGCCTTCGCTGCACAGGTTCTGGCCTGTCTCGCCGCATGGGAGGACGAAAAATTCTGCCGCGAGGCGCTGCATCTCGAGCATCCGGCCGGGCGCATCGCGAGGGACAGGCTCAATGTGGACGGCGGGGCGATCGGGCTCGGGCATCCCGTCGGCGCCAGCGGCAATCGCATCGTGTTGCATCTGGTCAACGCGATGAAGCGCCTTGGTGTCAAGCAGGGGATCGCGACGGAATGCATCGGCGGCGGCCAGGGCGGCGCCATGCTGATCGAGACGGTGTAGGGCGCGCATGGGCAAGGCTTGGGACGTTCTGCATCCGCGCGACCTGGAGCTTGGTCCGCTGTCGCCGGGCCCCGATGGTCCTCATGGCCCGGACCAGCACAGGGACGAGCCCGCGCACGACGCCGATGGGTGGCGGCACTGGAAGCTTGCGCGCGACGACGAGGGCCTCGCCTGGCTTGTCCTGGACAAAGCAGGCTCGAGCGCAAACACCCTCGACGAGGAGGTATTCGCGGAGCTCAGCGACGTGATCTCGCGCCTTGAACGCGAGCATCCCAGGGGCGTCGTGCTGCGCTCGGCAAAGCCGAGCGGTTTCATTGCCGGCGCGGATATCGGCGAATTTCGCGGCATGACCGATCTCGCCTTCATTGAAAATCGCCTGAACGAAGGGCACGCGATCGTTGATCGCCTCGACCGGTTGAGCATGCCGACCGTTGTCGTCATCCACGGCTATTGCCTGGGCGGCGGGCTCGAGCTTGCGCTCGCGTGCGACTACCGCATCGCGGTCGAGGATGCGCGGCTGGGATTTCCCGAAGTCATGCTGGGCCTGCACCCCGGTCTGGGCGGCACCGTTCGGTTGCCGCGACTGATCAATCCGATCGAAGCAATGACCATGATGCTTACCGGCCGCAATGTCCGCGCGGGCCGGGCGCGAGCGCTAGGCTTGGTGGATGCGGTCGTGCCGGAGCGGCACGTCCAGGCGGCCGCCGCCGCTGCGGTCGCGGGCAGACTCAAGACCCGACGCGGCGGAATGCTGGTCGACCTCATCAATACGATGCTCGCGCGCAGGCTTGCGGCCGAGCGTATGCGGACACAGACCGCAAAAAGGGCTCCCGCCCAGCACTATCCCGCACCTCATGCCCTCATTGATCTGTGGGAGAAGCATGGCGGCAATCGGCAGGAAATGCAGAAGGCGGAGATCGCGTCCTTTGCGCAGCTTCTCGTCTCCGACACATCCAGGAGCCTGGTGCGGGTCTTCTTCCTGCGGGAGGGTCTCAAGGCGATGTCAGACGGGGAATGGTCAGGGCGCCGGGTGCATGTCATCGGCGCAGGCGCCATGGGAGGCGACATCGCCGCCTGGTGCGCCTGGCACGGCTTTGCAGTGACGCTTGCCGACATGCAATCCGAGCCGCTCGCCAAATCCGTGCAACGTGCGGCCGATCTGTTCGGGAAGATCGGGCACAAGCGGACGCAGATGCGCGATGCGATCGACCGGCTCGTCCCCGATCTCGAGGGGGAAGGTGTGCGCTCCGCCGATCTCGTTATCGAGGCAGTACCGGAGACGCTCGATCTCAAGCGCAAAGTCTATGCTGCCATCGAGCCTCGGATGAAGCCCGGAGCCATTCTCGCCACCAACACATCGAGCATTCCGCTGGAGGAGCTGCGCGCGCAATTGCAGCGGCCGGATCATTTTGTCGGTTTGCATTTCTTCAATCCGGTCTCGCGCATGCAGCTGGTCGAGGTGGTCAGTCATGATCAGGCGGCGCCCGATGTCTTGGCAGGGGCGCGCGCATTTCTCGGCCGCATCGATCGTCTGCCCGCACCGGTGAGGAGCGCGCCGGGATTTTTGGTGAACCGTGCGCTTACGCCGTACATGCTCGAAGCCATGGTCATGCTGGCGGAAGGCAGCAAGCGCGAGACCATCGATGCGGCTGCTCTGTCCTTCGGCATGCCGATGGGGCCGATCGAGCTGGCGGACCAGGTTGGCCTTGATATCTGCCTGCATGTCGGCGAGAGCCTCAAGGCGAAGCTCGACCGGCCGATGCCCGAAGTTTCAGAGCTGCTGCACACCAAGGTCGGGTTGGGCGAGCTCGGCCGCAAGTCCGGCAAGGGCTTCTACATCTGGAAGAACGGCGAGGCGGTCAAAGAGCGCAATGCGCCGGCACCGACGGGCGCGATGATCGATCGGCTGATCCTGCCCATGCTGGATGCGTGCGTTGCCTGTCTGCGCGAAGGCGTGGTCGCGGACGAGGACACCGTGGACGCCGCGATGATCTTCGCCACCGGATTTGCCCCGTTCCGCGGCGGGCCGATGCATTACGCCAGGGCCCGAGGGGCGGAAGCGATCCGGCGGGAGCTGGAGCGTCTTGCACAGACGCATGGCGAGCGCTTCCAGCCCGATCCGGGTTGGTCTCGCCTGACATGAAGCACAGCGGGGGCAACCCCGAATGGTTCCTTGATCCGGATCATGTGGCCGATGCGATCATCGCCCGTGTCGGCAAGCAGATCGTGCTGGCCCTGCCGCTGGGGCTCGGCAAAGCCAACCACATAGCCAACGCACTGTACGCGCGCGCTGCGGCCGACGCGTCGATTCAGCTGCGCATCTTCACCGCGCTCACCCTGGAAAAACCGCGGGGCAGGTCGGAGCTGGAGCGGCGCTTTTTGCAGCCGCTGACGGAGCGCCTTTTTGCCGGCTATCCCGAGCTTGCCTATGCCGTAGCGCTCCGGGAGCGCCGGCTGCCACGCAATGTGCATGTGGACGAGTTCTTCTTTCTGCCCGGCACTCGCCTTTCCGTCCCCGATTCGCAGCGCAACTACATCTGCGCCAATTATACCCATGCGCTCGGCTACCTGCTTGCGCGCGGCGTCAATGTCGTGGCGCAACTCGTGGCCAGGCAAAACCGCGGCGGGGAGACGCGCTTGAGCCTGAGCTGCAATCCCGATCTCACCCTCGATGCGCTCGCGGCGCGCCGGCGCGGAGAGACCGACTTTTTGTTCGCGGGCCAGGTCAATTCCGAGCTGCCTTTCATGCCGGGCGACGCGGACGTTTCCGCCGCCGAGCTCGATCTTCTGTTGGAATCGCCGCAGACCGATTTCCCCCTGTTTGGCGCGCCGCGCGAGCCGATCGGGCTCGCTGAGCACGCCGCGGGGCTCAACGTCGCGCGCACCGTGGCCGACGGCGGCACGCTGCAACTCGGCATCGGCTCCCTCGGCGACGCGGTGACACACGCGCTCATTCTGCGCCACCGGCACAACTCCGATTACCGGCAAGCTGTCGCGCGGCTCGATCCGGCGGATTGCGCTCCAGCGGGACTGCGCGAGAGCGGAACGTTCGACATCGGCCTGCACGGCGTGAGCGAGATGCTGGTCGAAGGGTTCCTTGCGTTGCGCGATGCCGGCGTCCTCAAGCGCGAGGTGGACGGCATCGTGCTGAACGCCGCGTTTTTCGTAGGGTCGCGCGATTTCTATCGCGCGCTGCGGGAGATGCCCCCGGCGGAGCTCGCGAAGCTGCGCATGACCGCGGTTTCGTTCGTCAACGAGCTCTACGGTGACGAGGAACCCGCCAAGAGGCGCGCCCGCGTCAAAGGCCGGTTCATCAATCATGCGATGCTGGCGACACTGCTTGGCGCAGTAGTCTCAGACGGTCTGGAGGACGGGCGAGTGGTGAGCGGGGTCGGCGGGCAGTACAATTTCGTGGCCCAAGGCTTTGTCCTCCAGGGCGCCCGCTCGATCATCGTGCTCCCTGCCACCCGCACGACAGCAGGGCGGATGACCTCGAATATCCGCTGGAGCTATGGCCACGCCACCATCCCGCGCCATTTGCGCGATGTCGTGGTGACGGAGTACGGCATTGCCGACCTGCGCGGCAAGTCCGATCGCGAGGTGATCGCGGCGATGCTCTCCGTGGCGGACTCGCGTTTCCAGAGCGAGTTGCTTGCCCGCGCGAAGCACGCCGGGAAGATCGAGCAGAGCTTCGAGCTGCCGCCGGCGTGGCGCGACAATACGCCTGATCGCCTCACGCGCGCGCTCGAGCCGTTGCGCGGCGCAGGACTTTTGCCGCGCTTTCCCTTCGGGACGGATTTTACCGCGACCGAGCAGCGTCTTCTGTCTGCGCTCAGCCTGTTACGCGCGGCCTCGCCGCTGCGACTTGCCAGGCTTGCCTTCAACGGCGCAGTTACGGGTCCGGCGACGCAACTCGACCGGGACTGCCTCGCCCGCATGGGGCTGGAGCAGCATTCACATCCCGCCGAGCTGATCTACGCGTGGCTCCTGCGCGGCGCCCTCGCTTCGACCCCGGCGTTTTGAAGCGGCCAGCCTGGAGGACAACAGCGCCGCCGGCGCGATAGCCCTCACCGCGCGTCACGCTCGTCCGTGTACCAGGAGGGCTTCTCCGGATAGTGCGGGCCGTCGTAGATCTCCAGCACCACCGTTTCCTCATGGGCGATCGCCGGTCCGTGCACATTGCCCTTCGGATTGCAATAGAAGCAGCCGGGGGTCAGCGTCACACCGGTCGCAGTATATTCATAGCGCCCTAGCAGGCAGAACATGAACTGGTTTGACGCATGGTAGTGGGGCTGCGGAATGCCCGCGCCGCGGTCGAACTTGATCAGGGCAATGGAAGCGCCGCTTGCCTCATTGCGCCACAGCATCTTCTCATGCACGCCCCTGAGCGACTTCTCGCGCCACGGAATCGAGTCCGATTGAAGAAGTATCTCATCGAGCTTTGGTGCGCCTTCAGGTAGCATTTGCCGTCTCGCAGGTTTTGCCGTCATGCGCCCCGGCTGGCCATGACGCGCGAGGCAACTTTGAGCTGATCAGCTCTTCATCAAACAAACGAGCCGATATTTCCTGCATCGCTATTCCGCAATAACAGCAATCGCGTTGATCTCGATCAGGTACTCCGGAGAGACCATCTTGGTAACCTCGACCATGGTGGAAGCGGGCAGCGGCGGCTTGAAATATTGGCTGCGCACTTTGTGGATCGCCTCGAAATGCTCCATGTTGCGCACATAGACGTCGACACGGCAGACGTCATCGAGCGACCCGCCTGCCGCCTCGACCGCGGCTTTGATGTTCTCGCAGACCTGCCGCGTCTGCTCGGTGATGTCGCCGATGCCGGCGATCGATCCGTCCGGGCGCCGCGCCGTCATGCCCGAGATGAAGACGAGCCTGCCCCTCGCCTCGATTACGGTGGCCTGGGAAAATACTCCGACCGGCTTTCTGATGGCGCTGCTCGATACCTCACGCTTGGGCATGCTTTGTTTCCTCCTCACCCGGCGCTTCCAATGGCGCGACACAGACCCCAAGCTCCCGTCCCATGCGGATGAGCATGGCTGCAACCTCGGGGGCAAGGTGCACCATGTCGGTCGAGGTCTGGCGCCTGCGCCACTCCGGCTCGCCCGGAGCAAACAGCGCAGCAACGCCGGGCGCCCGCTTGCCCGAGCGAATGTGCTCGGCTGCGGCGGCCGCCCGCGCGCGAAATTCAGCGGGGTCGCAGAAATGCGCGACATCGATTGCGATGAACAGATGCGAGCAGTCATAGGGTCGCGAGGGGGCGCCATAAAGCGGCGTCACTTCCCCCCCGATTGCCCCACCCGAGAGAAGTCCGCACATGAGATCGATAACGAACGCGAGGCCGAAGCCTTTCGGTCCGCCCGACGGCAGCAACATGCCGGCGATCGCCTGCGCCGCATCCGTGGTAGGCGAGCCGTCGGCAGCCACCGCCCAGGTGGCGGGAATGGGCTCGCGGGCCTTCTCCGCCATCCGGATCTTGCCCATGGCGGCTTCGCTCGTCGCCATGTCGAGCACGATGGGAATCTCCCCGGCCGCCGGAAGCGCTATTGCGATCGGATTGTTGCCGACAACCCGCTCGGCACCCCCTGGCGCCGGCATCAAGGGACGCGTGTTGCACATTGCGATACCGATGCATCCCTCCGCGGCCGCGCGCTGCGCATATCGGCGGGCCGCGCCGAAGTGGAAGCCGTGGCGCACGGCAACCACTCCCGCCCCAAGCTTCTTCGCTCGGTCGACCGCGAGCGCCATCGCCTGCGCGCCGGTGATCTGGCCAAGCGCGTGGCCCGCATCCAGCACCACCGCCGAGTCCCGATCCGAAATCACCGTACCCGCCGTTCTGGTCGTTACGGACCGACACCGAATCCGGTCGATATACATGTCTGTGAGCATGACCCCGTGCGACGAGACGCCCTCGAGATCCGCCTCCACGAGCCCTGCAGCAACGCGCCCCGCGGCTTCCTCTTGCAACCCGGCCGCGGCGAACAGCCGAGCGACAACCGCTCGCAGCTCGTCTGCCGGAAGTTTGATGGTGGTTGCATCACTCATGCGCAGGGATGACTAGCGGAGGCCCTATTGGCGGGCAATACATGCGCCGATACTGTTCCGTGGCCGGTGATTTCAACTGCAGCAGGAAGTGGTCTAATCTCATTTGCGTTTGGCGATCAGACCGGGAAGGACTTCGATGGCTCAAATGGTTTCTGTTGGGAAAAGTGCCGGTGCCGCGGCGCTGATGCTTCTGTGCCGGATTGTCTCGGCGGGATTGGCGACCGCCTCTCTGGCCGTCCCCGCGATTGCACAGGACAAGAGCCCGCAAAAGGTGGTCCTCTCCCTGGACTTCAATCCGCTGGGGCGCCATGCGCCCTGGTACGCCGCGCTGGCCGAAGGCTATTTCCGGGAGGAGGGGCTCGACGTCTCCATCATCCCCAGCCAGGGCACCGCACAAACCGTACAGGCGGTTGAATCGGGGCTTGCCAATGTCGCTTTCGTCGACGTCCCGAGCGTCGTCTTGGCGCGCGCCAACGGCTCCAAGCTCAAGATGATCGCAGTGAACTATCAAAAGGCGCCGTATGCCATCTTCAGCCTGAGCACGGGAGCCAACGTGACCGAGCCCAGGCAGCTCGAAGGCCTGACCCTGGGGAGCGGCGCCGGCAGCTTCACGCCGAAGGTGATCGAGGGTTTCATGGCCCAGAAAGGTCTCGACCCCGCGAAGCTCAAGATCACCAACATCGCCCCGCCGGCGCGCGCCAGCGCGTTGCTGTCCGGGCAAGTGCCGGCGATCGAGTTTTTCGTCATGTCGAAGCCGGGATTGGAAGCGGGGGCGAGGGACGCGCATGCGGAGCTGCGCACGTTCCTGCTCAGCGATCATGGGCTCGAGCTTTATTCCAATGGGCTCGCGGTCGGCGAGGACTATCTCGGCCGCAATGCGGATACGGTCAGGGCCTTCGTGCGCGCTGCATTGAAGGGCTGGAAGCTCGCGCTTGCCAACCCGCAGAAGGCTGCGGAGGATGAAATCAAATACGTTCCTGCTCTGAAGCCCGATATCATCGTGGCGGAGCTCCGCATCGTCGGCGATCTCGCCGTCACGCCCGAGGTCAGACAGAAAGGTCTTGGCTGGTTCGACCCCGCCAAGATGCAATCGGCGCTCGAATTCATGCTCAAATATGTCGGCGTAAGCGGCGCGGCACCGGCCGCCTCAGACCTCTACGCGCCCGGCTTTTTGCCAACGCCGCCGATCAAGCCCTGAGCGCCAAGCCGGAGCATGGCGCAACCGCAGCCGGACTCCTCGCACCGAGCTGAGCTGAGCACCGGGGCTTCCGGGCGTTTCGTCGATATCCGGCAGGAATTTTCCCGCCCCGGTCAGGGGCCACTCAGGGCAATTGACTCCATTTCCTTCGACCTGAACGCGGGCACGCTCGTCACTCTGCTCGGGCCGAGCGGATGCGGAAAGACCACTTTCCTGAGAATCGCCGCCGGGCTGGTGCGCGCCAGCAACGGTCTGGTTGAGATCAATGGGAAAGAGGTCACTGAGCCGCAACCCGATTTCGGCATTGCTTTTCAGCAGAGCAATCTGATGCCGTGGCGCAGCGTGCTCAAGAACGTGCTGTTTCCTATGGAGATCCGTCACGAGAGCGGGCGAGCCGCATTTGGGCGTGCCATGGAGCTGCTCTCAGCGGTGGGACTCGAGGGATTCGAGGGCGCGTATCCGATGGAGCTCTCGGGCGGGATGCAACAGCGCGTGGCGCTCTGCCGCGCGCTGATTCATCGCCCCAAGCTTCTCTTGATGGATGAACCTTTCGGCGCGCTGGATGAGCTCACCCGCATGGAAATGCAGGACCTTCTGCTGGACATGCGCGCAAAGACGGGAGCGACGGTGCTGTTCGTCACCCACAGCATCAGCGAAGCGATATATCTCTCGGATCTTGTCGTGGTATTCAGCAGGCGTCCGGCGGTGATCGCGGACAGCATCGACGTCGAGCTTCCTTATCCGCGCAGGCCGGAGATGCGCTACTGCGCGCAGTTCACCGAGCTTGGGCATCGCGCCGGGCGCGCGCTGGGCATCACGCGATGAATTGGAGCCGCCTGGGTCGCCCGATCTACCCGTTGCTCGGGACGCTGATCATCGTTGCCGTCTGGCAGGTCTATACCGCGGCATTCGGGGTGAGCCGGATTGTTCTGCCGAGCCCTGCTGACATCGTGCACGCGTCGCTCGCGCGCTACGACCTTCTCCTGCGCGAGACCTGGCCGACGTTCCTGGAGAGCGTGTGCGGCTTCGGTCTCGCAATGCTGATTGGAGTTCCGCTCGCGGTCTGCGTGGCCAACTCCCGCCCGCTCAACCTCACGCTCTATCCCATCCTGGTCGCCACCCAGTCGGTGCCGAAGGTCGCGATCGCGCCCATCATCCTGGTCTGGTTCGGGCTGGGAATTCAATCCAAGCTGGCTATTGCCTTTCTCGTTGCGTTCTTCCCCATCGTGGTCGATACCGCAACCGGACTGCAATCAACCCCATCGGGGCTGATCGAGCTCGCGCGCGCCTTGCGCGCGTCTCCGCTTCAGGTGTTTGCCAAGGTGCAGTTTCCTGCCGCGCTGCCGTTCATTTTCTCCGGCGCGAAGGTAGCCGTGACTCTCGCCGTCATCGGCGCGGTCATCGGCGAGTTTGTCGGCTCGGTGAGCGGACTGGGCAACCTCCTTCTTTCCGCCAATTCCCAGCTCGACAGCGCGCTGGCCTGGGCCGCGCTGGTCTGGCTCAGCATTCTCGGGATTGTGCTGTTTGCGCTCGTGGCGCTCGCCGAGCGCTTGCTGATGCCCTGGACGCGCATTGGTCACACCTGACCGGGTCGCTGCGGTCTGGATGACGACGAATGATGGCCACGTATTGCGATTCTGCAGTAAATGTAATACAAATTCATTCATGAAAACACTCACCGTACGGCTACCCGAAGAGCTCGTCGCGCAGATCGAGGCCGAATCACGAGAGCGCAGAATGTCGAAATCCGATGTCGTACGAGAGCGATTGAGCGGTGCCCGACCGCCGCGTCAGCGTGTGCGGTTCGACATCCTCGAGGAGGTCATTGGCTGCGACGATGGTCTGCCGCCTGATTTGGGCTCGCGAACGAAATATTATCTGAAAGCTTGGGGTTATGGCCAGAAGCGTTCTCGTCGACACTAGCTTTCTGGTTGCTCTCATGCATCGACGCGAGTCCGATCATCCCTGGGCGGCTGCGCATGCCCGCCGTCTTCCACCTCCATGGAAGACTTGTGACGCCGTCGTATCGGAGACTTTTTATCTTCTGAACCCTGCCGGAGCGTCAGGGTTTGCCAAGCTCTTGCGTGCCCGACTAGTCGTATCAGTTTTTCATCTCAGCGACGGAATTGAGCAAGTCCTTGGGCTTATGCACAAATACGCTGACTTGCCGATGAGCCTTGCGGATGCATGCTTGGTGCGGATGACCGAGATCATGCCCGATCCCATCCTTCTCACCAAGGATGCGGATTTTCGCATCTACCGTCGTAATAGCCGGCAGACGATCCCTTATCTGATGCCGAGATGAGGAATGGCAAGCTCGATCCGCACGCCTGTTATCAAAATCCTCGTCACCTTGTCGCTGCTTATGCCGAATAGGGTCTCATCAACGGAGGTCGATCTTGACCAGGTGATCGACCGCTCGTTCGTTCAGACGGTTCAAGCTTTGGAGCCGTACCGTCGTTGAGCGAGCTTCCACCGTTCCGGTCGCAAAGGGCAAAGATGGAGAACGCCGTGCTGGCGCGAGCCGCATCCATGCAGGATCGCATTGCCATGTACAACGGCAATGCGCTCAAGATCGGGATTTTTGGGGCCAACTGCTCCTCCGGACGCTCGGCGACGAAGCTGCCCGAGCGTTGGTCGGCGAGCTGGCCGGATTGCCTGCGCCTCGCCCGCATGGCCGATGCGGCGGGCATCGATTTCATGCTGCCGATCGGACGATGGAAAGGCTACGGCGGCGAGACCGATTTTCACGGTGCGAGCCTCGAGACGGTGACGTGGGCCGTGGGCCTCCTCGGCGCGACCGAGCAAATCACCGTATTCGGCACCGTGCATGCGCCGCTGTTTCATCCGCTGATCGCTGCCAAGGAGTTCGTCACCGCCGACCACGTCGGCGAGGGCCGCTTCGGGCTCAATATCGTCGTGGGCTGGAACGAGGGCGAGTTCGAGATGTTCGGGGTGAAGCAGCGCGATCATGACGTCCGCTATGATTACGCGCAGGAATGGCTCGATGTTGTAAGGCGTGCCTGGTCGGATGAAGCTCGGTTTGATTTCGAAGGACGGTTCCTGCGTCTCAAAGGCGTGCGGGCCTATCCCAAGCCGTATGGCGGCGCACGTCCCATCCTCATGAATGCGGGCTCCTCGCCGGCGGGCCAGGCATTCGCCTTGCGCAATTGCGATGCATTCTTTGTGGCGACGGCTGGCTCGCGCACATCGCTCGATGGCAACGCGCGCAAGGTCGCGGAGATCAAGGCCGCTGCCCGACAGCTCGGCCGGGAGATCGAGGTCTACACGGTCGGTCAGGTCGTCTGCCGTCCTTCGCAAAAGGAAGCCGAGGAGTACTATCGCCACGCGATGATCGAGAACGCGGATTGGGGCGCGATCGACGGGATGCTGGCAAACAAGAGCATCACCCCGCGGACCGTTCCGCCCGAGGAATACGAATCGAAGCGCCGCTACTTTGCCGCCAATGCCATCGGCGGGTATCCGTTCGTCGGCACGCCGGATCACGTCGGCGAGGAGCTTGCGACGATCAGCAAAGCGGGCGTGCGGGGGATCGCGCTCTCATTCGTCAATTACCTCTCGGAGCTGCCGTATTTCTGTGCGGAGGTGCTGCCTCGGCTCGAACGCGCCGGCGTGCGGCTGCCGAGGGATCGCGAGCAGCCGATCGAGCAGCCATGATCAAGCCCATACCCGTCATTCTCGCGGCCTGCGCATTGACGGCTGGTTTTGTCACTGGGGCTGGGGCTCAAGGCGCGGTGCAGCAATGGCCGCAGCGGACCGTCCACCTGATCGTGGCGTTCGGGCCGGGCGGCGGCGCCGACATCATAGGCCGCATCATGGCGCAATCCATGCAAGACAGGCTCGGCCAGCCGGTGGTCGTGGAAAACCGGCCCGGCGCTGCCGGCACCCTGGGCAACGAGGCCGTCGCTCGCGCGGAGAAGGACGGCTACACGCTCGGCGTAATGACCGCAGGTCAGATCATTGCAGCGGTCATGAACAAGTCGTTGCGCTACGACACCTTGACTGCGTTCGCTCCGATTTCGCTCATCGCCCGCGCCGGGCTGATCATTGCCGCGCGTCCCGACTTTCCCGCGAACGATGTCAAGGAGCTGGTCGCGACGGCCAGGGCCCGTCCCGGCAAGATCACCTTTGGCAGTCCGGGCTTCGGTGCAACACAGCATTTTGCCGGGGAGCTGCTCAAGCAGATTGCCGGGGTGGATATGCTGCACGTGCCGTTCCGTACCTCACCGGACGCGATGGCCGCAGTGATGGGCGGACAAGTTGACGTGCTGTGCGAAACCGTCTCGGCGGTCCTGGGGCAGGTGTCGTCCGGGCAGCTCAAGGCGCTTGCGGTCACGGGCAAGGATCGGTTTCCGGCGGTCCCGGATGTGCCGGCAGCAATCGAATCCGGCGTGCTCCCGGGCTACGACGTTACCACCTGGTATGGCCTGTTTGCTCCAAGCGGCACACCGGCGGCCGTGATCGCCAAGCTCAACAAGACCGTAAACGACATCCTCGCCGAGCCGGATGCGCAGCAGCGTTTGACCAAGGCCGGCGTGGTCGTGCAGGGCTCGACCCCCGAGGCTTTCGGAAGGCACATGGCCGAGGAATTCGCTCGCTGGAATACGGTGCGCGAAAAGGCCGGCATTCCGCAGCAGCAGTAGATGGACTTTTATGATCTTCTATGATCTTCCCTGTTTTTGCGAGGAGGCGCTCCCTCGGCTAGAACGTGCCGGCATGCGCATGTGGAAGCGATATCCCAATCCCTACTCGACCGTCAGCTCCACCCGGTAGATTGCGTTTCGTCGTCCACTGTCCGGCTGAACGGTTCCGGTGTGGGAGATGGCGCGAGAGCATAGAGTGCACGGGCCACGCGCGCTCGGCCGCCATTGTGCGCGAAACTGTTGCCAGCTGCGCTCCTTGCGTGTTTCAAGCTCGGCTGCGCCCCATGTTCTACCGCCGTCAGTGCTGACGTCGACACGGGCAATGCCTTCGTCCGACCAGGCCCAACCCCAGATTTCCACTTGCGCCTCCCGCTTGTTCATCCCGCCCGGCGCCGGGGCCACGATCACGGATTGCGGCGCAACCGACCAGACCGGAATTTTGGTACCAGGGTTTTCAGGATCGGGGTCGTTGTACCAGCGCCTTGTGAAGGCCCCCGCGGCCCGCTCCTGCGCAAGGGTGAGGCGGCTTAGCCATTTCACGCTGTTCGTGCCGTAGAAGCCCGGAACGACGAGGCGCGCCGGAAAGCCGTGCTCGGGCAGAAGCGGGGCGTCATTGAGCTCGTAGGCGATCAGCACGTCGGAGGGCACGCGCTCGATCGGCAGGTCCTTGACATAAGCCTCGTGCTGCATCCCGCCGAAGGCTCCGTAATCCGCTCCCCGCGACCACACGTAGCGTGCATTCGGCGCCGGACCACAGTCACGCAGGACATCGGCCAGCCGCGTTCCACCCCAGCGAACATTGCAAATGCGCTGCGTGGGCTCGGCGGGCTGCTGCGGACTGCCCGCACACTGATGGAAGCTGGTGAGAGCATGTTTTGGATAGGTGGTCAGTTGCGTGAAATCGAGGCGCCTGGGCCGTTCCACGAGACCGTCGATTGCGAGGGACCACTGCGCACGGTCGAGACGGGCAACCCCCAGGTGGCACAAAACAATCATGTCCGCGGTCGGCGTAAGCCGCGCCTGCATCTGGTGCGGAAGAAGCGGGATGCGGCGGAAAAACCCGGCCGGCTCCATTTTGGCTTGCTGCATCCAGGGACCGAATCGCCTTCCGGGAAACCTGAGCTTCGCTGGGCGCTTTTGCCGGCGGGCGCGCGAGATTGCAAATGGGTCTAGCACGCCTTGGCCGAAACTTGCGCGCACATGACGCAACAAGAGTCGCGGGGAGCCTTTGCTTTCACTCCAGCTGGCAGGCATTCTTGGCGTCATTCCAGCTCGGGCGAGGCATGCCTCGCCCCTAGACGGAGAGCGAGCGATATGAACAAGGGAATGGATCGGCGCAGTTTCATCGGTAGCATGAGCGCGGCGACAACAATCGGGGCGAGCGCGTATGTCGCGGCGCCGCGCGCGGCGCGGGCAGTCCCCAACGTGAAGGGAAATATTCCCACCGCGCCGTACAAGCTCGGTCATATGACCTTTCAATCGGGGCCCGGTGCCGCTCTGGGAGCTCCCGCGCTGAAAGGGCATACCCTTGCCGCCGACGAGATCAACGCCGAGGGCGGGTTTCTCGGCGCGCGCAAGATCGTGACCATCTCAGCGGACGAAGCCGCCGGCGTAGATGCTAATGTAAAAGAGCTCAGAAGAATGAAGATTGCGGAGGGGATCGACTGGTTCACGGGTGTGATATCCGCCGGCGACACGGTTGCGCTCGCACCGGTGGCGGAAGAGCTGGAGATTCCGACTATTTTCACGGATGGCTGCACCGATCATCTCTTCGACGTTGTCGACAAGAAGCCGAAATACGTATTTCGGGTCACGAACATCCTCTCCTCGGACGCCGTGTCATGCATGCTCGCGGCGTCCCGGACTTGGCCCAAGATAAAAAGGATCGCGCACATCCATCCGGACTACAACTTCGGGCGCGTGCAATTCGTCCATTCGAGGATCACCGCCGAGAAGCTCTATCCCGGGAGCGAAATCGTCTCCGAGGGATGGCCCAAGCTGTTCGCCGGCGACTACGCAGCGCACATCACAAAGGCGATCGCAGCCAATCCCGATCTCCTCGTCACTTCGCTTTGGGGCGGTGACTATGTTGCCTTCTACAAGCAGGCGCTGCGATTCGGCATGTTCGATCGTATGAAGGTGATCGCCAATATCGCTTTCGGCATCGAGCCCGGCGCATTGGGCAAGGATCATCCCGAGGGGATCCTGGCGGGCGCCCACGCAAACTATCACTTCAGCTATCCGCCAGGGAACGAGTGGCCGCTCAACATGCAATTTGTCGAGCGTTATCGCAAACGTTGGAACGAGTATCCCAATTACGCGGCGGAAGGCGCCTACACGACGCTCTATCTGCTCAAGCACGCGATCGAGAAGGCCAATGGTTTTCTGAACGCGTGGCCGGAACCCGGTCAGATCATCGCCATGCTGGAAGGCATGGTGATGGCGACGCCGGCGGGCTATCTGTACATCCGGCCGCAGGATCACTCCGGGTTCAAGCCGACGGTCGTAGGATTCAGCAAGAACGTGCCGGAATACCCGTTTCCAATCTGGGATCCGGAAAGAATCATCGTGCAAGACGTGCGTAACGTGTCGGCGCCTCCCGATTGGCCCAAGCCGGGAGAGGGGCACGATGATCCTTCGGCGACGTACAACTGGATCAAAACGACCTGGCCGACACGACCGACCTGAGATCGGAACGGCGGAACGCGGAGACTACCGCGGCATCGCAGGCGAAATTGCAGGGTTCCGCCCCCGAAACGTTCGGAAGGCAGATGGCCGACGAATTCGCTCGCTGGAATAACGGCGCGCGAACAGGCTGCATCCCGCGGCAACAGGTGCCTTTAACTGCATGAGCGGTCCTGTCGCGCTGACAAGTCGCGACGATCGTGGCATGGTGCACGCCCGTCCTGGATCGCGGAGCCGTCCGGAGGCTCGCATGCAACCACGACCTTTTCTGATAGCCGCGGTCGCGGTGCTTTGCCTGGGCGTGAGCTCCGCCCTGGCGCAGACCGACCCGGTCGCAGAGATCGCCGGGTACCAGGGTGCTGATCGCGAGCAACGCCTCGCGGAAGGCGCAAAGCGCGAGAAAGAGCTGACCCTGTACTCGTCTATTCCGCCAGCCGACATCGCGGCCCTGGTCGCGGCTTTCGACAAGAAATATGCGATCAAGGTCAAGGTCTGGCGCTCGGATTCCGAGGGGTTCTTGCAGCGCGTCTTGAGCGAAGCCAGGGCGCGTCGCTTCGACGTGGATATCATGGCGGGGGCAAGCTCGGCGCTCGAGCCGCTTTACCGGGAGAACCTGCTGCAGGAGGTAAAGTCGCCCTACCTCGCCGAGCTCGTGCCGGAAGCCATCCCATCGCATCGGCAATGGGTCGCGATGTATTTCACGTTGTTCGTCCAGGCCTACAACACCACCGTCGTCAGCCGGGATTCGCTTCCCGCCTCGTACGAGGGGCTGTTGCAGCCACAGTGGAAGGGCAAGCTCGGCATCGAGGCTGACGACTTCGATTGGTTTGGGGAAGTGATCAAGGATCTCGGCGAGCGACGTGGACTGCAGCTCTTCCGCGACATCGTGGCCGCAAACGGCATCTCGGTGCGCAAAGGACACAGCCTCATCAACAACCTCATCATTGCCGGAGAGGTTCCGCTCGCTCTTTCCGCTTACGGCTACCTGGCTGAGCAGAGCAAGCGAAAAGGCGCGCCAATCGACTGGTTCACCCTGCCGCCCGCTGTCGCGCGCTCCACCGCCGAAGGGCTCGCTCGCAACGCGCCTCACCCCAACGCAGCGGTGCTGTTCTACGATTTCCTCATCTCGGACGCTCAGAAAGTCTTTGCCGACCGGCAGTTCCTGCCGGCCCATCGGGGCATCGAGCCGCCCTATAAGGTGCAATACAAGCTGATCGATTCCGCCGCCATGCTCGATCACGCCCGCAAGTGGCAGGACCTCTTTCAGAGGACGATCGTGGGCCCGTCCAGATAACCGGCCGCGCATGCGCTACATCGATGCCTTCAATCATTTCTTTCCCACCCGGTTCTACGAGCTGCTGCTGCAGTCTCCGGCGGGCCAGAAGGATCTCGGCAAGCGGATGCGGGCTATTCCTGCGCTCCATGACATCGACGAGCGGCTGGCCGTGGTCGATTCGTTTGCTGATTACACCCAGATCATCTGCCTCGGCATGCCGTCGATCGATCGCCTGACTTCTGCGCAACAGGCGCCGGAGTGGGCCCGCATCGGCAATGACGGGCTGGCGGAGATCGTCGCGAAATACCCCGACCGCTTCGTGGGCTACGCCGCCTCGCTTCCGATGAATGCGCCCGAAGCGGCAGTGAAGGAGGCCGAGCGGGTGCTGGCGAGCGGGGCAAATGCCATCCAGCTGCACACCAACGCGGACGGTGCACCGATCGACCAGGACGCGTTCCTGCCGATCTATGAGGTGATCGAGAAATCCGGGAAACCGATTCTGCTGCACCCGATCCGTACCCGCGAGATGGCGGATTACCGCACCGAGACCAGATCGAAATACGAAATATGCAGCGTCATCGGCTGGCCGTTCGAGACGGGAGCGGCGCTTGCGCGCCTGGTGTTCTCCGGCATCATCGACCGCTTCCCCGATCTCAAGGTGATCTCGCATCACCTCGGCGGCATCATTCCGTACTTCGAAGGACGCGTAGCGCACAGCTGGGATCAGCTCGGGGCGCGCACCTCGGATGAGGATTACTCGCTCATCCTGAAGCGGTTGAAAAAACGGCCGTTCGACTATTTCAAGGGGTTCTACGGCGATACCGCGCTTGCAGGCGCACGCGCCCCGACGATTTGCGGTATTTCGTTCTTCGGTCCGGATCACGTGCTATTTGCCTCCGATTGCCCTTTCGACAAGGAGAAGGGCAGAGGCTACATCCGATCCACGATCGAGGTTCTGGAGTCTCTCGATCTGCCGCAAGCCGACAAGGAGAAGATTTGCTACCAGAACGCGGAACGCATGTTCGGGTTGGGGTCCGGTTGAGAACGCGCATGTGCGGCGGCAAGGGCTATGGGATCGAGATCATCGCCCGATGGGCGGCGGTGGTGCTGCTGATCGCGGGGCTTGCGCCGGTTCCCGCCGGCGCCGATCCCATCGCGGCATTCTATCGCAACAGCGAGATCACATTCATTGTCGGTACGGGAGCGGGGGGCAGCCACGACGCTTACGCCCGGCTGCTGGCACGCCATCTCGGCAGGTTCATTCCCGGCAATCCGCCGATCAACGTGCAGGATATGCCAGGTGCAGGCGGCTTGCGGGCGGCAAACTACCTTTACAATTTCGCCCCTAGTGACGGCACCGCGATAGGCATCTTTTCGCGTAACACGCCGCTGATCGGTCTTCTCGGCGGCACCAATGTCCAGTTCGATCCGCGCAAGTTGACCTGGCTCGGTTCTCCCGCGAGCTTCCAGAACGATGCCAACATTCTCATCGTGCGCAAGGACGCGCCGGTGAAGTCGATCGAGGAGGCGCGCCGGCAGGACCTTCCGCCGCTGGTGCTTGGAGGCAGCGCCGAAGGCGGCATCGGCAATGACGTTCCCATCATCCTGCATGACACCATCGGGCTGCATGTGAAGCAGGTCATCGGCTTTGCTGACAATCCAGCGATCTATGTCGCGATCGAGCGCGGGGAAGTCCACGGGCGAACAGTGGATCTCTCCTCGCTGAAAGCGGCGAAACCCGAATGGCTCAAGCCGGGGGGAAGCTTTCGGGTCCTGGTTCAGTTCGCGCGGGCCACCCGGCATCCGGAATTGCCGGGCGTGCCGACCGCGCGCGAGCTCGCCAAGAACGAGGCCGCGCGTGCCCTGATCGAGCTTGCGGAGCTGCCGTATGCGATTTCGCGACCCATCGCGGCCCCTCCCAACCTTCCGGCCGAGCGGACGAGGACGTTGCAGCAGGCGTTTCTCGCCGTTTACCGGGATTCCCAGTATCTCAGTGACGCCGCCGAGCTGAGACTCGATGTGAGCCCGATCGATGGCGACGAGGTCGTACATGCCATCGATGCGATGGCGGCAGCGCCTCCCGAATTCCTGGAATATGCACACAAACTTTTTGCGGAAACCAAAGGCGGCGGTTGACGGCACATGAACCGCAGCATCGAGCGCGTGCTTACGACCCACGTCGGCAGCCTGCCGCGCCCGCCCCCCATTCTCGATGCGATCGAGTCCGAGCAGCAGGGCAGGCCGGTCGATGACAAGGCATACGCCGCGCGTTTGCGCAGCGCCGTCAAAGACGTAGTGCGCCAGCAGATCGAGACCGGCATCGACATCATCGACGATGGGGAGCTCGGGAAGGCGAGCTTCGTCTCGTATGTGAACGAGCGGCTCGGCGGCTTTGAGCTGGACCGGGACAGTCCGCGGCAGAATCCGTGGGCGCAATCACGCGAGGCAAGGTCGTTTCCCGAGTTCTACGCGGCAAGCCCTGGTGCCGCGCGTCCGAACCGGATGGTCTGCACCGCGCCGGTGACATACCGCGGGATGGCAAGGCTGCAAATTGACCTCGACAACCTGACGGACGCCCTCAGCGGCGCCGATGTGCGTGATGTATTCATGCCGGCGATATCACCCGCAAGCGCGGCGGATTGGCTGCGCAACCGCTACTACAAGACCGACGAGGAATATCTGTTCGCGATTGCGGAGGCGCTTCGCGAAGAATACGAGGCGATCGCCCGCGCCGGTTTTCTGCTGCAGATCGACGATCCCCAGCTGGTCACCTACTGGACAAAGACGCCAGATCTCACGTTACCGCAATGGCGCAAATGGGCCGAGATGCGGGTTGAGGCGCTCAATCACGCGCTGCGCAACGTCCCTGCGGAAAAAATCCGCCACCACACCTGCTACGGCATCAATATGGGGCCGCGCGTGCACGATCTGGAGCTCAAGGACATCGTGGATGTGATCCTGAACATTCGCGCCGGCGCTTATTCCTTCGAGGCTGCCAATCCGCGGCACGAGCACGAGTGGACAGTATGGGAGCGCGGCAAGCTGCCCGGCGGCAAGTCTCTCATTCCCGGTGTGATCAGCCATTCGACCGTGCTCGTCGAGCATCCGGAGCTTGTTGCCCAGCGCATCGCGCGCTTTGCCCGTCTGGTAGGGCGAGAGAACGTAATCGCGGGTGCCGATTGCGGCTTTGCCACCTTCGCCCTCTCGAACGAGGTCCACCCGCGGATCGTATGGGCAAAGCTCGCATCGCTGGTCGAGGGCGCGCGGCTCGCCAGCAAACAATTGTGGGCGCGGTAAGCTGCTTTAGTCGGCGGATTGGGCGCGCGCAGCTCGACGCACAACGCGCGCGCGAGGCTGGTTGTTACGCGTGAGTCGTAACCTACCGTGGGTGGGTGGGTTACACTCGCGGCGCAAGCGCCGCTCGCCAACCCACCCTGCGTAATGACCTTGACGCTATCGCGGCGTGCGCAGGCGCGCGAGCAGCTCGGTGGTCGGCCAGCCATCCGCTGGTTGGCCGAGCTTGACCTGCACATCGCGGATGGCAACACGGCTCTTGAGCCCGAGGACGCCGTCGATCCGGCCCACGTCATAGCCGCGCTTCTCCAGGATCTGCTGGAGCTCGCGAGTCTCCTCGAAGCTGATTTGGGGAATATTGCCGGTCCCTTTGTTCATGGGCGGCGCGCCGTCGATGCGGGTGGCGTAATAGGCGGCCGTCAAGGAATAATTGAGCGACTGATTCCATTTGAGATAGACCTGGAAATTGTCGTAGGCGAGAAAGGCCGGTCCGAAGCGCCCGACCGGAAGCACGACCGAGGCCGGCATGTTGTCGGCCTGCAAGGGCTTCCCGTCGGCGCGAGTAACGCCCCAGGCGGCCCATTGCGAGCGCGGGTGCTGGATGGACAGGTCGGCTTCCTTCCACGGCAGATTGGCGGATACGCGCACTTCCTGCAGCCACGGCTCGCCGCGTTTCCAGCCGAGATGAACGAGATATTTCCCGGTCGAGCCGATGACGTCCGCCGCGCTCTTGATCAGGTTTCGCCGGCCGTCGCCGTCGTAGTCGACGGCATTCCCCATGTATTCCGACGGCATCAGCTGCGTCTGGCCGAGCTCGCCCGCCCACGAGCCGATCATCTCGTCCGGATGCAGATCGCCGCGTTCGATGAGCCGCAGCGCATCGAAAAGGTGCCCGCGGAACATATCCGAGCGCCGGCAATCGTATGCGAGCGTCGCCAGCGACTTGAGTGCATTGTCCTTGCCCTGGCCGGCACCGAAATCGCTCTCCAGCGCCCAGAACGCGGTTATGACCGAGCCGGGGACGCCGAACTCCTTTTCTTCCCGCGCAAACAGCGCCTGATGTTTCTTTATCTGATTCATGCCGGAGGCGGGCGAGCGTCCCCGCAGCATCTTGTCGGAGATCTCGACGAAGTTCTGCGCGAAGAAGCGTTGTCCGCGGTCGATGTTGATGATGCGCTGATCGAGCACAAGGTAGGGTGACGCGGCTGCGATCGCCGAGGCCGAGATGCCTTTGGCCAGCGCCTCCTTCTTGAAATCTGCGAGCCAGGCCTCGAAGCTGCCGGTATTGCGGCAGTTGGCCTGGCCCCAGGCAATGGTCGGAAGCGCGATAAAAACTGCTGCAATGACGCCCGTGACGCCTCGCATGCATCGTGTCATATTCATCTGCTGTATTTGCCCCGCTTGCCTCGTGTTTTGAGGGACTTGTCAGAGTTTGCGCAGCTTGCCCCTGGAACGCCAACTCGCCTATTCTCATCGGGCGGCTCGCGCAAACCCGCGTGCCGCCAGCTTGGCGATGGTGCTGGGTTATTTGCGGTGTGAGTGACGACGACTTTTGGACAACATCATGACGCCGTAACCAGAACGGCGCCGGAGACAGGGGCATGCGAACTCATCTCTCGATCGTGCTTGGCGTCGGCTCAATGCTCGCGCTGGGAAACCCGGCGGCTGCGCAGCCGGCGCCGAAACCCGATTATGGCGCCCCCATCACCAACGAGCAGGCGAAGGCCGCCGCCGGAGCCGCTCTGGCGGAAGCCAAGAAGAACAATTGGCGGATGGCGATCTCCATCGTGGGGCCGGCAGGCGAGCTCATCTATTTCGAGAAGATGGATGGTGTCCAGCTCGCCTCCATCGAAATCTCCCAGGAAAAGGCGCGTACTGCGGTCAGGTTCCGTGTCCCAAGCAAGGTGTTCGCCGATCAGTACGCCGCCGGCAATATCGTGTTCATGACGTTTCCGGAAAGGCCAGTAGCCTCGGAAGGCGGGATACCCATTGTCGTCAATGACAAGATCATCGGTGCAATCGGGGTCAGCGGCGGCACCGGCCAGCAAGATGGATCGGCTGCGAATGCCGGGGCAACGGCGGTAAAATGAGCGCTATCTCGCGGAAACGGCTGCACTTTTGTTTGGCCAGGGATAGTTGCGTCCGCTGCATGTAAAATATGCGCGAGGCGCTGCGGCGCCCGTGCGGCTCGCCCTATATAAGGAACTTCGACAGTCAAAGGCCGTTTTTTACCAGTCGATTTCTCCAACCCAAGATTGGGCATGACGCCCTCACCCGCCTCCGCCGCTCCCCGCCCCTTTGCGTTCGAGCCCGCTTCCGCCGCAGCGGTAGCGCGTTTGCCCGATCGGCGTGGTTGGCGCGATCGCTTTCGTGCCGTGCGCGCGGAGACGGAGCGACGCGCCGCCGCGCTCAGCGCGGAGGATCAGGTGGTGCAATCAATGCCGGATGCCAGCCCCACCAAGTGGCACCGCGCGCACACGACATGGTTCCTCGAGCAGTTTCTTCTGGCGGCGCACGTTCCAGGATATCGCGTTTTCAACGAAGGCTTCGCATTTCTGTTCAACTCGTATTATGTCGCCGCCGGTCCGCGTCACGCGCGCCCCCGGCGCGGGCTGCTGACACGCCCCAGCTGTGATGAGGTCGCGACCTATCGCGAGCGCGTCGATCAAGCGGTCGAGCATCTGCTCGCGAGCGCGAGAAGCTCCGATCTCCCGGAGATATGCCGGATCCTGGAGCTCGGACTGCAGCATGAGCAGCAGCACCAGGAGCTTCTGCTCACGGACATCCTGCATGCCTTTGCAGACAATCCGGTTGCACCCGCTTATGATCGCTGCTGGCGGGCTCCATCCCGATCCGAGGGAGGCGCGTCGCAGGAATTTGTGGAGCTACCCGAGGGAATTCATACGATCGGCTCTGTCGGGGAGGGTTTCTGTTTCGATAACGAGCTGCCGGGGCACCAGATCCTGGTGCCGCCGGCCCGTATTGCACGCGCCCTCGTCACGAACGCGCAGTGGCTCGAATTCATGCACGATGGCGGCTATGCGGCGCCCTCTTTATGGCTGTCCGACGGATGGGCGATCGTCGAGGCCGAGAAGTGGAACGCCCCCGGCTACTGGCGTAAGCTCGATGGGAGATGGGTCGCAATGACTCTCGGGGGCTTGCGGCCGCTCGAGCCTTCGGCGCCGGTTTCGCACGTCAGCTACTACGAGGCGGATGCGTTTGCGCGCTGGGCGGGCAAGGATCTGCCGAGCGAGGCCGAATGGGAGGTCGCAGCGTCTCTCGACCTGCTGGATGATGCCTTCGGGCAGGTGTGGCAATGGACGCGCAGCGCCTATCTGTCCTACCCCGGCTATGTCGCGGCCGAAGGCGCGCTCGGCGAATACAATGGCAAGTTCATGATCAACCAGATGGTTCTGCGCGGCAGCTCGCATGCGACGTCCGAAGGGCATTCACGCGTGAGCTACCGCAACTTCTTCTATCCGCAGGCACGCTGGCAGTTCAGCGGCTTGCGGCTGGTCGAGCACCGCGGGCACGCGCAATCGCGAGCAGGTCTTCGGGAGGCGCCCGATGGCCGCGCGTAGCCACGCTGCGTTTCGCCACGCCGAGCCGGTTCCACAGCCGTTGCTCGCACGCGAGGTCATTGCCGGATTGACGGCAAAGCCCAAGCGGATCCCGCCGAAATATTTCTATGATGAGGCCGGCGCGCAGCTGTTCGAAGCCATTACCGCCACACCGGAATATTATCTGACTCGTTGCGAGATGGCGATCCTGCGCGATCATGCGCGCGAGATCGCAGGCTTTATTCCGGCCGGCGGCGCCCTCGTCGAGTTCGGCAGTGGCTCGAGCAAGAAGGCGAGAATCCTGCTCGATGCGGCGCCCGGGATCGCCGCATATGTCCCCGTAGATATTTCCACGGAAATGCTCGCCAGCGAAGCGCAGGAGCTTCGCCGCGATCATCCGGATGTCGCCGTGCTCCCGGTCGAAGCGGACTTCACCTGCCCGTTCACGCTGCCGCCTGAGGTGGAACGGCTTCCCCATGCCGGTTTCTTTCCCGGATCGACCATCGGCAATTTCGAGCCGCACGAGGCCTGCGCGTTCCTGCGTCACGCCGGGCGCATGCTCGGGGACCGCTCGACGCTGATCATCGGCGTCGATCTGGTAAAGGATGCGAGCATCCTCAACGCCGCGTACAACGACTCAGCCGGCATTACCGCCCGGTTCAACTTCAATCTGCTCACCCGGATCAACCGCGAGCTCGGCGCGACGTTCGACCCGGCGAGCTTCAGCCATCACGCCTTCTTCAATTCCGAGCGGCACCGCATCGAGATGCACCTCGCCAGCAAGAAGCGGCAAAAGGTCAGCGTGGCAGGCCGCAGCATAGAGTTCCGCCCGGGCGAGACCATTCATACCGAGAACAGCTACAAATACACGCTTGACTCGTTCGCCGCGCTCGCGCGCGGGTCGGGATGGACGCCGATTTCCGCGTGGACCGATGCCGAGGGAAAGTTCTCGGTTCACGCCCTGCTCTTTGCGGACGCGCCAGCGGCTGTGCCGAAGCCGCCTCCCGCCGAATAAACGTCAACCAGGCAAGTAGGTCGCGTCGACCAGCGTTCTGACATCGATGCTGTTTTTCTGGAACCCGGCCTTGACCTGAAACTCCTGCATCTTGATGAGCGCGTCGAGGTCCGGCCGCAGCGTCGGGTCGCGATAGTAGTCCTTCATCTGCAGATGCACCGACGGGCTCACCCGAACCATTCGGGCGTCGATCAGCAGCTGACGGGCCTCTTTCGGCTGTTCCAGATAAAACTGCATGGCGCTCTTGAGATCCTCCAGGAAAGCGCGAACCGCGGGGGTGTTTTTCTTGAGGAAGGCCTCCTTGCCGGTGATCACGTCGAGCTCCTCGTCGAACGGCAAACCATATTTTGCGTCGAACACCTTCGTGACCGGTGCATCCTTCTCCAGCAGCGCCGCAAACGGCTGCGGGAATTCGCCGACATCGATCTTGCCGGCCAGCAAAGCCTCCTCCATCGCGGAAAACGGGATTGGCGCTATTGTCACATCGGCATCGGAAAGACCGTGCCTGCCCAGTGCCGCCCACAGCCACAGGTGACCGGTGGTGGAAAAGCCGTTGAGCCCGACCGTCTTGCCTTTGAGGTCGGGCACCGATTTGATCGCGGACTGCGCCTTGGCGTAATACGACGTGCTGAAACCGCGCGAGCTTTCGCGGCAGATCGAGGCGATGATCTTCGCGGTCACCCCTTGCGCGGCAGCGAAGATCACCCCGTTGGCACTGCCCGCGGCGAGGTCGATCGCATCCGCCTCAAAAGCCTGGGCGCGCTTGTCCGCGCCCTGGAATTTGCTCCCGTCTATCGTGTAAAGCGTGCCCTGGTGGCGGCCCAACTCCGGCTTGGCGATCAGCAGCCAGAGCGGCTCCTCCGCCGCGCCGCCATAGCCGATGCGCAGCGTCACCGGCGCAGCGCGGGCGCTCCGTGGCAAGAGCCGCGTCCCGAGAACGCCGATCGCTGCTCCGCCCAGCACTGCCCGTCTGCTCGCGCGCATCCTCGCCTCATTCGTACCGCCCCCGTCCCCGGCCTGCGTTTGAATTTATCAGCTCAATGCCGGTTCGTCATTGTGCGGCAGCAGTGCGGGTGCCGCGGCAGGGTTGCCGAGGATCATGTCCGCGGCTTTCTCTGCGATCATGATCACCGTCGCATTGATGTTGCCGCCGACGAGGTCAGGCATGACGGACGCATCCGCTACCCGGAGATTGCTTACGCCGCGCAGTTTGAGGCTCGCATCCACCACGGCATCCTGGTCGCTGCCCATGCGGCAGGTACCGCAGGGGTGATGGGCGGTGGCAAGGCTGGCGCGAATGTAGCGGTTAAGCTCCTCGTCGGAATGCGCGTCTGCTCCGGGGCCGATCTCGCGGCCGCGGAACGGCGCGAGTGGAGACTGCGCCGCAACCTCGCGCAGGAGCTTGAGCCCTGCCCGCAAGGTGGTGAGATCCTGCTCCTCGGCGAGAAAGTTCTGTGAGATGCGCACGCGATGGTGGGGATCGGCCGACCTCAAACGAATCCGGCCGCGGCTCCTCGGCCGCAGCAGGATCGGGCGGCAGATGAAGGCGTCGGTCCAGGCCGGCCTGATACCAGGAAACCAAGGTCCGGCGTCCGAGGATCCTGATCGGAACAGAAACTGGATATCCGGCATCGCGCAGCCCGGCACTGTCGTCACGAAGGCCATGAAGCCGCTCGGCACGTCGGTTGCCGGGCCGGAGCCTGCAAGATAGGCGCGCGCGAAATTGAGGGTGAGCCGATCAGCGCGCGTGGCGGCTACGAATGGTCCCGGCTGCAGACGTTCATGCAGCAGGCCGGTCGAGCAATGGTCCTGCAGATTGCAGCCGACGCCGTGCGCCGGGAGCGTCGCTCTTATCCCGACCTCGCCGATATGGTCGGGATCGCCGATCCCTGACAACATCAGAAGCTGCGGCGTGTTTATCGCGCCAGCGCACAGGATCACCTCGCGCGCCGCTCGCGCGGCAAGCTTGCAGCGGCGCTGCTCGTACTCGATCCCGACAGCGCGGCCCTGCTCGACAATGATGCGCGTGGCGAGCGCGCGCACTTCGACCCGCAGATTCCGCCGCCGCAGCGCCGGATGCAGATAGGCCCTCGCGGTGCTGTCACGCGCTCCGTTGCGGATGGTCCATTGCGCCCAAGCAAACCCGTGCTGCTGCGCTCCGTTGTAGTCATCTGTGAACGGATGGCCGGCCTTCAGACCGGCTTGGATGTACGCCTCATACAGCGGGTCCATGACCTTGCTGCGCCGCACGCAGATTGGTCCATCGCCGCCGCGATAGACCGACTCGCCGCCTTCCCACGTCTCGGCGCGCTTGAAATAGGGAAGCACCTCCGCATACGACCAGCCGGGCAGTCCCAAACGCGACCAGCGGTCATAATCGGCGCGATGGCCCCGCACATGGCCCATGGCATTGATCGAGTGGCAGCCGCCGATGATTTTGCCGCGCGCAGTCTCGATCCGCCGGCCTTCAGCGCGGGGCTCGGGCTCGGTCTCGTAGCCCCAGTCGAACCGTTCGAAGCCCCAGATGCGGCCGACTCCCAGCGGAACCCGGATCAGCGGATGCCAGTCCCAGCCGCCGGCTTCGAGCAGCAGGACACGAATATCATTGTCGACGCTGAGCCTCTGCGCGAGCACGCAGCCGGCCGAGCCTGCGCCGACGACGATGTAATCGAATTCGCGCATGGCAGGGCCGTTCATGCTCCGATTTGCCAAACCTCCCCTGCGCCCATAACATTCGAGCACACCCCTCGACCATCCTGATCCGATCCCGAGCGCGACGAGGGCTGGAGCATCATGATCGAGGTCGTCCCTCTAACCCGCGTAATCGGCGCAGAAATTCGCGGCCTGGACCTGCGCGAGGAGATCGATCCGGCCACGGCCTCGGACCTCTATGCCGCCTGGCTCGAGTATCTGGTTCTGGTGTTTCGGGGACAGAGCTTGAGCAGCGAGGACCAGCGCCGCTTCACCAGCGTGTTCGGCGAGATTCAGCCGCCGCGCTCGCGTCCGGGTCAGCGCGACCCGAACAATCCCGTGATGTGGATTGCGAATGCGACCATCGACGGGCAGCGCGGCGAGCTCCCGGAAGGCGACATGCAGTTTCACGCGGACCAATGCTATTACGAGAACCCGGCCAAGGGAGCGGTTCTCTACGCCATCGACATCCCGTCGCGCGGCGGCAACACGCTGTTCGCCAGCACCTATGCTGCCTACGAATCGCTTACCCCGGATTTGCGCACGAGGGCCGAGCGTCTGCAGATCCTGTTTCTCTACGACTATGAGAAGAACGCCAACCGCAAGGGGCCAAGCAATTGGGCGGATGCTCCGCGCTGGATTCATCCCGCGGTCACGGTGCATCCGGACACGGGACGCCGCGCGCTTCTGGTCAATCGCCTGATGGCCGACAGCGTGGTCGGCCTGCCGCGCGAGGAGAGCGACGCACTGATCGAGCAGCTTTGCCAGGCCGCGGAGCGGCCCGCGCATATTTACGAGCATGTCTGGCGGGCTGGCGATCTCTTGCTTTGGGACAACCGCTGCACTCTGCACGCGCGCACGGATTTTGATCCGGGCGAACGCCGGGTCCTCCGGCGCATGGCAATCAAGGGCGCGCCCCCCATTCCAGCTGTGCGGGCGGCCTGAGCGCAATGCCGTTCTGCGAAGCCGATCCCTGGCGCCTGCAATATTTTGCCGATGCCTCCTGTCCCGCGGACGTGAGCATCCCGACCGAGGATTGCGATGCCTGGCTCTGGTATCCGGCCTACCGCTGGGTCTACGACAAGATTGCGGTTGCCCACAGCCAAGGGCTCGACGCCGCGCCCCACGGCGTGATGCCTTCGCGTTTTCCCGTATTCTCAAAGCCGATCACGAATTTGCGCGGAATGGGCGTGGCAAGCCGGACGCTGCATGACGCAAGCAGTTACGTGCAGAGCCTTACGCCCGGCCATATGTGGATGACCTTGCTGCAAGGCCGCCATGTCAGCTCCGACGTGGTCATCGTGCGGGGCGAGCCGCGCTGGTGGCGGCATGTCACCGGCGAGCCGAGCGGGGACGGCACCTTCGATTATTGGACGGTGCATGCGGCGGCGGAGCCTGCCATCGAGGATTATTGCGGCACGTGGATCGCACGGCATCTCGGCGGCTATACCGGCATCCTGAACATCGAGACGATCGGCGGGCGCATGATCGAAGTGCACCTGCGCATGAGCGATCAGTGGCCCGACCTGTACGGCACGGGCTGGGTGGACGCGGTGGTGCGCCTTTATGCGCAAGGCAAATGGGATTTCGCCGATCATGAGCGGCGCGACGGCTACAGCGTGGTGCTGTTCGGGCCGCACGGCCCGAGCTATCGGCATCCGCCTGCGGCTGTGGTCGCCCGCGTGCGCAACATGCCGGACGTATCCAGCGTTCAGATCACCTTTCATGAGCAAAAGGATCCGCAGGGCCATGCCATGCCGCCCGGCGGCTTCCGTCTTGCCATTGTCAACGCCTGGAGCCTTGCCGCCGGATTGGCCGCACGCGACATGCTCGGCGCATGCCTGCTTGCCCGTGCGGCATGATTGAATTGATGGGCATCACGTTCAAGGAGTGAGCATGAAAGTTGCAGCATTCGAGGCTGATGGCGGTTTGCATCTCGGCATCGTGGAGGGCGATGAGGTCATCGACCTTCAGACGGTGGACAAGACCATCCCGGGAGATCTCGGTGAAGTGTTGCGGCGACACAACGGCGATCTCTCGTCGTTGCGTGAGGCGGCAAAGCGCGCGCCAGGCGCGGCGCGGCGTCCGCTCAAGGGGCTCAAATTCGGCTTGCCCGTGACGAGGCCCGGCAAGATCATCTGCCTGGGACTCAACTATCTCGAGCATGTGAAGGAAGGCTCGCAACGGGACAACATCCCGAAATTCCCCACCATCTTCATGCGCGGCGCCACCTCGCTGGTGGCGCACGGACAGCCGATCATCCGCCCCAAAGCGTCCGAGACGCTCGATTACGAGGCCGAGCTGATATTTGTCGTGGGCAGGCGCGCCAAGCATCTGACCGTCGAGAACGCCGGCTCCTGCATTGCCGGCTACGCCTGCGGCAACGAAGGCTCGATCCGAGAATTTCAACGCAAGACCACTCAGTGGGACATGGGCAAGAATTTCGATCGTACCGGCGGCTTTGGCCCTTGGATGGTCACCGCCGACGAGCTTCCGCCGGGCGCCAAGGGACTGAAGATTCAAAGCCGGCTCAATGGGCAGGTCATGCAGTCCGACAACACCGACAACATGATGTTTCCCATTGCCGAGACCATCGCCTACGTCACGCAGGGGCTCACGCTCGAGCCCGGCGATATCGTCTTCACCGGAACGCCGTCAGGGGTGGGGCATGCGCGCAAGCCCAATCCGGTGTGGATGAAGCCGGGCGACACGTGCGAGATCGAGATCGAGCGGGTCGGCGTCCTCGTCAATCCGATCGAGGCTGAAAAATAAGGAAAGATCGCATGGCGACCTTGAATATCCTCACCGTCTGCGGATCCCTGCGCAAAGGCTCGTACAATGCCATGTTGCAGCGCGCGTTGCCGGGGCTCGCCCCGGAAGGCATGACATTGAAAGCTGCACCGTCCTATGCGGAGCTGCCGCTCTATAACGCCGACATTCAGAGCTCGACGGGATTCCCGGCGGGCGTAAACGTGCTCGCTGATGCGATCCGCGCCGCCGACGGCGTGATATTCTGCACGCCCGAATACAATTTCGGCATTCCGGGAGGCTTGAAGAATGCCATCGATTGGGTGTCGCGCCTGCCCAACCAGCCGTTTGCCGGCAAGCCGGTCGCGCTGCAATCGGCCTCGCCCGGTCCATTGGGCGGCGGTCGGGTACAATACGACATGCGCAGAGCCATGCTGTTTCTCGATGCGTTCACGCTCAACAAGCCCGAAATCTTCGTCGGCGGCTGTGCGTCGAAGATCGACGAGAAGACCGGCGAGATAAAGGACGAAGCTACGCGCGGCTTCATCAAGCAACAGCTCGCGGCGTTCGCAAATTTCATCGCGCTGATCGCGCCGAAAAAGTGAGCGCGAGAAGCAGCGGCATCGGCGGCTCACACTTTGAGGGGGGAGATCATGGCGGAACGACCCCTCGATGCGCTCGTGATCTGCGGGTCGCTTCGCAAGGGTTCCTACAACGCGGCCCTCGCGCGCATGCTGCCGCGCTTGGCGCCGCCCGGCATTGCGTTGCGCTCCGCACCGTCGTTCGCGCGGATTCCGATCTACGATAACGATATTCAGACTACGACCGGGTTTCCGCCGGAGGCCGCTGCCTGGGCCGATGCCATCCGCAGCGCGGATGCGCTGATTATCGTGACGCCCGAGTACAACTGGTCCATCCCGGGCGGCTTGAAGAACGCGATCGACTGGGTATCGCGTATGAAGGACCAGCCGTTCAAGGACAAACCGGTTGCGCTGCAGTCGGCCGCCGGCGGCATTCTCGGAGGCTCGCGCGCGCAATATCATTTGCGCCAATGCTTGACCTCGATCGATGCCATCCTGTTTGGCCGTCCGGAGGTGATCGTGACCTTCGCTCCGCAAAAATTCGACGAGAGGACGCTGGAGCTCAAGGATCCGGCCGCAATCGATCTGATACAGCAGCAGCTCGCCGGCTTCGAGAAGTTTGCGCGCCGGGTCTGCGGAAGGGATTGAAAGCATGGCAAGGCTGGCCGGCCGCACGGCGATCGTTACCGGCGGAGCGAGGGGTATCGGGCGGCATTATTCCTCGGCACTTGCCGCGGAAGGCGCCCGTGTGATGATCGCCGACGTCGCCGATGGCGAAACCGTTGCCCGCGAGATCGCTGCCGCGCATGGGGCGAATTCCGTCATCAGCAAGGTCATGGACGTAAGCGACGAAGCCTCGGTCGCGGCGCTGATCGCAGCGACCATGGAGCGCTTCGGCAAGATCGACGTGCTCGTCAACAATGCCGCGCTGTTTGCCCCGCTGCAGGAGACGAAATGCACCGAGATCGATGCAGCGGTATGGGACCGGGTGATGGCGGTCAATCTGCGCGGTCCCTTCCTCATGGTGAAGCACGCCGTCCCGCACATGCAGGCGCAGGGCTACGGCAAGATCATCAATATCGGCTCGGGCACCGCCTATCGCGGCATTCCCTGGATGCTGCATTACGTCACCAGCAAGGGCGGTATGATGGCCTTCACCCGGGCGCTCGCGCGCGAGCTCGGAGACCACGGCATTCGAGTCAACACCCTTGCGCCGGGATTCACGCTCAGCGACACCGTGGTCGCGGAGAACCCAGGTCATGTGCAGACCGCGCGCGACCGCGCGGTGCAGTCGCGCTCGCTCAAGCGGGATGAGACGCCGCAGGACCTGCTCGGTGCGTTGGTTTTCCTCGCTTCAGCCGACAGCGATTTTGTGACCGGCCAGACCATCGCCGTCGACGGCGGCAACGTGAGCACCTGAGCTTTCCGGTCCTTTCCGGGGCGGATAGTTACATTATATACTGATCGCCTGTTGCGGTTTCCCCCGAGCGAGGGGGCGGGCTTTTATCGGATTTCAGGGAGAGCGCCATGACCAGCGCGACCGCGCGCAGACGGGTTGAAGCCAAGGGGCCGGGTCCCAAGCACAATATCGAGGCGATCCGCGAGGAATATTACCAGCGCATCGCCAGGCACCACATGACGCCGCTCTGGAAGGTGATGAAGAACGTGGTCACCAGGGAGCCCGTGACCCGCTGCGCGCCGGTGATCTGGCATTTCGACGATATCAAGCGCCTGGTGATGGAATCCGGCGGGCTGATCACGGCCGAGGAAGCCGAGCGCCGGGTGCTCATTCTGGAAAACCCGGGAATGCCGGGAGAGTCCCGCGCCACCAATACCCTGTTTGCGGGGGTGCAGATGATCCTGCCGGGCGAAGTGGCTCCCGCGCACCGGCACGTCTCCTCTGCCATCCGATTCGTCCTCGATGGACAAGGCGCCTACACCGCGGTGGAGGGCGAGAAGGCGTACATGGCGCCGGGCGATTTCGTGATTACCGCGAACTGGGCACCGCACGATCACGGCAACACCTCGGATAAGGCGATGCTGTGGCTCGACGTGCTCGATTTCCCGCAGGTCAACTTCTTTGAGGCATCGTTTGCCCAGGAGCTCGAATCGGCTACCCAATCCACCAATCGCGAAGACGGCGATTCGCTGGCGTTCTACGGGTCGGGAGTGCTGCCGGACAGGGCACCGGCGCAGATGAACCGCAGCCCCGTGATCAATTACACCTATGCGCGCACCCGCCCGATCACCGAGCGCATGCTCAAGGCGGGCGAGATCGACAAGCGTCATGGCGCGCGCGTGCGCTATGCCAATCCGATCAATGGCGGGCCGGTGCTGCCTACCATGAGCGCGCATCTCGCGTTGTTCCCGAAGGGATTCAAAGGCGAGAAATACCGCGCGACCGACGGCACCATCTTCGTCTGTGCGGAAGGCCGCGGCACCACCACGGTGGACGGCAAGGTGATGGAATGGGGAGCAAACGATGTCTTCGTGGTGCCGCCGTGGAAGGCCTATGCCCACACGGTCGAGAAGGAATCAGTGCTGTTCTCGATCTCCGATCGTCCTTCTCAGGAGGCGCTTGGCATCTGGCGCGAGGACGCCAGCCTGCACTAGCGAGGGGCACTATTCGTTCTTGATCCCTGCCGCCTTGATGATCGGCCACCACTTCTCCGTCTCGGCCCTGTGGAAGGCGTAAAGGGCTTCCGGCGTCTCCTGATCGCGCGGGAATATCTCCTGGCCGATGCCGTTGAGTCGCTTGCGCACTGTCGCCTCGGCGAGCGCATCAACGACCGCGCCATTGAGTTTCATTACGATCTTCTTGGGCGTGCCCTTCGGGACCCATAGCCCGTGCCAGAATGAAATCTTGAGCCCCGGCACGCCCATCTCCTCGCTGGTCGGGATTTGCGGTGCGGCGAACCAGCGACTGTTCGCCAATACGGCATAAGTCTTGATCTGCCCGTTGAGCAAGTAGGGCAGGGCGCCGGTCGCCTCGTTGAACATCAGGTCCACACGGCCGGCAACCTCGTCCTGGACGGCCGGGCCGCCGCCGCGATAGGGCACGAATTGAAAGTGCGTGCCGGTTGCGCGTTGAAAATAGACGCCGCTCACATGCGAAGCGCTGCCGGCCCCGACGGTTGCAGCCGATGCCTTGTCGGGATTGGCCTTGAGCCAGGCGATGAGCTCGTTGAGGTTGTTCGGCGGGAAATCCTTGCGGGCAGTGATGAGGATCGGACTGTTGGTCAACAATGAAACGGGCTCGAAGTCCTTGAGGACATCGTACTGCACCGGATAGACGGCGCTCGCGCCCACGTGGCTGAGCCAGTTGCCGATGCTGAGCGTATAGCCGTCGGGGGCCGCGCGGGCGGCGCGACCCACCCCGATGCTCCCGCCCGCGCCGGTGACGTTCTCGACGACCACGGGCTCGCCAAGCGTGCCGCTCAGACGATCGGCAAGTATTCGCGCGATCGGGTCAGCGACCCCGCCCGGCGGCACCGGTACGATGATGGTGATCGGGCGCGACGGATAGGCTTGCGCCCGCGCCATGGAGGATAAAGCCGGCATCGCCACGGCGGCTGCGGCCCAGTGCAGGAAATCTCTGCGTCGAGCTTTCATACTCTCCTCGTAATCGGCAAGCGAGCCATTGCTACCGCAGAAAGGGATTGGTCGCTCGCTCTTGGCCAATGGTGCTGGTCGGCCCGTGTCCGCTGATGATCGCGACGTCGTCTCCGAGCGGCAGGAGCTTGTCCCGGATCGAGCTCAAGAGTTGCCGGTGATCGCCTCCCGGCAGATCTGTCCGGCCGATCGAGCCGGCGAACAGCACATCACCCACGATTGCGAGACGCTGCGCCTGGTCGAAAAAGGCAACGCTTCCCGGCGAATGGCCTGGGCAATGCAGCACCTCGAATGTCAACTCCCCAAACCGGACCTGGTCTCCGTCCTGCAGCCATCGATCGGGGGTCACGTTCGCGGCATCCGACATCCCGAATGAGCGGGCGCTCTCGGCGACGTGCTGCAACAGAAACAGATCGTCGCGGTGGGGACCCTCGATCGGCACACCGAGCTTTCTCTTGAGCTCTGCGGCACCGCCCGCATGATCGATGTGGCCGTGGGTGAGCCAGATTTTCTCCACGGCAGCCCCGGACTCGGTGATGGCACGCTCGATCTCGGGCAGATCGCCGCCGGGATCGATCACAACGGCACGCTTCGCAGCTTCGCACCAGAGCACGGTACAGTTCTGCTGAAAAGGCGTAACCGGGACGATGATGGCTTTGGCTCGGGACATGGTGCGTCGGTCGGCTTTGGCTGGGCGGTTCGGCAACGAGCCTTAACCCCAAAATCGCTCGCTGGGACAGCCCCCCACGGCCCGGCTTTCATCGGCCATGCTGCTCGATTGCCTTCTCAATCCGGCGGTCGGGCACGAGCCACATGAGAGCGACCAGGACGTATATGGCGTGAGCGATCCAGGGAAGAACGAACGCCAGACCGATAGCTGCCAGATAAAGGACCGGCGATATCCTGCCTTTGAAATCGCGCCCAAGCGCCTGAGCGAGAGCCCCTTGCGCTCCCTGATGCTTGATGATGGTCATCTGCAGCACGTAATAGGCGATGGCCGGCATGAGCAGCGCCACTCCGTACAGCGCGGTCGGGAGCTGAGCGAAATGGTTTTCTCCCATCCAGCCGGTGGCGAACGGCAAAAGAGAAAGCCAGAACAGCAAATGCATATTGGCCCAGAGGATAGCGCCGTTCACCCGGTGGACGGTGTGCATCAAATGGTGGTGATTGTTCCAGTAGATGGCGATGTAAACGAAGCTCAGCACGTAGGTCAGGAATACCGGAACCACCGGATTGAGCGCGGACCAGTCGGTGCCATGGGGTACCTTCAATTCAAGCACCATGATGGTAATGATGATGGCAAGGACGCCATCGCTGAATGCTGCAATCCTCTCCTTCGGCAACTTTTCACCTGTAGAGCTTCATGCGGCGCCCGGTTGGACGGTTTCGGCGACGAACCTGTTGCGCATCATGCCCAGGCTCTCGATCTCGGTCTCCATGACGTCGCCCGCCTCGAGGAAGCTGTTGGTGCCCTGGCCGACGCCGCCGCAGGTCCCGCAACTGAAGATGTCGCCGGGCTCGAGCGACAGAATGCCGGAGGCGTATTCGATCTGCTCCTCGGGCGTAAAGATGAACTGCGAGGTGTTGCCGTTCTGCTTGATCTCGCCGTTGACGGTGAGCCGAATGAACAGGTTCATATGGTCCGGCACAAAGGCACGCGGCACCAGAAACGGCCCCATTGGCGCGAAATTGTCATGGCTCTTGCCCCCGAGCCAGTCGGAGCGGAGCGCCGGGCGATCCGTGCGGATCTGAAGGTCGCGGCAGGAGACGTCGTTCGTGGTCATGAACCCCGCCACGTGATCGAGGGCGCGCTCGGCCTTGATGCGCTTGCCCTTCCTGCCGATGGCGAGCGCGATTTCGGCCTCCCAGTCTATCTTTGTCATGTCGAGCGGGATCTCGATGTCGTCATGGCTGCCGGCAAGACAGCTCGGTGCCTTCAGGAACAGATAGGGTCGTGTCGTCGACTTCTCACCGGTAAATTTCGGCCCGCCCGCGGGCGACATCCCGGCGCGGATCATCTCATCGACGTGCTCCTGGAAGTTCTGCGCGGCGTAAAACATCTTGCCGGGCCGCATAACGGGCGGTAACGCCCGCAGCGCGGACAGATCGGCGCCGCCCGGTTTCAAGCCCTCCTTCTCGAGAAAGGCGACGAGCTCCTGCAGCACGGGAAAATTGGTTTCCCAGCTCTGCAGCAGGCCGAGAATGCTCTCCGTGCCGCTCAAAGCGTTTCGGCGCGCAGTAGCGCTATAAAGCTCATGCGCACGCGCCAGCTCCACGACGCGATCTTCCAGCACGATGGCCGCAAAAGGCTCGCCCCCTGGCCTTGCAAACGTGCCCAGCTTGAAAGCGCTTCCGTTCATGGTTCCGTCGTCGCTCCTTGGCGCCCGGTAGGGTGGGCAGAATAGCTCGCAGGCGTCGAATTATGCGGTCAGCATTCCGGTGCTCACGCCAGGTCCATGGCGAAGCGCTTGAGGTCGGCAAGCGAGCAGTAGCTCAGAGCACCTTCATGGGTCGCCCGCAACACGATGCGGGGTGCCTGACCCGCTTCAAATGCCTCCTGCCAGCGCGGTGCGCAGAGGCACCACCGGTCCCCTGGTTTCAGCCCGGGAAAGCCGAATTCCGGCACGGGAGTGGAGAGGTCATTGCCGCAGGATTTGGAAAACTGCAGAAATGCATCGGTCATTACAGCGCAAACCGTGTGGCTGCCGAAGTCCTCGCGCGAGGTGTCGCAGCAGCCGTCGCGAAAGAACCCCGTCATCGGCTTGATCGAGCAGAGCTCCAGCGGCTCGCCCAGCACATTGCGGGCGATCCTCCGCCGGCCGCCTCCATTGCCGCTCTCGTCTCTCAGCATTGGCTTTCTCGTCTGCTTGTTGGGTTACGTGTTTTTTGCGGCTCTCTTGGCCGGTTCGAGCCATGCCGGACCGGCGGCCACGATCCGTATTGTAGGATAATGAGGTCGTGAAGGTCACCTGGGTCCATCGACGGCCTATTTGAAACCGGTGGACTGCAGGGGCTGCATCCACGCGCAGGCGGCTCGGCTTGGTGTCTTGACATCGTTTTGCTTGCAGCCACGATGTCCGGCCAAACCTTGAAACGATGTTGCGCGAACCTATCCTCATCGTCGGCGGTGGGCTCGGCGGTCTCACCACGGCGCTGGCCCTGGCGCGGCGCGGATGGAGCGCGTGCGTGCTTGAAGGCGCCGCGGAGCTCGGCGCCATCGGCTACGGTATCCAATTCGGGCCCAACGTCTTCCATGTATTCGATCGCATCGGCATCACCGAGCAGGTGATGGCCGCCTCCGATTCGCCCGCCGCCGTTCTCATGATGGATGCGCTCACGGGCAAGGAGCTGGTCCGCATTCCGACCGGGGCCTCGTTCCGGACGCGCTTCAAGCATCCCTACATCATCGTCCACCGTACCGACCTGCATGATGTGCTGCTCGATGCGTGCCGGCACAACGATCGCATCGAGCTGGTGCCCGAAGCGATGGTCAACGCTTTCGAGGATCGCGGCGACCGTGTCGCGGTATCGACCGCGGATGGGCGGACCTTCACCGGCACTGCCGCCATCGCGGCGGACGGTGTACGCTCGCTGTTTCGCAGTCAGCTGATCGGCGATGGCGAGCCGCGCCCGATCGGATATGTCGCGAACCGGACCATTGTGCCGATCGCTGCGGTCGCCGCGGATGTGCCGCGCGATCAGGTGTTGCTCTGGGGCGGCCCAGGTTTCCATATCGTGCATTACCCGCTGCGCCACGGCACGCTCTTCAATATCGTCGCCGTGTTCCGCACCTCGAGCTACGCCGAGCGAGGCGACGCCGACACGTATCGCGCCGAGCTCGAAACGACCTACCGCGACGCGCATCCGGCGATGCGCGCGCTGATTTCCATGATCGACCTCCGCTGGCGTCGGCCCATCGGCGACCGGGATCCCGTGCGACGCTGGCACAAAGGCCGCATCGTGCTGCTTGGCGACGCCGCGCATGCGCCGCTGCAATCCCTGGCGCAAGGGGCCTGCATGGCCATTGAGGACGGCCTGTGGCTCGCCGAGCTGATCCACGCCACGGGCGGCGACTTTGCCGCCGCATTTGCGCGCTTCACGGCCGCACGACTCCTCCGAACCGCGCGCGTGCAGCTCGAATCCCGCGCGCTCTGGGAATTCTATCACGCGGAAGGCATCGCCCGGGAGGTGCGCAACGCGACGGTAGCAGACTGGGACGAGGCGCACATGTTCGACTGTCTCGCATGGCTATACGATGGGTTCGCGATTCGAGGGGCGAACGGCGGCTAGGATGGAGCAGCCGCGGTGAAGAAGCTCGGCAGACGGTTCTTCTGCAGCTTGCCGGTCACCGTCAGCGGCAACTCGGCTTCGGTGATGAATTTAATCAGGCGCGGAATTTTGTAGGCCGCGAGGTGCCGGCGGCAAAACGCCACAAGCTCGGGTTCCGTAACGCTCTGTCCCGGCCGGCACACGATCAGGGCGGCCACGATCTCATCGCGCGCAGGGTCGGGAACGCCGGTGACGCACGCAAGCCTGACCGCCGGATGGGTCATCAGCGTCTCCTCGACCTCTATCGGAGCGACATTGATGCCGCCGGTCTTGATCATCTCCTTGAGGCGCCCCCGAAAGTACAGCCGGCCTTCCGTATCGAGGAAACCGAGATCTCCGGTGAGGAAATAGCCATCCGCGTCGAACGCGGCGCGGTTCTTCTCGTCATCCCTGTAGTAGCCGACGGTGACATAGCCCTTGACGCGAATCTCGCCGACTTCGCCGCGCGGCAGCACCTTGCCGCTCGCGGGGTCCACGATCCGCAGGTCTACGCCGGGAAGGGGCGTGCCCACGCTGGTGAGGCGAATATCAAGCCGCTCGGCGGCATCGGTCACAGTGCAGTTTCCATACGTTTCGGTCAGCCCATAGATGTTGCAGATCTCATGCGCCCCGAGATCGACGATGCGTTTGATCTGCTCGGGCGTGCCCACCGTACCGCCTGACCGCAGGCTCGACAGGTCGTGCTGATGCCGCCGGGGATGCTCGCTGAGCGCCTGGCCCATGTTCGGGGTGCCGTAGAAGAGAGTGCACCGCTCCGCGTCGATGATGCCTAAGGCTTCGCCCGGCTCAAAGCTTTCCTGCAATACCACACAACCACCATGGGTCAGCAGATTGAACAGGGCATTCTCGCAACCGAGGCCCCAGAACAGCGATACGGCGAGCCAGAGCCGGTCGCGCTCGCTGACATGCATGCGCTCGCCGATGTGCCACATGTTCTCGATCAGCGCATAATGCTGCAGTTGCACACCCTTCGGGGTGGAGGTGGAGCCGGACGTGTAAAGCAGATACGCAACATCCCTTGGATCGACGGCGCGTGCGGCACGCTCGATCGCTGCTTCGGGCACGGTGCGACCACGGGCCTGGACCTCGCTGAACGAGATCGAGCCGCGGTACACGCGCGGTCCGACGTGGATGACGCGCTCCAGCCGCGGTGCGCGCTGCGCCAGAGGCTCCAGCGCGCCGAGCATGGCGAAATAGTCATTTCTGAGAAAGCGATCGCTGGCGATCAGGATTCCCGCATTGGAATGAGCTAGCACATAGCCGAGCTCGCGCGCGGTGACCCAGGTATTGACCGCGACCATGATGGCCCCGAGGGAGCAGATCGCGAGATCCGCGATGATCCACTCGGGCTTGTTGCCCATCAGGATCGCGACCAAATCGCCCTTTCGGATTCCGAGCGCGTGCAATCCTTTCGCAAGCGCTCGCACCTCCTCGCGCAGGGCGGCATAAGTAAAGCGCCGCCCGCCTCCGACCAGCGCCTCCCGTTGCGGGAAGCGCGAAGCCAACTCATCGAGGAGGCCGGGGATCGTACGGCTCGCCGGCATCGCTGCCATGCGCAAACCCGCTCGGTGCCGAATGGGGCGACAAGTGCTACCTGCACCCCCGGACCAAATTATGCGACGCGCCCTGTCGCCGCATCAAGCCGCTTATCAGCACAGATACTTGCAGACAAAATTTTTGACCGCGCTGATCGGATTTTCGAAGCTCGCATCGCTTTCCCGACGTTCCCCTCTCACGGCGGCCTTGCGGTCCTTGTTTTTCCACGACTTGTCGGCGATCACCATGGCCCAGAAAGTCTTGTAACGGGTGTGCTCATTGCGGGCCACCGCCACCCCGACGCTGTCGGCCTGCGATTGCAGCAGGTTGGCATTGTGTCCGGGGGACGCCTGCCACATCCGGAACGTCTCGGCCCAGGTCTTGGTGCCGGCTGCTATGTTTTCAGCGGCCATCCCGGTCCGCACGCCGGAGATACGGAACGCGAACGGCCCCGCCACGTCGTGGTCCATGATGCCGGAGGCGGCCATCGCCTTGGCCTGCCGCTCTGCAACGGCCGTGAGCTCCGGGTCGGTTCTGACCGTGGAGAGGCCGTGCTCGTGCCGATAGCGCGAGATCATCTCCGCCATGTCTTCCGCCTGCGCCAGCGTGGACACGATGGCAATCGCGAGCGCAAGCGAGACCACACGCATGCTTTTCCCCTCCGCCGTCCCGTGGCATGCGCGAAACTCATCCATGCGGGATGAGGCGGATATGAGGCATCCGCGCGAGCCTCTATTGCGTATACCTTCTGTTGGAGCCAGAACGATGCCGGCCAAAACATCGAAAAGGAGATGCCCATGGGTGCGGAAGCGCGACTGAAGGAGCTGGGGATCGTGCTGCCCGTACTGCCAAAACCGGTTGCCAACTATCTGCCCTACCGGCTAGCCGGCAATCTCTTGTTCCTCGCCGGTCAGGGGCCGCGCGACGAGAAGGGGGCATCGCTGACCGGTAAGCTCGGTGTCGACATCAAGGTCGAGGAGGGCTACCGGCGCGCGCGGCTCGTCGGGCTTGGACTGCTTGCCACCATGCGCGATGCGCTCGGCTCGCTCGATCGCGTCGATTTCATCGTCAAGCTGCTCGGCATGGTCAATGCGGCGCCCGATTTCAATGACTCGCCAAAGGTCGTCAACGGCTGCTCGGACCTGTTTGTCGAGGTGTTCGGCGACGCCGGGCGACATGCCCGCTCGGCGGTCGGCAATGTCATGCTGCCCAACCAGATCTCGGTTGAGATCGAGGCTATCGTGGCGGTGAAGCTGTGAGCAGTCCGGGTCGCAGCACCACAGCAAATTCCCTCATTTTCGATCAGCACAGTTGCAACGCTGCCCGCTGGCTCTGACCTTGCGGCACCCCGCGTCTCGATGTAGCGCTCAATCCGCGCCGCGGCGCTTTCGCTGCCGCGGCTTTGCCGAGCGCTCGTCGAGCGTACGTACCTCCGTGTTCATGCCCACGTCCTTGCGCCGGCGCTTGCGGAGCTGCGCGTCAGCTGCGAAATATTCACCGCGGGTTGCCCGCTCGGCCGCTTGCTCGAATTCCGGCGACCATTCACCCAAGGAATAGCCGAACCACGGCGACTCCGGCTTGAGCTTCGGGAGACCCAACTCCTCCCAGATCGCCTTCGCCCGCTCCATATACTCGCGTTTGGGCAGCGAGATCGGCGGGAAGTCCTCCTTCAGCGTCGCATCGATCAGCACCGCGGCGTCCTCTCCCCCATTGCGGCGGCTTCGAGGCCCGTGCCCCTGGTCGCGGTGCGGCAGGATATGCAGGTCGAGATCGGGATTGGCGCGATAAGACATGGCCCACAGCAGCGCGTCGGCATGCTCAGGATCGATGTCCTCGTTGATCGCGATCACATATTTGCCGGCAGCGCGGTGCAGCACGGCGGCGCCGTAGAGCGCGCGCCAGATTTCGGTCCGCGGCATGTCGCGCTCGCAGACGATCGCAATCACCTTGCGGATGTTGGTGAGCGGCTCGTGCATCGCGACCCGCTTGATGCCCTTGATGCCCAGCGTGTCGCGCAGGAAGCTCAGGAACAGAGGCTCCATGCCGATCCGCTTGATCAGGCTCGATTCGCTGGGCGTCACCTGGGAGATGATGGAGGTGAGAATGGCGTCGCGCCGCCGGGTGATGGCGGTGACGTCCATGAAGGCATTGAACTCCTGCAGGTTCACGTGGCCGTGCGATTCCCCGAACGGAGCTTCGGGCTCGAGATATTCAGTGTCGATGAAGCCCTCGACCACGATCTCGGCCTCGGCCGGGACCAGAAGGTCCACAGTCTTTGCCCTGGCAACGTTGATCGGCGCGTTGACGAGCGCCCCGGCCACGTACAGCTCGTCGAGCCGTTCCGGCAGCTTCTGTACCGACGTAAAAGTGATGCATGGCGGTGCGCCGAGAACGACAGCGCACGGCAATTTCTTGAAACCCCGCGCTCTCAGCTTCTCCCAATGTTTGTAGATACCCGGCCGCAGCTCGAGCGAGGGGTTCATGCCGAGCCGCCGGCGCGCCTTCACCTGCCCGCGGTAATTCCCCATGTTCTGGACGCCGCTGTCGGGGTCCTTGGTGATATACTGCGACAACGTCGCATAGGGTGCGACGTCCCAGCCGGGGGTAGAAATCGGCAACGGAAGGGCATCGAGGCCGGCACCGGGCTTGTCCAGGTCTCGCCCTGTGGTCACGAGCTCATGGCAGGGGGCATGCTCCACGACACGCGGCGGGACGGGGGCTGCGATTGCCTTCGCCCAGCGCTCGTCAATCTCCTCGAACGGACAGCCGATTCCGATGCGATAGATTTCCCGGTTAGCGGCCAGCCCGCCGACCAGCACCGGAATGTCGTATCTGCGGCCTTTGCTGTCCGTCACATTGGTGAACAGGAACGCCTTGCGGTCCTTTTCGTCGATGCCGCCGCGGAATTGCCACCGCACGAGCGGGTGCATCTCCGTGTCCTTGTTGATGGAGCGCCTGACCGTGATCAGCAGACCCGCCTCGTCGAGCGCGCGCACATGGTCGTGCAGGTCGGGGTAGCTGCGCGGGCATTGCCCGGCTACCGTCGTCTTACGCTTGGGCTTGGTGAGGGCGTCCATGGCGCGAGCTCCGGTCGGTCGCGGGTCGAATTTGCTCCAGCGGAGAGCTTTGTGCGCCGGTTTCGGCGAAGCCGCAACTTGTCGGCAGTCGGCGTGGCTTAGCGGCGGCCCAGATCCCGGGAGGACCAGATGCAAGCAGCTTGGCGTTACGGCCTTCTGGCCGCGCTCCTGACCGTCTCGGTCGCGCCCGACGCTCACGCCGGCAGCTACCCGGAGAAGCAGGTCGAAATCCTCGCTGATTCGGCGGCCGGGAGCACGCCGGATGTCGCCCTGCGGTTCGTGGCGGAAGAGCTGAGCAAGTTGTGGGGGCAGCAGGTCCTGGTGATCAATCGTCCGGGAGCAGGCGGAAGCCTTGCCGCGCGAGCGGCTTCGCAAGCGGCGCCCGATGGATACACCCTCTACCAACCGGTGTTGTCGACCTTTGTGGCGCTGCATCCGGCAGCATCCAATGTGCCCTTGCAGCTGCCGCGGGACTTCCTGCCGATCGGTTTTGTCGCGGAAAACCCGATGTTCATCGCGGCTTCCCCAAGTCTGGGTATACGCACCCTGCCGGAGCTGATCGCGCTTGCCCAGAAACGCCCCGGCGAGATCTCGTACGCCACCACGGGGGTCGGGCGTTTGACCCATCTGACCGGGGAATTGTTGCAACGCGAAGCCCACATAAAGCTTCAGATCGTTCCCTATGTCGGTGGTCCTACGCAGGCAATCAGCGATGTCGCGACGGGACGCGTCAACCTCATCATCGAGGGATATTCCGGTATTGCCGGCTCTGCCCGCTCGGGCTCCATACATCTGCTCGCGGTCGCCTCGGCCAGGCGCCTCGATGACTTTCCCGATCTTCCCACGGTTGCAGAAACAATCCCGGCTTTCCTGGCGACGGGGTGGGGAGTTCTGGTGGCCCCTCTCCGCACGCCGGATGCAGTCGTTCAAAAGGTCAGCACGGACCTGCTAAAAGTCGTCGGCTTGCCTGGTCTGCAGAAGCGGCTCGCGCAACTAGGCAGCTATACCCGTTCGATGACCCCCGCCGAAGCGTTGGCTTTCGTCCAAAAACAACAGAACCTTTGGAATCCGGTGCTCGCCGAAATCGCCCAGCAGGAGCAGCACAAATGAGGCTTATTCCGCGGCCTGCTGGAAGGTGAGCATCTCATCCTGCCGGTCAAGCTCGACGACTTTCCCGTCCTTGATCACCCAGGACAGATTCTCGGGATGCTGCAGTACGGTAATGTCCGCGAGCGGATCCTTGGTGAGCACGATCACGTCGGCAAGCCGTCCTACCGCTATCTCGCCGGCCTGGCCTTCGAGGCCTACCGCGAATGCATTGTCGCGCGTGGCCGCGACAATCGCTTCCATGGGACTATAGCCGCCGTATCTCACGAAGATTTCCAGCTCCTTGGCATGCAGCTCGCCATGGGGCATGAAGGAGTTATTGCCGGTATCAGTCCCGATAAGCAGCTTGATGCCGAGCTTGCGCGCCTTGTGCATCAGCTCGCAGACCAGATCAAAGTGCCGTTTCATCCGGTTGATATCGAGCTGCACCTGCTCGGCTCCGACCCTTTGGCCGAGCTCCACCACCTTCGCCAGGAAGGTGCTGGTTGGAATGATCGGCATGCCGGCTTTGGCAACCGCCTCGAGATCGCGGTCCGTGGCGAGGTCCGCGTGGATGATCCAGTCTACCCCCGCCTCGGCGGCAGCGCGGGTCGAGCCGGCGCCGCGCGAATGAATGCCGACGCGCAGATTGCGCCGGTGCGCTTCCGCAACGACCGCAGCGATCTCCTCCTTGGCGAGCATTTGTGACTCGCCCGAGCGGCTGTCCGCCATCTTGATGAAGTTGACGCCATGTTTGCTCTGCCGGCGCACTTCCGTGACCATCTCGCCGGCGGTGTTGCACAGCTTCCCGATGGAATGCTCGGGCGTTCCCTCCCATGACGGCTCGTCGTCCTCGATGCAGCCATAGGTCACGATCATGCGGCCTGCCACATACATGCGCGGCCCCATCATCAGGCCGAGCTTGATGGCGTCGCGCACTCCCACATCGGTGAACCAGGTTCCGCCTGGGACCGAGATGCTGGTCACCCCCGCGCGCAACACCTTCTGCACGCTGCGCGCCGACTTGAGCGTGGAGAATTCCGGGCGGGTGGTGCCCTTGCCTTTCCCCTCGCCCTTGATCAGGGGGTAGCCGTAGGAGACATGGCAATGCGCATCGATGAGACCGGGCATGATCCATTGTCCGCCCGCATCGATCACCTGCACCTTGCGATGATCGTCCGTCTGCAGGTCGGGCGGCAACGCGCCGATGCTTTTGATCCGATTCCCGTGGATCACGATCGCCTCGTTGCGGAGCGGCGGTTGACCCGACCCGGTGATCAGCGTTCCGTTGCGAATGACCAACGTCTTTTGTGAGCTCATCCGATCCTCCCATGGGGAGCACTGACGGGGTGGTATGGTCTCAGCGAGAACGAGTCTAGTGGCTTCGTACTGAAGGCCCTTACCGGCAGCTGACCCGCAATTGGACGCTCCATACCTCTCCGGCGAAAGAGCATGCAACGGAGGCGGACACTTCGCGGGCGGCGCTACGCCTTGTAACGCGGCATGAGCGCGGCAGCATTTTCTCTCTCGATCTGCTGCAGCTCGCTCGGGTCGAACAGACCTGCCTCGCGCAGTCCTGCCGCCGTGTCTCGGGCGGTGAGGAAGGGGAAATCCGTTCCGAAAAGAATCTGCGTGGGTTTGACCAGCTTGGTGAGAGACGCCAACGGATGGATGGTCATCGCGTTCGCGGTGTCGTAATAGAAGCGCTCGAGGTAATACGCCGGTCCTTTCGGGAGGCGCGGCTGCAAGTCCTTGCGCGCGGCGAAGTAATAGGTGAAACGCTGCATCAGGAACGGTGCCGTGCCGCCTGCGTGTGAAAAGATCCATCTGATGTTGGGAAATTGCTCGGCGGAGCCGCTGAACAGCAAGCTGGCAATGGTACGGGTGGTATCCGTGCCCAATTCGATGAGAGGCTCGAAAACGTCCGGCACCAGGTTGCGGCAACAATCGTTCCTGAATGGGTGCGTGTAGGCCACGGCCTTGCGCCGCTCGAGCTCCTCCAGCACCGGCCGGAACCGCGGATCGCCGAGGAATTTTCCCTGATAGTCCGTCATCATGCAGATGCCGTCCATCTTCAGCGTGTCGAGCGCATATTCGATCTCACGCAGCGAGCCATCCACATCGGGCAGGGGCACGGTCGCGAACATGCCGAACCGGCCGGGGTGGTCGGAAATGAGCTTCGCCGCGAACTCGTTTGTCTCGCGCGCAAGCCTGCGTGCGGAATCGTAGTTGCCAAAAAACACGCTCGGCTCGCTCACCGACAGAATTGCTGTCGCAACGCCCCCTTTATCCATGTCCTCGAGCGATTGCCCGACCGTCCATTTCATCAGGGGGACTTGGCCTGTTCTCCTTCCGCTGATCTCGGCGATGAAGCCCGGAGACGAGACGTGATGGTGGACGTCGATGCGGAACGGCTTGTCGGTGGGCACCGCCGCCTGCGGGTATGCCCGGTCGTCTGCGAGTGGCACGCCAAACCCGAGTGCCGCCGCGGCAGCGCCGGCGAGAAGTCGGCGCCGCGTGCAGATCCCAGCTTGTGAATGGAAGGAAGGACGTTCCCCGCATTTGGAATGCCCGCAAGGGCTCGCCCGCATGGCGCGTCTCCATTGCTATCTCGCAAAGTGAACCACTCTTGCGTCTCCCGAACAAGTGATCCCCGGCCTTTCGGTGATTCGCTCTCTCCGTCCCGGTCGATCCGGTTCATGCCGCGCGGAGCGAAGTGAGGGGACTGCGCGTTATCGGGACGAGGAGCCCGGAGAACGAGATCATGGCAAACGGAGCAAACCCAGGTAAGCCTCTCATCGCGAGCGATCGCGTCGAGGGAACGCCGGTCTACGATCAGCAGGGCAAAGCCGTGGGGACGATCAAACGCCTCATGATCGGCAAGATGACCGGGCGCGTGGCGTATGCGGTGATGTCATTCGGCGGGTTTTTGGACCCCCACGAATATGCGATCCCATGGGACAAGCTTACCTATGATCCTGCTCTCGCCGGCTACCGGACCGACATCTCGGAAAGTGAGCTGCGCGGGTGTCCGCAGTGGGCACCCAGCTGGGACTGACGCGATCGTAACGGCGGTCGCGTCCGTGAGCTGCAAGGCGTGCGATTAGATTAGCCGGGTGTGCTGAGGCGCGGCGGTATCGGCGTGCACCGCGCGTTCGCAGTCTCGCTGCAATTTTGATTCAATCAGGAAGCAAGATGTGCGTCGAGAAACGCCAACAGGGAATCCTGACAATGACCATGACGAGATCCGAGAGCCAGTGGATCGACCGCGTGATGCACACCATCAGCTACCTGGCCTTCCTGGAGTCATGCAATACCCTGGCCGGCACCTTGGAAAACGGCCCTACTGATGACGTCGTTCGCGCCGCCCAGGCCTTCATCCGTAAGTTGCAGCGCGAGAACGCCATTGCCGGGGACACGCAGCTCCCAGGCATGCAGTGAGTGGCGTCGCAGAAATGCGGGGTGCTCACAGCGCCCTGGTTTTGTTTCTCAGCTACGTGCCGTCGTAGGGCGGCGCCTGCCGCCTGATCTCAGCTTGCGGCGGTTGCTCAGGTCAACGTCGCGGCGTTCGACAGATAGTCCGGTCGCACACACGGGAGCGGCAGTAGACGAGGAGGCGATGCTTGCCGTCATCGCCCGCGCTGGGTTTGCGTCCATGCAAATCGCGACCGAGAGCCAATAGACGGGTCGCGCTCTTGTACCAGAGGTGGTTGATCATCGCTGCGCCGGTCCGAAGCTGCAGTTGCGGGCTATCGGTAACAGCGAAGGCCGCCGGACCGTGATCCGGCAGCCTTCCGGAAAGCTGGGCTGTTTACAGGCTCAGGCGGCGTTCCTCAGCCACGCATCGATTTCACGCTCGGCCTGGTCCTTGGCGTAGCCGTATCGCTGCTGCAAGCGGCCGGAGAGCTCGGTCCGCTTGCCTTTGACAACCTCCAAGTCATCCTTCGTGAGCTTGCCCCACTGCTGCTGGACCTTGCCTTTGAACTCGGTCCAGTTGCCTTCAACGCGATCCCAATTCATGTGCTCCACGCTCCTGTTGCTTGTACGTCGGAAGGCTGCGAGAGCCCTCCATTGTTGAACTCCCGACACAACGGTTGCCCAAGCAATTTGTTCCGCATCTCCGACGTACGCGGGGTCTCAGGACATCTGAGGACTGGGAGGCGAAGGCATCCTACCGAGTTCCGGCATGGATGAGCCAAATGGCGCCTGCGCGAGCAACCCTTCCAACGCAGCTCTATCGGCCACTTCGGGAGCCTCGCGCAAGGTATTCGCGGCCGATCAGCGCGAACCGAGCCGCTCAGCAGCACGGCATCGGGTTTTCGATCAGATCATAGACGTTGTCGAACGTGATCTCGTTGATCGGCCGCTGAATCTTGAAATGACGCGGCGGCTCGTTCTTGAGGATCGCCACGATCGCCGTTTCGATCGGAGGGCAGGCCGGTTTGACGCAAGGGACCTCCTTGACGACGATCGGTGCCTCTTTTGGAAATCCGAAATTCTGCCGCATCCAATACCGGATCTGCTCGAGCGTGTAGGGCGAGACCTCCAACAACTGCCGCCCGAAGGGATCCGGCGTCCACGACCCATCGCACGCGGCGGTGCAGAGACAATTTCGAAACCCGCGCGTGATTGCATCCTGATCGAGATTGCGGCCGATGAAAACCAGCCGGTTGAGCCGTTTTTCGTCGGCGCTCCAGGCGCGTCCAGGCCGGCCTTCGAATTCCATGCGCACGCCCTGGAACAGGAACTGGTCCGGATCGCCGCGCAGATTGAGCAGCCCTTTCATGCGCAGGAGATTGGCGCCGAATTCGGCAATCCGGGAGCGAAACCATACGCTCAACTTCATCCCGTCCAACTCGCCGGACTCGACGATGCATACGGTCTCGATATTCTGCAGATGATTGTGATGCCGGTGATGCCCCCGGTCGTGATGATCATGTCCGTTGTGGCCGCCGTCCTCGTGGATATGCTCGCTATCGGCTTCGATCGCGGCATCGATCCGCTGTTCCAGATCGACTCCTTGAACACCGAGGACAATATCGAGATCGAGCTCTGAATGTTTCGTCCGCTGTATTTTTGCAACCCGGTTGAGACCTCCGATCTGCTGCTCGATGCGATCGAGCTCCTCGGGGGCGGCAAGGTCGGTCTTGTTGAGGACGATCAGGTCGGCAAAGGCGATTTGCTCACACGCCTCCGGGGTCTCCTCCAGCTGGGCCGCCACGTGCTTGGCATCCACCACGGTAATGACGCCTTCCAGCGCGAACTCGCTGCGAATGCGCTCGTCCGCATACAGCGTCTGCGCGACGGGAGCGGGCTCCGCCAGCCCGGTCGTCTCGATGATGACCGTATCGAATTTTGCGCGATGCTCGATGAGCTCGAACAGGCTGCGAAGCAGATCGCCGCGCACGCTGCAGCAGATGCAGCCGTTGTTCATCTGAATCACTTCCTGATCCGAGGAGATCAACAGGTGATGATCGATTCCGACCTCGCCGAATTCATTGACGATGACGGCGATCCGGCGCCCGTGATCCGCGGTCAGTATGCGGTTGACCAGCGTGGTTTTGCCCGCGCCGAGAAAGCCTGAGACGATGATGACCGACGCTCTGTTTGAGCCAACCTTGCCGTCCATGGCGGAGCCCCGTCCTCCATACCGTCCGTCTATGCTCTAAACCCCCGTATGCATATAGGTATGCTCGCGCCCCAGCGCCCACAGGAGGTTCTGCACCACCTCCCTTGTTCAGGCGAAGTATGAGCGTTCGACTTGCCTCCGAGCCAAGCCGGGGTGGCGGGTGCACCTAGAGACTAATGCAGGATCGGGGTCTGCATCTGACCGATGACCTTGCCGACCGGCTCGCCGTTCTTCATTTGCACGTGGCCGCGAACGATCGTGTAGATCGGCACGCCCTTCACCTGCCAGCCACCCCATGGAGTCGGCTTGTTCTTGCTGTGAAGCTTGTGCGGATCGATCGTCAACTCCTTGTCCATATCGACGACGGTCACGTCGCCGTCGGACCCGACGCGGATGGTGCCTTTCCGCGGATACATCTGCCAGACCTTCGCCGGGTTCTCGCTGGCGATCTTGACGTAATGATTGAGGCTCAGCCGGCCCTTGTTCACCTGGGTGAGCATCAGGGGTACGGCGGTCTCGACGCCGCAGAAGCCGGAAATGCAATCCCAAATCGCAGCTTTGCTCATCTTGCCGTTGATGTCGCACCCTTTCTCCTCGAGCGTATGCGGGGAGTGATCAGTGGCGATCATGTCGACGGCACCATTCAGCAGCCCTTCCCAGAGCGCATCTTGATGCTCCTGCGAGCGCACGGGAGGATTCATCTTGAGCAGCGGACCAACCTGGGCCATGTCATCGGCGGTTCGCAGCAGGTAATGCGGCTGCGTCTCCGCCGTAAACCGCAGCCCCCGCGCCTTGCCGTCCTTGACCATCTTCACCGCCTGCTTCGTGCTGGCGTGGACGATGTGAAGCATCGTACCGAAATTCTCTGCCATGAACATGATGTGAGCGATCGATTCGGCCTCGCATAGCGCCGGGCGCGACTGCTCCCAGTAGACCGGGTCGTTCTTTCCCGCAGCTTTGAGCTTGTTGGTCCAGTAATGCTGGATCTGCCGGTTCTCGGCGTGCACGCAGAGAGGAATTCTGGATTTCGTAATGTTCGAGAAAACCTCGATGCACATTCCGTCGTCGGGGAATGGCAGATTGCCGATCGTCTCTCCGAAGAAAATCTTGTAACCGATGGCACCGGCCTTCGCCATCGGGAGGATATCGTCGGCATTGGTCTGGTGCACCACGCCCAATACGGCAAAATCACACAGCGACTTTGTTTCGCCGATTCGCTTCTTGACGCCGACCTGTTCCGCATTTTCCGTCGGCGGGATCTGGTTCGGCATGTCGATGATGGTCGTGATCCCCCCGCAGACCGCTGCCGTAGACCCGGTGCCGAAATCCTCCTTGTGGGTGACGCCTGGATCGCGAAAGTGCACATGCGCGTCGATGAGCCCGGGCAGAATGTGCTTGCCCCCCACGTCTATCACCGCCTTGCCCTCCGGCAGAGAATCATCGGTTCCGATCGCCACGAATTTTCCGTTTGAGATCGCAACGCCGCCCCGCACGGTCTCCTCCGGGGTGACTACCCAGCCGTTCTTCAGAAGCAGATCCGCCGTCATGAAAAAAATCCTCCTTGCTATTGCCGTCGTGTTGCTTTTTTTGCGTCAGTAGGTGTCGAACATCCGCTGGATCTCCCCGGCATCCTTGGTCCTGGTCAGCGCCAATGAAAGCAGGATACGCGCCTTCCAGGGTTGCAGGTTGTCCGCAGCCACAAAGCCGCGTCTGGCCAATCCAGGGCTGCGAACCACGCGGCCGGAGCCGACCCGGCTGGACAGGCACATCAGCACGCCTTTCTCGGCGCGGGCCTTGTCGAATGCTGCGTCCTCGAGGGGAGTGGGCCTGCCTGCCCCGGTTGCGGCGCTGACGATGCCCTTCGCCCCCGCAGCGACGGCCGCTTCGATCATGGCGCCGTCGGCGCCCACGTAGGAGACGACGATATCCACTCGCGGCAGCGACGACACCGAGCGCACGTCGAATTCAGTCTCGACCGTGTGCTTTCGCGCCGGCTGGTGATAATAGATCACCCTGCCGTCTGCGTCCGCGAGCCCCAGCGGCCCCATATCGCGCGATTGGAATGCCTGTACGCGGTAGGTGGAAGTCTTGGTGACGTCCCGCGCGCTGAAGATCGTGTCGTTCATGACGACCAGACAGCCGCGTCCGCGCGAGCTCGGATCGGCTGCCACGCGCACCGCGTTGATGACGTTGAGATAGCCGTCCGCGCTGATGGCGGACGATGGCCGCATCGAGCCGACGAGCACCACCGGGCGCTCGCTCTTGAGCACCAGATTGAGGAAATATGCGGTCTCCTCCAGGGTGTTGGTGCCATGCGTGATAACGATGCCGTCGGCCTGATCCTGATCGAGGATTGCGTGAATCCTGCGCACCAGCTCGAGCCAATCCTTGTCGACCAAGGCATGGCTGGGCAGTCGGCGGAAGGCGATCTCCTGAACCGAGGCGATTTTCGCGAGCTCGGGAACCTGTGCCAGCAGCTCGCCCTCGCCGAGCCGCTTCCCCGCCTCCATGTACCAGGCGAGATCAAGACGGTCCGTTCCGACGGAATCGATCGTGCCGCCGGTGAGGATCAATGCGATTCTGGGTATTCTGTTCATGCCGGTCTCAGGCCTCGAGCGGATCGCCCGCCTTGGCCCGCAGCGCGCGATAGACGCTCTCGGCGTCGAGCGGCAACCTGGTCAGTCGGATGCCCACGGCATCCTCGATGGCATTGGCGATGGCCGGTGAGACGCAGAACATCGAGCTCTCCCCGACGCCCTTGGCGCCGAACGGCCCGTTTGATTGATGGTGCTCGATGTGCAGATTTTCCATGCGCTCGGGAAGATCGCGAAACCCCGGGATTTTGTAGTCGGCGAGCGAGGCGTTGACCACCTGCCCCGCGTCGAGGTGCATCTCCTCGAACATCGTGAAGCCAAGCTGCATGATCGCGCCGCCCGAGATTTGCGTCGCAACGATCGCCGGGTTGATCGCTCTGCCGGCGTCCACCACGTTCACCAGCTTGGCAACCCTGACGTGCCCCGTTTCCGTGTCGACCTCCACCTCCGCGCCCGCCCCGGCAATGATCCAGAACGGCGTCACGGCGGTGCTCTGGCCGCTGTCGCGCGAGGGCGACACGTAGTCCGGCCGGAACGCACCGCTGCCGATGATGTTGCCGGCCTGCATGCTGTAGCGCTTGCGGAATAGCTCCGAAATCGGCGCATTCGAGCCCTCAGGCTCGCCGACCTCTCGGCGCAGCGCGCCTATCTTGCTGCGCACCTCCTCGGCGGCGCGCCCGATCGCGTGGCCCATATGAAACAGCGAGCGCGAGCCGAGCGTCCCCATGTCGTACGGGGTCGCATCGGTATCGGGGTGCACCACCTTCACCGATTCGGCCGGGACATTGAGCGCCTCACCCGCCATCTGCGCCAGCGCAGTGTCGGAGCCCTGGCCCATGTCGACGGTACCGCAATAGAGCGTGACCGAGCCGTCAGCGGCCACGTTGATGATCGCAACCGAAGTGGTGGGCGACGTTATCGCCTTGATCGCAACACCGAACCCGCGTCCGCGCCGGAGCGCGCCGCTGCCGCGGTCGAATGGCCTGCTCCATTCGATCCTGTCCAGGATCGTGGTCAAGAGCTTGTCGAGCGGCGCATCTGCGATGGCTTGCCCCGTCGCGTGCACCCCGCCTTCGCGCAGCAAATTCCTGCGCCGGAGCTCGGCTGGATCGAGCTTGAGCTCCCGCGCCATCATGTCCATCTGGCTTTCGTAGGCCCATGCGATCTGCGGCAGGCCGAAACCGCGCAGCGAGCCGGCCGGTGTCGTGTTGGTGTAGAGCGCGTAGGAATCGATCCACACATTGTCGATGTTGTAGGGACCGGAAGCGGTCAAACCCGCCTTCTGCGTCACCCGCGGCCCGATGTCGGCATAGGCACCGCCGTTCCAGAACACCTCGCACTTGCGGGCGACGATCCTGCCGTTCTGGTCGACGCCGCTCTTGATGCGAAATGTGCTCGGGTGCTTGGTGATCTGATAAAACATCTCCTCCATTGTGGCGGCGACCCTGACCGGCCTGCGGGCGATCATCGACAGCGCGACCGCGAGCGCCTCGAGCTTGATGTACAGCTTCGCGCCGTAGCCGCTGCCGAGATAAGGTACCTTGACCCGCACCTTGTTTTCCGGCCAGCCGAGCAGGCGCGCGATCTCGATGCGCACGAATGAGGGGCCCTGGGACGCGGTGTGAATGGTGACGCCGTCAGCCCGCCAATCGGCGATGGTGACGAAGGGCTCGAACGGGAGATGCAGCACTTTCTGTGTCTTGAACTCGTGCTCGAACCTGTGCGCGGCACCGGCATAGGCCTTTTCGAACTCCCCGCGGCGCAGCCGGTAGTCGAGCGCGACGTTGGTGCCGCTGACGCCTTTCAGGTGCTTGAGGTCGGGAAATGTTGCTGCCGGCTTGAGCTCCTCGTGGACGAAAGTGGGCGCGCTGAACGCTTCCACCTCGTCATAGATTGCGGTCAGCTCCTCGTATTCAGCGCTGATGAGCGCCGCCGCCTGCTCGGCAATGTGCGGATCGCGTGCCAGCACTACCGCCACGGGCTCGCCCACGAAACGCACCTTGCCGTCGGCCAGGATCGGCTGGTCGTGAAATGCCGGGCCGTAATACGGATCCGGAATGACTTCCTTGATGTCGTCTATCGTCACGACATGAAGGACGCCCGGAACCTGCCTTGCCGCGCCGGTATCGATCGATCGGATGCGCCCGTGCGCGACCGTGCTGCGGAACAGCTTGGCGTGCAGCATCCCCGGCACCCGCATGAGGTGGGTGTATTCGGCGCGCCCGGTGACCTTGTCGCGGGCTTCGAGCCGGGGGATCGATCGACCGATCTGCGAGCCGGCTTTGCCGGTGGCATGCGTTAGCGTCGCCATCAGGAAGCTCCGCGCAGCTCTTGTTTCATCGGCACAATGACGGGGCAACCCCGGAAAAGGTAGTTTACGCGGCGCGCTTGAAGGCTTGGACGGGTCAACAGGGAGCTAGGCTGCAACGAGCTTGTCTGCAAACGTCGCATTTCGATGGGACGTATATGTCTCGAGCCAAGCGATAGCAATCTCATGCCGCGTCCCTGATCTCGTGCGCGCGAGCGGCCGTGTGCCAGGAAAGAAAGATGCGCTCGAACAGGCAGACCAGAGCGTAGAGCAAGAGCGAGAGAGCGGAGATCCAGACCAGCGCCACGAATATGAGCACGGTATCCAGGCTCCCCGTTGCCACGATGAGGACGTAACCAAGCCCCTTGTCGGCGCCGATGAACTCGCCGACGATTGCGCCTACGACGGCGAGCGTGATCGCCACCTTCAGCGCGCCGAAGATGTGAGGCAGGGCATAGGGCAGCTGAAACAGCAGGAAGCGGCGCAGCCGGGTCGCTCCCATCGATCGCAGCAGGAAGACATAGTCGCGCTGTACCGACTTCAGGCCCACGAGCGTGTCGATCATGACAGGAAAGAATGCAAGGAGAAACGAAACCAATGCCTTGGGCAAGAACCCCACGCCCAGCCACACCACCAAGAGCGGCCCCAGGGCCACCTTCGGAAGCACCTGAATGAAGACGAGCCAGGGATAGAAGGCCTGCTCGAACACGCGGACATGGGCGATCATCCAGGCCAGGAACACGCCGCATACGAGCGCCAGAAGGAAACCGCACGCGATCTCGTAGGTGGTGACGACCGCATGCCCGAGCATGACGGGTACCGTCGCCGCCGTGCGCAGCGCAATCGCTGATGGGGCCGGCAGGACATAGGCAGGGAGGATCGCGCGCTCTGCCCCCCACTGCCACAGCAGCACCAGGACAAGAAACACCAGGATCGGGTAGGCTACTCTTGCGACGACGTCCTGCACCTCGCCCCTCATTGCGGCATCTCGATCGCCTGCCGGAGCCGATGCTGCAAGCGCACAAATTCGCTCGCGTCGCGCATCTCCATCGTGCGCGGACGCGGCAGCTCGATTTGAAGCTCGTGCAGGAATCGGGCCGGCCTGGACGAGAGCACGATGACTCGGTCCGACAGGAATACCGCCTCGGAAATGCTGTGCGTCACCATCACGGCGGTCGGCCGCTCGTCGATCCACAGGTTCTGCAGATGCACGTTCATTTGATCGCGCGTGAGTGCATCGAGCGCGCCGAAGGGCTCGTCCAGCAGGAGCATGCTGGCACCGTGCAGAAGGGTCCGGCAGATTGCGACACGCTGCCGCATTCCGCCCGACAGCTCCCAGGGACGACGGGTCTCAAAAGCCGCGAGGCCGACCCGCTGGAGCAGGGCGCGTGCCTTCGCCCGGGCAGCCGCGCGATCGAGGCCGCGCATGTCCGCCTGCACCATCACGTTGCCCAGTACGGTCCGCCAGTCGAACAACAAATCCTGCTGAAAGGCGATTCCGACATCCGTCAAGGGCTGGGTCACGGGGCGCTGACCTACCTCGATCAAGCCGCGCGTCGGCGGAACAAGACCCGCAATCATCATGAGCAGGGTGCTCTTGCCGCAGCCGCTCGGGCCGAGGATCGACAGGAACTCGCCGCGCGCAATATCCAGCGTCACGCTCTCGATCGCCAGGATTGCCTTGTTGCGCTTCCCGTAGGACTTGCCGACGTCCTTGAGGGCGATGTGGGGGCTGGGGCAAGGGGATCGCATGCAGCCCGGGGGCGGCGGAAGCTCAGACTGCCTCGGCGAAAGTCATTTCCCGATGAAGTCGTTCGTATAGAATGCCTCCGCAGAGGCCGGCGCCTTCATACCGGCAGCGCCGGCCAGGAGCGCGACGGCCTTGCTCCATTCATCGGGTGACTGCCAGCCGAATGGCTTGCCTGCAGTGCCGGGGGTCTCGATGTACCTGAACGACGCGAGCAAAGTTTCCTTCACTTGCGCCTCCTTGCCCTTGTTGAGCGGATTGGCCGCGACCAGCGCGGCAGTGGCGTCGTCGGGGTGACTGCGCGCGTCCTGCCAGGCTTTCGCAGTAGCGGTCACAAAACGGCGAACCTGGTCCGGTTTGTTTTGAATGGTTGACGTCGAAGTCACGATCCCATGTGACGGCAGATTGATCCCCGCGTCGGCGTAGTCGAATTTTCCGACTTGCGTGAACCCCACGGATTTGAGCAGCGCTTCGCCCGCAGTGCCGTAGCTGCCCGCGACATCGGCGTTCCCCTGCGCCAGGTAGGAATACTTGATCGAGCAATCGACCATGACGATCTTCACGTCGTCCATGCTCAGTCCGACGTTCTTCAGATAGGCCGGAAGATATTTGATCAGGCCGTCCGTCGGACAGAGCAGGATGCGCTTGCCTTTGAGGTCCGCAGGCTTCGAGATGCCTTTTCCGACCGGGAAGAAGAGCGCCAGAGTGGACTTCTGGAAAATGCCCATCACCATCTTTGCCGGCAACCCTTGGCTGACGAGTTGTGCGATCGTACTGGCGTCGGCAAATCCGAAGTCATCAGAGCCATTGCCGACCAACGTTCCGACTGCCGGCGATCCTTTCCCCTCGAGAACGCTGACATCGAGGCCGGCGTCGCGGTAGTAGCCGCGGGCGACGCCGAGATAAAATGGTGCATGATAGCCGAGCGCGGTCCAATCGAGCCGCAGAGTTATCGGCTGTTGCGCTTGCGCATGTCCCGTCAACAGCGCGGCCAACACGATTGCGCCGGCCCGTGCAAATGCCGAAACATCAAGGCACATCGAATGCTCCTCGGATTGGCGGCTTGTTTGCATACGGTAATGGACGCGACGTATACCTGTCTACATGCCCGAGCGCGGGGGACGTGGGGATGCATGAGCGAGCGACAGCAAGTGGCTGGATCGGCGCGAGCCTGTTACGCAAGGAGGATGCCCGCTACCTCTACGGTCACGGCATGTTCATCGCGGATGTCCAGGTGCCTGGGGTCCAGGACGTGGCGTTCGTGCGCAGCCCGATCGCGCATGCCCGTGTCCGCCGCGTGAACAAGCCGGCACACGCTGCTGCACGCATTTTCACTCTCGCCGACATTGGGCCCGTCAACATCCTAGAGGCGGGCCCCGAGCTCTCGGCGCATCGCCACAGTCCTTATCCTCCGCTCGCCGAAGAGCGCGTGCGCTACGTCGGACAGACGATCGCCGCCTGTGTGGCGCCGACGCGGGCGCAAGCCGAGGACCTGGCCGACACGGTCGCTGTCGAGCTCGAGGAATTGCCTGCCGTGGTCGATGTCGTCGCCGCCATGCGCCTCGAGAGCCCGCGCGTCTTCGAGGAGTGGCCGAGCAACGCCTACATCAGCACGACCGTGACCGAGGGCAATCCCGAGACGCTCGCCGCGGCGCCGATCCGCCTTCGCCGCCGCCTGCGGCTCAACCGACAGGCGACCGTCTCGCTGGAGGGACGCGGCGCGCTCGCCTATTGGGACCGCCGGCTCGATGAGCTCGTCGTCTATCTTTCGACCCAGGGCGGCCAGGTCAAGCGGCTGGCGCTCTCGCGCATGCTCGGCATTCCGGAGCACAAGGTACGTGTGATTGCCCCTGACGTCGGCGGCGGGTTCGGCGGCAAGAACCGGATCACGCCCGAGGATGTTGCGGTCGCAGCCGTTGCGATGAAGGTCGGACATCCCGTGCGATGGATCGAGGATCGGCGTGAGCATCTGCTCGCCTCGCCGCATGCGCGCGACCATACCTACGATCTCGCGATCTGTGCCGAGCGGGACGGGACGCTCCTGGGCATCGAGGGCGACATCTACATCGATGCCGGCGCCTATGCTTTGTGGCCGACGGGCGCCTTTCAGGAAGCCAGCATGGCCTCGCGCAACCTCACCGGCCCCTATCGCATGCGGCATCTGAAGCTCACCGCGCATACCGTTGCGACCAACAAGGCGCCGATGGGTCCCTATCGCGGCGTTGCGCGGCCAGGGGCAACCTTCGCGCTCGAGCGTCTGGTGGACGAGGTGGCGCGCGAGCTTGGTCGCGAGCCGTTCGATCTGCGCCGGCAGAACATCGTGACCGCCGCGGAGCTTCCGTACCGGACGGCGGCCGGCATGAAGCTCGACACCGGCGATTATGTCGCTTGCCTCGACATAGCTCGCGACAAGATAGACCTGCCGGCGATCCGCAAGCGTCAGGCTGCGGGCGAGCCTGACGGACGCAGGGTCGGCGTCGGATTTGCTTTCTATACCGAGCAAAGCGGTCACGGCATCGTGGAGTTCGCCAAGCGCAAGTTCCGTCTGATCCCCGGCTACGAGTCCGCCAACGCGCGCATGCTGCCGGACGGCAGCGTCCTCTTGTTTGTTGGTGTGCAGAACCACGGCCAGGGACACGAGACGACGCTGGCCCAGATCGCGGCGCATGAGCTCGGCATCGACCCGGGACAAATCTCGGTCCGCTATGGCGATACCTCGGTTGGCCCTTACGGGTTCGGCACCTTCGCCTCGCGCTCCATTGTGTTCGCAGGCGGGGCAGTGGGCAAAGCAGCCCGCGCACTCGCAGACAAGGCTCGGCGCATCGGCGCGCATCTCTTGCAAGCCGATTTTGCCGCGACCCGGATCGAGGCGGGCGCGGTGCATGGGCCGGGCACCAGCATCAGCTTGGCCGAGATTGCGTTTGCCGCCAATGCACGCCCGGACCAGCTGCCGGCCGGCATGGACCCTTTGCTGGAGACGGTCGCCACCTACGAGCCGACCGACTCCGGCGGCGTGTTCGCCTATGGCACCCATGCCGTGCTTGTCGCCGTCGAGCCCGAGAGCGGCGTGACCGAGCTCCTCGACTATGTGGTTGCCGAGGACTGCGGCACCATGATCAACCCGATGATCGTCGACGGCCAGGTGCAAGGTGGAATCGCGCAGGGCATTGGTACGGCGCTGTACGAGGAGATTCCCTACGACGACGCCGGGCAGCCGCTCGCCACCACCTTCGCCGACTACATGGTGCCATGCGCGCCGGAGATTCCCTCCGTGCGTATCGCGCACCTCGTGTCCCCTGCGCTGACCACCGAGTACGGCGTGAAGGGACTCGGCGAAGGCGGGGCCATCGCGCCGCCGGCGGCAATCGCCAATGCCATCGCCGACGCGTTTCGCGATATCGGCGCGAGTTTCAATGAGACCCCGCTCACGCCGCGGCGGGTTTCCGAGGCCATCGACGGTGCGCGGCGCGCACAAGCTGCGCGCGCATGAAACCCGCCGCGCTCGAGTATGTGAGGCCGAGGACGGTTGCGGAGGCCACTGCGCTGTTGGCGGGGGCGGGAGGATCCGCAGCCGTCATTGCGGGCGGACAGTCGCTCATCCCGATGCTCAATTTGCGCATTGCTCAACCCGACCTTCTGGTCGATGTCGGAGCGCTGCAAGAGCTCAAGGAGACGCGCGAAACAGCGGAGGGCCTGCGCATCGGAGCGCTCACGACCCATTCCTACATCGAGGACGGCAAGCTTCCCGATCGGCTCGACGGATTGCTGCGGCGTGTTGCGTCGGGAATTTCCTACCGCGCAATCCGCAACTACGGCACCATCGGCGGCAGCGTCGCGCTTGCCGATCCTGCCGCCGATTGGCCGGTGTGCCTCATGGCGCTGGGCGCCAATGTGCGGATCGCAACCCATAACGGCCAACGCTCACAACCGGTCACCGACTTCGTTCGCGGCCAATACACGACATCGCTCGCGAAGGACGAAATTATCCTCGGGTTCGAGATCGCGCCTCCGCGGGCGCCGCTGCGCTGGGGAACATGCAAGGTGGCGCGCAAGAGCGGCGCCTTCGCGAGCTCCATCGCCATTGCCGTCGAACGCGGCCGAGGCGGCCCGGTATCGGTGGCGCTTGCCGGGGCCGGGCCGCGCGCGTGCTTGCTGCCGGGCGTCGCCAAGCACATCGGAGACGCGACGAGCTCCGATGACCTGCTGCGGGCCGCCGTAGCTCAGGATCTGGCGGCGCTCGTGCCCGAGGGCGATGCCTATTCGCGGCGCTTGCACACATCCACCATCATGCGAGCCGTGCGGGAGATGCGCAGCCGATGACCCGCGTGACGCTGTACGTGAATGGCGCCAAGCTCGTTTCCGATGTCGAGCCGCGGGAAAGTCTTGCGGACGTGCTGCGCGAGCGCTTCCGCCTGACCGCCACCCATCTCGGTTGCGAGCAGGGCGCCTGCGGCGCCTGCACGGTGCTCGTCGACGGCGAGCTGACGCGCTCATGTCTTCGGCTTGCGGTCATGTGCGAAGGACAGGAAGTGCAAACGCTGGAAGGCTTTGCCGATGATAGCGTCATGGAGGTGCTGCGCCGGCATTTCCACGAGTCCCATGCATTGCAATGCGGGTTCTGCACGCCGGGCATGTTGATGACGGCACGCGACATCCTGCTGCGCCGGCCCCGCGCGGACGCTCAGGCGGTCCGGAACGAGCTGAGCGGGCAGATTTGCCGCTGCACCGGCTACGCCAACATCATTACCGCCATCGTCGCCGCGGGGCAGGAGCTCGGAGGCCGGCATGGGACGTGATCAGCCAAGGAGCAGCAAATGACCGCATTGCTACGGGCCATCACGGTTGGCCTTGTCGTTTTGTCCGGCGCGCTTTCGGTGCGAGCCGAGAGCTATCCGACCCGGCAGGTGGAGCTCGTCGTTGCCTATCCGGCCGGCGGGGCCGCAGATGTCATAGCGCGCAGCGTCGCGCAGCAGCTTTCGCAGATGTGGGGGGAGACGGTCGTCGTCGATAACCGTGGCGGCGGAGCAACGCAGATCGCCGCCAAGGCAGTCGCCCAGTCCCCCGGGGACGGATACCGGCTGCTGGTGACCGGGATGGAGACGTTTGCCATCGCTCCGTCCCTCTATGGCAGCAAGCTTCCATACGACCGCAACGATTTCATACCGGTCAGCTCGTTCGGCTATTCGAATCAGATCCTGGTGGTTCCGGCCTCCTCACCCCTGAAGAATATCGCAGACCTCTTGAGCGAAGCGCGCAAGCAGGATGGCGGTCTGCAATACGGAACCGTCGGCATCGGTGGGTCGAGCCACGTCAACATGGTTCTGTTGGAGAGCCTCGCCGGAGTGAAGCTCACTCCGGTTCACTATCGCGGTGGAGGGCCGCTGCTCAATGACCTTGTCGGCGACCATGTGCCGATGGGCTTCCTGAGCATCGTGCTCGTCGATCAAAACATCAAGGCCGGCAGGCTTCGCGGCCTGGCGGTCGGCAGCAAGGGGCGCCTCAAGGAGCTTCCCGACCTGCCCACGGTTGCCGAAACCGTGCCGGGATTCGAGGCGGTCAGCTGGTTCGGCCTTTTTGCCCCGAAAGGCACCTCCGCCGAGATCGTCCAGAGGATAAACACGGATGTGCAGAAAATCTTTGCCGATCCCGAATACAAACGGAAATTCCTGACGCCGAATTTCCTCAACGTGCTCGCCGGAAGTCCGAAGGACTTCGCGAGCTACATCGATGCCGAATCAGCCAAGTGGAGCGCGGTGATCAAGGCCGCGCATCTAAAGATCGAATGAGTCTCTTTGATCTGCTGTTGCGTCATGTTTAACCCGATGCCTTCCATGCGGCTGACATATAAGTGCCGTTGTCGGAGCTCACCAGCAGCGGCCGGTGGTCGGAACGATTTCAGCATCGGATCGCCCGCTGTAGCCGATCCGCCTGGCTGATATTAGCCGGAAGGTGCCTACCCGAATCGCACTGCATAGACCGGCGGCAGGGTGTGGCTGATGCATCCCCAGCTGTCCCCCTGATCCTCGCTCACCCAAAGCCCGCCTGTGGTAGAGCCGAACGCAAGCCGCTCGCCGGCCTCGTCGAGCGCGAGCGCGTGCCGGTAGACCAGGTCGTAGGCATGGGACTGCGGCAGCCCCTTGGCGAGGACCTCGAAGCTCTTGCCGCCGTCGCGGGTGCGCGTGACCACGAGCTTGCCCTCGCGCGGAATGCGCTTCTCGTCCTTGATCTCGGGCACGAGCCAGGCGGTATCCGGCTCGCGCGGATGCACGACCACGGCAAAACCGAAGGCCGACGGCTCGACGCCGGTGATCTCCGTAAACGTCTTGCCCTCGTCGGAGGAGACGAAAATCCCGTTGTGGTGTTGCACCCACATGCGCTGCGGCGCAGCCGGGCATTGCACCAGGCAGTGCACGTCCTGCGCGATGGGATCGTGGGTGAGCTCGGGCGGCACGTGCTCTGCCCGCATGCCCTCTCCGCGCTGCATCCAGCTTGCCCCGGCATCTGGCGTGAACCACACGCCGCCGGTCGACACCGCAATCCATACGCGATTCGAATCGCGCGGGTCGACGCAGATCGAGTGGATCCCCGGCAGGTCAGCCCCGCCCCCCATCCACTGCTTGCGCTTGGGATGATCCCAGAGCGAGCGCAGCATCTCCCAGCTCTTGCCATGATCTGTCGAGCGAAACAGCCCGCCCGGCAAGGTTCCGCACCATAGGGTTCCGGGCTCGTCGGGGCCGCCGGCAGCGAGCGCCCAGATCCGCGCCGTGCTCCAGTTGAGCGGGCGGCCCCACATGTCCTGCTCCTCGTGACCTTCCGGCTTGGGCGGGTAGACGGGTACGGCGATCTCCTCCCAGCCGTTTCCCGTCGAGCGGTGAAGCTTGACCCCGAAATGACCATGGTCGAGCGCCGCATAGCTCAGCCCGTCGCGCCGGTCGGTGAGCGTAAGGGTGACATTGTCGCCGAGAAAATCGACCTTCTCGATCTCCCAATCGCCGCCCCGGCGCGAGACCGTAAACAGCCCCTTGCGTGTCGAAACGAGTAGCCTGTCGCTCATGATCATCCTCCCGAAAGAGCCTGAAAGACATAGACGGTGCTCGCCTCGCTGACCGCGTCGGCAAGACGCGTGCGGTCGCGGATCATCGTTCCGTCGACGAACACGGTGATATGTTTGCGCAACCCCGACTGGTCATCGAGCACGTAACCGCGCGCCTCGGGATTGTCGGCGAACACATTTGCCAGCACCTCGCGCACCGTCGACCCTGGCGCGTCGGTTTCCGGGCATGGCACGTGCCGCTGGATATTCGGCGTGAATACAACCCTGGCCATTTGCATACCTCCAGCTCGCCATGGTCCCCGCGAATTGTCAGTGCAAGGGACTGCTGAAGCCACCGTCCACGGCATCGCGACAGCAAGGGCGTGTGTCAGCATCACGGCATGGCTGCAATGTGACCTGGATCACTTTTGCGCGGTCAGGGCGATGCTATGCCGGTTATCGCGGAAGAGCGCGACAAGATGCAGCGGCAATCAGGCGATTGCGAGCCGCCGCCGCCGCACGCGGTAGATTACAGCGTTGCGTCTTACGCCGACCAGCCTCGCGCCGAAGCCGGGGCACACGGGCTCAGCTACACGAGATGCTTGCGGCCGAACGGGCGCGCGCCGGCTCGCTCGTCAGAATGCTGGCGTTCCTTGCTATCCACGTCTCGCAGTAGCCGGGAAATCGCAGGGGCGAGGCCGTGCCTCGCCCCTGCCGACCCTAATTCGGGCTTGGCCCGCCATGCCCCTCTTCAGGGGAATCTCCGCGCTCAACGATAAATCACGCGCGGCGGGAACGGCCGGCCGTAAGTCGGCGCGTAGGCGGGCGGATAGCTCGGCGTGTCGTAGAACGTGGATTGAAATGGTGACGAGGCGCTGTGCGAGGTTCGAGCGACCTTTCGGGTGCCCGATGAGGACGCCGCTATTTGCTCGTCCCTGCGCTCCTGCGCGGGCTCGACGACGCCGCGTTCCCGCTTGATTGCCGCCACCGTGCGGCCGTCGAGATTGTAGATATCACGGCGCATCTGCAGCTTGCCGGCGTTGTCGACAAACGCCGTCTGATACGTGAGGTGCACCCAGATCTGCGCCTGCTCGAGATGAATGTCCTGCTCGCTGCGGCCGTACATGCCCCTGATCCGCTCCGCCGTCCAGTGCTCGCCGGGACGTGCGATGTTGAGCAGCACCTCCGCGTATTTGGGCGGATCCTGCACACGCATGCAGCCGTGGCTTTCGGCGCGCACCTCATGCGCAAACATGTATTTGTCCGGGGTATCGTGCTGATAGACCAGGAAGCGGTTGGGGAAGCTGAACCGGATGCGCCCGAGCGCATTGTTGTCACCCGGCGGCATCGTGATCTCCACGTCGCCGCCGTGATAGCTCACATTCAGGCCCATGCGGGAGAGCACGGTCGGATCCTGCGCCAGTGCCGGCAGATATTCGTTGTGGACGATGGATGGCGGCACGTGCCAGGTCGGATTGACTGTGAGATATTTCATCGTTTCGCTCAGGAGCGGCGTCGGCTTGCTGGTTTTGCCGATCACGACGCGTGTGGTCCACACCTGGGCGCCGTTGTGCATGACCTTGAGCGTGAAATCCGGCTGGTTGACCAGCACATGAGCGGCGCCCAGGTCGCGCGGATACCAACGCCAGCGCTCCATGTTCGCAATGACTGTCTCGATCTGCCGCGCGACCTCGCCCTTCGCGCTGCCCGGCCGGCTGCGCAGCTCTGCCAGCGCCGCCTTTAGCTTCTGATAGGGCTCCTGCCGCGGGCTATATGCGTCGAGTGCCTTGCCCGCGTCGGGGGCTTCGGCAACGCTCTTGAGGATCTCGGCCGGATCAGGCGGCGCCTGCGGCAGCTCGATATTGCGGCTCACACGCGTGTAAGGGAAGCGCCCGGCCTGCACGTGACGCGCGTAGGTGAGCACGGTCCGTGTGAGCTTGAGCTCGGCTTCCGCCAAGCCATCCGGGTCAAGGCCGGCAAAATCGGGGGCCTTGTATTCGCTCGCGTCAAGCCCGTCCCCATCGGCGTTCTTCAAGCGGGCGATCGCCGCTCTCGCCCGCGCATTCTCCACGCCCTGATCGAGCCACAAGGGCTTGAGATTGCGGTTCTGATAGAATGCCTCCGCCGCATCGCGCTCTTTCTTGTTGCTGAAAATCCTGTCGGCCTTGGTTGCCAGGAGATCGCGGATCTTCTCCGCAACCGCGCGATCCGCGGGAGAAAGCGAGGCCAAAGGATCAGGGGCGGCCGTCTGATCGATCCCCGGCGTCGGATCGGCTGTTCCTGCGGGGGAAAGCTGCCGCTCATCGGCCGGCACCGGGGCAACGGCCGCGGGAGGCGCAGGAGCAACCGCCGGGGGCGGCGTTGAGGCCCACTGGGCAGGCGTGGCTGCGATAGGCGCAGCGGCCAGTTGGGTTGCGCTCTTGCCGACGACCACGTCGAGATCTCGCGCCCCACCCCCGAGCGGGGCAGCAAGGATCAAGGCGAGCGCCGTGCTTGCCAGGATGTACTCATAACGTGGGCCACGCATGGATCGTCTCCCGTATGCGTCTGCGCGCTGCGCGGGGAACAGCCCCGCGCACTGCAGCACAGCGAGCTGAAAGGCTAGAAACCGCCGAATGCGAGCAAGGAAACGGCGCAGACCCCGATAACCAGGACCGTGAGCGATCCGAGATCGCAGTCGAGCCAAAGCGCTCTTGGTACGCGCATGACGCCCCCTTCACCGACGGAGCCACCTCGTCCCGGCCCGATCACCGGTCATGGCTCTCAGGAGATTGGTCGCGCCGCCGGTCGGATTGGTTCAATGGCGGGGCCGGTGCCGCTCTCCCTTGTGCCATTCCGGCATGTGCCATTCCGGGGCGGCCCGCAATCCGATGCGCAGGGCGGGTTTTTAACCCGCCCCTGCAATCTCCGCCGCGGGAACGACGTTGGCAGCACGCACCCGTGCGGCGTTTGCGCCGGCGGTAACCGGTTCATCTTGAACTCGGTTCTCGCGCGGGCCATGGTGCGCCAATACGCCCGTGGGGCTGCGCGAACCCGGCGCCCCCCTCGGTCGCCAAGCTCAAATCTGGAGAAGTCTCATGCTGCATCTGGTGCATCGTCGCTCAGGCTGTTCCGCGATGCCCGCGCTGCTGCCGCGCTGGTGCACGCTCGCGATCTTTTCGGCCGGGATGACGCTCATTTCGCCTGCGCACGCCCAGATCAAGATCGGGTTCCAGGCGCCGCTTACCGGGCCGGCCGCCACCGACGGGGTCTCCGCCAGGACGGCGGCCGAGATGGCGCGGGACAAGATCAATGCGGGCGGTGGCGTGCTCGGCCAGAAAATCGAGCTCGTGACCTACGACGATCAGGCCAAGACCGAGGAGGCGGTCTTCACCGCGAACAAGCTCATCGGGCAGGACGGCGTGAAATTTGCCGTCTCGGGCAGCTACTCCGCGTCGGGGCGCGCGGCTGCGCCGATCTTCCAGCGCGCGGGCGTGCCGTTCATCTCCGCGTACGGCGTGCATCCCGATATCACCCGTGCCGGCAATTATTGCTTTCGCGGCGTGCACCTCGGCCCGCCGCAGGGACGCGCGGGCGCGAAATTCATCAGCGACAATCTCAAGCTCAAACGCGTGTCCATCGTCAGCATGGACAACGACTACGGCCAGGCCACACTGGAGGGCTTCAAGAGCGTCCTCGATCAGTTCGGCATCAAGGTGCTGGGCGAATACACCTACTCGCTCAAGGACCGCCAGTTCGGCTCGATCGTCGCCAGCGTGAAGCGCGACGACCCCGAGGTCATCTACATCACCGGATATTTCTTCACCGCCGCCCCGCTGGTGAGCCAGTTGCGCTCGGCCGGCATCCGCGCCCCCATCGTCGGATCGCAGGCGTTCGACGCCGAGAAGCTCATCCAGATTGCAGGGCCGGCAGTGGAAGGGGTCTACATCGTGGGCGGGCTGAACCGAGACCGCGATGCGCCCGAGCTCAAGGAATATCTCGCCGAGTTTCAGAAGCGCGCGGGTTATGCCGGAGAGAATGTGGGCGCTACCGTCTATTCGGCCGTGCGCCTGATGGCGGATGCCATCGTGCGCGCGGGCACGCCGGATCCGGCCAAGGTGCGCGACGCGCTCGCCGCGACCCACAACTTCCCCCACCTCGCGGGTGAGCTGGTCAGCTTCAACTCCTTGCGCGAGATCAACATGCCGATGAACGTCAACGTGGTGAAAGACGGCACCTTCCGCCACTATGCCTGGATCGACGATCTCAAGCTGCTGGCACCACCGGCGGAGTGAGAAAGCCTCCTACTTTCAGGGGGAGACAGGGACCTCGTCTCCCTGCCGCATCGCATAGCCCGTGCTCTATTACATCGACCTGGCGTTCAACGGGGTTGTCTTCGGGTGCATGTATGCGCTGATGGCGGTCGGCCTCACGCTTGTCTACGGCCTCCTTCGCATCCTGCACATCGCCCACGCCGCGGTCTACGCGTTCGGTGCCTATATCGCCGTCATTGTTGCGAATGCGACCGGCGCGATCAGCTTCGGCGTGCTCGCCGCAATGGCTGCGGCGGCCGTGCTCGGCGTCGCCATCTACAGGTTCCTCTACGAGCCGCTGCTTTCCTACCCCGCCTACGTTCCCATGATTGCCTCCATCGGCCTTTTGGTCTTCATGGAGGATGGTTTTCGCATCGTCTTCGGCGAGCAGGGTCTCACCTTCGCACACAATCCCTATCCGACCCAGCTGCATGAATTCGCGGGCCTCACCGTCAACACGGTGCAGATCGCCATCGTGGCTGCGGCAACTGTCTGCCTTCTGCTGCTCGCCTGGTTCGCCGTGCGCAGCCGGATCGGCATCGGCTGGCGCGCCACCGTCTCCGATCCGCGTATTGCGGAAAGCTTCGGGATCGATGCGATCAAAGTGCGTTATCTCAACTTCGCCATCGGCTCGGGGCTCGCCGGCCTTGCGGGAGCGCTGATCGGGCTCCTCGACAATTTTGTCGAGCCGACCATGGGCTTCGTCGTCAGCTACAAGGCCCTGGCGATCATCGTGGTCGGTGGGCTCGGCAGTCTCACCGGTACGCTGATCGCAAGCCTGGCGTTGGGTCTGGTCGAGTCGTACGGCACCATCTTCGTCGGCCATTTTCTCGATCGCGATGCCATCGCCTTCCTGTTCCTGATCGCCGTGCTGATCGTGCGGCCACGAGGTCTTGCCGGGGTGAGGACGGCATGAGCGCCTATGTCGCCAGCGTCCTCGCGATCGTGGGCATCAACATCATGCTCGCCGTCAGCCTCAACATGATCACCGGGTTCTGCGGTCAGTTCAGCCTGGGACACGCCGCGTTCTATGGTGCCGGCGCCTATGGCGCCGCTTCCTGTGCAGCAGGCGGCGCGCCGCTGCCGCTTGCGCTTGCGGCGGGGATCATCGTTGCGGCGCTGCTCGGCCTGATCGTCGGCTTTGCCGCGCTGCGCCTGCGCGCGGACTTCCTGGCGGTGACCACCATCGGGGTGAGCTTCCTGTTTGTAGGCTTTGTGCGCAAGCAGCCGTGGCTCGGTGCGGAAATGGGGATCAGCAGGATTCCGGCCTCCGGTCTGGGCAGCGAAGGCAACACTCTCCTCATCCTCGCCTGCGCCCTCCTGACCGTCGCAGCGAGTCTCTACCTCGGCCGCAGCTGGATGGGGTTTGCCTTCCGCGCCGTCGCGGCCGACGAGGAGACCGCCCGCACCATCGCCATTCCCGTATCCAGCTACAAGCTGGTGGCGTTCACGCTGGGCACTGGCATCGCCGGGCTCGCAGGCGGTCTCTACGCCTACTTCACCCAGTTCATCGTGCCGGACTCGTTTGGCTTCGTCCTTTCCGTCGTGCTCATGGCGATGGTCGTGATCGGCGGCACTGGATCGACGCTGGGCGTGGTCGCAGGCGCGATCCTGCTCACCTTGCTGCCCGAGCTGTTCCGCTTCATCAACGAGTATCGGCTGTTGATCTTCGGCGGCCTGCTTATTCTGGTCATGCGCTTTGCGCCGGAGGGACTTGCAGGACTTGCCCGAAGCTTGACCTCGGCTCTTCGCAGGGGCGAGGCATGAGGGGGACCCAAAAAACGCTTGCGTTTTTTGGGGACTCTGACTTGCTCGGCAACAGAAACGATCATGACAGCGGCCCTGGAAATCGATGCAGTTGCCATCAGGTTCGGCGGTGTGCAGGCCGTGGCCGGAGTAAGCTGCACGATCGAGCCCGGTGAGCTGGTCGGGCTGGTCGGTCCGAACGGTGCGGGAAAGACCACGCTGCTCAAGATCATTGCCGGTGTGCTGGCGGCCGACTCGGGGCGCATCATGCTGTCGGGAACGGACGTGACTCGGCTCGCGACCGAGCTGCGCGTGCGCAAGGGTTTGGCCATCACCCACCAGATCGTGCGTCCCTTCCGGTCCATGAGCGCATTGGAAAACGTGACGCTTGCCGCCGGGCATCGGCTCACCGCGCGGCCCTTGGTTGCCTTGGTCCGCCTTCGCCGTGAGGCCGAGGAAGCCCGCGCTCGCGCCATTCTCGCCAGGGTCGGGCTTTCGGGCCTCGAGCGCAAAGCTGTGGGCGCGCTGGCGCTGGGTCAGCTCAAGCGCCTGGAGCTCGCGCGTGCGCTCGCGATCGAGCCGAGCCTCCTGCTTTTGGATGAGCCGCTCGCGGGCCTCAATCAGAGCGAGGCATCGCAGCAGGCCGACGTCATCTCGACCATCAATGACGCCGGCATCACCACCGTGCTGATCGAGCACAATCTCACCGAGGTGCTGCGCGTGAGCCGCCGGGTGATCGTCCTGGACCAGGGCAGGATCATCGCAGACGGGAACCCGCGCGCGGTCATGTCCGACGCGCGCGTGCGCGAGGCCTATCTGGGCCAAGGCCAGGCACATGCTGCAGCTTGACAACCTCAGCTGCGGCTACGGAGCGATCCGTGCGGTCGAGAACCTCAGCATCGAGCTCGCAGCCGGGTCGATGCTGGCGCTCATCGGCCCCAATGGCGCCGGCAAGACCTCCACCATCATGGCCATCATGGGTCACACCACGGTGCACCACGGCCGCATCCTGTTCCAAGGCCGCGACATCACCCGAGCCCCGCCTGTTGCGCGCGCGCCGCTCGGGATCGCATTGGTGCCGGAGGGACGCAGGCTCTTCCCCGATCTCACCGCAGAGGAGAATCTCACGGTTGGGGGCTACTGCCGCAGCATGGCGCAGGACAGGATCAATCGCGCGCGGGTGTACGAGATGTTTCCCCGCCTGGGCGAGCGGCGCAGGCAGCTGGCAGGATCGCTGTCCGGCGGCGAGCAGCAGATGCTCGCCATGGGCCGTGCGCTCATGGCCGAGCCAAGGCTGCTGCTGATCGACGAGCTTTCCCTCGGGCTTATGCCGAGGGCGGTGGACCTGTGCTTTGAGGTGCTCGGGCGCCTGCGCCGGGACGGGTTGACCATCGTCGTGGTCGACCAGAACACCACGCGCGCGCTCGAGCTTGCCGATACTGTCTGCATTCTTGCCTCGGGCTCGGCGGTGTTCTTCGGGGCTGCCGCCGCAGCGCGCACGGATTCGCAGCTGTTCGATCGCTATTTTGGGGTTGAATAGGGCTGTCATTCCGGCCGAGCGAGCCGGGCTTCGCCCGGCGAGTGAGAGCCGGAATCTAAGTAAACGGCTCAGTTGGTGCATTCACACCCGTCCTCGTTTACTGGATCCCGGCACGCGCGAGCCCGGCAGAGCCGGGCTCGCTTGGCCGGGATGACAACCATATGCGCTAGCCCTACAGACGCGCGCAGCAGGGGGGCTGCTGCGAGTCCGAGAAAGACGTGTAGATGCGACGGATTCTGAGGGAGCGCGATGTCGAGGCGGCGGTGAAGGGCGGCGCAGTCTTTGCGGCGGGCGGAGGCGGCTGGGCGGAGCACGGCCGCATGCTCGGCACCGCCGCGGTCAATGCGGGCGAGCCGGAGCTTGTGAGCATGGACGAGATCCCGGATGACGCCTGGATTGCGACCGCGGCAGCGATCGGCGCGCCCGCGGGCACCACGCAATGGCAGATGCTCGGCGTCGATTACATCAAGGCGGTGGAGCTGGCGCAACGCGAGCTTGGCGCCCCGATCCATGGCCTGATGATCGGGCAGAACGGCAAGTCGAGCACGCTCAACGGCTGGCTGCCCGGCGCGGTCCTCGGCACCAGGGTCGTCGATGCGGTCGGCGACCTGCGCGCGCATCCGACAGGCGACATGGGCTCGATCGGCCTCGCCAACTCCCCCGAGCCGATGATCCAGTCGGCCGTGGGCGGCAACCGCGCCAACGGCGCCTACATCGAGCTCGTCGTGCGCGGAGCGACCGCGCGGATCTCTCCCATTCTGCGGCGCGCCGCCGACATGTCCGGCGGCTTCATTGCGTCCTGCCGCAATCCGGTGCGCGCCTCCTACGTCAAAGCCCACGCCGCCCTGGGCGGCATCTCGATCGCGCTCGCGCTGGGCGAGGCGATCATCGCGGCGGAAAGAAAAGGCGGCGCTGCCGTGATCGATGCGATCTGCACGCAGATGAAGGGCGCGATCATCGGCCAAGGCAAGGTGACACGAAAGACAGTGCATTATACCGGCGAGGCTTTCGACATCGGGACGCTGCGCGTCGGCGCGGGGGCAGGCGAGCTCGTATTGCACGTGATGAACGAGTACATGGCGGTCGAGGATACCGGCGGAAGGCGTCTCGCCAGCTATCCGGACGTGATCGCGACACTTGACCGGGACGCGGTGCCTGCAAGCGTGGGCGAGATTCGGGAGGGTATGGAGCTCCTCGTGCTGCGCATTCCCAAGGACGTGATCCCGCTGTCCTCGAGCGTTACCGACCCATCGGTGTACCCGGTGTGCGAGAAGGCGCTCGGCATCAATCTCGCCGATTATGCGCTGGGTCGGGGAGCGACGGTATGAAGCGTTCGTTCTCCGTCACGTCGGGGCCGCGTTTGCGCTGCAAGGGCTGGCGCCAGGAGGGGCTGTTGCGGCTCCTGGAGAACGTGCTCGCGGTGGGCGAGGATCCGAACAATCTCGTCGTCTATGCCGCGCTCGGCCGCGCCGCGCGCGACTGGCCCTCGCATGACGCCATCGTCGCAACGCTAAAAGCCATGAACGAGGGGGAGACCCTGATCGTCCAATCGGGCAAGCCGATCGGCGTCATCCGCACCCACGCCAAGGCGCCGCTGGTATTGATGGCCAATTGCAACCTGGTCGGACAGTGGGCGAGAGCCGAGACCTTCTACGAGCTGGAGAAAAAGAATCTCATCTGCTGGGGCGGTCTCACCGCGGGCGACTGGCAATACATCGGCTCCCAGGGCGTCATTCAGGGGACCTACGAAATCTTCATGCGCATTGCCGAGCGCCATTTCGGCGGCGACCTCGCCGGCCGGTTCGTGCTCACCGCGGGGCTCGGCGGGATGGGCGGAGCCCAGCCGCTTGCCGGCACGATGGCCAAGGCCGCCGTCCTGTGCATCGAGGTCGACCCTGCCCGCATCAGCAAGCGCATCGAGATCGGGTATCTCGATGCACAGGCGCAGTCGCTCGATGCCGCGCTCGACATGATCGATGCGGCACGCGCGGAGCGGCGCGCCCTCTCGGTAGGGCTGTGCGGCAATGCGGCCGAGATCTATCCCACGATCGTGGCCCGGGGGATCGTGCCCGATATCGTCACCGATCAGACCTCCGCGCACGATCTCGTCTACGGCTACGTGCCGGCAGGCCTCTCGCTCGATCAAGTCCGCGCACTGCGCGCGAGCGACCCGCAGCGCCTGATGGCGGAATCGACCCGCTCCATCGTTACCCATGTGGGTGCCATGCTGGCGTTTCAGAAGGCCGGCGCCATCGTGTTCGACAACGGCAATCTCATTCGCACCCAGGCCAGAGCCGGGGGCGTGGAGAACGCCTTCGACATCCCGATCTTCACCGAGGCTTTCCTGCGGCCGCTGTTTGCGCGCGCCATCGGCCCGTTCCGCTGGATCGCGCTCTCCGGCGATCCCGAGGACATTCGCAAGATCGATGACCTGCTGCTGCAGCGCTTCAGCTCGAACCATATCGTCTCGAACTGGGTGGAGCTTGCGCGCCGGCGCATTCCGTTTCAGGGGCTGCCGGCACGCATCGCCTGGCTCGGACATGGGGAGCGCACCGAGCTCGGCCTGGAGGTAAACCGAATGGTGCGCGACGAGGAGCTCTCCGGTCCGGTCGCATTCACCCGCGATCACCTCGATGCCGGCGCCATGGCCCACCCCAACATCATGACCGAGAACATGCGCGACGGCTCGGATGCCATAGCGGACTGGCCGCTGCTCAATGCCCTGGTGAATTGCGCCTCCCAGGCCGATCTCGTCGCGATTCATTCCGGCGGGGGCGGTTATGCCGGCTATATGACCAGCGCAGGGGTGACCCTCATTGCCGATGGCTCCGATTCGGCGCAGGAGCGCCTGCGGCTTTCGCTCACCAACGACACCACGACGGGAGTGATGCGCTACGCCGACGCTGGATACGCCGAATCCCTCGACGAGATCGCGCGCACCGACATCAACTATCTGCGGCTGTCATCTCAGTGATATGAAATCGGCGGTGCCGCTTGCTCCGCAATACCTCCGCCTGAAAGGGGGAGGTCGGCTCGCCCCGACTTCGGGGCGAGCCGGGTGGGGGTCAAGCTCCGACCCTAGCGATTGGCAAGCGTTCGCACCCGGACGCGACCCCCACCCGAGAGCGTTTGCCTCGCGAGCGAAGCAAACGCTCTCGACCTCCCCCTTTCAGGGGGAGGTAAGGAGTTTCCGCGCTGTCGCCGCGCCATACCTCGGGGTTGGGGTGTCGTGAGCGATCAGGGCATGCGCGCCTTTCTGGCGGCGCTCGAAGCCTGCGGCGAGCTGCAGCGGGTGAAGCGCTGCGTCGATCCCCGCTTCGAAATCGCCGCTGTGCTGTCGCTGCGCAAGAATGGCCCCGCACAGCTGTTCGAGCGTGTGCGGGGCTACGCCATGCCGCTCGTCGGCAATCTGCTCAATTCCCGCGAGCGTATGACGCGCGCCCTGGGCATCGGCCGCAGCGATCTGCACGATTTTTGCGTCGCCGCTCTGCGCCAGCCGATCGCGCCGGTGGTCGTGAGAGAGGCGCCCTGGCAGGCTGTCGAGCATCGCCGTGACGTCGAGCTTGCGAGGCTCCTGCCGGTGCCGACCTGGTTCGAGCGCGAGGCGGGACCCTACATCACCGCCGGCGTGGCCGTCGCCAAGGATCCCGATACCGGCAAGCGCAACGTCTCCATTGCGCGGCTGCGTCTCGAAGGCGGCACGCGGCTGATGGCCGGGATCGCGCATAATCACCATCTCTACCGGCTGGCGCAGAGGGCGAAGGGACTTGGAGCTCCGCTCGAGGTTGCCGTCACCATCGGCAGTCACCCGGCGGTGTTGCTCGCGTCGCAGATGTACGTGGATCTCGGCGAGGACGAGCTTGCCATCGCGGGTGCGCTGCGGCGCGAGCCGCTGCGCCTCGCGCGCTGCAGGACGGTCGATCTTGAAGTGCCGGCCGAGGCGGAGATCGTGCTCGAAGGCGAGCTCGGGCCGGATGAGCTGATCGAGGAGGGACCGGTCTCGGAATTCCCCGGATTTTATGTGTCCTATGGTCCAGGGTTGGCGATGCACCTGCGTTGCGTGAGCCATCGCGCCGACGCGGTGTATCAGGCGATTCTTCCCGGCTTCGCGCCGGAGCATTGTCTGCTTGGCGCCGTGGCCATCGAGGCCGTGCTCTGCCATGCGCTCCAGCGGGTCATCCCGTGCGTGCGCCGCGTGCTCGTCACCGATGGCGGCATGGGACGCCTGCATGCCATCATCAGCATGCACCGCCCGGCGTTGGGGGAGGCCAAACGCGCCATCCTCGTTGCGATGGGGCAGGTGAACTTGCTCAAGCTGGTGATCGCGGTCGAGGCGGATATCGATCCCGAGGACTGGACCCAGGTGGAATGGTCGCTCGCGGCGCGGTTCCGGGCGAGCGAGGATCTGATCGTGCTGCCCGGGGTCAAGGCCGACCGCTGCGATCCCGTGCACGAGAATGCAACCGTCACCAAGATCGGCATGGTCGCGACCACCCGTCCCGGCGATGGCGCCGCTGGAAGCCGCTCCGAGCTTGCGTCTCCGCCGCGCGACGTGCTCGAGCGCGTGCGCAAGGAGCTGGATGAATATTGACCTTTGTTTGCTTCGCAGGGGCGACCCATTGGGCCGGCCAATTGTGGAGGTCGTGCAGGCGTCAGAGCGGGATGAAGTGTGGTGGACATCACAACAGTGGACGGGCGCAGACGTGTGCGACTGGACCCGGTCGTACAGCTTATTTTATGACAATGTTGGCGGCCTGAATAATTTTCCTGTACCGCTCGGTCCCGTCTACGATCCAGGTAGTGAACTCCTCAGGCGTGCTTGTCATTGGCGTCATGCCGCGACTGTACACATCTTTTTGGATTTCATCTGTATTCATCACTGTAACAAATTCATCATGCAAAAGGTTTATGATTGCACGCGGCGTTTTCGCGGGCCCTAGAAGACTGAAAGAGGATTCGATCTGCTCGAGGTCCTGCAATCCGAGCTCTCGCAAGGTTGGAACGTTCGGGGTCTCTGGGCGCCGGGATGTTGATGATACCGCAAGCGCTTTCAGCTTTCCCGCCTTTACGAGTGGATAGGCGCTGTTAAAAGCGCCGAATCCGACATCGATTTGACATGACATTATGTCGCTCATAGCCGCTGGTACGGTGCGATATGGCACATGAGTCATGTCGAAGTGCAGCTCTTTCTTGAGCATTTCACCGGCGAATTGCATCGTCGTTCCGTATCCGCTGGAGGCATACGTCAACAGATGACCTCGTCCGTATCCGGCAAGCTCATCGATGGAGGAGACCGGCAAGGTCGGGCAGGTATTGACATAAAAGGCGGTGCGCACGAGTTGAGTGATTGGTGCCAGATCCTTCAACGGCTCGTATGGAATATCCTTGTAGAGCAGCGGATCAATAACCAGCGGTGCCTCGGATGAAAACAACAACGTGTAGCCGTCGGGTTCGGCCTTTACCACTCCGTTCGCGCCCAGAACACCGCCTGCACCGGGTTCATCGACCACATAGAACTGCTGGCCATACTTGTCGCCAAGCGCTTTTGCGAGAATTCGGGCGAGCACATCGGGCGCTCCGCCGGCTCCGTAGGGAACGACGAGCTTTACGGGGCGGCTGGGATATTGTGGCTCCGATCGAGCCGTATAGGACAGCATCAGAATTGCGCTGCAGAGCAGGCTGATAAGAACCGTGGTCATGATCGCCTCCTGATACGTGTAGGCTCATCGCCTCCAGGTACCGGGCTTAGACCAAACCGCCGTTACAGAGTCCATTGCAGAAGATCTGCATCGATACTCCGCCATGGCCATTCGGGCTCCCCCGTCATACGTCAGAGCGCTTGTAGGTTGCATTTGGGCCGCCTTTTTGAGAATTGAGCCAACCTTCAACGTCGCCGGTTGGATCGACATCGATAAACTGTCGCTCCCCAACGAGCTGATCGAGCCGTATTGCGTCCCGCAGCGAGCGATCGCGACCCATTTGAACGGCTATCTTGTGGTGCTGTAAGGGGGCAAGATGGTTCATCGAAATTCGGCGAGCGATCTCGTTTGTGCGCTCCTCGAGCTCATCGGCGGGCACGGACATTGAAACAAGACCCATTCGATCGGCCTCGGCTCCGCTCACATTGCGCGCAGTGAGTGCGATGAGCGCCGCCTTCTTCAGTGGGATTTGGGCATGGAAAAGCGTGCTAGTTGCGATTTCGCCAAAGCTCCCGCGTGGTATCTCCGGCATTCCAAGCTGGGCATCCACAGCGGCGATGACAAGATCGTGCACATTCATCAGTCCGAGCGATCCGCCCAGACAGTAGCCGTGAACCTGCGCAATTGTGATCCGGGGATAATCGATCAGTGCCTCTACCAGAGATGTCGTGACAGCGGGCCGGTCAAAGTCGCGCAAGGGCTCATGATCGAGAGAATGGAGAAAATGCAGATCCAGCCCTGCACTGTACGACGGACCATCGCCCTTGGTTATGACGACCTTGAGCTCGCGCTCACCGCGCACGATCTCGAGCGCCTTGAAGATCGACTGTACCATCGTACCGGTCTGCGCATTGCGCTTTTCCGGTCGGTTGAAGACGATGCGAGCAACGCCTGCATCAGACATCCTTTGCAGGTAAACCTCCTCCCATTCATCCAACGTCCTCCATGTCGTGCTCATCCAGGCCCCTTGTGTCTTTGTATTGAGCTACTAACGTCCGATTTCAGTGGCTGATTTTCAAGCCCATGAGATTTGCGATAAGATTGCGCTGCATCTGCGAGGATCCAGCTCCAATTGTAGAGGCTCTTGCATCTCGGAAGTAGCGCTGCATGTCATATTCCATGTTGTAGCCGTAGGCACCGCATATCTGCATGCCCTGATTTACGATTCTGACGTGCGCTTCCGAGGCGAACAGCTTTGCCATTGAAATTTCCCGTAACGCATCCATTCCTGCCGAGAGCTTCCAAGCCGCGTGCAATGTCAACATACGCGCCGCGTCGACCTCGGTTTGCATGTCGGCGAGCATATGGGCAATCGCCTGAAAGCTTCCGATCGGCCGCCCAAATTGCGTTCGTTCCTTAGCGAAGTTGAGCGCCTGATCCACTATGGTTTGCAAATTGCCGCAATATCCTGCCGCAATCGTCATGCGTTCGATTTGCAAGCCGGATAGAACACAGTCCCAGCCCTTGTTTTCGCCGCCCACAAGTCTGTCATCGGGGACCCTTACGTCGTCAAAGTAGATTTCATAGGTGCCAACCGCGCGCCGTCCCAACATGTCGAGTTTTCGCAAGGTTAGTCCCGGCGCTTTATTCTCTACCAGGAACAAGGAAATGCCATGTCGGTAATGTGCTTTATCGTCGGTCCGAGCATAGAGGTTTATCACATTGTTATCGGCCCCGGCACCCGTGGCCCAGAGCTTCTGTCCATTTAGTACCCAATCCTTTCCGTCGCGTCGAGCGGTCGTGCGCATGGCGCCGACATCCGAGCCGGCGTTGGGCTCAGACATCGATACCGACATCTTGACGTCACCGCTTAGTACCTTGGGAATCCAATAGGCCCGCTGATCGTCTGTGCCTTTTCGAAGGAGATTGAGACCGCAAAAAACACAATTGCTGTAGGCGGTGAAAAAATCGAAGCTTTTGCGAGATAATTCTTCGGCAATGATCGTAATATCAATGATGCTCCCGCCAAGGCCTCCGTACTTCTCGGGAAAAGGCATTTGCAGCAGTCCAGCCTTGACCCACTCTCGATACAGCTCGTACGGGTAAGCTTGCTCGCGGTCGAGACGCCGGCAGTATTCCGGCGTGGCAATCGCGTCCATGATGGTTCGAACCGTTTGCCGCAGCAGGTTCTGTTCTTCAGTGTAGCTGAAGTCAATCATCTGTTACCGCCTGCACCCCGGTCATTTTTTTTACGATCGGAGGCTGCTGTTCCAAACGATGTCATGGTCGAGCAGGCGAGTAATTTCCTTGGGGAGCAGGCCGATCTCGCGGAGAATCTCCTCGTTATGCTCACCGAGAGCGGGCGGCGGTCGAAAATCGATGCTGCGGTCACTATCCACGAGCACTGGTCTGTGCGCAGCTTTCAGTTTGCCGAATTTCGGGTGCTCGATCTCGTGGAAGACGCCAAGATGTTGCACCTGGGGATCTTGCTCGATTTCCTCGATTTCCCGTTCGGGGGCGAATGGCACGCCCTCCCTCTCCAGTCGGGCCGACCATTCCTGCCGCGTTCGTTTTTTGAATATTTGGCCGATTTCCGCTGCCAGCTCCTCGTAGTGGCAAACACGATCCGAGTGTTGCGGATATCTGTCGAGCCACACCTCCCGGTCGATTGCACGGCAGAGCGCAACCCAGAACTTGTCCGGCGACGACAAGTGTAATCCGATCCGCTTCCCGTCCTTGCAGGTGACGGTGTAGGCTTGAGAAAATCCACCTCTAAGGTGAAGTGGAATCGGCTGCTTCGACGAAAAGTATTGGGCTATCGGTTCCATGGTGAACGCGATCGTCGCCTCGAGCATGTTCGTTTCAACAAAGCGCCCCTTGCCAGAGCAATCACGTTCCCGTAGAGCCGCGAGAATTCCTATCGTCGCGTAGTAGCTCGTGACCCTGTCTGCAATTACTGGTCCGAATACGCGCGGATCGTCGTCTTTGCGATGACGGCTCAGCCAACCGGAAAGCGCCTGGCCGACGTGATCAAATGCGGGTCTTAGCGCATAAGGTCCATTGGAGCCGAAACCGGTAATCGAGCAATAGATCAATTTTGGATTGATTGAATGGAGTCGATCATAGCCGAGCCCCAGCTTTTCGCTGGCGCCGGGACGATTATTCAAAACCAGGACGTCGGCGCTCACGATTAGCTTGTCCAATACAGCAAGGCCGTCTCGTTTGGTGTACTCGAGACAGATCGAACGCTTATTTTTGTTGTGCGCCTGAAACTGCGGACTGTAGAGATCGCTGCGCAGGGCGCGAAAGGGATCTCCTCCTTTAGGTCTTTCAACCTTTATGACGTCCGCGCCGAACTCGGCGAGAAGCGCCGCTGTGTAAGGTCCGGTGATAAAGCCACCGAGATCAAGCACGCGAACATTATGCAATAGCCGCACCGGGAAGCCTGTCCGATCTACGTTTTTTGATTACAGAGCGTTAAGACAGTGAGCGATTGTTGCTGGAACGTTTTGGTGAGTCAATCGCGTTCAGTCCGGTAGCGGCGGGTCCTCAGCACATTCGCGACCGGAACGAATGCTTGCCCGATTGCATTGAATAGCCTTGTGGTTGTCAGCATTCGCGAGTTGATCGTTGCGTTGACCGCTCGCTACGGACTTCGGGGTCATTGCCTCGCGCCTGGGCGCAAGATTCGGTCGTTTATCGTTTTTGCCTGAGCGGGTCGCGGCCGTACTGATTGTTGCCGTCGCTGCCGCGGCGAAATCCGAGCACCACGAGGAACGTGAGCACGATGACGCCGGTGCCGAGCAGGAACAGGGTTTCCAGCACTCCCATCCGGTTGGGGTCGCCGGTCATCCCCAGCAGGTTGGTGATCATAAGCACTATGTTCGGCACCACCAGCCAGCCCACCAGGAAACCCGATTGGTCGATGTCGTGCAGGCGTTTCACCATCACCATGGCGGCAGGATAGAGCAGAACGAGATCGATGACGAAGCTCAGAGCGCGCAGGAGCAGCGGATCGGACGGTGCCGGGGTAAAAGGGACGCCCAGCCCGAGCCGCAGCGCCAGCTCGACTGCAAGCACGCTCAACGAGCCGATCCAATAAGTGGCGCGATTGATGCGGCCCTCCGGGCTGACGAAGAGATTGATGACGTCCATCTCACCTCCATCCCGTCATTCCGGGCCAGGCCGGCCGAGCTGCGGGCCGGGTGCGACCCCTCCACAACATGACTTGCAACGCAATGCGGCCGACCGCCCTCCTCGAAATTTGCAGCAGCAATCGCGGCGGGCTACGTTTGTTACGTCGCAAAATCGAGGTGCACAATGACGTCTGGTCGTACCACCAGCTCTTTTCTCGCCGCCCCCTGGGCCGCCGGCCTTGCCGCTGTGCTTGGCCTCGCGCTGTGGACGTTTTCCGCCCTGGCGCAGACCGGACGCCCGATCGAGAAGATCACCTTCCTGCTCGACTTCGTCCCGTACGGCAAACATGCGCCCTTCTACGTTGCCATGGACAAGGGCTTCTGGCGGGATGCGGGTTTCGACGGCAAGATCGTGGGGGGCGAGGGCTCGGCGACGACGATCTCGTCCTATGCGGCGGGCGCGGTCGATTTTGCCTTTGCCGATACCGCCAACCTCATCATCGCCCGCTCACGCGGCGTGAAGGTCAAGGTTGCCGGGATCATTCACGACAAGTCGCTCTACGCCATCGGCACGCTCGCCGAGAACCACATTAACTCTCCCAAGGATCTCAAGGGCAAGCGGATCGGAGCGCCGGTCGGCGATGCCGGGCGCAACCTGTTTTCAGGCTTTGCCATGCTCAACGGCCTCGATCCGGCCTCGGTGCAATGGGTGGACATGACGGCGCCGGCGCGCGCGGCAAGCCTGGTACTCGGTCATGTCGATGCGGTCTCGCTGTTCTTGACGGAAACGCCGACCTTTGCCGCCAAGACGAAGGAGGCAGGCAAGACCTGGAAGGACTTGCCGTATGCTGATTTCGGCTTTGATCTCTACTCCTCCGGGCTTCTGGTGCGGGAGGATCTCATCGCCAAGGATCCCGACCGCGTGCACCGGTTCGTGGAGTCCACGCTCAAGGCGTGGGCCTGGTCGATCGAGAACCCGCAGGAGGCGCTTGCGATCTTCAGCAAATACAATCCGGCAGTCGATCCAAATCAGGCGCGCGAGCATTTCCGCATTGCGGTCCGCCACCTGATGACGGATACGGCCAAGCGTGAAGGGATCGGCTACATCGATCCGGCGAAGATGAAGCGTACCGTGGAGACCGTCTCGGAATATTTCAACATTCAAGGCGTTGCCCCGGAGGATGTCTACACCAACGCCTTCACCCCGAAGCTCTTCCCGAAGGAAGCCGCGTTTTAGCCTGCTCGATCGGCAGCATTGCTGCGCCGGCGAAGCAATGCTGCCGGGTTGGGGCGCGCTGCCGGCGCCCCCCACAAGTCGGCGATCGCCAGCCCCGGATCATGATCGCTGTTGCGTAGGGGCGAGGCATGCCTCGCCCTGTTGCCGCGTGGCAGGTGGATGGAGGGCGACCCGGTGACCTTCCGAACGCAAAAGATAACTTCCCGCCGTGCTGCGGCCGGGAAGGGCCGCCGTGCCGGCGGGGTAGCTCCCGCCTGATCGGGTCGGCATCGGGATGCAGTGCCGGATGGTGATCCTT
>DATBHG010000063.1:0-126857 GCA_036557665.1 Xanthobacteraceae bacterium | reverse complement strand
GCTAAGTGCTGGTCGGAGTGGCAGGATTTGAACCTGCGACCCCCTCGTCCCGAACGAGGTGCGCTACCAGACTGCGCTACACTCCGCCTGACCAGGAAGTTGGCTTATATACCTTCAATCATTGCGCTTTCAAGCGCCGGTCTCCCTCGCCGGCGTGCCTCGCGCTCGCACCACACGGAGATTGAGCGCGCGCACCACCCCGATCCGATGAGTGCATCGACAGGCCGGCCAGCGGAACCATGCGACAAGCTTGACCCGATCGGTTGGTGAATCCGCCATGACGCGGCCGCAAGTCGCTGATCCAGAGGCGATCGGCCAAGCGCAGCTGCTATGAGGAGGTCATGGCGCCAGCCAAGCACGGAACTTCGGTTGCCCCGGTTCTCGGCGCACTTTTTTTGGCGCTGCTGCTCGCGGCGCTCGACCAGACCATAGTATCCACGGCGCTCCCGACCATCGTCGGCGAGCTCGGCGGCCTCACCCATCTGTCCTGGGTCGTGACCGCCTACCTTTTGACCAGCACCATTGCCGGTCCGTTCTACGGAAAGCTCGGGGATATCCATGGCCGCAAAATCGTGCTGCAGGCGGGCATCGCGGTCTTCCTGCTCGGCTCCGCCTTGTGCGGCCTTGCCCAGAGCATGGCCGAGCTCATTGCGTTTCGGGCGCTGCAAGGGATCGGCGGCGGCGGGCTGATCGTCACTACCGTTGCCGTCATCGGGGATCTCATCCCCCCGCGCGAACGCGGGCGATACCAGGGGTTCTTCGGAGCCGCGTTCGGTCTCGCCACCGTCATCGGCCCGCTGCTCGGTGGGTTCTTCGTCGATCACCTCACCTGGCGCTGGATATTCTACATCAACCTGCCGACGGGCCTCCTCGCCCTCTTCGTCATCGCCGCAGCGCTGCCCGCGCCCGGCACACGCCGGCGGCATGAGATCGACTACCCCGGCGGGGCCCTGCTCGCCGCGGCGCTCACCGCCACCATCCTGCTCACCAGTCTCGGGGGCACGAGCGTCGCCTGGACCTCGCCCCTTGCGCTGAGTCTCATGGGCGTGAGCATCCTCGGCGCCGCAGGCTTCGTCGCGGTCGAATGGCATGCCCGTGAGCCGCTTCTGCCAATGAATCTCTTTCGCAACCGCAATTTCGTGGTGGCCAGCACCGTCGGCTTCATCATCGGGCTTTCGCTTTTCGGGGCGGTTACCTTTCTCCCGATTTATCTGCAGGTCGCCAAGGGAGTGAGCCCCTCCGCGTCCGGCCTCATGCTGATGCCGATGATGTTTGGAATGCTGATCACCTCGATCTTGAGCGGCCGTATTATCAGCCGCTGGGGGCGCTACAAGCTGTTCCCGGTCGCCGGGACGGCGATCATGACCTTCGGGCTCGTGATGCTCTCGCGGCTGTCGCTCGAGAGTCATGACTGGCAGACCTCGCTCGATGCATTGTGGCTCGGCCTCGGCATGGGCATGGTCATGCAGGTCCTCATCCTCGCCGTGCAAAACAGCGTCGACTACAAATATCTCGGAGTCGCCACGTCGGGTACGATGCTGTTCCGATCGGTTGGCGGTGCGCTCGGCGTCGCCTTGTTCGGCGCGATCTTCGCGAGCGGGCTGCATGCCGGCCTGGGGCCGCAAGGGATGGATTTTCTCACCGGTGCTGTTCCTGCGGCAGTCCGGGGTTTGCCTCCGGTCATGCATCAGGAATACATCGATGCGGTCATGGCCGCGCTGCGCCCGGTGTTCCTGGTCGCGGCCTGCATCGGGGCGCTGGGTTTTGTACTCACCATCTTTCTGTACGAGATCGAGCTGCGCGATACCGCTCCGGCGGAAGGCCTGGCCGAGAGCTTTGCGATGCCGCGGGATGCCACGTCGCTGGAGGAGCTCGAGCGCATCGTCACGGCGCTCGTCGCGCGCGAAAATCGCTGGCGCGTCTACGCCGATCTCGCGCGAAGGGCTGGGGTTGACCTTCCGCCGGCGGAGCTTTGGATGCTGGCACGCCTGGGTGAGCGCGACGCGATGACGCTCGCCTCGCTCAGCTCCGAGCTGAAGGTTCCTGAGCCGGCACTGGCGCAGCCATTGAACGCGTTGTGCGTACGCGGCCTCGCAGAGAAGCGTCCTTTCGACGAGCTCGTGCTGACGGCTGACGGGAGGTCGATGTGCGAGCGCGTGCTCGTTGCACGCCGCCACGGTCTGGCGGATCTGCTTGCCCGCTGGCACCCTGAGCAGCACCCCGACGTGCTCGCCCTGATCGATCGCCTGGCGCGAGCCCTGATCAGCGATATGCCCGCGCCACAGGTAACGTGAGAGAAGGATCGGATCAGCTGGCGCGATTCCGCGGTGACCCGGTGCAGAGGGCCTCGGTTCGCCCCCCGCGCGTGACCCGAACCAGCTTATCGGTGACGCATATCACATCCTTAACACGATCATCGAGGTAGGTTGGGCTGTGGGGGCCAGGGGAGGAGCCCGGTGATGAAGAAAATCTGCCAGCGAGCAGTTTTGGCGCTGCACGTCACGTTTGCTTTCGTCAGCATCATGCTGCTTGCTCTGGACATGGTGAAGGCGGAGGCTGCCTTGACCAATGGAAGCATGCTGCCGCTCACCTTCACCAGCGGAAGCGTTGGGAGCCCCTGATGCTTCCAAGCAGCCCAACCTGATCGGTTCAAAGCGGTCGATCCAGCTTCGACACAGCGCGCCACCGCGAGCGGAAAGATGAGCGTAGAGCCTGCCACTCAGGTCTGTGCCGCCGATGCTTCCGCGATCGCAGCAGCGGCGCGCGCGCTGGCGCGCGGCGGTCTCGTCGCCTTTCCGACCGAGACGGTCTATGGCCTCGGCTGCGATGCCTGCAACGGCGCGGCCGTGGCGCGCCTCTACGAGGCCAAGGGACGGCCTTCGTTTAATCCCCTGATCGCACATGTGGCGGATGTCGCGGCTGCACGTCGGCTCGCCAAGTTTGATGCATCTGCTGAGCGGCTTGCGCAAACATTCTGGCCAGGACCGTTGACGCTCGTCCTGCGAAAGCGTGAGGATTGTTCCGTTGCGGAGCTCGCGACCGCCGGGCTCGACACCATTGCGGTACGCGTCCCCAGCCATCCGGTCGCGCGCGAGATTCTCATGGCCTTCGGTCGGCCGGTGGTAGCGCCCTCGGCCAACCGCTCGGGACACGTCTCGCCGACGACGGCGCAACACGTGGCTGCGGACCTGCGTGGGCGCATCGACCTTATTGTCGATGGGGGTCCGGCGCCCATGGGATTGGAGTCCACCATCATCGCCTGCCTGGATGTCCCCGCCCTCCTGCGGCCGGGAGCGCTGTCGCGCGCGGCGGTCGAGCAGATTGTGCCGCTCAGGGATGCGGCCGCCACCCCGGCTGGCGAAGGGGAGGTCCCGCTCGCACCGGGCCACCTTGCCTCCCACTATGCGCCGCGCGCACGACTGCGGCTCACTGCCGAGTGGGTCAATCCCGGCGAGGCGCTGCTCGCTTTCGGGCCCGCCCAGATCGAGGGCGCGGGGCAGGCCGTGGCCATGCGCAATCTCTCGCCCGGCGCCGATCTGATCGAAGCGGCAGCCAACCTGTTTTCGCATCTGCGCACGCTCGACGCTTCTGCTGCCAGTTGCATTGCCGTGATGCCGGTGCCGCAGCTCGGGCTTGGTGAAGCGATCAACGACCGGCTGCGCCGGGCTGCTGCGCCGAGATAAATTCCAGGTCGGCGCTTGCTTTCGTTCGAAGCACAGCCGACATTCTGACCAGTCTGACTAGATGAGCCCCCTGGCATGACCCGAACCGATAGCTGGAAACTCCAAGATGCCAAGGCACGGTTCTCCGAGCTGGTTCGCCGCGCGGACAGGAAAACCGCAGCAGGTCACGGTTCACGGCAAACAAGCGGTCCTGGTTGTCGATCCCGAGCGTTTCGAGATCAGGGCCAAGCTGCGACGTGAGGAGACGCTCGCCGACTTTGTCGAAGCATCAAAAAAATACCGAGGAACAGCTCTGAACATTAAACGCTTCAGATGAAATTTCCGTCGAAGTACAAGTCTCCCTTTGATGAGGACGAACGTTGAGGTGGCTACTGGACACGAACGTCGTTTCGGAGAGTGTTCGCCGTCACCCAAATCAGACAGTGCTGGATTGGATCAGCAGACATCCCCCCCGAAGTAGCGCTCAGCATTGTTACCATCGCTGAGTTGCAGGTTGAGATTGAGCGAACAGTCAATCCGGATCGTCGGGCCGTGCTTTTGCATTGGATCACTGAGGAGGTGCGGACACGCTTCGAGGATCATACGCTGCCGTTGACGGTCGGAATTCTAACTGAGTGGCTCAATCTCGGCAGGCGTAATGCAGTGGCTGGAAGCACTCGCGCCCCGGCCGACTTTCTCATTGCGGCAACTGCGCGAGTGCATGACCTGACTATCGTCACTCGGAATGTCAGGGATTTCATCGGTACCGGCGTCCTCGTATATGATCCGTGGAAGGACAAGGCCCACAAAACGGAGCTGGCATGATGCTGTCCAAGACGCCCGGCTCGCTTGATCCCGCGCTGCTCGCGCGTTTTGTCACGATCGTAGGCGACAGGCACGTCATCACCGATCCCCTGGCGCAGGCGCCCTACCTCGTCGAGATGCGCGACCTGTTCCGCGGCTACACCCCCGTGGTGCTGCGGCCTGGGACGGTCGAGGAGATCGCGCAGATCCTGCGGCTTGCGAACGAGACGGGGACCCCGGTCGTGCCGCAGGGAGGAAACACCGGGCTGGTGGGAGGTCAGACCCCGCTGCACGGCGAGCTCGTGCTCTCGCTCAATCGTCTCGACCGCATCCGCGAACTGGACCCGATCTCCAACACCATGACTTGCGAGGCCGGGGTGACGCTGTTGCGGGCGCGCGAGGCAGCGGCCGCGGTGGACCGGCTCTACCCGCAGCTGCTGCCGTCGGAGGGGACCTGCACTATCGGCGGCAATCTCTCCACCAATGCCGGGGGGACGGCGGCGCTGGCCTACGGTATTGCCCGCTCGCACGCACTGGGCCTCGAAGTGGTGCTCGCAGACGGACGCGTGCTCCGCAACCTCAACAAGTTGAAGAAGGACAATACCGGCTACGATCTCAACAACCTGTTCATCGGCGCCGAAGGCACGCTGGGTGTGATCACTGCGGCGGTGTTGCGCCTGGTCCCGCGGCCGCGGTCGATCGAGACGGCGTTCCTCGGCGTCCCGTCTCCCGAGGCTGCGCTCGATCTCCTTGGACTTGCAACCGAGCGCAGCGGTGGCGAGGTTACCAGTTTCGAGCTGATGCTGCGCGAGGGAGTGAACCTCGTGTTGCGCCACGCCGCGGGCTGCCGCGATCCGCTGCCACAGGTGCACCCCTGGTACGTGCTGATCGAGCTTTCATCCCAGGCGCGCTCCGGCCTGCGCGGGACGCTGGAAGAAATTCTGGCGGAAGGATTCGATCACGGACTGGTAAACGACGCCACCATCGCCGGCAGCCTCGAACAGGCGAAGATGTTCTGGCGCATCCGCGAGGTGTTCGGTGAAGTGCAGCGCTTCGAAGGCGGCTCGATCAAGCATGACATCTCGGTGCCGGTTGCGACGGTTCCCGCGTTTCTACGGCAGGCGGATGCGGCTGTGGCCGCGCTCATTCCAGAGGCCCGTCCGCTTCCCTTTGGACATCTCGGCGACGGGAACATTCATTACAACGTCATGCAACCCGTCGGGGCAGAGAAGACGTCCTTCCTCAAGCGGTGGGATGAGGTCAACGCGGCTGTGTTCGAGGTGGTAGGCAAATTCGACGGCTCGATCTCTGCTGAGCACGGTGTTGGTGTTCTCAAGCGCGATCTCCTGCCCAAGGTGAAGGACCCGGTCGCGCTCGAGCTCATGCGCACCCTCAAGCGCACCCTCGATCCCAAGAACATTCTCAATCCGGGCAAGGTGCTGTAGGCGGACCTACGGGAAAGGGCGGGCAAATCTTGTCCCTGGCTTCGACCGGGATGCTTCCCCAGTAATGCATGCGGAGATGGCGACGGTTTTTGTTGCTTTCGCAGGGGCAAGGCATGCCTCGCCCCTGTCATCGGCCACCGCGGGACCAGCGACCAGCCCTGGTCGCGGATGGATCTGTAGGCGATTTTGCCCGCCCCACAGAATCGGCGATCAGGGGAGGTCATCGAACAACGAGGGCTGCAAGTCGCCTTTCCCGCGCGCCGGGTTGGGCTTGGATTTGGCTGCCGCAGCCGTGGGCGTGACCGTTTCCGCTGACGCAGGCTGCTGGCGCAGGGACTCAATCAATGCAGGACCGTCGTTGGCGGTGCGGTTTACCGCCGGTGAGATTTCATACGATTGGAGCAGCCCTTCCGGCGCAGGCCCGAGCAGAGCGGTTGCAGTTAGAGCATCGACGCGGCTGCAGTCGAGCCACATGTCGAACGCACTGGGAGAGACGATCGCAGGCATGCGCGGGTGCAATAGTGAGAGGTCGCGGTTTGCCGGCGTGGTAATGATGACCGCCGTTTCCATCTCCTCGCCGTTCGGGCCCATCCAGGTCTCCCAAAGCCCGGCAAAGGCGAGTGGGAGGCGATCCGTCGGTCGGACGCAAAACGGGTGCTTGCGGCCTGCCTCGTGCTTCCACTCGTAGAAGCCGTCGGCGGGGAGGAGGCAGCGGCGGCGCCGCATGGCGTTGCGGAAGGCTGGCTTGGCATTGACCGACTCCGCGCGCGCGTTCACGAGCAAGCTGAAGCTGCGGGGGTCTTTGACCCAGGAGGGGATGAGGCCCCAACGCACCAGCGCAAACTGTCGTTCCCCCTCGGCCGCTCGCACGATCGGGACAGGCTGGGTGGGGGCCACATTGTAGCGCGCAGGGAAGGCCCGCTCCTGCGCATAGGCGAAGAGTCGGCGGAACGCCTCGGGCGAGGACAGGATGAGATATCGTCCGCACATCGCGGGTGCCTTCGGGTAAGCTTGTCTTAACGATACCCGCCCCAACCGCGGCGGAACCGCTCACATAATCCATCCGGAGCGCATTTCCGTGGCCGACCCGCGAGCCTATCCCCAGCGGCCATTTCTCGCCGTCAGCGCCGTTATCCTGCGTCCGGCCAGGTTCCTGATCGTGCGGCGCGCGCGACCCCCCGCGCACGGCCTCTTCAGCCTGCCCGGCGGCGTGGTCGAGGTGGGCGAGCGGCTCACCGAGGCCGTTACCCGGGAGATTGCCGAGGAGACCGGGATGAGCATAGAGCCGATCGGGCTCGCCGGCTTTCGCGAGACGATCGTGCGGGACACCGAGAATCGCGTGGAGCGGCATTTCGTAATCCTGTGCTTTGCAGCGCATTGGCGCGCCGGCGAGGCCGTGCTTAACGAGGAGCTCAGCGAGGCGAGGTGGATCGAGCCCGCCGAGCTTGCCGCGCTGCCCACTACTCCCGGCCTTGCGGAAATCGTCGCGGCAGCCTACGAGCGGCGAAACTCGCCGGCATAGACGCCGATGCGTGCACGCCTTTTTTCCGTCGTGTTGCACCGCCACAATTACCGGCTACAGCGATTGGACCTTGAGCCGACAGCGCAGATTCCTGTCCACCCATGTTTCGACGCGTCCTGTTGCTGGCCTCGATCTTGCTCATTGCAGCGGGCGCACCGGCGCGTGCCGAGGTTGCCGCGGCACCGTTCGACCCCAGCCTGCAACGGCTTGCCGAAATCCTTGGCGCTCTGCATTATCTGCGCGGCATCTGCGGGGCGAACGAGGGCCAGAAGTGGCGCAACGAGATGCAGGCGTTGATCGATGCCGAAACTCCCCAGTCCGAGCGCCGCTCCCGCATGATCGCGAGCTTCAATCGGGGCTACCGCGGATATCAGCTAACCTACCGCACCTGCACGCCGGCGGCTGACCTTGTCATCCGCCGCTATCTGGAGGAAGGCTCCAAGCTCATTCGCGACGTAACCGCGCGTTACGCGAACTGATAGAGCAAGCCGCGGGCGTTAACTGTTCCGGTATTTGAATCTGGCCGCACAGCGCCTGCGTGCTAGATTGTTGTCGCGGAGAATGGCCGCGGGGACCCGGCCGCAAATGATACGGAAATACCGATGATCGAGCCGCAGGGGCAGGCTCCTGAGCATGAGCACAAGCGTCTTGCGCTCGCCTATCTGCACGAGGCCTGGCAGGAGGCTCGGATCGAGGGCATCGACGGGGATTGCCTCGCACAGGCATGCCTCTTTGCCGCCTTTGCCGAATTCGTCTCTACCTACGGGGAGGAGCCCGCCGCTCGTTTCGCCGAGGGGCTCGCCCTGCGCATCCGCCGGGGTGAGTTCTCCCTGATGCTGACAAGACAGTAGAGGGCTTGCAGCCGCTCCGGGGCAGGCCTTGTGGGCTGACGCGATCAGACCTAAATTTCAACCGATTGCCCTGGCATAAAACTCCGACATGCAAGCTGCGCTGCTTCCCGACCGCGGTGTCCTCAAAATCGCCGGTGACGACGCGCGCAGGTTCCTCAATGGACTCATGACGAACGACATCGCCAGGGTTGATCCCGCGCATGCCGCATTCGCCGCTTTACTGACGCCGCAAGGAAAGATCGTCGGAGACTTCATCGTCGCCGAGGCGGATCCCGGCGAGGGCGGCGGTTTCTTCCTCGATTGTGCCCGCGCGCTCGCGCCGACGCTGGTTGAGCGCTTCAATTTCTATAAGCTCCGCGCGAAAGTGATCGTCGAAGATTTGTCGGAAATTCTCGGCGTAATGGCAATCTGGAACGGCAGCCCCAGGACCGAATTCGGCCTGCTTTATGCCGATCCGCGCATCGCCGAGCTGGGCATGCGCTGCATGCTCCCGCCGCATCTCGCGACCGAGGCAGCGGCCGCGCTCGGCGCCGAGCTGGTGGATGCGTCGGCCTACGAGACGCACCGGATTGCGCTCGCGATCCCCCGCGGAGGGCTCGATTTCATCTATGGAGATGCCTTCCCCCACGAGACCGGCATGGACCAGCTCGGCGGGGTCGATTTCGGCAAGGGATGCTTTGTCGGCCAGGAGGTCGTTTCCCGCATGGAGCATCGCGGCACCGCCCGCACCAGACCTATCGGGGTGAGCTATGGGGGCTTCGCACCGGAGCCGGGCACTTCAGTGAAGGCGGGGCACAAGTCCATCGGCACGCTCGGCTCGACGGCGCAGGGGCGCGGCGTTGCAATGCTGCGGCTCGACCGTCTCGGCGACGCGCTCGCATCCGGTGAGCCGCTGACGGCGGACGGCGTGGAGGTGCGGGCGATCAAGCCGGCCTGGGCACGGTTTACCTTTCCCGGCGATGCGAAGGCGGCGGAGTAGCCTGCATGGCCCGGGGCAGCCGCTTGCGATAAGGTTCGGTTCATGAACAGCCAGGAAGCAGTGGCGATTCTCAGACGGCATCAGGATGATCTGCAGGCGCGGGGCGTACTGCATGCTGCCCTGTTCGGGTCGTTAGCGCGGGGTGAGGCCCGCCCGAACAGTGATGTCGATATCATGGTCGACCTGGATCCGAGTGCAAGACTCGACTTGTTCGGCTACGTCCGGCTGACGCGCTATATGGCCGAATTATTTTCAACTCCGGTCGACGTAGTGATCCGGGAAGCGCTCAAACCCCACGTGCGCCCTTCCGCTGAGAAGGAAGCCGTCCACGCCTTCTAAATCCTATGTTGCAGTCCTTGAGGACATGGCTGAAAATATTCGACTGGCGCGCAGCTTCGTCGGTCGGATGTCGTTCGACGACTTTCAAGTAGATCGGCGTACATTTTATGCGGTAGTAAGGTGCTTGGAAATTATTTCCGAAGCGTCTCGCCGATTGCCCCCTGCTGTGAAGGAACGCCATCGAGAGATCCCATGGGAAGATGTGGCTGGTGCCGGGAATATCTATCGGCACCAATATCAGAACGTTTTTGAGATCCTGGTCTGGCAGACGGTCACAGAGAGTTTGGTCCCTTTGCAGCAGGCCATTGAAGATGAGCTTCGTAGGCAACCAAGATGACCGCCCTCCTTGTCCATCCCGACGGACTCCCGCGCTGCTCCTGGCCTAAGCTCGACCCGCTCTACGTCCGGTATCACGACGAGGAATGGGGCGTGCCGGAATACGACGACCGCGCCCTCTACGAGAAGCTGGTGCTCGACGGCTTCCAGGCCGGGCTTTCCTGGATCACGATCCTGCGCAAGCGGGAGAACTTCCGGCGCGCCTTCGACAATTTCGAGCCCGAACGCATATCCCGTTATACCCCGCGCAAGATCGAGAAGCTGATGCAGGATGCCGGGATCGTGCGCAATCGTGCCAAGATCGAAGGGGCCGTGCTCTCCGCACGTGCCTACCTCGATGTGATGGAGAAAGAGGATGGGCTTTCGCGGCTGCTTTGGGGGTTCGTCGGCGGCAGACCCCGGGTGAACCATTTCCGCTCGAGATCGCAAGTGCCGGCGGAAACCGCTGTGTCACGGCGTGTCTCCAGGGAGCTGACGAACCGCGGTTTCAAGTTCTGCGGGCCGACCATCGTCTATGCATTCATGCAGGCAGTGGGCATGGTCAACGATCATGTCGTCAGTTGCCATCGCCATGCTGCGCTGGCCAAGCTTGGTTGATGTCTGCGAGGACAAGACCTGCGTCGAGCTCGCATGCGGTCCGTGCCTGGCAGCGCATGCTGTCAGGGCGCAGGCTCGACCTGCTCGACCCCTCTCCGCTCGATATCGAGATCGAGGACATCGCGCACGGGCTCGCGCGCGTTGCGCGCTGGAACGGACAGACCGAAGGAGCTCACATTTTTTCGGTCGCCCAGCATTCGCTGCTCACCGAATTGATCTCACATCAACGCGTACGTCTTGACCGCAGCCATCGTCTCGCCGTCCTTCTGCATGACGCGCCCGAATACGTGATCGGAGACATGATCTCTCCGTTCAAGGTGGTAATCGGTGACGCCTACAAATCGGTCGAAGCGCGACTGCTGTCCGCGATACACATGCGCTTCGGATTGCCCCCCGCTCTGCCGGCGAGCCTCGTCGATCTGATCAAGACTTGCGACCGCTCTGCCGCCTTCCTGGAGGCTACACGGCTTGCAGGGTTTTCCTTGAACGAGGCGCGCCGATTCTTCGGCCCTGCGCCCAAATTCTCCCCGCTCATCGAGCGCGACTATCTTGCGCCATGGCCCGCGGAAATGGCGCAGGCCCGCTACCTCGATCGCTTCCGTAAGCTCGTTGAAAAGCAATAACCTGGCGGCTTCTGGTCAAGCATGCGCTCACATCGCTCGGTGCACTTACGCTCAATGCACTTGCGCTTTCGAGCCGAGAAAGTATCGCCTATATAGAGCTCGTCACCGTTCCTTATTCTTCTCACTCGAGCGTACTCAGAGAATGATTCACGTCTGCTCCCTTGCACGCCTTCATGCGACCGTCCATGAGACCGGCGCTCGTCACATCGTCACCCTGCTCAAGCACACGGATCGGGTCGAGCGGCCGCAGCATATCCTGGAGAAGAATCATCTCGTGCTCGGGATGGACGATATCAGCATGCCGCTGGAAGGCTATATCATTCCCTGCGAAGACCACGTCGACAAGCTCATCAGCTTTGTGCGCGCATGGGATCGCACCAAGCCGCTGGTGATGCATTGCTTTGCGGGTATCAGCCGCTCGACGGCGGGAGCATACGTTGCGGCTTGCGCGCTCAACGCGGGTCGCAGTGAGCTTGCGATCGCGCATGAGCTGCGCCGGGCGTCGCCCACGGCAACACCCAATGCGCGCATTGTATCCCTCGCGGACAGCATTCTCGCACGTGAAGGCCGCATGGTCGCAGCGATCGAGTCGATCGGACGCGGCATGATCGCCGAGGAGGGCCATCCTTTTCGACTCGACCTCGAATAGCTTGTTTTTACCCTTGCTCCGAATCAGGTAGCGACTTGGCTGGTGCGTAGGTTGGAAATGCTCGGCGGGTCTCGTTGCATGCCGCTTTTGCTCCCCCGATCACTGCAATAGCATCGTCCCCGACGACCGAGGGCATGGTGGCTCGATGGAAGCGCTCCTGATTCTGCTTGGGTTGTTGGTGCTCGCAGTTCCGTTCATTGCGATCATTGCACTGATCAGGACGATAAGTTTGGCCGAGCAATTGCGCCGGCTGGAACCGCGGCTGGCAGCAATCGAGCGCGCAGCGACGCCAGTGATGCGCGACGCTCCGACCACCGCGTCACCGCCGCCGCCTCCGCCACCCCGGACTATGATTGCGGAACCGACGCAAGACGCAGCTCCGCCGGCACCTGAGCCTCCTCCGCGCACCGCAGTGCCGGCGCCGCATCCGGCGCCAGTCGCAGCTGCTCCAATGAGTCTCGAGCAACGGCTGGGAACGCAATGGGCGGTCTGGGTCGGCGGATTCGCGCTTGCGCTAGGCGGTATCTTTTTGGTGCGCTACTCGATCGAGCAGGGGCTGCTCGGACCCCGTGTGCGAGTGACTCTCGGCGCATTACTGGCGATAGCTCTCATCGCTGCCGGCGAGTGGACGCGACGGACGCAGCGGCTCGCGCGCAATGCCGGCCTGCCCAATGCCAACATCCCGAGCATCCTGATCGCGGCGGGAACGACGGTAGCTTATGCCGATATCTATGCCGCCCATGCGCTTTACCAATTCCTTGCGCCGGGTGCGGCGTTCCTGCTGCTCGGGATCGTGGCGCTCGCGACGCTTGCTGCTGCGCTCTTGCATGGACCGGCTCTCGCCGGGCTTGGTCTCCTCGGTGCGTATGTCACGCCCCTGCTGGTTGCCTCGCAGCGGCCGGACTACTGGTCACTTTACATCTACCTGGCGGTCGTAACGGCAGCAGCTTTTGTGCTGGCGCGCCTGCGGCTTTGGCGCTGGCTCGCCATTGCAGCGCTCGCCTGCAGCTTGGTGTGGACGTTACCAGGCGTCGGTGTGGTCCGCGTTGAGGCATTGCCGGCACACGTGTTCCATGTCTTGACCGGATTCAGCTTGGCCGCCGCTTTCATCGTAGCCGGATTGATGCTCGGCCCCGATGAGGAAATCGCCCGAGTCGATCCGGTGTCCTCGGCTGCATTGGCCGCATACCTGCTGGCGATCACATGTCTGGTTTTGGCGAGCCGGCATGACCCTGTTGCGCTGAGCGCCCTTGCTGCGCTCATCGCCACGACAGTTGCGATTGCCTGGCGCTCTGAAGCCGCAGCCGCGGCAGTGCCCGCCGCCGCCTTTCTCTTGGTTCTTGTAATCCTGAGCTGGGCGGTCGATCTCGACCTTGGACATCTGGTTGCCTCTTCCGGTCCAGTTGCCGGAGCGGTGCCGGAGCCGGAAAAAACCGGTTACGGCTGGCATCTTGTGCTCGGTGCCGGGTTTGCGCTGCTGTTCGGTGCCACCGGCTACCGAGCCCAGGGACGCTCGCGCCAAGCTATCGTGTCGATGCTGTGGAGCGCATCGGCTGTGTTCGCGCCGATCGGTATCCTCTCGGGTCTGTACTATCGGATTGCAGGCCTTGCCGTCTCTATTCCATTTGCAGGGTTGGCGCTTCTGCTTGCGGCCCTCTTTGTGGTCGCGACCGAAGCGCTGTCGAGACGCGCCCCGCGCCCGGGTCTTGCCGCGAGTGCTGCTCTGTTCGCGACCGGAGCGGTGGCCGCGCTTGCACTCGCGCTTACCATGGCGCTCGAGCGGGGGTGGCTCACCGTTGGCCTGGCCCTGACTGTGCCGGGCGTGGCCTGGGTGTCGCAACTGCGGCCCTTGCCGGCATTGCGCGTGCTCGTTGCCGTGCTCGGGGTGTTGGTCGTCGGGCGCATCGCCTGGGAGCCGCGCATCGTCGGGGATGACATCGGAACAACGCCGATCTTCAATTGGCTGTTTTACGGCTACGGCATTCCCGCGGCCGCCTTCTGGCTCGGAGCCTGGCTGCTGCGTCGCAGGGGCGACGATGTCCCGGCGCGCATGATTGATGCCGGCGCAATCCTCCTGACCGTCCTCTTCGGGTTTCTCGAAATCCGGCATTTCATTAATAACGGCGACCTCTACCGCAAGGGCACCGGATTGGCGGAGCTCGCGCTGCAAGTCTCGCTCGGACTGGCCATGACCATCGGATTGGAGCGCCTGCGCCGCCGTACGAGCAGCAAGGTGCATGACATCGGCGCCCTGATAATTGCAGCGTTGACCTTGGCAGCGGTCGTGCTCGGACTCGGCATTGCAGAAAATCCGCTTGTGACCGGAGAGCCGGTCGGAGGTCGCTTCGTCAATTTCGTTCTGCTTGGTTACGCGCTACCGGCAGGACTGGCTGCGGCGCTCGCGCTCATAGCGCGCAGAGCTCGGCCGCAACAGTACAGCGCCGTGGCAGCGATTGCAGCCGTTGCGCTCGCAGTTGGATATCTCTCGCTGGAAGTACGAACCCTGTTCCATGGCGAGGTCCTGACCCGCGGCCCCATGAGCAGCGCCGAGCAGTACGCCTACTCGGTCGTGTGGCTCGCGTTTGGCGTGGTACTGCTGCTGACGGGCGTGCACCTGCGCTCACAGGCGCTGCGATTTGCCTCCGCCGCGGTCGTGATACTGAGCGTGCTGAAGGTTTTCCTGGTGGACATGCAAGGACTCACGGGAATCTACCAAGCCCTGTCTTTCATTGGGCTCGGCATTGTCCTACTGGGGATCGGCTGGCTTTATCAGCGGCTGCTTTTTCCGCAAGCCGTCGCTGTGACCGTCGGCACCTAGATCGACGGATACGGTGCCAGCAACCGGTTCACCTGTGCTCGTGCACGCCAGCGTGGGGTGTATCGAGCGTGACCGGCTCGCCCAGATAGGGACGGGGACCGAGCCCCGCTACACTCATGCGGCGGGTGAAATCGCAGTAAGCTACCATGCCCAACCCATTAACCGCCCCGCGGAAGCTCTCGCCGCCGGTTCGGGTGAGATTGAAGCACGGCTCGAACGACAGCCCCTTGAGCGACGCACAAATCGCTGCACCCTTCACGCGCAAGGTTCCGGGAGGCAGCCATACCGATTTTACAGGTCCTGAGCCGTTGAACTGGATCGTGCCGATCACCGAGCCATCGGCATAGATGCGGCCCAGCCCGCGCGAGCCGTCGATGCAGTTGAAGGCGAACAACTTGCCGGTCACGAAGCGCTTGGCTTGCTCGGCATTCATGCTTTGGGCCACGGCCGGGCCGGTAGCAAACAAGACGAGCAAAGCCACCAGGCGCGCAATCATCGATCCCCCCATCCCGCTACCGCCGAACGCCCTGTGTATACCGGCGATTAACCACGCGAATCAGGCACAAGCATGCCCGAGCTTCATCGACAAATCCTGAACTTTTCAGCTAGACCCCGACCGCGATCCGCCCGCGCACGCGCCCCGCGATGATCTCCCGGGCGGCGTGGATGACCTCGCCGAGCCCGATCTCGCTGGTCATGGCCGCAAGCTTCCCCCGATCAAGGTCGCTCCCCAATCGCCGCCAGGCAAGATCTCGGTCCGGCTTTGGCCGCATCACCGAGTCAATTCCGAGAAGCGATACACCGCGTAGAATAAACGGAGCGACGGAACCCGGCAAATCCATGCCGCCCGCCAATCCACACGCTGCAACGGCTCCGCCGTAGCGTGTCATCGAGAGCATATTGGCAAGGGTGGTGGAGCCGACGGTGTCGATACCCCCGGACCAGCGCTCTTTTGCCAATGCTTTCGCGGGTCCGGCGAGCTCCGCGCGGTCGATGATCTCCGTGGCGCCCAGCTCCTTGAGGTAATCGGCTTGCGCACGGCGGCCGGTTGCGGCCGTGACATCAAAGCCACACTTGGAAAGAATTGCAACTGCAACGGAGCCCAGACCGCCAGCAGCGCCCGTGACCACCACCGGGCCGCTCGCAGGATTGATCCCATGGCGCTCGAGGGCGATAAGCGCAAGCATGGCGGTGTAGCCTGCGGTACCTATCGCCATCGCCTCCCGTGCGGTCATGCCGCGCGGAAGCCCAACGAGCCAGTCGCCCTTGACCCGCGCCTTCTCCGCATAGCCGCCGAGATGCGTCTCGCCGCAGCCCCAGCCGTTGAGAATTACTTTGTCCCCCTGCTTCCATTCGGGGTGGCTGGAGGATTCTACCGTTCCGGCGAAGTCGATGCCGGGGATCATGGGAAAGCGCCGTACCACCGGTGCCTTGCCGGTAATTGCAAGCCCATCTTTATAGTTGACGGTCGACCATTCGACTCCGACGGTTACGTCACCGTCCATGAGACTGCTTTCTTCGAAATCAGTGAGCGCGGCCTTCTGGCCGGAGTCGGCCTTTTCAATCACGATCGCTTTAAAGGACGCCATTGCAGAACCCGAGCACGCAGGACAAGAAAAAGGAACAAAAAGTATAGGCTCAATATTCTTCCGTACTCGGGGCTATTCGTCCAGTAGCGTTTTTCACGATCTTTGCTCTCAAGCCGGGGCCACCGCGCGGTGCACGGGTTTTTCGACGATCGGCAAGTTGATAAGCGCTGAGAGAAGGCCAAACAGTATAGAGAGATACCAGACAGAGTCGTAGGAGCCCGTTCGCTCGAACACCACTCCGCCGAGCCATACGCCGAGAAAGCCGCCGACCTGATGGCTGAAAAACGCAAATCCGGAGAGGGTTGCGAGCCAACGGGTGCCGAACATCACCGTGATGATGCCGTTGGTGGGCGCGATAGTGGACAGCCAAAGAAGGCCCATGACTGCCCCAAACAGAAGCGCTGAGGCTGCACTGACCGGGAATGCGATAAACACCAAAATGGCGAGAGCGCGCGCGGCATAGATGAGCGACAGCAGATAGCGCTTCGGCATCAGGTTGCCCAACCAGCCCGATGCCAGCGAGCCCATGATGTTGAAGAGCCCGATGGCGGCAATGGTCCAGCCGCCAACCTCAGCGGCCAGTCCGCGGTCAACAAGAAAGGCCGGCAAATGCACGGTAATGAATGCGAGTTGAAACCCGCAGGTAAAATAGCCCAGTACGAGCAGAATGTAGGAGCGCTGCGCGAACGCCTCGGAGAGCGCCTGCGGCAGCGACTGTGGGGAGCCTTGGTGCACCCGCGAGCCTGCATTTCGGGTGGCAAGCGCGAGCGAGGCCGGCGCCACCAGCAGCATGACCAGGCCGAAGATCACCAGGGTCTCCTGCCAGCCCACGCCATCGATCAGCGACACGGTGAGCGGCGCGTACAGGAATTGCCCGAATGAGCCCGCGGCCGTGCCCGCACCGAATGCGGGCAACCGCCAGCGCTCGGGCAACAGCTTGCCGAACGCCGCGAGCACGATACCGAACGAGCATCCTGCTAGACCAAAGCCGATGAGGAATCCAGCCGAGATGTCGAGGAGCAGCGGCGTCGTCGCAAACGCCATGGTCGCAAGACCAAGGGCATAGAGGATGCAGCCGGTGCATAATACCCGCACTATCCCGAAACGATCCGCCAGGATGCCCGCGGTGGGCTGACCGAGGCCCCAAAGGATGTTTTGCGCCGCAAGCGCAAGGCCGAATACATCCCGGCCCCAGCCGTTTGCCTGCGACTGCGGCGTCAGAAAGAACCCAAGGCTTGAACGCGGGCCAAAACTGATGACCGAGATGAGACAGCCACAGAGCACGATAAGGGCAGGCCTTCGCCAATCTCCCGCCAGAGAACGCGCTGGGGCGAAAGGTGCAACCGTCATGAGGAAATGATCCCGGTGAAGTCTTACATGAATCGAAGCCTCGGATGTTCTAGCTGCTGGCTCAATCTCTCCCAATAAAGAACTGCGCTTTGGCTCGGGCAACTGCGCATAACAGCCCCGCGGCTTGCGAGCCTTGGAGGCCTGGCTGGGGAGCAACTTTCGTCTGCACCGGGTGTGGCGAAACCGGAGCCCCCCGCTGCCCAAGCGCAGCCGCCGCGGCGGCCGGCGCATGAAAATCCTACAGGGTTTTTGCCACCGACTGCGTCGTATCCGGGTCGCTCCATTCCGGCGCGTCCGCGCCGTCACCCCACGAGCGCGGGCGATAGAAGATGTGCACGCCAAGCTTGTGCATCTTTTTCATCTCCCGCACCCACCCCGGATGCACGTAGGTCGCATGGTAATGTGTGGCCTTGCCCACTTCCGGCAGCCACAGCTTGCCGTCGAGCATTTCAGCGGCGATCTTCTTGGCGCGCTCCCACATGTCGGGCTCACGAATGACATCGCGAATCCCGTCGCAGGCGAAGGTGAACTGGCACGCGAGGTGCCGGTGCGCGTTCTGATAGACGACTCCACAGACAGAATCGGGGTATTTCCCCGAGAAGGCGCGGTTGAGCACGACCTGGGCAACGGCCACCTGTCCGAGCACGGCCTCGCCGCGTGCCTCGAAATAAACCGCTTCGGCGAGGCATTTCTCCGCTTTCGCGCGACCCCTCTCGTCGAGCTTGAGCCACTCCGCCGGCGACATTGGCCGCTTGTCTGCGCCCGTTACCTCGCCCTTCGGCGCCACGGTCTCCCCGCCCTTGCCCGCCTCGTCCTTCCCGCTCGGATCGAAGATCGGGGGCAGATCGGCCCTGTCGACAGGCACGTCGAAGATGTCACCCCCGTCGCCCGCTGCGGCGCCATTTGGCGGCAGCGCTGCAAGCTTGAAGGTGGATTCCTCGGTCACTGTTGCAGACCTGTTCAAGGGATCGGCTGCAGCCGCAGCGTCTGTCGGTTGCGCATGGCCGAAGTCCACGAAGTGGGGCTCGTCTCCCGGCGTCCACGGCTCGAGCGCAGCAAGCTTCAGACCCATGGGGCGAGCGCCGAAATAAAGCGGTGACGGCGGAAGCTTTGGATCGGGCTCACGTGCGTCTATCTGCTGCGAGGCCTTGTCGCGGCCGATCCGCACATTGTCCGTTCTTGCCTGAGAGGCCGGTGCAAGCACCGGGTAGGCAAGGTCTGCGCTTTGCGGCGAGACGGTCGCAACACGATATTCTGCCCCACTCGAAGATCCACGAATTTCCGTTGGTGCTCCGGATGATTCCGGCTGCCGCTCGGCGCGCGGTCGCACACCAGACGCGGTCGCATTCGCGGTGATGCTCGCCAACTCCTTTCGCTCTACCAGATCCGACGAGCCCACATGATGCTGTGGCTCCTGCTCCCGGGGCGATGCTGTTTGTGAATCCTCGTTCCGCGCCACGGATTTGGACTGATCTGCGCGCGTGGCTGAAACCAGGCGGTCGCCTTTGCGTGACAAGGCATAATCACTCTTGCGGCTGCGGTCGACGACCGATCGGCCAGCCCCATAAATCTCTTTCTCTGTAGCGATGCGCTCCTGAATTGACCCGTTGCTGCGCGGATCGAAGCCGGCGAGCGTATAACCCGGGGAGACGGGAACCCATCCTCCAGTCGCATCCGCGACCTGGAATGTCTGCTCAGGGTCGGTGCTCAAAGACCATGCGACGTGCGCTCCTTGCGAACGCCCCGCAGACACAGGCTGGCGCGCCATCAGCGCCGCGAGATCCTGACGGCCGACACTGCTCTGCAATGTCAGCAGTATGAGAACCCCCAAGCCGAAAGGCGCCTTCAGGCCCGCCTTCGGCCCTCCCCATGACCAACGCATCCCCAGCTGACCCCCAGCCCCGAACGCAGGTGCATACTCCTGTCGCGTCAAGGCACCGTCATGGCGCAATTGCGACGATTTTTTATTGCCGCCTCAGGCTTGCTTTCGCGTTAACCGTATTCAGCGCCGCATTATCGCCATGAGAAAACGACGGCTCGCGGCTGCGAGGCTCGAACCTGCCGGTTGATTCGAAAGCGCGACCCGAATCGGAACGAATCCTTAACCTCGCGGCAAGGCGAAGCGAGGATAATCCTGCCCAAACGGAAAGTAGGCAGATGCTCCCTTCGATCGAATTGCAACTCGGGCAACTCGCGCCCTTTATCGCCTTGCTTTGTCTCGTTGGCGTGCTTGCCGTTGCCAGCCGACGCTCTGGCCGCCAAAAGCGGCAATTGATCTCGGCCGTCGATCATATGTCGCAGGGCCTGTGCATGTATGATGGGAACGAGCGCCTGATCCTGTGCAACAAGCGCTACATCGAGATGTACGGGCTTTCGAGCGAAGTTGTCAGACCCGGCCGGACGCTTCTCGAGGTTCTCGAATATCGCGCTTCACTTGGCAGCCTGCCCGGCACGGCCGAAGAATACCGCCGGGCGCTGATGGCTGCACTCAACGAAGGCAGGACGGCCAACAACGTGGTCGATTCCGGAAACGGAAGGAGGATCTACGTGATCAACCGGCCGATGCCAGGGGGAGGTTGGCTCGGAACCCACGAGGATATCACGGAGCGCGAGCAGCTCGCGAAGGAGCGGGATGAAATGGCGGCGCGTGAAAAACGTCGCGCCATGGTCGAGGCGGCGATCACGGCTTTCCGGGAGCGTATGAATGGGTTGTTACGGACCGTCGACGGCAGCGCCGACGCCATGAAGGCCACGGCCAGCACGCTCTCGACTTCATCCAATGACACTTCCGAGCGTGCCCGGGGCGCCGTGAACGCTTCGAGCCAGGCGACCGCAAGCGTCAGAACGGCTGCGCTTGCCGCCGACGAGCTGATCACCTCCATCGCCGAGATCGGACGCCAGCTGGAGCTCACCAACAGTGTGGTCCAGGCGGCAGTGGAAGAGGCGAAGGCGACGGATGGTCAGATCGAGACCTTGGCGATTGCCGCGCAGAAGATCGGCGATGTGGTCAAGTTGATCCGCGACATCGCCGGCCAAACCAACCTTCTGGCGCTCAATGCCACGATCGAAGCGGCACGCGCCGGGGAAGCCGGACGCGGTTTTGCCGTCGTTGCCTCTGAAGTGAAGACGCTGGCCGTTCAGACCGCCAAAGCCACCGAGGACATTGCCGCACAGATCCTGGGGGTGCAGTCCTCGACAACGGAAGCGGTGGAAGCCATTCGCCGCATCGCAGACCGCATGCGCGAGATCAACAAATATACGTCTGCTGTGGCCGCCTCGATGGAGCAGCAGAGCGCAGCCACGGGTCAGATTTCCTCGAACGTCACCCATGCCGCGGAGGAGACGAGCATCGTCGGTTCCGTGCTGGGAAAAGTAAGCGAGGCGGCGACCCACACCCGTGCATCAGCCAATGCCGTGCTCGACGGCTCGCAGGCGGTCGAAGCAGCGGTTTCGGAGCTGCGAGGCGAGGTCGAAAATTTCCTGCACAAGGTGGTCAGTTGAGCAGGGATCAGTTAGCAGGCATCAGGCATCAGATCGAGCCTGATGCCTGCCGACCGATCTCTGATCGCTGACAACGGCCTGGGCCGCGGATAGCCGCGCAATGGGCACGCGGAACGGCGAGCATGAGACGTAGTCGAGCCCGATCTGATGGCAGAAGGCGACCGAGGACGGATCTCCGCCGTGCTCGCCGCAGATGCCGACCTTGAGCTTGGGCCGCTCCGCGCGACCGCGTTCCACCCCGATGCGCATGAGCTCACCTACCCCTTCGCGGTCGACGGAAACGAACGGGTCCGCGGGGAGAATCCCGCGCGACATGTAGGCTCCGAGAAAGCTCGCGGCGTCGTCGCGGCTGATCCCGTACGTCGTCTGCGTCAGATCATTCGTGCCGAAGGAAAAGAACTCGGCGCTCTGGGCGATCTCGCCGGCCCGCAATGACGCACGCGGCAGCTCGATCATGGTGCCGACCTGATAGCGGACCCTGGCTTTGTGCTCCTGCTCAACGGCGTGCGCCATAGCATCGATCCGCGCCTTGACGAGATCGAGCTCGGCCTTGCTGGCAATGAGCGGGACCATGATCTCCGGGACCACCGGCCTGCCCGTGCGCTCTGCGGCTGCAACCGCCGCCTCGAAGATCGCGCGCGCCTGCATCTCGGCGATCTCGGGATAGGCGATCGCCAAACGACACCCGCGAAAGCCGAGCATTGGGTTGAATTCATGCAGCTCGCGCGCGCGATCCGCAAGCTTCTTGGGGTCTGCATTCATCCCGGCAGCGACTTCGGCGATCTCGTCCTCGGTGTGGGGAAGGAATTCGTGCAAGGGCGGGTCGAGAAGCCTGATCGTGACCGGAAGACCCTGCATGATCTCGAACAGCTCGGTGAAGTCGGTGCGCTGCATAGGCAGCAGCTTGGCAAGGGCAGCGCGCCGCGACGGCTCGTCATCCGCGAGAATCATCTCGCGCACGGCGCGGATGCGACCTTCATCGAAGAACATGTGCTCCGTGCGGCAGAGCCCGATGCCTTCCGCGCCGAACTTCAGGGCGATCCTCGCGTCGTTCGGAGTATCCGCGTTGGCACGCACACCGAGCTTGCGCAGCTCGTCGGCCCAGCCCATCAGGATTGCGAACTCACCCGACAGCTCCGGCTCGCTCATGGGCACGCGACCGAGCAGAACCTGGCCGGTCGAGCCGTCGATGGTGATCACGTCGCCATGCCGCAGCGTGCGCCCGGCAACGCTCACAGTTCCGGCGGCATAGTCCACCCGCAGCGAGCCGGCGCCGGAGACGCACGGCTTGCCCATGCCCCTTGCAACCACAGCGGCGTGGGAAGTCATGCCGCCTCGGGTCGTGAGGATCCCTTCCGCAGCATGCATGCCGTGAATGTCCTCCGGCGAGGTTTCCACCCGCACCAGAATGACCTTCTTGCCCTTTGCCTTGAGCGCCTCGGCCTCATCGGCCGACAAGACGATTTCTCCCGACGCGGCGCCGGGAGAGGCGGGAAGCCCGGTGGCGATCACCTGGCGCTCCACGGTGGGGTCGATGGTCGGGTGCAACAGTTGATCGAGCGACAACGGCTCGATCCGGTTGACGGCCTCCTTGTGCGTGATCAGCCCTTCATTGGCGAGGTCGACCGCGATTTTCAGCGCTGCCTTGGCGGTGCGCTTGCCGGTGCGCGTCTGCAGCATCCAGAGCTTGCCCTGCTCGACGGTAAACTCCAGATCCTGCATGTCGCGATAGTGCCGCTCGAGGAGAGCATAGATCCGGGTGAGCTCATCGAACGTCTCCGGCATCGCCGCTTCCATCGATGGGCTATTGGAGCCCGCTTCCCGGCGCGCCGTCTCGGTAATTTCCTGCGGGGTGCGGATGCCGGCGACTACGTCCTCGCCCTGCGCGTTGATCAGGAACTCGCCGTATAGCCGCTTCTCGCCGGTCGAGGGATTGCGGGTGAACGCTACACCGGTGGCGGAGGTCTCGCCCATGTTCCCGAATACCATGGCCTGAACGTTGACCGCCGTTCCCCAGCTTTCGGGGATGTTGTGCAGACGGCGATACGTGATGGCGCGCTGGTTCATCCAGGATCCGAAGACCGCGCCGATAGCCCCCCAAAGCTGGGCGTGGGGATCCTGAGGGAAAGGCTCTCCGTGCTCCTCTTCCACCCGCTCCTTGAAGAGCCGCACGAGCTCGATCCAATCCCCGGCTGTAAGCTCCGTATCGAGCGTGTAGCCGTGCCTGTCCTTGTAGTCGTCCAGGATTTCCTCAAAGTGACTGTGGCCGACGCCCAGCACCACGTCGGAATACATCGTGATGAAGCGGCGATAGGAGTCGTAGGCAAATCGATTGTCCTGGGACCTCCTGGCCAGCGCCTCCACGGTTTGATCGTTAAGGCCAAGATTGAGCACCGTGTCCATCATGCCCGGCATGGATGCGCGAGCGCCCGAGCGTACCGAAACAAGCAGGGGGTTCTCGGTATCCCCGAATCCCTTCCCCACGATGCGCCCCACGCGATCGAGCGCGGCGGTGACCTGGTCTTTCAAGCTCGCAGGGTAGGTGCTCCCATTCTGATAGTAATAGCTGCACACGGCTGTCGTGATGGTAAAACCCGGCGGGACCGGGAGCCCTAGATTTGCCATCTCGGCGAGACCTGCGCCCTTGCCGCCGAGAAGGTCGCGCATCTCCGCACGGCGTTCAGCGGAGCCGTTCCCGAAGCTGTAGACCCATTTGGCCTCGCCCGCGCGCTCCGCCGAGGCGGGACGTTTCGCGGTCTTGCCAGATCGACCCGTCTTACCGGAGCTGGCGGGTACAGATCGGACGGTCTTTTTTGGGGAGGGCGTGCGGCGCGGGCTCGGTTTGGTCATGAGCGGTTCAGCGGATGAAATGGTGAATTGCGTTCAGGCCCATGATGCCGACCAGGATCAGATAAACTGCAACTATATAGTTCAAAAGGCGCGGGACGATCAGAATCAGGATGCCGGCTATCAAGGCAATTAATGGGCTGATATGGGCAGCTGTGATGGTCATGGGAATCTCCGGTTTTGGCAAGCAGGACAATAATGACGGGGTGTGCGACCGGTTCCAAGAGGCTCAATCACCGATCCCGGCCTTTGTCGTCCCCCGATGTGAGCAGCTGCAAATTTCGGATATTTGGTCCGCGCAGCCCTTATTTTCAGCCCTCGATGCGTGAAAAATCTGCAACCGAGCGAGTGGCCTCTCGAATCTCGTTGAGCAGTTTCAATCTGTTCTCCCGCAGGAGCTGCTTGTCGGGTCCCTCGGTCACGTTCACCGTCACCTTGTCGAAGAAAGCATCGACATAAGGGCGAAGCTTCGCCATGCTGCGCATCGCTGCCTCAAAGTCCTCTTGCGCGCTGGCCACTGCCACCTCCGCTCTCGTCGTCGCAATCGCTTGCGACAATTCCCGCTCTTCCGCCTGGCGGTAGAGAGAGGAATCGGGGGCACCCACGTATTCGCGCCCGTCCTTCTTTTCTTCGATTCGAATGATGTTGGTCGCACGCCGGTATCCGGCAAGGAGGTTCTTGCCGTCTTCCGTATCGAGAAACTTTCCCAACGCCTCGATGCGCCGGACCATGAGAGCAATGTCATCCTGCCCGGCGAGGGCAAAAACGGCATCTACCAGGTCATGTCGCGCACCTTGCTCGCGCAGTTGAACCTTCAGACGATCGGCAAAGAAGGCGAGAAGATCGGGAATGAACGCTTCAGGGCGGCTCCTGCGGGCGGCCCCCGATTCCTTGTGCAAGCTCCAAGCCTCGCGGATCAGTGTTGCGAGGGCCAGGCGCAGCCGGTTCGCCAGCACCAATCTGATTGTGCCCAGCGCCGCGCGCCTCAGGGCGAAGGGGTCCTTCGACCCGGTCGGCTTCTCGCCGATGGCCCAGAAGCCGATCAGAAGATCGAGCCTGTCGGCAAGGCCGACGGCAACCGAAACCGGCTCCGCGGGGACGAGATCATCCGGCCCCTTCGGCTTGTAGTGATCCTCGCAGGCATGTGCGACCGCTTCATCCTCGCCCTGCGCTTGGGCGTAGTACTTGCCCATGAGCCCTTGCAGCTCGGGAAACTCGCCCACCACCTCGGTGAGCAGGTCCGCCTTGCACAGGCGAGCTGCACGTTCGGACTTCTGCACGTCGGCATCGATTGAACGGGCGACCCGCCCCGCCAGCGCCTCCAGGCGCGCGATGCGCTCGGCCTGGGTGCCGAGCTTCTCGTGGAAGACGATCTGCTGAAATTTCGGCAGCCGATCCTCGAGCCTGGTCGCAAGATCGGTTTCATAAAAGAATTTGGTATCCGAGAGCCGTGCGCGAATCACGCGCTCGTTACCGGCAACGATTGCTTTGCCGCCGTCGCGAGCCTCGGTATTGGCGACGAGGATGAATTTGCTCACGAGCTGTGCGCTGCGTGGATCGCGCAGCACGAAGCACTTCTGATTGTTGCGAATGGTGGCGCGAATGACCTCGGGAGGGGTCGAGAGAAACGCTTCGTCGAACGTGCCCATCAGGGCGACTGGCCATTCCACGAGCCCCGCGACTTCATCGAGGAGATCGCTGTCCTCCACCAGGTCATAACCTTGTGCGAACCCGAGATTTCTGGCGTCGGCAAGAATGATCTGCTTGCGCCGTTCGCGATCGATGATGACCTTCGCCTTCTCCAGCTTTGCCGCATAATCATCGAGGCGTCGAACCGTGAACGGCTTCGGCGCCAGGAAACGATGGCCGCACGTCTCATTGCCGGCGGCAATGCCATCGACCTGAAAACGAACGATGTCGGGATCTTCAGTTTCCGGTCCGAATGTTGCGACAATCGAATGCAGCGGTCGCACCCAGCGGAGCGAGCGGGCCTCGGAAGCTTTGGCGTCCAGGGGAGAGCCATCAGAAGCACCCTTGGCAGACTGCTCGCCCCATCGCATGGACTTGGGCCATGGGAATGTCCGGATGACCTCGGGCAGAATTTCAGCGATTACCTCGATGGCGGCGCGCCCCGGTCGTTCAATCGCCGCCACATAGAAGTCGCCCTTCTTATCAGGCTGGATTCGGGCCTCGGCGATGGACGCCAGACCGGAGGCGCGCAAGAAACCTGCGATGGCGCCCTCCGGCGCGCCGACCCGGGGGCCCCTCTTCTCCTCCTTCGCGTCGGGCTGCTTGGAGGGGACCCCCTGCACCGCAATGGTCAAACGGCGCGGCGTTACAAAAGCTCTTGCGTCTTCGTATAGCAGACCGGCTTGCACCAGCCCGTCGGTCACAAGCTTGCGCAGATCCTCCGCGGCGCGCGCCTGCATGCGCGCTGGAATTTCCTCGGAGAAAAGCTCAAGCAGAAGGTCGGGCATGCCCGGCGGAGCGTCCAGAAGTGTTTCGTCGCACTAGGAGGTCAGCTTTTTGTGGCTGCCATCGCACAAGGGACGGTTTCCCGTGCGCTTGCATGCGCAAAACCACGTTTCCGCCGCCTCTGCCGCTCTCCACTCCACCGGAGTGAATTGGGTCCCCTTATGCGAGCCATCACAGAAGGGCTGCTTTTTCGAGCGGCCGCATGCACACCACCAATAGCTCTTGCCGGCCTCGACATTGACCGGCAGCGGCTGACGTCCGCCGATTTCGGGCGGTGCGCTCATGCTGATCCTCCTCCTGCCGGGGTCGCAAGCCATGCCTCGCCGCACGCTTTGGCGAGCTCGCGTACGCGCAGAATGTAGCTCTGACGCTCGGTAACGGAAATCACGCCACGCGCGTCGAGCAGATTGAATACATGGCTTGCCTTGATGCACTGGTCGTATGCGGGTAATGCCATGAGGTGCCGGCGGCCGTTGCCCGCGGCGACCCAGCCGGCATCGATGTACTGGCGGCAGGCCTGCTCCGCCATCCTGAACTGCTCAAACAGCATGGCCGTATCGGCGAGCTCGAAGTTGTGGCGCGAGTATTCCTGCTCCGCCTGCAAAAATACATCCCCATACGTCACTTTTTGCTCGCCCTCTCGGCCATTGAAATTGAGATCGAACACGCGATCAACGCCCTGAACATACATGGCAAGTCGTTCGAGCCCGTAGGTCAGCTCGCCGGATACCGGCGCGCATTCAAAACCGGCAACTTGTTGAAAATAGGTGAACTGCGAAACTTCCATCCCATCGCACCAGCATTCCCATCCCAATCCCCAGGCGCCAAGCGTCGGAGATTCCCAGTCGTCCTCGACGAAGCGGATATCGTGAAGCTCGGGATCGATGCCGATGGCATAGAGCGAATTGAGATAGAGCTCTTGGATGTCCTCGGGTGACGGTTTCAGGATGACCTGGAACTGGTAATAGTACTGCAGGCGGTTCGGGTTCTCGCCGTAGCGTCCGTCCTTCGGCCGCCGCGAGGGTTGCACGAAAGCCGCGTTCCACGCCTTAGGTCCCAGCGCACGCAATGTGGTTGCGGGATGAAATGTGCCCGCACCTACCTCCATGTCATAGGGCTGCAGGATCACGCAACCATGGTTCGCCCAGTATCGTTGCAGCTCCAGGATCAATCCCTGGAATGAACGCTCCGGGCGCATGTGCTCGGGAAGATCGCGGCTCATGGGCTCGCCAGCCATCGAGATGCGGCGCACATCGCCGCGTAGACCTAATGACCGCGCACGCAGCGGTCAAGAATCCGGCACGGGCGCTCGCAAGTCCTGCGATGACGACCGCAGTGCACGTTGCTATGCTCGCCGCATGTTTCTCGTCAACCGTTTGCTGGTTCATGCCGTTTTGCTGGCGCTGGCCGCGCTGCATCCGTCGCTCGCCCAGGATCGTGCCAGCCGTCCGATCAAGCTCCTTGTCGGGTTTACTCCCGGCGGCACTACCGATTTCGTCGCGCGCCTCTTGGCAGAGCGTCAGTCGACTGAGCTCGGCCGGAGCGTCGTGGTGGAAAATCGGCCCGGCGCCAATGGGGCCATCGCGGCCGAATACGTTGCGCGCGCGGAGCCCGACGGCGCGACCCTGCTGTTCACCACCGTAGGTGCGGTTGCGATCAGCCCAGCCTTGCGCGGCAGTCTACCTTATAACCCGAGCAAGGATTTTGCGGCGGTGGGGCTTGCAGTGCGCAACTCGACGATGCTGGTCGTGGAGGCCTCAATGCCGGTCCATTCCGCGCGCGAGCTCGCAGATCTGGCAAGGCAGAAGTCGCGCCCCATGAGCATTGGTGTCACCGGGCTCGGGGCCATCTCGCATCTCGCGCTGGTACTCTACGAGGAGGCAGCGGGCGTGAGATTTCAGGCTGTGCCATACCGCGGCGCCTCGCAAGGAGTGATCGATCTGCTTGCCGGACGCCTGGACGGCTTCTTTGCCGATGTGCCGACCATCGTCGCTCAGGTCAGAGCCGGGAAGCTGAAGGTCCTGGCTGCGGCGTCGCAGGCCCGCTCCGAGATCTTTCCGGACGTGGCGACGTTGGTCGAGCAAGGATTTGCCGGCGCTGTAGCCAATCAGTGGGCAGGCATCCTCGCTCCGGCACTCACGCCGCCCGCCGAGATTGCGAAGCTCAATGGCGCGCTCAATACCGCACTCGCGGATCCTGAGATCCGCCGCAAGCTGCGACATGCCGGGGTCACGCCGTCGCCGGACAGCCCCGCGGAATTCGCCAGCTACGTGGAGAGCGAGATCACGCGCTGGGGCAAGGTAATCCGCGAGAAGGGGATCAAAGGCGAATAGTTTGCGCCAGCCTCAATAAGCGTTCCGCTACCGTGGAGCGTGCGCGGGTAACCGGTTACATGACCCGCCACAGGCCGGTGCGCGGATCGTGCCGCAGGGTCGGAAAGGCCCGTCGGTCAATCGGATCCGCCGGTGATTTTGCTCTGATCCGCTCGAGCTCGTCATTGATGCGGCGGACTTCTCTTGCGGCCCAGTGGATCACCATGCCTGCACCAAGCGCGCCGAGCGCAATTTTGACGAAGGGAGAGACGAGAAATGCCGGCATTGAGCTTCTCCTATCCAGTGCCGAATCCGATCATAAGCCGTAACGCGACCATATCGCTCGCTCTTCCAGTGCGGATATCATCTCCTGGGCAAATCCATCTCGATCCTGCCCATAGAGCTGCTGGAGAAGCGCCACGCCGGCTTGCGGACGACCTAGCCAATTACGCGGGGGCGAGACGAGCGGTGTCGCCACATCCTGCCCGAATCGTTCGCGCATGACCGAGCGGAGATCCCCTATACCGTCCGCCAAGCCGAGCGCAACCGCCTTGCTGCCGGTCCAATATTCGCCCGAGAACAATGTTTCCGCCGGACCCCTGAGCCGTGCCCCCCGGCTCTGTTTGACGAGGTCAATGAAACCCTCGTGAATTTCACGCTGAACCGTCTTGAGCCGGTCAACGTCCTCTGGGTTTTCCGGCAGGAACGGGTCGAGCATCGCCTTGTGCTCTCCGGAGGTATAGAGCCTGCGCTCGATGCCGAGCTTCTCCATCAGCTTGGCGAATCCGAAGGAGCCGCCGACCACGCCGATCGAGCCCACGATAGAGGAGGCATCGCAAATGATCTCGTCGGCGGCACAGGCGATCATGTAACCGCCCGAGGCGGCCACGTCTTCCGCAAACGCGATCACACGCACATTCTTTTCCGCCGCAAGCTGGCGGACTCGGCGATAGATCAGATGCGACTGGACCGGAGATCCCCCGGGCGAGTTGATCAGGAGCGCGACCGCACGCGCGTTGCGCATCCCGAAGGCGCGCTCGAGGGGGCGTGCCACATTGGCGAGCGTGAGCCCCGGCTTGAGCGGAGTAGACAGGCCGATTACCCCGGAGAGGCGCACCACGGGCACGAGCGGCACATCGCCGAGGAGCCGCTTGGGCAGAATCGGCCGCAATGCTTCTCGAGCGCTCAGGAAAAGCTGGCGCGAATGCTCAAAAACTCTTTGATCAGCCATGCCGTCGCAACTTCCGGCCGCCTGAGCCCAAGGCCACTGCAGGTCTTAGGCCCAAGCCGGGCTCGTCTCAAGTTACCGTTCGGCAACCTATGCCGGCTCTTGCCCAGGCCCGCAAGGCGGAAACTCATGCGGTCAGATCGCACGCTCAGATGGTACCCCTAGGGAGCAAAGCTCGACCGCAGCTGTGCGGCCCAACGCCCGCCAAGGCAGGCGACCACCCAGATTGAGCGATAGCGACCCAGGACGGAGCCATCTGCGCGATATCGGCAAAATTGCACTTCGATGTGCACCTTCTCCGAATCGGCACTGATCGGATGACGAAAGTCCCAGGCGCTGCGGTGCCATTCTTCTCCTGCCCGGGAATGAAAATCCTGCAGGTAGGTCTCCGGGCCTTCCCACACCTTCATGCGACCGCCGGCCAACCGGTAATGGGGAAAATGCAGCGTTTGTGCCAATCCGGATGCGTCACCGCCATTGAGCGCCGCGACATGCCGATCGAGCACCTCCATGGCAGCCGCGATCGATTCTGGGTGGCCGAAGGCCGCTGTCTGCATTTGCCTCGCTCACAGGAGGGTGGAACGCCTATGCATCAATCCACCTGCAGCCCGTTCGATTTGATCGGGCCCTCCCACCTTGCGATTTCTTCAACGACGAGCTTGGCGAGGTACTCCGGCGACCTGCGCTCGGGCGCGACAGCCGCAATCCCGAGGTCGTGCAGGCGGGTCTGGATCGCGGGAGTGTCCAGCGCTTCACTCGTTGCCTCGTTCAGCTTTTTCACGACTTCCGCAGGTGCGCCTCTCGGGAGAAAAAATGCGTTCCAGGTTACGACATCGAATCCAGCAAGTCCTTGCTCCTGCGCCGTCGGCAAATCCGGCATGAGCGGCGAGCGAGATCGCGACAGCATTGCGAGCGCCTTTATCCTTTTGCCTAAAATCAGGGGCAGCGAAGCGCCAATGTTGGAGCAGAAGTAGTCGATCTGCCCGCCCATCAAATCGTTGGCGGCAGGGCCGCCGCCGCGATAGGGAACGTGAGTGACGTTGACGCCGATCGCCGCATTGAGCAGCGCACAGCCGAGGTGCGTCGTCGTGCCGGCACCGGCTGAGCCGAATTGCAGCTTCGCGCTGTTTGCCTTCACGTAGGCGATGAACTGGGCAAGATTGTCGGCGGGAAAGTCCTTGCGGGTATCCAGGACCATCGGCTGTTCCGCGAACAGGGCGACCGGGGTGAAATCGGCGACGGCGTTATATCGCGGCTTTTTGTAGATTGTCTGGTTGTATGCATGGGTGCCGATGCTGCCCAACAAGAGTGTGTAGCCGTCCGGCGCGGCATTCACGACGCGATTGACGCCGATGATGCCCGCGCCTCCGGTGGTGTTCTCAATGATGATCTGCTGGCCCAGAATCTCACCCATGCGCGCCGCGAGAATCCGGCCCAAGACGTCGAATGCGCCTCCCGCGGCAAACGGGACCACCATCGTGATCGGCCGTGACGGGTATTTTTGTGCCAAGGCCGCTACCGGCCTCGCTGCCGCGAGTGCAGCAATGGTTCGGATGAAATCGCGCCGTCGCATGGCCTCTTCCCTGAGCTTTGGACCGGTCGGAGCCGGGGCATTGCAGCATGACTTTCTGGACAATGGAATGGGGCGGTACGACTATGGTGCCGGCTGCGCACGGGCGCGTGAATCGAGCAAGGCTTGCGAGCGGCCATCGAGGAGGCGGGCAATGGCGGGGCGGGGTACCAAGCGGCAATTACATCTGAACCTTTTCATCCATGGCAGGGGGCACCACGAGGCATCATGGCGTCACCGCGCCGCTTCACCGCTCGCCTTGACCGACATCCGCTACTACCAGGACCTGGCGCAGCGAGCGGAAGCCGGCCTGTTCGACTCGATCTTCCTCGCCGATCAACTCGCGCTCGGCGAGGACGTCGACCAGGCGCCACGCACCTGGCTCGAGCCGGTGACGGTGCTTGCCTCACTGGCGGTTTCGACCAACCGAATCGGCATGATCGCGACAGCGTCGACGACGTATACCGAGCCCTTCAACCTTGCACGCCAGTTCGCGTCACTCGATCACATCAGCAATGGCCGCGTTGGCTGGAACATCGTCACCTCATGGCTCGCCTCGGCTGCGGGCAATTTCGGCGACGAGGGGCAGCTGAGCCATGCCGACCGCTACGCCCGTGGCGAAGAGTTCATGGCGGTCGTCAAGGCGCTGTGGGACAGCTGGGCCGAGGATGCGGTCCTCGACGACCGGCGAGGTGGGCGCTACGCCAGGGCAGACCGCATCCGGCGCATCAATCATGCGGGCGACTGCTATCAGGTTGCCGGCCCGCTCAATATGCCGCGTTGCCCCCAGGGTCGACCGGTGCTGGTTCAGGCGGGATCATCCGATACCGGCCGGCGTTTCGCCGCGCGGCATGCTGAGGCTGTCTTCACTGCGCATATGGCAAAGGCCACCGCGCAGGCATTCTATGCGGACCTCAAACAGCTTGTGACAACCGAGGGGCGGGATCCTTCCCAGGTGCTCATTCTGCCGGGGCTCAGCCCGACGATCGGGTGCACCGAGGCGGAGGCCCGGCGGCTTGCTCTCGAGGTCGACGAGCTTTCAGACCCCGAGGTGGGGCGCAAACGGCTCTCCGGCCGCTTCGGTGGGCATGACTTTTCTCACTTGCCGCTCGACCGTCCGCTGCGGGAGGACGACTTCCCCAAACCAACCGAGGTCGAGGCGGCGCGCAGCCGCACCGAGGTGATCCTGAGCTATGTGCGGCGCGATCGGCCCACGTTGCGGCAATTGCTTGCAACGCTGGCCGGCGCGCGCGGCCATTTCACTTTCGCCGGCACCCCGCAGCAGGTCGCCGATTTGATAGAGGACTGGTTCACGGATGGCGCGGCGGACGGATTCAACATCATGCCGCCGCTTCTGCCCTCGATGCTGGACGTCTTCAGTGCGCAGGTGATCCCCTTGCTCCAGCAGCGGGGGCTCTTTCGCACGGCATACGAGGGCCAGACCCTGCGGGAGCATTACGGCTTGGCGTGGCCGCACAGCGCGTTCCAGGCGGCCGCGCTGGAAGCGGTGTAGCAGTTTTTCGGCTTGTAGGTGGGGAAAGGCGCGTGGTGGGTACCGCGCGCAAAGCGCTCCCGTGCCCACCTGCGAGTCAATTCGAGCGGAACGCGCTGTAGCCCTCACAATTTAAAGTGATATTGCATGACGAGGAAGACCTGCTGATTGGGATCGCGCGTCATGACCGCGTCGTCAGCAGGCAAGCTAAGTGTCGCCGTACCCGCGGGCGCGCTCAGCGCAGACGAAAGCGAGGCAAGATCGACCGTCGGCGTGACCGAGACGACGTTGCCGCCGCTGCCGGCATAGAGACTCAAAGTGTCGAGCGTGATTTGTTTCGCGCTCTGGACCATGTAGGGCAGCAGATCCCGGCTCAGCTCGACAGCGAAGCTCCCCATGCCGGTGGCGAAAGCGTACCACTGGCTCGGAAAGTCGAAACGCAGGCAGAACATCAAGGCCTGGCCGGACTGCGCAGCGGTGCTCAGCATTGCCAGGAGCTCCTGCGTCGCGTGCGACTTCAACGGATCGCCGGCGCTCCTGGCAGTGTAGCGGATGTGCAGTACGACATCGGAAATGGTCATGTAGTCGAACGCCCGCAGCCGATCGGGCAGCGAGAGCGTCCAAGTGCTTATCGCGCCCGCGCCTTCGAACGGCAGGAAGCGCTCGTCCCGCAGGTTTGTCTCGAACAGGCCGCTGTCGTCCGATCCGCTGCTGGTGACGATCGAATCGACCGAGCCGAAATAGTCGATGAAACGCTCGTCGCTGGCTGTGGCGTCCCTGGCATATTTGTTGTTCTTGAGCAGCGGCGAGACGCGTACGCTGCTGCGTTGAAGCGCGAGCGCGCAAAACAGTCCCGAGAAAGGTCCGGCAACGGCCGGAACGGACATGCTCATCGCTCTCACTCGCCGCATGTAGTGGCCGGGACAGTCACGGTCGTAGAGCCACTCCGGAAGCGTAACCGTGCAGGAGCCGGTGATCTTGAGCGTGAGCAGCGCGAGCGGATCGAGCTGGCGCAAGGAGACGTGCCGCGTCAGCTCGAGCTCGCGCCTGTTGCTCTCGTGATAGGCCATCTCCATGCGCTTGATGTCGAGATGCAGCGCCTCGCCGGAGAGCAGCCCCCGATGGCCGCTGTCCCAGTAGTTGAATTGCACGAAAGTCGTCGCATCGAGCTCGGGCCGCATCAGCTCCTGCTTCATCGTCTGCTCGGCCTTCCGCGCGGTATCGAAGGCGAAGCGATAATACTGGTAATAAAGGCTCGAGGCCTGCGCCTGCATCCAGTCGCAGAAGTCGGCGTTGGTGAACTTGCTTTGCAGAAACTGCTGGACGTCCTGCGCTTGCTGCACTTGCGCCTTGACCGCGGTGTACTCGTGATAGGCAACCTGCTCGGCGATGAGCGAGGCGATGATCTGGCGTCCGATCTGCATGAGCTCGTGCGCCGCCAGGTTTGCCTGCAGGATCCAGTCGTTCGCCCGGCGTTGATAGCCCGCCGTGCGCGAGGCAATGCCGGCCTGCTCCTGGTCGCGCACGGCTTCGATCTGCGCGACCTCCCCGCCGAGCTTGGCCACCGCGGCCAATCTCTCTCCGCTGGTAATTGATTGAGATGCTCCGATGCCCCAGAAGTGCTCGTGGATGAAAAAGCCGGGTATCGGGGTGAGCGAGGAAGCGAGCAGGCTGGCGAGCGAGGCTATGGTCTGCAGGTCGCGTGAATGCGGCAGCAGCTTGTTGAGCTCGGCATCCTCCCGTTCGATCAGGTAAAGCGGGCCTTGTCCGCTCGCTCCGGATTGGTTCCCCGGCGAGGATCCTCCGGCCAGCTGCAGCTTGGAATAATCTTGAATCGTGATGGTCTGATTGTAGACGTTCACCAGAGCATCATAGGCATCGTCAAAATTGTCCTCGGTCAGCTCCCGGCGGTCCGCCGTGAAGGTCGGCGGCACGGTCGCCGTGTCCGGGCTTAGGCCCAGCAGAGCCAGGTAATAGGAGTAGCGCTCGAGCGTCGTCGCGCGCGAGCTCAGGAGTACATTGGTCGCCTCCTGCGCCTGTTTCCACTGCAGAAAGCGCACGTCCTGGGTCATTTGCTGCAACGCGATCTCGTGTCCCTGGCGCAACAGGGTCAGTCGCTCGGCGTCGCTCTTCTCGATGGCCGACAGCAGCGTGCTGCCGAGGCTGCGCACCTCGTTGGCGAGCTCCAGCGCCTTCTCCATCAGGACGAGCGAGCGTACCGGACCGGGCGGCTGATTGACGCCGCTGACGATGCTGCCGACGTCGAGCCCGGCGGCTGCGGCTTTGACCAGCATGCCGGGATCGATCGGCGGGTCGAACAACGGAAGCTGCTGCACCACTCCCTGAATGTTCTCGCTGTTGCGGATCCTGAACAGACGCTGGCCGACGATGTCCCAGTAGTGCAGCAGGGTCGGGTTCGGCGGGATGCAGAAATAGAGGCTCTGTCCGATGCCAAACAGCGCCCCGGTCAGATCGGAAGAGTTGCCGCCGTTGCTTGCAGGCGGAGCAAGGTTGAATGGAAACTGCCCTTCCAGCTCGATCGCCGCATTGCTCATCGGGTCGAGCTGCGCCAGCTTGAGCTGCGCAAAGTTCTGCGGCGACCGCGTCCCGCGTTCCGGCAGCGCCTGCGGCCGTGGACCGAGGATGTTGGCGGCGAGCACGTAGCAGAGCGTGGCCTCGTTGATGGTTTCGATCGTATCCTGCAGAAAGAGGCTGTCGCCCCATGCGATGAGATTGTCGAGATATTTCATCACGACGTAGTACTGATACGCGGAGATGCGCGTGCGCGCGATGGTATGCGGGCTGAACGGGGTCGTCAGCATGGCCGCGTAGCCCGCCTGCACCGCCCGCTTGTACTTGAGCTGCGATGGGTCGAGCTGGCTGTCGGGCGTGCTCAGGAGCTCGAGCAGGGCGTCGATGCTCGCGATCGCGCCCTCCTGCCGGAACGCGAGAAACTTCCAGTAGCGCTGCGGTGCCGGCACGCTCTGATCCGTGCTGGTCGGGTCGAAGACGTAATGGAACCATTTCTGTGCCTCGGCAAAGCGCTGATTATTGCTCAGGTGCACCGCGATCATCACCGGAAGGTGGAAGAAGATTTCCCAGTTGTAGCTCGCGTAGGGTCCGCCGGTTGCGACGTCGAACGCCTTGTCGAAGTAGTTGACCCGCACCGCCGCGCTGCTCGGCAGCGCGTAGTCGGTCGTAAAGAACGGCTGCGTCTGGGCCTGGAAGGCGGGATCGAGAAGGCCATCCAGCGATTTGCGGTTGAGCGCCGAGATCATGTCGCCGACGAAAGGGTGGAAGAAATTCTCGAACGTGTAGGTGAATCGATCGACCTGCACCCAATGGCCGCTGGCGACGGTGGCGATGTCCTGGGAATAGTGGAACGCCCCGATGGCTTGCATGCTCGTCATGGTCATGCCCTCCTCTCGGCCGGGGTTTGCGAAGCGGCGAGGCTGCCTTTGGCGCCGATCGTTTGGCCCTGATAGGTGACGGCGATGGTCGATCCGAGCGCGGTGTGAATGTTCGCATCGGTCCCGGCAAGCTGCTTGATCGCGTACGGGTCGCCGCCGCTTGGGGTCGTGCCGAAGGCGATGGGCACCCCGATATCGGGCAGCGCCGGCCGCTGCCGCTGCACCACGGGAGGGAACCTGAGCGTCGAGCCGGTCATGCTCGGCGCGCTGTAGCCGATGCCGTAGCCGCCGAATTGCCAGATCGATATCAGCGATTCGCTGGTCGTTACATAAAAGACGTTGCGGCGATCCTCGTAGAAGAACGGCGCATCCCAACCGTCGGACGATCCGCGTTGCGGCACGACATAGCGCGGGACGAGAGTCGGTGTCAGGATGTCGTTCGTCTGGTACGGCATGCGCAGCGGCCAGAACGCGCCGCGATATTCGATCCGGAAGCTCCGGTCGGTACCGAGCACGTACCAGACCGGGATCGACGCGATGCTGCCGCCGGTATAGGGAAATACCGGATCAAGGAAGCGCTCCGCCGCGAAAATGGAATCCAGGGGGAGCGTAGGACTGATGTCCTCGAGGCGGATCGGCAAGCTGTGCGTGTTGTAGAGCACGAAGCCGCCCGTCGCATTGCCGAACGGCGATTCGATGTTGAGAAGCAATGCCCCGCTCATGTCGCCGGCGAGCTCGGTCGGCTCCAGCCGGAGCCAGGAGCGGTCGGCTTCGAACGAGTTGTCGCCGGCAGCATAGCTGCCCACGACCGTGGGGCGGTTGAGGTCGGACGTCTTGGTCGGCTGCCATTTGCCGTTGTAGAGCTCGCTCCAGCACAGCGTCGCCAGGACCGTCACCTCGGTCTGCACTGCCCCGCTCGCGCCTGCTTCACTCTGGATGTCTCCAAGATGCATCGAGCCGACAGGGGTGGGATCGGCGGACGGTACCAAGGCCGGCGCAACCGGCGTCTGCTTGGTGATCTTCAACCAGAACACCAGGAGCCGGCCGTTCCACAGCACGGGCGTGACCGGAAGGTCCTCCGCATCGATCTTCATTTCCGTCCATGGCGACCAGCTCTCGTTCGACAACTGCCGGAAATAGTATTTGCGGTGGGCGCCGGCGGTGCGGCCGACCACGTAGGAAATCTCGTTCGCCTGACCGGTTTCAGCCGGAACGTAGTAGATGCCGCACGGCTCGAGCTTGGCGACCGATTCGAGACTGGTGAGATAGCTCAGGTATGCGGTCTGAGCGGCATCGTCGGTGATGTCGCTCTGCTGCAGATCGCTCATCATCTGCTGGAAGAACGGCGACTGATCGTCGCGCAGCTCCGGATAGAGCCAGTTTTCCGGCCACAGGAAAATCTCGCGATTCGCTTGCCAGACGCGATAGCGCTTCATCCATGTCCACCGGGTCGCGTCGATGCTTGTCGGCGAGACCTGCGGCTCCAGATTGCGAATGCACCGCTCGGCGAATATCTGCGCCGCGGACAAATGCAGACGAACGCGGGAGGTCTCGACTGCCGGCTCCGTTCCGGGGTCGATCAGGAAATACTCGAACAGCTTGTCCAGCGTATTGATGCTCGACAAATCGGTCGGCGAGGGCGGCGTGCTCGGCGGCTTGTCGCCCAGCTGTTGCAGGATGCAGGCGACGAGCGCATCGCGTTGCTGTTGCCGCATGGCATCGTTGATCGGTTTCACCACGCCGAGCCAGTCTTGCGCGGCATAGCGGGCGCGCAGCGCCGACTGCAAAGCATCGACGGCGGCAGCGTCGGGATCGTTGGTGGTCGCGCCGATCAGCGAGCGCGCCGACACGCGGCAGGCCGTCACGACGGCATAGGCATCAAAGACGCGGCGCAGGTTTTCGATGCTGGAGAGATGATCGAGCTGCTTGTCCCCGAAAAACTGCTGCAGGAGGTCCTGCAGCGAATCGAGGGACCAGCCGGTGAGCGCCAACAGTGCCGGCGACCCATCCGGCCCGATGGCCTGCGGATGCTGGACAAGCGAAAGCAGTCGTCCGTCCTTCGGCGCGAGGGCTGCCTTGATGCGCGCGTAGTCGAGCATTGCCGTGAGCACATCGCGCAACTGGCCGCATGTCGCGGTGTCCGGTGCGCCCGCAGCGGAAAGGAAATTGAGCCAGCCTCGCCCGATGACCGGCGCGGACTGACTGACGATCGGGAATGGCGTGACGGTGCCGTCGTGAGCTTTCGTCGTGGCAGCGGAGAAGGTGGTCGGAGTCGTCGCGCTGACCGTGATGGCTTCCTGGGCTGCGCCGCTGTCGAGGATCAGAACCGAGCCGGCCTGGATGTTGGTCATTGACAGGGGGGTGAACACGCTGTTGCCCGCCGCGAGCTTGTCGCGTTTGTCGGCGGTGCTGATGCGCAATCCGGGCTTGGTGCCGAGATAGGCCATCTCATCGGCGCTCAGCGACAGCGCGCCGGCCAGCGAGGTCGCCTTGAGCAAGCGCAGATATGTGGCGCGCAACCGGCTCAGCAGCGTCGCCGAGTAGAGATACCTGCCGGAAATGGCCTGCCAGCCGAGGCCGACGCTTTCCCAGCTGACGGAGAGATTGGATTTGAGCCCGGAGACGGTGAGCGTGATCGGCGCAAGCGCGCCCGCGGTCAGTTGGATCGGGCTCTGGTTGGTCCAGATGCCGCCCGCGGCTGCGAGCGTGACGGCAGCCCCGCCGATCTGGAGCGAAGCAGTCGCCCCGGGGTCGGCGGCGATCGAGATGTTGTAGAAGCCGTCCTGCGGCGCCTCGATATAGCCGCTCCACACTCCGGCGATCACACTTCCACCCTGGCCGGCGGGGAGCGGGCTCGTGCCCGGTCCATAATCGAGGCTCGGGACCGCATCGACGCTGATATCGGGCGCTGCCGTCGTATTGTTTGAAAGATAGTAGCTCGCCGCCAGGCCCGGGAGCTCGATCGCGGTGATATCCGCGAGCGCCGCCAGCTCGGGTTGCGAGGCCGCGTGCAGGATGCTCGGATCCTGCAGCAAGGCTGGCGCGAAGCTCGGGTCGGCACCCAGTGCTGAGGTGATGGATGCAAGCCCCTGTTGCTGCTTGCGCCTCTGCTTGAGGCCCGGCACAACGCTCGCGAGCAACGCATTGCGCCGGGTCTGGATCGGATCATTCGAGGCGACATAGGCCGCGTACAGCGCCTGCAGCTCCGGATAGCTCGCGAAGAACGGATCGACCGTCTGATGGCTCGCCGCAGCGAGAGCAAGGAGCGCCGCGTGCAGGTTGGCGTCGTTGCCGTTCGCCGTGATTGCCGTATCGATCGCGGACTGGGTGGTCGCGTCGAGCGCTCCGGCAAACGTGATCTGCTTGCGCAGATCGTCGTAGCTCAACCGTCCCGAGGAAGCGTCGATGATCGGCTGCGCCAGGGTGCCCTGCGGACTCGCATAAGGCGCCGAGGTCGCGAGCGTGTTGTTCAACAGGCCGAAGAAAAAGTCGGTGCTGGGGCTCCCGTAGACCAGCGCCATCAAGCCCTTGGCGATGCTGCCGCCGGGATCGTCGCGCAGCGTGAATTGGCTCTCGACGGCCGCGAAATCCGCGCGCAGCGCCTGCGCGAGCCCGGTCGTCATTGCGTCCGGCGGCGTGGCTTTGCCGTTGATGTCCTGATTCCACATGAGGTAAAGCGCCTGCACCGGCTCCAGGCCGGCCGCGCTCATGGATTGCACCAGCCGGATGAATCGGATCGCCGGCGGCTCTGCCGGGGCGACATTCGAAGGATCGAGCGGAGCGAAAGGGTCGAGCCCCGAATACGTCCGCAGCGCCAGGAGCTCGACGACACTGAGCTCGAGCGTGCGTGCGAGCCAGGCCATGCGATAGACCGCACTGATATTGTCGAGGCTCAGAACCGAAGTGGCATCGAATCCGAGCCCCGCAACGATCCGGGCAAACTCCGCGCCCGTCAGGTTGAATGCCGCGCACAACGCCGCTTCATGCCCCGACACGGTCTGGCTGTGGTCCTGGAGGACATTGCCCGAGCTGTCCAGGCCAAAGGCCGGATCCTGCCGCAACAGTGTGGGCGTGAGAAACATGGACGCATAGAGCGAGGCCGCGCCGGTGGTATCTATCGGTGCCCAGCAGGCCAGGAGCGATGGCAGGGCATCCGTTGTCACACCGAGCAGGCTCAACGCTTTGAGGAGGAAGCCGATGCGGGGGACCAGCGCCTTGAAGCCGTTGTCGAGAAGCGCAAAATCGCCTGCATCGCTCGCGCCGGTGGGCAGATCGGCGGCCGGATAGAGCGCATTGATGATGTCGTCGGTCTGCTCGATGCTCAGCCCGAGCTTTCTCCAAAGGCGAATGAACCTGATCAGTTTCAGAAAATCGGCACCATGCAGCAGATTGGCGGCGTTGTCCGGATTGGCGTAGCGCAGCTCGAGCCCCGTTGCCGAGCAGAGGTCGGAGGCGTCCGTCGGGTTGGCGAACGTGATGATCGCCATGATACGGGCATAGTTGCTCTTGACCCAGGCGCCTTTGGCGCTCAAGTCGGTTGGCTGGGCCGCGCCGTAGCCGCGCGCGTCGATACCCGGCGGCAGCAAGCCTTCGAATTCGCTTTCGCTCAGCGTTCCGTTCTGCAGCTTCTGCAGCGTCGAGAACGGCAGGTGCAGCTGCTCGACGAGCGGCAGCAAAGCCGCGTTCGGATTGACGAAGCGGGTCTGGACAATCGCAAACAGGTCGGCATACGAAACGCCCACGCGCCGCGAAAAATCCTGCAAGCTCTGGTTTTGCAGGACCGTGAGCGCCGCGGCATCCGCTAGGCTGCCATAGCCATAGATTCCGTGCAGACCCAGCGTGCTGTCGGTAAGCACACGGTATTCCTGGCGGGAGAGGGCTACTTCCTCCATGAGGATGTCGCGCCAGCCGAAACCCTGGGGAGTGCCGCCGTCGAGCGCATCATTTGCGCGCAAAGCCTCCATCACATCGTGCAGCTCGAGGCCTATGGCCTTCAGTTGCAGCCGCAGCAGCGAGAGCGGCCGATGGAATGGCAGCGGCAACGGAAAGAACGAATTTTGCAGGATAGTGTAGGCGGCGTCGTTGATGTTCTGCGGCGCGGCCAGGAGCTCGGCCGATGTGATGCTGTCCGCAGTGTTGAATCCGGTAAAGCCGTTGAGCGAAAGGTTGTTGGCAACGAAATGCTCCATCGTCTCGTTGACGATGTCGATATAGGGCAGCGCCGTGTTGGTGTTGGCGCAGGTGAGCAGCAGATACTGGAGGTCGGGGCGGCGGGCGAGCAGCACGGCTTGCGGATTCTGATAGCCGGCGGGCGGCACCTGACAATCGAGGAAATGCAGGAGATCGACGAGGTAAGCGGCGGGGCCGAGGATCGAGCGGCATTCCTCGCATTCGCAATAATCCATGGACCCGAACAGATTCTCGAGCGTCGGATAGGCCGCTATCGGGTAGCCCGGATTGGTTGCCGGACTCGACCGTGCGTCGACGATCGGCGCCTGCGGTGCCCCGCCCAGGACCGGTGCGCGCTGCGCCGCCACATAGTGGGTGATGACGTTGAGCACGCTGCCGTAGATCTGCTTCGCGCGCGCGTGGATGTCCCTCGCAGCCTCCGCGCCGCCGACTTGGTTTTGGAATGCCTGGACGAACCCCGCGGCGTCGTAACGGGCGATGGCGAATGCCGAATCGAGCTTGGCCTTGAGCAGGGCGGCCATGCTCGTGTCGTCGCGCGTGAGCTGATAAACGCGTTGCAGCCGCTTGATCTGCGCGACCACGGCCGCGGGCGTGCCGCCGATCTTGCTGCGCGCAATGTATCCTTCGACGGATTCGATCCCGATCTCGAACTTGCCCTGGTTGGACGTGAGGAACGTGTAGACACCGGTAGCAACGTCGGCCGCCCCGTCGATCGGCAGTTGGGAACGGTGCACCAGGTCGGCAATGACTGCGGTCGGAAACGCGACTCGGACCTGAGCCGCCAAGAGGTTGGCGTAGTAGGCGCGCTGTGCGTCCACGGTGGCGCCGGGGATCTGAGTGGGGATCGATGTGCCGATCAGCGGCTGCCATTTCGCGGCGTCGTAATAGCCGCGCCCGGCAAGATCAGTCATGGACTTCAGCGGCGCTTGTCGTTCCGCATCGTGTAGCTTCGCCAGCAGCTGCGCGTTGTCGCGCATCAGATAGCCGAGCTGGCCGTCGAGCTTCAGCTGGCTCGCCCGGTCCGCCCCGAACGCCGAGGCGACCGCGCTCCAGAAGCCTGCATTGTCGTTCTGATGCTGTACATAGAGCTGCGCGAATTGCGTCTGCTGGTTGGCATCCGGAAGGGAGACCGCCAGCATGTCCTTGAGCGTCGAAACGCCGACGATCGAGGTGGCCGCGAGCGCGTGGCCGGCGCTCAGCACCTGGTAGGTCGCAAGCGCCGCGGGGATTTCCCCCTGCAGCGACGATGCGATGACGCCCTGCGCAGTGGCCTGCTGCCAGATGGCTTGCACCGCTTTGGGGCTGGCGCGGTAAAGCGCATCGGCATTTGCAGGCAGGCCGGCGCGGAACAACGCGTAGTAGAACTCCGGCCTGATGGTGGCGGCGGCCGCCGTTGGCGTTGCAGCGGGCGTGGCCGGCGGGTGCGCTACGACGGGCCCAGCCGGCGGCGCTCCCGTCGGCGGAGCCGGCGGTAGTGGCGTCGGCGCGGGACCGGTCCCGCCTGCTGCCTGACTGAACTGCGCGGCCAGCGCCAACAGCGCCACCGCGCGTACGTCCAGGCCGATCTTGTTGCCGAGATAAGTGAGATCCTTACGTTGGGCGTTTTCCTGCAGCGCCGCCAGCGGGCCTGCATAGGCGGCCGTAACCGCGGCAGTGAACGTTTCGTACTCGCTTGCCAGCGCCGCGTTTGCCGGCAACACCACGTCGAGCGTGACATTTATGGGAGCGTTGTAGGCGACGCTCGAGGCGGCGAGAAAAGTCTTGCCGGCGGACACGAGCACCTGCAGGTCCGGTCTGGTTTTTCGCCGTTGGATGAGCGACGGCAGCGATATGACGGCGGTTGCCGTGTAAGCCCCGAGCGCGTCAGTGGTCGTGGCGCTGAGCGCGACGTCGGCTCCCACGTTCTTGTCCACCAGCTGGATGTTGAGTCCGCCGACGCCAGGATTGGTTGGACTCGAGACGGTGCCGGTCGCGGTATAGGTCGCTTCCGCAACCGCCAGGGCTACAGTTGCGGCTGTCGCTGCATCGATGACCCCCGTCGCCGGCAGTGCGTGCGCCCCCTGGAATTGCGCCACCGCGTCATGCGTGCCCTGGCCGTACTTGGAGGTCTGCTGCTCCGCGGGGGGTATCGTCAGACCAAGCTCTGTTAGTTGCTTTTGCAGGTCCGCGACATCGGGGCCTGCAATACCTAGGGAGAGGTTTCGCGTAAGCACGGTCATCGCCCAACTCCTCGTGCTGCTGCTCGTTAGCTTCCGGCTGACGTCCTCATTCGGCGTTATCTTTCATTTCAGCCCCTCCATGCCCCGATTGGCGCAAGCGACCTCGAAACGAGCATACGTACGTGGCAATCTCATTTCTTCTGATTCAAAAGAAGGTCGATAATTTGTATTCTCAAGGACTGCGTAGCAATCGCCTCATCTTTGTTGATGAAGTTTCCAGCGCTCACGGCCTCTATATTCGCCTCAGCTGCGGCTCGATACTGCAACAACATTTTTCGTGGGGCGGGCAGCGGAACGCGCTCACCCGCGTTGATACGCGCTTGCAGCTCCTCCAGCTTCTGCTCTGCCTCATCAGCGCCGCGGCCAAAGGCGTTGACCAGCTTCTCCTGGGCCCCCGGCCCGAGCAGTCTGCGCTCGGCCGAGCCAAGGAGCTTGTTGCGCAAGGAGTTGATGCCTTTTTTGACCCAGCCCCCGATAGCCTTGACGGCTTTTACAACCTTGCCGCCGAAAACGAGCACGACAACGAGGAGCTGAGCCAGCCACCCCTTGATGATGCCCCACTTGCTTCCGATCTGAGCGCCTTTGCCGGTATTGCCGCTTTGCTGCGCGTTATAGAGGCTTTCGGGATCGGCAATCAGGGATGCCAATGCGGCGAGGTCTCCCAGGAGCGACGAATCGCCTGGATTGCGGCCTTCCGGAGAGCCAGCTTTCGAGCCGCCTTCTTTGCCGCCTGGTTTTCCACCTTCTTTGCCGCCTGGCCTTCCCCCTTGTTTGCCGCCTGGCTTTCCGCCTTCCTTTCCAACAGGCGTCTGTCCCTGACCTGTGACTGTCGGCGGATCAACTTTGTTTCCAACATCCACCCCTGGGTCGCCGCCCGGCGTCCCGGGATTTGGCGGTGAAATTGAACCTCCGGGGCCGGAACCTCGGTCCCCTCCGGTCCGTACGTCATCACCCGTGCCGCCGATCACGCCCCCAACGACTCCGCCCTCGACTCCTCCTGATACGCCGCCTTCCACGCCACCTTCCGATCCCTTCTTCTTTGCACCGGAGCTCGTGGAGGTGCTTTTCGTTTGTTTCTTTTTGTGATGACTGGGAGGCGGCAAGGTTTGAGTTGGCTTCCCGAATCCTGGAGGCAGGGGAAACGTCACGCCCCTGCGAGGCTCGTTTCCCGTCGAGTCCAGAAACACGACGGGCGAATTTGCAGCATAGGAATAAAGATTAGGACCTGCCCTGAGGTCGGTAGGGTCGGCGCTCACCCATCTCCCCAACCACGGTGCGTAATGCCGTGCGGCATGATAGCTGAAGCCGCTCTCCTCATCCCGCTCCATTCCCGTATAGCGGTAGCGCTTCGGGGTCTCCGTCTGGCTGCGCACGGCCTGGTAGGACGTGCTGCCGTAAGGGAAATACTCCTCGTAGGATATGACCTGCGCCTGGTCGTCGAGCTCCACCGACGCGGAGCCAAGGTGGTTGCCAAGTTGATAGCGAGCCAGCTGTGGCGGCGATGCATCGATACCCTGCACGCGCGTCTCCACCAGGGCGACGCGCTGCTCATCGTCCGCCACATGTAAGGTTTCGCGCGCCAGCGTGACTGTGGTTCCGCTGGCATCGTACTCGCGATACACTTCGACCCCACCGATATAGATCCGTTCCGTCTTGCGCGTGCCGTCCTGCCGCTCGGTGACCTTGCGCGCGCGCAGACCGGTGGCGTCGTAGACATACCAGGTCGCCTCCGGCGAACCCTCGCTCATCATGTGCCGCGATGTTGCCTGGAGTTGATCCCGATAGTCCCATTGCATCAGGCTCAGATGCGGCATGGATGTCACATTGCCATGGGCATCGTAGAGGTACGTTTCGGTCGTTGGATTGTTGGTTCCGATCGCCGTACCACCCAGGCGATTGCTGCTCTTTCCCCCCTCGATCAGGCTCGGCTGGTCGTAGGTATGGCTTCGCGTCCAGCTCCCGTTCGCTGCCTGATGAATCAGTTGCAAGATGTTTCCGGCCGGATCGTACGCATACGATTCCGCGTAGCGGCGCATCGCCTGGCCGTCGCCGGGCTGCGGCAGGCGCACGCGGTATCGATCGTCCCAGGTGGTCTGCGGTTGCGAGACCTGACCGATCTGCTCGCGCCCGGCAGCGTTGATCAGGCGATAGATCGCGTCGTACGTATAGTCGTTGCTGGGCGCGACAACCTGATTGTTGAAATAGATCGTCTGCTGCGCGTTGTCCCCGATCTGCGTAATATTGCCGACCGGATCGTAGCTGTAGCTCAGGCCCTGCAGCAGCGCCTGGTCGGTCAGGCGTGTGGTGTTGAGCGATATCAGGCGAAAGGTTGAGGGATCGTAGGCGTATTCGCTCTTGACATTGTTGCCGTATGCGATGATCAGGCGTTGACCCTTGGCATTGTAGTCGATGTTGACGACGAAAGAGGTCGCAGCCTGCGCCCCGCGGAGATTGACGTCCACCTTCCGAATGAGGTTGGCTTCATTGAAGGTTGGACGATAGACGCTGCCGTCAGGCGCAGTGACGGAGGTCGGCCGGTTGAGAGCGTCGAATCGGGTGCTGCTCGTGAAGAGATCGGTTTCGAGCGGCACGTCGGTCGACCAGTCGAGTGTCGTTTTGTATGCCTGCGCCAGCTGGCGCCGGGTTGCCAGCGGATTGCCCTTGAAGTCGTACTCCTCGGTTGTGAGGAGCCCGGCCTGATCGAATAGTTGAACGGGCCTGTCGCGTTGATTTTTCGCTTGTGGATCTGTGAGGCCTTCGCCGTAGACAGTTCGACCGATGAGAAGCCTCGGTCCTGCTGCCTCGCTCAGGAAGGTATCGGTCGGTCGCTGCAAAGCATCGTAGATCCTGACGAATTGGTGGTCGCGACTGTCCCAGGTGTAGATCGGTTTTTCCGCGACATCCATCAACGCCCAGCGTTCGCCTGCCTCCATGCTGGACTGATGAATGCGGTGACCGAGCAGGTCATAGTCGTAGCGCATCACAACCCGATCCAGCGCATCGATCACCGCACGCTCGTTAGCTTCGATGTCGAGGACGGTCCGGCTGGTGTAGAGCTCCTCCACAGGCGGGTCGCCGGTAGCCGCATTGGTCGATTTGAATCGGTTATGAGCGACGCTGAGAAATGCGCGGCCGAGCGCGTCGGCATGGGTTAGCGAAGGCGTTCCCGCATGCATGGCGGCCTTGGCGGCGGCGTCCTGTGCTTCGGGCGGCCCGGTTTGTCGTTGCCCGTACCATGTGGGGAGATATTCGGATTCACTCAGTCGCTGGAAGAAATCGCCGACATCGGCATCGGACTTGGGATCGGCAATCAGCACCGTGTCATTGCCGTCCCAGGCTGCTTGCTGCCAGGGATCGAAGACGACCTTCTCCCAGCTGTGATCCGGATGGAGCGTCGCCACGATTCGCTCGACCGGGTCGTAAAACAGGATAGGGCTTACGCCTACCGCCATGCCGAACTCGAACCGATGCGGCCGCTGCGGCAACGCGCTGAAGAACGGCTCGTACTGGCGGACCGGCTTGCCCTTGTTGTTGAAGATCGTCCATCCGGTGCCGATCCAGCGCAGTGGCGCTCCGGACGTTTCCGGCTCCGCTTGCAGCTTCTTCTGGATCTCGCGTCCGAACCCATCGGAGTAGGAGAAGCTGATTTGCAGCGGGCTCTGCTGGCTCGCAGCGAGATCGCTGACGTGGATTTCGCGCGCAATCGTCGCGGCGAATGCCGGCTCCCATTGGCTGGGGTCGGTCGGATTTGCGGCTCGGGTCGTTGCGAAGCGGTCGCGGTCGTACACGATTCTGGTGGTCGCGGCGCCGAGCAGCAGGTCCGCCGTCGAGTGCGGATCGTCCGCACCGAAGAAGCCGTCGATCTGCGCTTGCGTCGCGTCAGCGACGAAACCGGCCAGGGAATCGCCGAGGCTCTCGCTGGTCTTGCCCATGACCGCCGTGCCCACGACCAGCCCGAGCGCATCGAAAGCCGCGGCGGAGCGGTTGCCGTTAGGGTCGGTGAGCTGGCTCGGTTGCAGCACGCGGTAGTCGTTCTGGACGCTGGTGACATTATCGAGCGCGTCTTGAATGCTCGTCGTCAGCAGGCTGTTAGGCGTGTCATAAGCAAGCCGCGTTGCATTCCCGAACGGGTCCTGCAGGCCTTGCGCCAAAAAGAAATGACTGCGCGCGAAAGCTGGATCGGGCGCATTGAGATCGGGCGAGAAGAACAGGCGGCCGGAGCAAATCCAGTACGAGCCGTCGCCGTCGAGGTCGCGGTATCGCCCTTCGTTCTGCAACGCGGTGGCGAGCTCGGCGGCGCCGATCTTGCTCCCGTAGACGGCGATCAGCAGCCCGGGCGTGAAGGCTTGTTTGTAGCTCTCATACGGCAGTGCAAGCGTATCCATCTGTCCGACGGGCAGGGGCCCGCTCAAGTCGTCCCGGCGATAGAGCGTGCGCACGCGTTCTATCAGCCGCCGGTACGGCTGGTTCTGTGTCGCGCCTTGCCCCTGCCAGTCCTCGTAAGGCAGATCGTGGCTGCCATCGCCCGCCTGCGCGAGAAGAGCAGCCATCTCTTCGAAGCGGAAGAGATTGGTGACATCGGGCTCGCTCGACTGCGTGGTGCACCGCAGGAGCTCATAGCTCTGAACTTGCGCAGCAAGCGGCAAGCGGTGCACGTCGTCTTGCAGGATGGGTGAAGTGTACTGTGTTAGCGTGGCGGTGATGCACAGCCGCGCCTGCTCGCTCTGGTCGGCAGGCGAGAGCGCCGGGTCGGGGTGGCACCGTCCATAGCCGATGGCGACGGCGCGCAGCACGTTGCCGAAGGGGTCGACGTCGAGCGTCATCGCATGGCTCACGCGCGGATCGGCAAGCCTGCGCCCCGCGACGTCGTACAGCATACGCTCGTAGTGAAAATCGATTGTCTCGCGCGCATGGGTGAAGAACACGGCGTGACGATTGGGCCCCTGCGGCTGCAAGGCCTCGATGGTGTAGTTACGATCGGATACGACGTACGGGCGCGCGGACGCGTCGGTGCCGTCGAGCGCATAGGTCTCCTGGTGGAGCATTGCGCCTTTCAGCGCGCGGCTCGCCTCGCGCGCTTCGTCGGCGCTCAAGGCGCGGGACGCGCGCGTTCCATCCGGCAGCAGCAGCGTCGCCGGCAGCACCGTATCGACGAGCGACATCGCCTGGAGCTGGACATCGCTCAAGCCGGAGCTTGCATCCGAGCCATCGCCTTCGCGATAGTACTCGTGTGCAAACAGCTTCGAGATGCGTGCCTCCGCGACGTAGGCGCCGGTGTGGAACCAGGTCTTGGTCCACACGGGCGGCACGTGCGAGGCCTCGTCGACATTGGTTGGCGGAAAATCCGCGCGCTCCGTCAGCGTCGCAAACTCCTCCGTATCCCATTGCTCCACCATGCCGAAGCCGCGGAACTCGCGCTCCACGCCATCGTAATAGCCGTGGTGGTAGGCATATCGCGTGACGAAGAAGTTGCGGCTGATCCAGTCGAATGTCTGCACGCGCTCGACCACGTGCACCGGGAACGGAATGCGCGTCACCCAGGGCGTGCCCGCAAGCTTGTCGGCGACATAGAACTTGGTAGAGGGCGCGTACTCGATACGCGTCTCGGCGCCGAGATTGTTGGCCGCCTTGATCAGCAGGTGCGGCTTGTTGCCGCCCATCAGATCGATGTATCGCATCGGCCGGCGCTCGTTGCCCGGCGCTGGAGAGGACCAGACCAGGCAGGCCGTGCCGGTGCCGAGCAAGTCGAGAGCGGCAATAGATACCGAGTTGTCGATCGCCGGAAAGGCAGTCACGGCGACCCGTCCCGACCACGCGTTGCCGGAGTCGTTGAAATAGACCTGCACGCCCGCGCGGGAGAGATAGATGATGTCGATCGTGCCGGAGCCGTCGACATCGGCAAGCCTGATCTGCTTGCCGTCGAACAGGTCGGCAGCCTCGAACCGCGGGGCTCGGTCCATCGTCACCTTGGCACCGAAATGGCCGTAGCCCACGTTCGGCCAGTAGCACACCTCGCCATTGCGGATGCGCACGATGTCGGTCAATCCATCGCCGGACATATCGGCCAGAAAGATCGATTCGGAGCCGTCGGCGAACAGCAGCTTCGGTCCTTTCTCCTCGTCTGACGCCTGTGGTATCCGCTGTGCTGATGCGAAGCCGGCCTTCGCCAGCGATGCATGCCACCAGAACGCGTTATCCTCGCTGATCAGGAGGTCCGGGAAACCGTCGCCGGTGACGTCGATGAGCTTGAGATTGGGGTTCTTCCAGTCGAGCGCGGGAAGCTGCGAGAACGGCGTGAACGATTCCCAGCCGTCGTCGCCGGTGCGCTCGTAGAAGCCGGGCATAGGAGCGCCGTATTCCACGAGATCGAGATGGCCGTCTCCGGCCAGATCGAGCAGCTGTTGCCGGCTGGTTTCGCGCAACGCAAGCGCAGGCTGGGTAGGGATCGGCTCGATCGGACCAAAGCGCGCCAGCGTCCTTTGCTCGCCATTCTCGATGTCGAGATTGGCGGGACTCCAATTCGGTTTGTAGAACCATGCGCCGCCCTGCTGGGTCAGGATTCCCGATGCTCCCTCGCCATTGAGATCGACCCATCGGTAGCGGTCGTCATCGAGCCCGCATGGAAGATTCCACATGCTGGCGGGATCGACGTCGCGCACTGTCCCGTCGATGCTCGGCAGCGCATAGTCGAAGGTGACGGGCGGCAGCGACTTGGAGAGATAGGCCCCCGCGCTGCGACGATAGCCCGTTTGCGACGCTGCGATCAGAAACGAATACACGGGATCGAGGGGATCGGCAGGGGGGTCCGAATACGTGAAGTCGGTCGAGCGGACGAGGCAGTTCATCCCGATCTCGGTTTCATCGGGGAAGTGATGAAACATGAGCGCGCGCTGGCAACGCCGGTAGGCTCGCACCTCGAACGTGGAGCGGTATGACGAGAACGGATCGTGGCGCGCAGGCCATCCCTGGGCCTCGGTGTCCGGCAGTGGAGCTGCGGCGTCGTGCTCCCCGTAGTCAAAAACGACTTCGAAGCACCAATCGGACGGCAGCGCGGTGGGTTGTGCCGAGCCGAGGTCGGGGAAATAGGGAGCACGGTTGCCGTAGAGAATTTGTTTGATGTAGCGATTGGCCGAGCGGGTGACGTCGCTCCGGTTTCGCTCATGGACTTGCGCCAGATCGACGTTGACGGAGTCCTCCGGCTTGTAGCGATAGCTTACGACGTTTCCCTTGTCGTCGTAGGTCGCGCAGATGAGCCAGGCGAAGATCCTCGTGGGATCGAGCGGATTGAAAATTCGGCTCTCGGCGCTTGCACCGTACCAGCTGGTGACGTTGTTCGGCGAGATGGAGCGCCAGAACGTATCCTGCGGGTCAGCCAGGTTCATCCATCGCTCGATGCGAGCGAACAGGCCTTCGATGCGTGGACGGTACGATGTAACCGTATACTGTTTGTTGTAGAGACTTCTCGTTCGCGGCGCGGCACGCACCCAGTCGTCGCCATTTTGTGTGAGCAGCGGAGCCAGGTCCTCGGCGCCTGAGAGGATGAATACGTCGGACTCCTGCGAGTCGTCGTATTGAGGCAGGCCCTTGTCGGTTTTCCGCGTGATGGCCGGCAGCGAGAGCTGCCAGCCCAATCCGAACGGCCCGTTGCCGGAGTTGGAATCGTAGGCGAGCGAAAGCTCCGGTCCGAAGCCCGAGCGGCCGGGCGATGTGAAGATCGGCACGGCCATCGTGCCGGTGCCGGTTACCGGGTTTGCCGTGAGCTTCTCGCCGATGCCGCGGATGCTGCCGCCGCCTTTGGGCAGGCTAGGTTGCGGAGCGGTTAACGCAAATCTGTCCTGAGCAGGTTGAGGCCTGTCAGATTGCCTCGACGGTCGGTCCAGCATGGCCTGCCTCCTCGCAGATCGCTCGTGCGCGACCTGCTCGGATCGACAATCGGCCGGAACTCATGCAGTGCAGGTTTGGAGTCGCCGCCGCACTCTGATACCAACGGCTCTCGGGTGCAGCACGCAACCACCAAGCGAGCTGAACTCGGCTTGTTTTAGCTCGCGAGCATTGCCGGTTGCGACAGATCAGATGAGCTTAAACAGAAAGCGCCAGGCCGTCAACAAATGATGGTGCACAAATGGTAGTGCGTGGGCGAAGAGAGAATCTCGATAGATGCTATGATTCGATATGAATGCAGAGCGCGTATGCAGCCCGCGTGGACGCGGGACATCAAGCAAATCTGAGCGACGTTCAAGGGCTGCGTGCAAAGACTCAAAGAAGCTACAGCACGTCCCAGTGATGTTAGACCACAGCTGTTCCGCAAGCCCACGCGCGTAGCGGTGTCGGGAAAACGTCGTAGGCACGGCGAGCAATCCTTCGACGGGCGCGCCCGCAAGCGGGCACGTGCGGCTCAGGACGACGTCCGCGCCTTTGCTCTACGAATAAGTCAGCCGTCCTACTGCATGTACCAGCCGTGGCTCACGACCAGCGACTGGCCGGTCATCACATTGCTCTTCGCGGCGGCAAAGAACAACACGGCATCGGCGACATCGTCGGTGGTCGTGAACTCGCCATCCACCGTGTCCTTCAACATCACATTGCGCACGACGTCGGCCTCCGAGATGCCCAGCTCGGCGGCCTGTTCGGGGATCTGTTTTTCGACCAGGGGCGTTCGCACGAATCCGGGGCAAACCACGTTCGCGGTCACGTTGTGCTCGGCTCCTTCCTTTGCCAGCACGCGGCACAGTCCAAGCAGGCCGTGCTTGGCGGTCACGTAGGCCGCCTTCAGCTTGGAAGCTTCGTGGGAATGCACCGAGCCCATGTAGATGACGCGTCCGTAGCTCCGGGCGTACATGTGCTTAAGGCACGCCCTGGTCGTGAGAAAGGCGCCGTCGAGATGGATGGCAAGCAGCCGCTTCCAGTCTGCAAACGGAAAATCTACGAGCGGCCGCACGATCTGTATGCCGGCATTGCTGACGAGGATGTCGATTTTGCCGTATTTCGCCACCGTATCGGCCACGCCCTTCTCCACTTGCGCCTCATCCGTCACGTTCATGGCGACTGCAAACGCATCCGCCTTGCGCGCCCTGATCTCCGCAGCAGTTGCTTCCGCTGCCTTCAAGTCGAGATCGGCGATGACGGGGGTGCCGCCGTCGGCGGCAAGTCGCAGCGCGATCTCCTTGCCGATGCCGCTCGCGGCACCGGTGATAATGGCTACTCGTCCGTCGAACCGTCCCAAGATCGCCTCCTTTTCTGCGGTGCTGCGAGATCCGTCAGGCCTGCTTCAAGTAGTCGAAGACGACCTCGCCCAGGCCGAGGGTAAGATCAGTGACGAAATGCGAGGCGGAAACCATCTCGCGTACCGGAAGTCGCGCAACGTCGCACTGGGCGTGCTCGAACATCTGCAGGGCCGCAGGGCCACGCCAAGCCCCCTTCAGCGTGACATCCTCCAGATAATAGCGCACCAGCTCGCACACGCGCGGCCCGCAATCGACGTGCGGGATGATCTTGATCATGAAGCTCGGCTTGGCAAGGCTCTCGAGCACGGGCTCGCGATCGATCTGGTGATGCTTGTAGCCCATGGTGGCGCAGACGCAGAGCACCGAGCCATAGTGCAATGTGCAGACGATAGTCTCGTTCTCGTGCGATATCTTCGGTGTGGCGAGCTTCTTCGGGAAACCCCAGATCTCGCGGCCGCCCGCAATCGGCGAATTGTCGTCGAGATACATGGCATGCACGTAGCCGCCATCCTGGGTGACGCCATCGGCCCCGCGGAATCGCACCGGAATGACCTGGCCGGTTTCCGTGTAATCGCCGAATCCGGTGGAGTCGGGCATGCGGATGAACTCGTAGTTGACGGTGTCTCCCACGACCTCCAGCGGCTCCGGCACAACGGCGCGCAGCGCATCAGGATCGGTGCGATAGGTGATGACGACGAACTCACGATCGTAAAACTTGTACGGCCCCCTGGGGTAGGCCGGATTGGTAAGCGGCATTGCAAAGGCGTTTGCGCGAACGTCGGCCAGTTTCATCCCAGGGGCTCCTCAGGTGACGGGAAATGCGGCGAATGAGGCGATTTCCACGGTCGGGTCAAGCCCCGGAGCACGCTGTTATAGGAACCGGTGGTCTAAAGCACGCGCACGAACGTTGCGGTGCCGCCCGCATCGCTCTTGACGACGAGCTGGTTCGGCCTGAATGCCTCGATCGTGCTCATGGTCTGCTTGTTCAACACGCGCTCGTCCTCGGCACTGTCGATCTTCAGGGTTATGGATTTTCCCTGAATCGTCCACGTTCCACGGATCGTACCCGTAACTCCCTGACCGAGGGTGTTGCTTATGAATCCGCGCTGTCGCACTTGCGACACGAACTTTCCATCGGAGACGAACGTGATTGCCTCTTTAACGTCTCCGACTGAGCCCTGCCATTCTCCGACGATCTTCGCGGCGTATTGCGTCTCCGGGACCGGCGCTCCGTCCGATGAGCATCCCGCCAGCGCCAACGCGAGCAGCAATGCAACCGGCGACAATCGCGTCATGCCCGGGATGTTGCACATTTCAAGGTGCTCTATTTGACCTTTTCGGCTGGCTTTTTCCTGCGCTTGTCGCCGTGCTTGGCGTTGCGCTCGGCCGCATGATATCTGCGGCGGATCTCCGCAATGTTCACGCGAGTGGGCGGCAGCTGCAAACCCATCCCGTCCATCGCATCGGCAATGATCTGCGATATCGCAAGGTTGCGGAACCATTTGTGGTTTGCCGGAATGATATACCAAGGCGCGTGCTTGGTGCTCGTCAAAGCAATGGCATCCTCGTAGGCCTCGATGTATTGCGGCCACAGCTCGCGCTCGGAGTAGTCGTTCTCGCTGATCTTCCAATGCCGCGAAGAATCGTCCAGTCGCTGCTTGAAGCGCAGCAATTGCTCCTCGGGGCTGATGTGGAGGTAAAATTTCAAGATGGTGGTGCCATTGCGCAACAGCATCGTCTCGAAATCGTTTATCAAGTCGAAGCGTTTGGACCATGCCGATTCCGGCACGAGGTTGTGCACGCGCACGATCAGCACGTCCTCGTAATAGGATCTGTTGAAGACCACGACCTCTCCCTTTCCCGGCGCGCGCTTATGCGCGCGCCAGAGGAAATCGTGAGCGGCCTCCTCCTTGCTCGGTTGCTTGAATCCAACGACCGAGGTCCCCTGTGGATTCATTCCTGTGAGGACGTGGCGAATGACACCGTCCTTGCCCCCGGCATCGAGCGCTTGCAGGACGACCAACAGGGATTGGCTGGCGTCGGCATAAAGGAGGTACTGCAGCCTCCCCATGCGCTCGACGTAGTCCTGGATCTCGGGATTCGCGCTCTCGTGGGTTTCGTGCTTGCCGGTATACGAAGGATCGATTTTCGACAGTCGGACCTTGCTGCCCGGCTCGACGATGAATTTCTTGCTGTAGTTCACGCCCGATCTCCGCCGTGTGGGCCGCTGGGCTTCGGCCGCCCCCGTTTTATTCGGAGGCGGCTCGTGCTTTCACGCTGCCCGTGGATTACCGGCTCCGGGCTCGCTTGGCAGAGACGACACCCCATATGCAGTCGCCCTGCGAGGCACGGCTGTTACGTGGCTTGTTACGCCGCATGTCACGCAGGCGAGGTCGACCACCAGGTCTGGCGGATTGCAAGCCCGTAATGCGGCTGTGCCTGCGGCCGGCCGAATAAGTCCCAGTATGCGAGCCAATGGGAAGGCTTGTACCAGTGGGGCACCCAGTAACGGCCGCTGCGAATGACGCGGTCGAGCGCCTTGCAGGCGGAGATCAAGGCCGGGCGGCTGTCGGCTGCAATCACCTTCTCGACCAGGGCATCGATCACCGGATCGGATATTCCGCCTACATTCTGCGATCCCCTCATCGCCGCGGCGCGGGAGGTAAAGAAGGTCCGCAGAGAATCACCGGGCGTGCCGGCGAAGCCGAAACGCTGCACGATGATATCGAAGTCGAAATCGTCTACCCGCTTGCGGTACTGCACGGGATCAACGACGCGGACGCTCGCCTCGATGCCAAGGATCCCCAGATTCTTGATGAAGGCGTTGTGATGCGGCATCGAAACGGGGTCGTCGACCAGGAACTCGACGACGAAGGCGTCGCCCTGCGGCGTGGTGCGCTTGCCGTCCTTGATGACGTAGCCGGCATCCTGCAACAGCGTGCTCGCCTTGCGCAGCAGCACCCGATCCTGGCCCGAGCCGTCGGACACCGGCGGCACAAAAGGCTCGCCGAACACCTCCTCCGGGACCTTACCCCGAAAAGCTTCGAGAATTGCGAGCTCGTCAGGTCCCGGCCGTCCCACCGCCTTCATGTCGGACTTCTCGAAGTAGGACTGGGTCCTCTGGTAGGCCCCGTACATGATGCTCGCGTTGACCCATTCGAAATCGAACGCGTCGATGAAGGCCTCGCGCACGCGCTTGTCCTTGAATTTCTCCAGTCGCGTGTTGAAATACCAGCCTTGTGCCGCGTCCGCTGTATGATCGGGCACCACGTCGCGCTTGACGCGTCCATCGCGGATGGCGGGGAAGTCGTAGCGGGTAGCCCAGACCCGCGACACCAGCTCCTCCCGGAACAGATAACCCTTGCTGGTGAAGCCCTCGAAGGCAGCGTCGCGATCGCGATAGTATTCGTAGCGTACGGTGTCGAAATTGTTCTGCCCGCGCGCAACCGGCAAGTCGGCGCCCCACCAATTCTTGACGCGCTCGTATTCGATGAAATGGCCAGGCTCGAAGCGCGCTACCTTGTAGGGACCGCTGCCCAGCGGAGGCTCGAGCGTCGTCTCCTCGAAGGGATGCTGGGCGTAGAAGCGCTCCGAGAAGATCGGCAGCCAGGATATGAACAGCGGCAGGTCGCGCGCGTGGCGGGAGGCAAGGCTTACGACCACCGCATCGTCGTCGGGCGCCTGCGCGCCGACGAAATCGTGCAAAAGATGCTGAATGATCGGATGCCCTTTCGCCTTGAGCAGCTGCAAGGAGAAAACGACATCGTGTGCAGTGAGCGGGGTGCCGTCGTGGAACGTAATGCCGTGCCGCATCACGAATCGGTAGGTGAGCCGGTCGGCAGAGATCTGCACGGCACGAGCGGCAAGCCCGTACATGGCATCCGGCTCATCCTCGGCGCGCGCCATCAGGCTTGCAAAAGTGAACTCCATGCCCTGGGCGGCATCGCCCTTGAGAATGAAGCTGTTGAGGGAATTGAATGTCAGCAGGCCCTGATTGAAGATCCGGGTTGGCGCAACCTGAGAGAAGTGCCCGCCTTTCGGAGCATCGGGGTTGACGTAGTCGAGGTGCTTGAAGTCGGGCGGGTATTTCAGATCACCGAAGGCCGACACGCCGTGATGCTCGGAGCTTTCCTCGGCTTTGCCTGCGCCTCCCACAGCTGATGCCAGTAGTGTGCCGCCGATGGCGAGCGCGTCGCGGCGCGTGAAACCGAAGCGCGTCATGCGGGGCGCTCCATGAGAGGTTCCACGCGCTTGCTCCCACCAACTCGAACACCACCCGTCATTAATTTCCTCCCAGGGCGGGTAAGGCCCAGACATCCATATCAGCACAGGTTTTGTAAGCGCTCAATGCGTCGCAGAGCCCCGGTGCGTCGCAGAGTCCGGCGGCAGTAGATGCGCACTGCTCCGTCCGCCGGTTGAACCGTTTGCCGGCAGGTACGACTAACCTCTGTGGGCATGCGCCTTGCGCAAACAGGATCGACGATGGAAGAGGCAACGGTCCGGGCAGGACGCAATACCTGGCGCGGTGGGGCGGCTGCGGCGTTTGCCGGATTCGTGCTCGTCTGTGCAGTGCCTGCGTGGGCGCAGGTGCCCACGATCAATATCCAGGAAACGTGTCGTGCGGCTGCCGGCGTGATGACCAATCTAGGCGTTGCCGGAACGGCGGGAACGAACGAGGTGGAGATCTGCCTGGACTCGGAGAAAAAGGCACGCGAGCAGCTGTTAAAGGACTGGTCGAGCTTTCAGGCCTCGGACCGCGAGGGCTGTATTCAGACCAGGGTCTATCTGCCGAGCTACATCGAGTGGCTCACGTGTTTCGAGATGAACAAGATCGTGCGCGAGGCAAGAGAGCAGGGCCGCGCAGTGGCCGCCCTCACCAATCCTGACGGTTCGATGACATTGCCGCCGCTGAGCACCTTGGGGATCAACGTCGGCCCTGTGTCCCGTCGCTACGGATATTGACGCAGCATTGGCGAACGCAACACAATGGCGAGCCGAGGTCTTCTCAGGCTCGGGCTGGAAGCCTTGCTGCTGGCGCTTTACGCCGGCCTCTTGGGCTGTACATGGATGGCGCCGACGGCGTCATATCTCGGGCTGGCGCAAGCGGGTGAAAACAGCAGGGAGCTGTGCGGATGGATCGGGGTCGCCGTTTCTCCGATGACGCGCGCCTTTGCGGTAAGCCTCGGAATGTCGGAGCCTTACGGCGCAATCTTCGGGGAGCTGCAACCGGGCAGCCCGGCGGCCGCCGCGGATATTGAGCAAGGCGACGCGGTGACCTCAATCAACGGTGCGCCGCTCGTCCGTGCGAGCGACTTCGCGGGGATCATTGCACGCATGGCACCGCGCACGACGGTCTATCTTTATACGTGGCGCAACGGCCAGCCGCGACCGGTGCAGGTGATCCTGGGCTCCGCCCCATGCGGCGGGTCACCTTAATTTCTCACAACTGCCCGAGTAGGCGGAACGACATCATCAGGGTAGCTTGTACCACCCGGCGGCTCGCGTGCGATTGAGGTCGCTCCGAAAAGCCCTCGAAGCTGCTCGCACCGGTAAAAGCCCGATCAGAGCTCCGAGAGCGAAGGGATCGATCCCGCCGATCGGCTCGGGCCTAGGCTGCCTTCTGTGCGAGCCGGTCGAGGATTGCAGCGGCTCGCTGGATGACAGCGCTCATTTCGTCGATATCGATGACGTTTGCCTCGAACAGCAACTCGGCCTTGAGGCACATCAGCGCGGCCGAGACCTCGTCTTTCATCGGAAAGATCAGGTCGATATTCAGTTGGTGACGCATGGGAGAGAGGTAGGGGCGCCATTTGGGCTTTGCGGCGGCAACGCACCTGCTGTCCACCGCTCCTGGGCGGCACTTGGTCGCATCGGGCAGATACCGCAACATCCGTGCCTGTCATCCGGCCGCGCGAGCCCGGCTTTGGCCGGTGGACGAAAGCCGCAATCCCAACTCAAGGCGCTTCGTGCATTCACGCGGCCGTGGATTACTGGGTCTCCCGACGGTTCCCAATCGGGCAGGACGCGATCCGGCCAGCGGTGGCGGGTTACGCTACCACGTCGGCATAGCCGACGCGGGGTGCGAACCCGCCTTACCCTGTTACGTCAGGCTGAGCATGAAGCCCGACCTGTCTCAGGCACGGCCGAGGGGAACGGCGACAAACCGGGTCGCGTCCTCGGATTTTACCCGCATCAACAACACGCGCTTGCCGTCCTTGTGGGCGTCGGCAATGGCGGTGCGCACCTCCTCGGGCTTGCTGACCTTCTTGCCGCCGACATCCAGGATGACGTCGCCGGCCTTAAAGCCGTGCTCGGAAGCAATGCCGCTGGGATCGACCTCGGTGACAACAACTCCTTCGGTGCCGCTGCCGGCAACCTGTCCTGCAGGCGCGAGCATCAGGCCGAGCTTCGGCACATCGGTGCTCGTCGGCTTGGAGTCGGGCGCGTTCATGGTGCGCGCGTCCCGCTCCTTCGGCAGCTCGCCCAGGGTGAGCGTGAAGCTTTTCTCCTCGCCTTTGCGCCAAACGCCGAGCTTCGCTTCGCTGCCGGGGGCCATGGCGCCGATCTGCCGGGCGAGGTCGCGCGCGTCCTTGACGGCATGCCCGTCGACCGCAGTGATCACGTCACCGGACTCGATGCCGGCCTTAGCTGCAGGGCTGCCGGCCTGCGGCTCTGCCACCAGCGCGCCTTCGCTGGCCTTCAGGCCAAGGCTTTCGGCAATCTCGGCGGTGACCGGCTGGATCTGCACGCCGATCCAGCCGCGGCTGACCACGCCCTTGTCCTTGAGCTGGGCGACGACCGTCTTCACCGTATCGGACGGAACATCGAACGCGATACCGACCGACCCGCCGGACGGGGAGAAGATCGCGGTGTTGACCCCGATGACATTGCCGTCCATGTCGAAGCTCGGGCCACCGGAATTGCCCTTGTTGACGGACGCGTCGATCTGAATGAAGTCGTCATAGGGGCCGGCGCCGATGTCGCGACCGCGGGCGGACACGATGCCGGCGGTCACGGTGCCGCCGAGGCCGAACGGGTTACCGACCGCCACCACCCAGTCGCCGACGCGGGGAGATTGGTCGGCAAGCTTCACAAACGGGAAGTCGGTGCGGCCATCGACCTTGATCAACGCAATATCGGTGCGCGGATCCGTGCCGATCACCTTGGCGCTGTAGGTCTTGCCGTTGTCGGTGGTGATCTCCACGGTCCTCGCCTTGTCGACCACGTGATTGTTGGTCACGGCATATCCATCGGCGCTGATGAAGAAGCCTGAGCCCTCGCCGGTGACAAGGCCATGATGCGGCTGCAACTCGCGCTGATTGTCCGGCGTCTCGTTGCCGAACGGCATACCGAAGCGGCGGAAGAACTGCTCCATCTGCGAATTGGGCGCAAACGGCAGCTTGCCGTCGAAGCTCATCATCTGCGCGCCGGCGTCGCTTTTCACCCGCACCGAGATGACGGCGGGCTTCACCTTCGCCACGAGATCGGCGAAGCTCGGCATGTGTTGCGTGCTTTCGGCAGCCTGCAGCGAGGAGAAATGCGGGAGCTGCACCTGCACGCCGGAGCCCGCGAGCGCCACTCCCGCGGCAAGACCGGAGATGCTCGCAAGCAGCACGATGCGGCGAGCGGAGAGAGCGCGGCGCGGTTTGTAAACGGGAGGGACGTTCGTCACGGTTATTCACCTTTCGTTTGAATTGGCCGGCACGATGCCGTTCTTGGTGCGGCTTAATGCCCACCATCGCCTTACTGGGACGTGGCGGTGGAATTAATGTTTGGAAATCCTTCGTAACGCAGCGTTCACATTCGTGTTGCGAATGCGATTGCGCAACGTGTGTACGGTCCATTGCGCTCGCCTTCGACGGGACGCGATCCTCGCCGCCGGCGCGAGAGCAAGATGGACCTGGCGCGAGGAAGGCGGCAATCGGCGCAGCCGTCTGCTCAATCTGCAACGAAAGCGTGTTTGCTCAGTGCAGGCTGGGACCCTTGAGGAAGCGATTGCGATCGCCCGAGGCGACGCGCACCTCGAAGGTACGCCCGTCGCGGTGGATCATGAGCGGCACTTCCACCCCCGCCTCGCCCAGCGACCATACCTTGCGGAAGAAGCCGGCAAGGTCGCCGACCCTGGTCCCCGCAACCGCGAGCACGATGTCGCCAGTGCGCAGATTGGCGCGGCGGGACGGCCCGCCTTCCGAGACCCGCGCGACGACGACCTTGTCGTCAACCTCGGTCGCGTTGAGCCCCAGCCAGGGCCGTGCCGGCCGGTTGGGCCGACCAAGAGTAAGGAGGTCGTCAAGGATCGGCTTTAGAATGTCGATGGGCACGATCATGTTGAGCGGCTCGACTTGGCCCTCGCCACGCGCTTGCTGCACCTGCAGGGAGCCGATGCCGAGCAGGGCGCCGTCGCGTCCGATCATCGCGGTGCCGCCCCAAAATGGATGCGCAGGCACGGTGAAGATGGCTTCGTCGAGCACGTACTCCCAGTTGCCGGCGAATTCCTGTTTGGCGGCAATGCGGGCGGCGACGGAATGCCTGCGCCCGCCGGCTCCGGCGACCACCACGGGATCGTCGACTTTGCTCTTTTCGGACTGCCCGATCGGCAAAGCCGGCAGATCGAGCCGCGCCAGCGCCTGCACAAGGCCGAATCCCGTCTCCTGGTCATAGGCGAGGACATGGCCCGGCGCTGGCGATCCCTCGGCCGGATGCAGCCAGATGGTCTGCGCCTCGGTGATGAGATAGCCGATGGTCAGTATGATGCCGTCGCGGATGAGCACGCCGTTGCCCGCCCTCTCGGTGCCCAGCGTCTCGGCCGTGAACGCATCCCCGGGAACGATGGCGCGCAAACCGACCACGGCGCTCAATGCTTCTTCAAGATCGTACTCGTAGTGCTCGGGCTTGGGCTGGACCGCAAGCGGCATCTCCCAATCGGAAGAGGACGACATCAGCGCACTCCATTCGAGCGTGCACACCAGGGCGCATGCGCGCCGGAGAATGTCAGAGCTGCACACACGAGCCCGCTTTGTAGCGAAGCTCCTCTGCGTACCAAAAAAGTTCGCGTCGCAACACTCTTACGCGGTTTTCGCAAGCTTGTCTCTTGTGCGGCGGGACGGAAAACGCACGCCCATCGTGAGCCGCACGCTCTGCGAGGCAAGCTGCCACCCGGCTTGAGAGCCCTTGCCGTGCTCACGGCATGGGCGAACCGTGCAGCGCAAACCGTGTTGAGCGCTTGGCGTGGGGGACAGGACGGCGAGGCCCGCAGCAGGTCTGGCGCAAGGGGCGTGAGTGCATGCAAGGGCGGGTTCATACCAGCACTGGCGGCCGAAGGGCGCGAAAGAGGATCCATCTCCGAGGCCGAAGCGCTTGCATGTGCTCGCGGAGACACAACCCCGGCGCGGCGAGGAAAATAAGCAGGGCGCCGAGCTTGGTTTAACCGTCTGTTTACCGCGAGCGGGAAAAACTCGGCGTCGAGGATACGGGGCTGCGTCGCTTTCCTACCATGTGTTAACTCGCCTTGGTTGCGCCAGGGCCATGGCTCCCGCTTGTCCCTCGGTTCGATTCAGGATGCGGGCATGAAATTCGGTGCGCCTTGGCAAGTTAGCGGCGTGACGCGCGAGACGCGGCAGGCAGCGCGCGAGGCGGCGCGTCGCGCAGGCATATCGGTCGGCGAATGGCTCGACAGCGTGATCGCGCAATCGGCGCAGGCGGACGCGCACGACGAGCAGCAGCCTGGCCCATATCAGGACCCAGGCGAGCAGGCGTACTCTGCGGAGCGGGAATATCGGGAGTTCGAGCGGACTGCGCGCGACACCAATACGCGCGATGAGATGAATCGCGAAGGAAACGAGCAGCGGGGTCGCTCGCCGCGGCCCAGCCGAGCCGGGTGGAGCCCCGGTCCCAGGCCCTCACCGCACGAGCTTGGGCTTGACCGGGCTCCTCATACTGATCTGCCCGAATCGCATGAATCCGATCTGGGCGGCGGAAACGAAGCTCCGCATGACATACGCGAGCCGCACTGGGAGAAGGATCCCTTGCGGCGCAGGGCCGAGCTCGAGCACGCTCTGCCGTTTGCACGCGCCGAGTCGCGGGCGTCGGTCAACAAGGACGTCGAGGAGCTGCATGCGCGGCTCGACGACCTTGCACGCCAGCTGAGCCAAGTCGCCACACTGAGTGCGGCCACCGCAGCGCAGCGCAACGAGCGAAAGGAGGAGCCTGCGCGCGACCTCATGGCGGTTGTCTCCAAGCTCGACCGCCGGCTCGATCAGTTGATTGCCGAGGGCCGCTCCAGCAAACAGGAGATCGAGGAGAGGGTGAGCGCAGTCGGGCGCGCAGTCGCCGACCTGCAGCGCGCGCCCGCGCGCGCCCCGGCGCCGCCCGACGCCGCCACGCCGCTGGAGCAAGCGTTATCTGAGATCGCAGACCGCCAGCGCGCTCTGGACGAACACTCAGATGCTCCGGCCGCGCCTGGTCCTGCGCGTACACCTTCCTCAGACAGTCTTCCGCGGGCGCGCACGCAGGAGCTCGCGGGGCTCGAGCAGCAGCTGCGCCAGATCAACAATGTGGTCGAGGGGCTCAAGCCCTGCGGCATGGACCAGGCCGTCAGCACGTTGCGCGACGACCTCACCGAGATCGGGCTCATGCTGCAGGAGGCGATGCCGCGCAAATCGGTGGAGGCGCTCGAGCGCGAGATGCGCAATCTCACCGAGCGCATTGATGCGAGCCGTAGCGAGGGCGCCGGCGGCCCGGCGCTGGCAAGCATCGAAAGCGGGCTTGTCGAAGTGCGGGACGTGCTGCGCGGCCTTGCGCCAGCCGCCAATCTCGCCGGGGTCGATCGGGAGCTGCATGCCCTGTCGCAGAAGGTCGATGCGCTTGCCCACAGCAGTCAGGATCCCTCCGCGCTGCAACAGTTGGAAGATGCCATTGCCGCTCTGCGAGGCAGCGTCTCCCAGGTCGCTTCGAACGATGCTTTGGCGGTCCTCTCCGACGAGGTGCGCACACTTTCCGGCAAGGTCGACCGTGCGGCACAGCCCCCGAACGACGGCATTCTCAATGCGCTGGAGGAGCGGATCGGAGCGCTCGCCGATGCGCTCGCCGCCCACAACGACGGCGGCCACCGCGTGCCACGGGAGCTCGAAACCGTCATTGCGGGACTGGCGGACAAGATCGAGCGGGTGCAGGTCACGCGCACCGATCACACGGCGTTCGGTCATCTGGAGGGTCGCATCGCCAACCTGGTCGAGAAGCTTGATGCGTCCGATGCGCGGGTCAATCAGCTGGAGGCGATCGAACGTGGGCTTGCCGAGCTGCTTATCCATATCGAGCATCAGCGCACCTCCTCGGAGGTGCACGTAAGCGCCGCCAACCCGGAAGTAGACCTGCTCTCGCGCGACCTCGCGGAGCTGCGCCACACCGAGGAGAAGACACAGGAATCGATCGAGCTGGTGCACGGCACGCTCGGCCACGTTGTCGACCGACTGGCCATGATCGAGACCGACATGCGGCGGTCGCGCGCACTCGATGACACGGCCGCGAGAGCGCCAGCTGCCGCGGCAGCGGCGTTTACCCAGCCCGCAAGCACCAAGGAGACCGGAGTCCCCGGCCGCGCAAGCAAGAGCGCGCAGGGGCAATCATCCTGGCAGAGCTTGCCCGCGGAGCCGCTCGTGGAGGCTCCGCCGCTGCTGCGACAAGCGCCGGACGCCTTTACCCCCCTGGAAGAAGCCGGGTTCCAGGTCGACGAGCGGGCGCGCCAGGATGACGTAGCGGCAATAGACCGCGAGGCAACCCGCTCCGAGCGCCGTCCGCTCGAGCCCGGGCTTCCGCCGAATCATCCGCTCGAGCCGGGCTCGCGCGACGCGCGCCCTTGCAGCTCCGCGGCCGAGCGCATCGCGGCGTCGGAATCCGCGCTGATCGGTACCCCGCCTCAGGGCGCGGCAGAGGCCCCCTCCACGTCGAGCTTCATCGCCGCCGCTCGGCGCGCCGCCCAGGCCGCAAGTCGAGAAAAGCCTGGAAAGCGCGATGTCTCGCCGCCAAAGGAGACCGCGCCGGCCTGGGTCAAGCTTTCCGGCCGCATTGGAAAACTGCGTGCCCTGCTCACAGGGGCAGCTGCATTCGCAATCGTCGTTGGCGGATTCCAGATCGTGCGAAACTATCTGGGCGCTACGCCGGAAATGGAAGTGGCGGCGCCCGGAGCGCCAGCAGATACAGCTGCGCCGGCACTGCCAGCCGCTCCAGTGCAATCGTCCGCGCCCCGGCAGCCGGTGCCCGCGCAATCCGATCCGCCGAAAGCCGAGAAGGTCCCGCCCGAGCGGCCCCAGCCTGTCGCGCCGAGGAAGAAGCCTGCCGGTACCGACGCGCCGGTCGGGCGGCAGTCGGCCGCGTCCCCGGATGAAAGCAGCATCAGCGTGCCGAGCAGCATTGCTTCCGGCGCCGCCCCCGCGAGCGTGCCGGTTGCGAGGGCAATTCCGCCAATGCCCATCGCCGCTGCGCCGGTGCCGCCGATGAGCGCGAGCGCCGCGCCCGCAGCCGAGATCACCGGCTCCATTCCGCCCGTTGCGACGGTGCCCACACCCCCGGCCGCAGCGCCCGTCACCCCGGCACCCTCACCCGCCGAACGGCTTCCCGCGGCATTTGCCGGCTCGCTGCGCGCCGCTGCCGCCAGAAACGATGCCTCGGCGCAATACGAGATCGCGGTGCGCTACGCCGATGCTCGCGGCGTGCCGCAAGATGCGGTTGCGGCGGCCGAGTGGCTCGAGCGTGCCGCCAAGCAGGGTCTCGCTCCGGCACAGTTCCGGCTGGGAGGAATGTACGAGAAGGGACTCGGCGTGAAGAAGAACCTGGAGACCGCACGGCGTCTGTATGCTGCGGCTGGGCAGGCGGGCAACGCCAAGGCGTTGCACAACCTGGCGGTGCTTTACGCGGAAGGCATCGATGGCAAGCCCGACTACGAGAGCGCCGCGCGCTGGTTTCGCAAGGCGGCCGATTACGGCATGGCCGACAGTCAGTACAACCTCGCGGTCCTCTATGCGCGCGGGATCGGGGTGGAGCAGAACCTCACGGAGGCGTACCGGTGGTTTGCGCTTGCGGCGCGCAACGGCGATGCCGAGTCGACGAAGAAGCGCGACGATGTCGGCGCACGCCTCGATCCCCAATCGTTGAGCCTCGCCCAGCAGGCGGTGGATTCGTGGTCGCCGCACAAACAGCCGGAGGCCGCAGTCGAGGTCAAGGCTCCCCCCGGCGGATGGGGTGAGGCAGCGGCGACCCCAGTCGTGCCGGCGCATCGCAAGCCGATGACGCTCGGCCCCAAGCTCGACCTTGCGACTCCCCGCATCCCGCAATAGAAGGCACAGAGTCGTCGCGAGCTTCCGGGTTCGGTCATTGCGGGCGCATGAAGAGGCGAGCTCCAAACCCGCCCGTACGCGGCGCGTTCGTATGACGACGCGCACTCAATCGTGTTGAAGTCCTGTCGCCTCGCCGGTCAGGCAGGGCGCGAGCTGAAAATTGCAAATACATCCCGCCGTGGCCCGGTGAGTCTAGCGAAGCCGGGCGACGTTTTCCCGGATGTCGCTGCGCTCCGTCCGGGCTGTGAAATATCCAAAAGGCAAGGAGCCGCCGGTGGAGATCTATCTTCCGATTGCCGACCTGCCGGTCAATATCCTGGTCATTCTGGCCATGGGACTAGCCGTGGGTTTCATCTCCGGCATGTTCGGTATCGGCGGCGGCTTTCTGATGACCCCGCTACTCATCTTCGTGGGCATCTCGCCGGCGGTTGCCGTCGCCAGCGTCACGACCCACATCGCCGCCTCCTCGATGTCCGGCTCGCTCAGCTACTGGCGCCGGCGAGCCATCGATGTGGCGTTGGTTTGCATGCTGCTCGCGGGCGGCATCATCGGCACGGCGATCGGGGTGTGGCTGTTCACGTTCCTGCGCGCGGTCGGACAGCTCGACATCACCATTGGCGTGGCCTACGTGCTGCTGCTCAGCATCGTCGGCTCATTGATGGTCGCGGAGAGCCTGCGCGCCATCGTGCGGGTGCGCCATGGAAAGCCGGTGGACCTGCGGCGCCCCGGCAGCCACATGTGGATCCACGGGCTCCCTTTCAAGCTTCGCTTCAAACGCTCGCGCATCTACGTCTCCGCCATCCCGGTGTGGGGGATCGGCTTCCTGATCGGCTTCATCGGCGCGGTTATGGGGATCGGCGGCGGATTTCTGCTGGTTCCCGCGCTGATCTACGTGCTGCGCGTGCCGACCGCGACCGTGATCGGGACTTCCATGATGCTTACCCTGATCACCATGGCGTCGGCCACAATCATGCATGCCGCCACCAATCACCTCGTCGATGCGCTGCTGGCGCTCATCCTCATGGTCGGCGGAGTCACCGGGGCCCAGTTCGGGGCGCGCGCCGGGCAGAAGATGCGGAGCGAGCGGTTGCGGCTGCTGCTCGGGCTCCTGGTGCTGGCCGTGGGCATCCGGTTTGCGCTCGATCTCGCGCTGCGGCCCGACAACCTCTATTCGTTGCGCCCGCTGGACACCCAACTATGAGAGCTTCGGTGCTCATGCTGGCGCTATGTGTCGCCGCGGTCGCTGGCGCGAGCAGCCCGGCAACGGCGGAGCGGCTGGTTGCTTCGCTCTCCACGCACCGAATCATGATCACTTCGAATTTCACCGGGCAGGAGATCGTGCTGTTCGGAGGCATCGAGCAGGACGCTGCGTCGGTACCGCACCGCAACGGTTACGACATCGTGGTCACGGTCACGGGCCCGCGCCAGAGCACCGTCACGTTTCGCAAGGAACGCATGCTCGCCATCTGGGTCAACTCGGACTCGCGCATATTCGAGGAGGTGCCGTCCTATCTCGCCGTGCTGTCGAATCGTCCGCTCTCGGCCATTGCCAGCACCGAGACCCTGCGCCACCTTCAACTGGGGCTCGACAACTTTCCCCTGCCGCAGCGCCCCAGCGTCAACATCGCGGAATCCGGCAGCGACGATCCCTTCCGCCAGGCCTTCATCAAGATCAAGGCCGACCACGGCCTCTATCGCGAAGTCTCGAACGGCGTGACATTTCTTGCGCCCGAGCTGTTCCGCGCCACAATCCCGCTTCCTGCCGAGGTGCTGGTCGGAACCTACGAAGTGGACGTGCGATTCTTCTCTGACGGCGTGCAGCTTGCGCGCACACCGGCGCCGTTCGAAGTCTACAAGTCCGGCTTCGAGCAGGTGGTGACCACGGCAGCGCGGGATCACGGTGTACTTTACGGTCTCGCCACTGCGGCTATGGCGCTCGCCACCGGCTGGTTTGCCTCGATCGTGTTCCGGCGGGATTGATTGGCGGAAGTTGCGGTCCGCATAGCTACAGCTCGGATCGTGCGGTTGCGCCTGTTCGTGGAAGGACCGCACGGGATGGCAAGAGCAATCCGCGGTACAATGATTATCTCCCCCCCATGCGGGCGAAGGACATCATCACTGGGACGCGCAGTGGCGTGTGCAGCCCGCTCGGCGGCTTCCATATCGATCCGACGCATCCGGTCGATCGCGCTCTCATCACCCACGCTCATGCCGATCACGCCCGTGCAGGCCATGGTGCTGTGCTGGCGACCCAGGAAACGCTCGACCTCATGCGGCTGCGCTATGGCGAAGGCTTCGCCGGCCGCACGCAAGCCATTCGCTACGGCGAGAGCATCCGTATCGGAGGCGCCAGGGTCAGCTTTCATCCCGCGGGGCACGTGCTCGGGTCGGCGCAGGTTGCGATTGCGGCGAATGGCGTGCGTATCCTCGCCTCGGGCGACTACAAGACCATTGCCGACCCGACCTGCGCGCCTTTCGAGCGCCTCGGGTGCGACCTCTTCATCACCGAAGCCACATTCGGGCTGCCGGTATTCCGTCATGCCGATCCCAATGCCGAGATCGCCAAGCTCCTGCGTTCCGTCGCGCTCTTTCCCGAGCGCGCGCATCTCGTCGGCGCATATCCGCTCGGGAAGTCGCAACGCCTCATCGCGCTGTTGCGCGAATCGGGGTACGGCGAGCCCATCTATCTGCATGGAGCCTTGGAGAAGATCACGGGCTATTATCAGAGCCGCGGCATCGCGCTCGGCTGCCTGGAGCTGGTGCGCAATGTCGAAGCGTCGAAGCTTGCCGGCGCCATCACGTTGTGCCCGCCGTCGGCACTCAACGAGGTGTGGTCGCGCCGCTTTCCCGATCCGGTGAGATGCCTGGCCTCCGGCTGGATGCGGGTGCGCGCCCGCGCGCGCCAGCATCTCGTGCAACTGCCACTGGTCATCTCAGATCACGCCGATTGGACCGGCCTCACCGGCACCATCGCGGGAACCGGCGCCGAGGAGATCTGGGTCACTCACGGACAGGAGGACGCGCTGGTGCACTGGAGCATCAGGCAAGGGCTGCGCGCGCGACCGCTCGACATCCTGGGCTACGGCGAGGAGGAAGGCGAAGCGCACGCCACGCCCGAGGAGGACGAGGTCGCTGCCCGATGAAGCGTTTCGCCGCATTGCTCGACCGGCTCTCCTATGAGCCTAGCCGCAACAACAAGCTGCGGCTGATGACGGATTATTTCGCGACCACGGAGGATCCGGAGCGCGGATGGGCGCTTGCCGCGCTCACCGGCGCACTCTCGTTTGGACACGCCAAGCCGGGCATGATCCGTGCACTCATCTCGGAGCGCGCCGACCCCGTCCTGTTCGCACTCTCGCAGGATTACGTCGGCGATCTCTCGGAAACCGTTGCACTGATGTGGCCCGCGCGCGACGGCACTGCCTCGGAGCACCACGAGCTCCGGCTCAGCGCGATCATCGGCGCGCTCTCCTCCCTGGGCAAGGCAGAGCTCCCCGCAGCGCTCGCGCGCTGGCTCGATGCGCTCGACGAGACTGGCCGCTGGGCCTTGCTCAAGTTGGTGACCGCGGAATTACGCATCGGCGTCTCGGCGCGGCTGGCAAAGACCGCAGTGGCCGCGCTCGGGCGCAAGGACCCGCAGGAGATCGAGCTCATGTGGAGCAGCCTGCAGCCGCCCTATGTCGACTTGCTTGCCTGGCTGGAGGGGCGTGCGGATAAGCCGGCGAGCAGCGATCCGGCGCCATTCCGCCCGCCCATGCTCGCGCAGCCGATCGACGAGAGCGACCTTGCCGCACTCGATCCGCATGATTTGATCGGCGAATGGAAATGGGATGGCATCCGCGTGCAGGCCGTGGCCGCACGCGATCCCGGGGGACACCTGGTGGCGCGGCTCTACTCCCGCAACGGGGACGACATTTCCAGGAGCTTCCCGGATCTCGTCGCGGCGCTGCCGGCACCGGGCGTCGTCGACGGGGAGCTTCTCATCATGCGCGAGGGCCGGGTGCAGAGTTTCAACGTGCTGCAGCAGAGGCTCAATCGGAAATCGGTCGCCCCCAAGCTGCTGGCGCAATATCCCGCGCACCTGCGCGCCTACGATCTGCTGGTGGACGGCGAGGAGGATTTGCGCACCCTGCCTTTTATTGCTCGGCGCAGCCGGCTGGAAGCATTCGTTGCCCGGCTCGATGAGCCGCGCATCGATCTTTCGCCGCTGGTTGAGTTCACGACCTGGGACGAGCTTGCCGCCGCGCGCGCCGATCCCGCCAGGGCGGGCGCGGGCGAGGATGCGGAGGCGGTCGAAGGGATCATGCTCAAGCGCGGCGACGCGCCCTACGTACCAGGGCGCCCGAAAGGGCCGTGGTGGAAATGGAAGCGCGACCCGCTCGTCGTGGACGCGGTGCTCATGTATGCGCAGCGCGGGCACGGCAAGCGCTCGTCTTATTATTCAGACTACACCTTCGGGGTGTGGACCCGCGGCGAGGAGGGCGACGTGCTGGTACCGGTCGGCAAGGCCTATTTCGGGTTCACCGACGAGGAGCTGCTGCAGATCGACCGCTTCGTCAGGCGTAATACACTTCAGCGCTACGGTCCTGTGCGCGAGGTGGTGCATGCGGCCGGCCAGGGTCTCGTCCTTGAAGTGGCATTTGAAGGGCTGCAGCGCTCGAATCGGCACAGATCCGGCATTGCCATGCGCTTTCCGCGGATCAATCGGCTGCGCTGGGACAAGCTTCCAGGACAAGCCGACCGGCTGGAAACGCTGGAAGCGATGCTGCAGAGGATCGAGACCGGGCGTGGCGTTGCAGCGGCGAAACGTGCGTCATGATAGGATTGGCCCCGAATCTGCAGCGAGCAAGATCAATGACGATGCCTTACGAGCGGCCGAGCATCCAGAGCACCCCGCCCAGGGCGGAGAGGCGCACTCAGGTGAGCAGATTTTTTGGCGGGCCTCCGCTCTCCGTCATCTTTCGGCTCGTGCTTCTTTCGATCCTTATCGGCGTCATCCTGCAGGTGATGGGGCTTGACCCCTGGAACATCATCGACAGTTTGCGCTGGCTGCTCATGCGCGTTTGGGACATGGGTTTTGATGCCATCCACTGGCTCTGGCGTTACCTTCTTCTCGGCGCCAGCATCGTCATACCGGTGTGACTCATTGTTCGCTTTGCGCGGATGGCGAAGGGCCGGTGAAGCGCCGCCTCGGCGAGTGTAGGCGGCGGGTTAAACTCCGAGCCCTGCACTTGAGCTTGGCGCGCGGACGCGCAACTCCTGCACGCTATTGTGGCCACGGCTCCGCCGTGAGGGCGGCTGCATCCATTCCGACCAGCTCATCCAGCCTGCCTTGGTCCCGCCGCCGAAGCTCGACCGAGAGGTCGGATTTGATGGCAGCGAGAAGGCGCAGGCCGTGAAAGATGAACGCGGCATAGAGCGCGATCAGCGATGCTCCTGCCCGAATCTTCGCGAGCGCGCGAGCGCCCGAATCGATCCCGCCCACTCCGATCAACGGGAAGGTGCCCTCGACGCGCACATAGGCCTCCGCCAGCATCCGGGTGGCGAGCGCGAACAGCGGAGGCCCTGAGAGCCCGCCGGCCTCTTTTGCGAGAGCGCGCTCGCGCAGCGCAGGCCGCGACACAGTGGTATTGCCGACGATCATGCCGTCCACACGATGCCTGCGCGCGGCAGCGACGAGATCGTCGAGCTCGGAAAGCGTGAGGTCCGGCGCGACCTTGACGAGTACAGGGGTCATCCCTGCCGTTCGGCTCATGCGCGCGCGCGCATCCATCACACGCGCGAGCAGGCCGTCGAGCAAGCCGCCTTGCTGCAACTGGCGGAGGCCGGGCGTATTGGGTGAGGAGATATTCACGGCGAAGTAGCTCACCACCGGCGCGAAACGCTCGATCAAACGCACATAGTCGCCGACGCGGTCGGAGCTGTCCTTGTTTGCCCCGATATTGATGCCGACGATTCCGCCGTGCGCGGCGCGCCTGGCGAGCCGTCGCAGCACCGCGTCTGCGCCTTCGCTGTTGAAGCCGAGCCGGTTGATGACGGCCTCATCTCGAGGGAGCCGAAAGACGCGCGGTCGCGAATTGCCGGCCTGAGGCAGCGGCGTGACCGTGCCTACTTCGACGAAGCCGAAGCCCAGTCGCAGCAACGCATCGGCCACCTCGCCGTTCTTGTCGAAGCCTGCCGCCATCCCCACCGGGTTGGGGAAATTAAGCCCGAAGGCGCGCACCCCGAGGCAGCCATCGTCCGCCGTGAGCTTGACGAAGGGGGGGACCTTGAGGGCGATCAGAGCGAGCCGATGCGCATCCTCGGCATCGAGCATGCGCAGAAGAGGCCGTACCAGCGGCTCGACAACGCTGATCACGTCAAGAGCTCCGGAAACACGTGCTGCCCGTGCGCGTCGATGGGGAGCGGCCGCGTCCACAGCACTGCATGGAGCGGCAGTGGGCCGTAGAGATGGGGAAAGAGATCGCCGCCGCGGGAAGGCTCCCATCTGAGCGCGCCCGCAAGCGCCTGCGCATCGACCGCCACCAGCACGAGATCGCCCCCTGAGGCAAAGTGCTTGGCTGCCGTCTCGCGTACCTGCGAGACCGTGGAGAAATGGATGAATCCGTCGAGCAGGTCGGCGCCTGCACCCTCAAATGTGCCGTGCCGTTGCGCCTCCTTCCACACCGGGTGCTCACAGATCTTGTAAATGATCGCCGTCATGGCAGCTTCATAGGCCGTGGCCTGTAGGTAGGCAAAACCGTCTGACGCGGCACGCGCGCACGATCTTGCCCACCTGAACCGGATCACATGGGACGCACGCCGTTGCCGACCCTACGCGCTATTGAACAATAGCACGGGGTGTAATTCAGCCGGCAACCCGATCAGTCCCCGCAAATCACAGAGGAAGATCACCACTATGGATCGACGCCATGCGGTCGCGCCGCTGGCGAGAGCGGAAACCGTCATTTACGCAGAGCGGGCGAGCGCGCCATCGATCATGCCGATCGTGCTCTCTATGCCATAGAGTGCCACGAAGGAGCCAAACCGCGGCCCCTTCTCCTGGCCGAGCAGCACCTGATAGAGCATGTTGAACCAATCGAGCGCCACCCCGGGCTTGCCGTCCCTGGTCTTGATCTTTCCGCTCTTGTCCAGGAACGGCTCGCGCCGGCCGACCTCGTATACCACTTCCTGGATTTGCTCCGCGGTCGCGGTCGCAGGCAGCTGTGAGAGCGCATCGCGCAGGTCGAGGAGCGCGGCGCGCTCGCTCTCGCCAGGCTCGCGGAAATGCTTATGCGGGAGCACGAAATCGCGGAAATAGTGAATGGCATAGCGCACCATGGCGTCGAGCTTGGGATGGGTCTGCGGCGTCACGCCGGTGCGGTAGCGCCCGATGAAGCCCCACAAGGTCTCGGCATTCTCGGCATTGGAAGATGCCACGAGCGTGAGCAGCATGGAGAACGAGATCGGAATTTCCGGCTTGGGCGGATGGCCGGAATGGATATGCCAGACCGGATTGGACAGCCGGCCCTTCAGATCCTGGCGTTCATAGGCTTCGAGCAGTTGCTGATACTCGTCGACGTGACGCGGAATCACATCGAAATAAAGACGCTTTGCCGCCTTCGGATCCCGGTACATGAACAGCGAAAGCGATTCCGGACTGGCGTAGCGCAGCCATTCCTCGATCGTCAGTCCATTGCCGCGGGACTTGGAGATTTTCTGGCCCTTCTCATCGAGAAAGAGCTCGTAGTTGAACCCTTCAGGAGGCGTGCCGCCAAGCGCGCGGCAGATCTCGCCGGAAAGCTTTACCGAATCGATGAGATCCTTGCCCGCCATCTCGTAATCGACCCCCAGCGCAAGCCAGCGCATGGCCCAATCGGGCTTCCACTGCAGCTTTGTCCGCCCGCCGGTGACAAGCGTGGTGACCGATTCGCCGCTGACCGGGTCCTGGTAGGTGATTGTGCCGGCGCCGGCATCGTGCGCGATTATGGGAACCTGCAGCACTACTCCCGTCATCGGCGAGATCGGCAGGAAGGGCGAATAGGTCAGTGCACGCTCCTGACGCAGTGACGGCAGCATGATCGCCATCACCCGATCGAATTGCCCCAGCACCGTAAGCAGCGCGCGATCGAATCGGCCGGAGCTGTAGCACTCGGTCGCGGACAGGAATTCATAATCGAACCCGAACTGGTCGAGGAACGCACGCAATCGCGCATTGTTGTGCGCGGCGAAGGACGGATATTCGCTCGAGAACGGGTCCGGCACACGCGAGAGCGGTTTTCCGAGATGCGCCTGCATCATCTCGCGGTGAGGGACGTTGTCCGGGACCTTTCGCAGCCCGTCCATGTCGTCGGAGAACGCAATCAGGCGTGTCCTCACGCGATCGCCCGTGAGCGCGCGGAAGGCGTGGCGTACCATGGTCGTGCGAGCGACTTCCCCGAAGGTTCCAATATGCGGGAGACCGGAGGGCCCGTAGCCGGTCTCGAAGATGACCTCGTCCTTTGGATGTCGCTCGAGGCGCGCAACGATCTTGCGGGCTTCCTCGAACGGCCACGCGTTTGATTTTTCGGCAATTGTCCGCAGCTCCGAAGCCTGCGCTTCGATTGACATCGATCGACCTCGCCCGTCATGCGCGCCCCGGACTTGATCCGGGAATCGACGCGCGCATCCCATCAAGAAGACTTTCTCGTTCAAGAAGATGGATTGCCGTGGACCTCGGGCCTGCCCGAGGTCCACAGTATTATAAATGGACCTCGGGCCTGCCCAAGGTCCACAGTATTATAAATGGGACCTCGAGCCTGCCCGAGGTCCACAGTATTATAAAATGGACCTCGAGCCTGCCCGAGGTCCGCAGTATTATAAATTGAGGTGGTGAGCCCGCAATGACGATGGTAGCCTCAGAACGGGCTGATGGGGAAATAGCGCAGCCAGAGGTCGGCAAAACGTCCCTGCTCCCATACCCGGAATAAGGCCCAGTTCAATCCCAGCCGGATGGTGTCATTGCCCTTGCGGACCGCGATGCCGATTCCCTCTCCAAAATAGCGGCTGTCGATGTAGGCGCCGCCGCGAAATACGCAGCAATTCTCCGAATCGGTGCCGTTGATCCAGAATGCAAGCGAGATCGCATCCCCGAACAGAAGATCGACGTCGCCCCGGCGCAGCGCGAGGCGCGCCACGTCAGTATTGGGATAGGCTCGCAGCTCGACCTCGGTAAAGAGGTCGCGCAGATAGGCCTCGTGCGAGGTCCCGGCGACCACGGCCACCTTCTTGCCTTCGAGCCGCTCCGGAAGAACATCGTCGAGCGGCGAATCCCGGCGGGCCACGAAGCGCGCCGGCGTGCGGTAGTACGGGTCGGTGAAATCTACCTTGGTCCGCATCTCGGGCGTGCTTGCGATCGAGGCGATGGCGGCATCGCCCTGATTGGCGTTGAGGGCCGGAATGAGGTTTTCGAAGCGACGCATTTGAATCGTACAAGCAAGCTTGAGCTCGTCGCACATCATGCGCGCCAGCTCGACGTTGAAGCCCTGCGGGTTTCCGTCCGGGCCCCCGAAGTTGAAAGGAGGATAATCGATCTCGGTGAGAAACCGGATCACGCTCACGCGGGAAAGATCGGGTTTTTCCGGTCGCCGCCGCGGATCCCAGAAGCCGGGCACGCGCACGCTTTGATCGAGGGACTGCGTATGTGCACTCGGCCCCATGGCGACAAACGAAAGCAGGAGGATCGCCAATCCGACCAGGAAAGCCGCGCTAGAGCGGATTCCCCTCAAATGGACATTGCAGGGTGGGTTAGCCGCAAATCGGCTGCGCCGATTTGCGGCGCAACCCGCAGCGTCGAGCTGCAGGTGAGCCGGCGCATTGCGGTGGGTTACGCCGCACATCATGGGTTTCCGCTTACGGACAGGATAAGGCAGATCAGTGGCGCTCGCCTCACTCCCTACAGGTATCTCCGCAGGTCGGCCGCCGCAGCGTCCGCGCTGCGCTTGAGACTGAAAGGAGAAACGAAGCGCCCTTGTTTGTCCATCAGATATACGATGGCGGTATGGTCCATGGTGTACTCGCCGCCATCCAACGGAACCTTCTTGTAGTAGACGCGGTAGGCCTTCGCTACTTTCGCGATCTCCGCGGGATCGCCGGTGAGCCCCGAGAGGTGCGGGTCAAAACTCGACAGGTAGTCCTTCATCACCGCGGGAGTGTCGCGCTCGGGATCGACGGTGATGAACACTGCGCGGGTGCGATCCGCGTCAGGGCCTAGTGTGCGCAGGATCTCGGAGACCTCGAATAGCGTGGTGGGGCAGACGTCGGGACAATGGGTGAAGCCAAAAAATACCAGGAAAGGGTGGCCTTTCAGATCCTCATCGCTGAGCACCTTTCCATGTTGATCAATCAGCTTGAACGGGCCGCCCACTGCTGCGATCTGCTGGGCTACCGGCGACGACATCCGACTGCTCACGACGAGAACGACACCGAAGCATAGGAAGAGGCCGGCCAGGAATGCGGCGCTGATCACCAGAATGCGAACGCTGCGCGCGGTCATGATGTCTCCTTCATGTCTCTCCGTGTCGGCTGCGGCTCGTCTGGGCCGAGGTGCGTCTTGCCCCCTTGCCGACGGTCGCGGTGCTTCACAGGCAGGCCGCAATGCCTGCGGCGATCATCTCATAGAACACCGCGCTGCCGTAATGCGCCCACAGTGCCAGCGTTCCGGCCAGCAGCATCCCCGCTCCGGCAGCAACGATCGCGAGAGATCGCGACAGCCGGCGGGTCTGCGTGGAAACGGTCTCCGACAAGCGTTTACGTCTCCTGAGCGCTTGATAGGAACGAGGCAGTGCCTTCCGCACCTATACCTTTATCGGAGGCAGACATAGGCCCGAGGGCGCTGCCGGACAATAAGTCTCACCGCAGATTGAAGCGGATCGGAACCGTGAGATTCACCTGCGGGCCGGCCAATTCCGGTGGGGGGGCGGGGAAAGGCTGGGCGCGATCCAAGAGCGCAAGCGCCTCCTCATCGAGCGCCGCGGCACCCGAGCTGCGGGTGATCCGGCTGTCGAGAACGTGGCCCTCGCGATCAAGAGTAAAGAAGACTTGCGCGACGCCCTGCTCGCCGCGGGCCTGCGCCGCAGGCGGATAGCGTTTGTTGCGCTCGAGCAGCGCGACAATGCGGGTCGTCCAGGTCGGTATGGCTTTGGAGTTCTTGCGCGCGGATCGGCCCAGGACCGGGGCGGCAGGAACCGCCGCCCTGTCCAGGGGTGCTGCTTGTGGAGCCGAGGTCATCGGCGCCGGCGGTCGCGGTTCCTGCTGCTGCACAGTTTGCGGCTTGACTTCCTGAGGCGGCTGTATCGGGACATCCGGGTTGGGAGCGGGCCTGACCTCGGGCGGCGGCTCTTCCGACGGCTCTGTGCGTTGCTCGGGTTTCGGTTCCACCGTTTCCTTCGTCTCGACCGGCTTGTCGGGAGAGGCGTCGGACATCACCTGCTCCGGGCCGGGCGGGATTTCCGTCTCGACGCTGGCGGGGGCGACCGCTATCGGAGAGAAGTCCACGAGGATGGCCGCCGCAGGCTCCTCCGGCTCGCTTGCTTCGCGCCAAGGCAGCATTGCAGTGCCGATCGCTCCATGCGTGAGCAGCACGATGGCGCCGCTGAAGACCCAGCGCCGCAGGTCGCCCCCGTCCTCCCCTGCCATCGCGCTCATGGACCGGGCACTTTCTCCAGAGAAACCAGCGCAACCTTGAGATAGCCGGCGCCGCGCAGAAGGTTCATGACTTCCATCAGCTGGCCGTAAGGCACAGCCTTGTCAGCGCGCAGAAAGATGCGGGTCGCCCTTTCACCGTGGGTGGCGCCATCCAGCGTATTGCCGAGCAGCTCGCGAGCCACCGTATCGTTGCCCAGCGCAAGGGTGAGATCCGATTTGATGGTCAGGTAGATCGGCTTGTCCGGCCGTTGCTGCGGCTCGGCAGTGGACGCCGGCAGATTGACCTGGATGTCGACAGTCGCCAGCGGTGCCGCAACCATGAATATGATCAAGAGGACCAGCATCACGTCGATGAACGGCGTGACGTTGATCTCGTGCACCTCGGTGAGGGTGTCCTCGCCATGATCCAGCCGAACGCTCATGCCGTACCCGCCGGGCTCACTCGGCGGCAGTGGGCAGCGGCACGCCCCGGCGGGCGGAGGTGGGAGCAGCCGCCGGACGATCGAGGTCACGGCTCACCAGGCGCAGCACCTCCGCTGCGCCATCACCGAGCAGAGCCCGGTAGCCGGCAGTCCAGCGCGCAAAGACATTGTAGATCATCACCGCGGGAATGGCCGCAGCCAATCCGAAGGCGGTCGCAAGCAACGCCTCGGCAATGCCGGGGGCTACGACTGCGAGGTTGGTGGTGTGCGCCTTCGATATGCCGATGAAGCTGTTCATGATTCCCCAGACCGTCCCGAACAGGCCGACGAAGGGTGCGGTTGCCCCGATGGTGGCCAAGACCCCGGTGCCGCGGGATATGCGTCGGCTGAAGCTCGCCTCGAGGCGCTCGAGCCGCGAAGCAATTCGTTCCTTGATGCCGTCACGCTCGAAGGGGCCGGGGGAAAGCCGCAGCTCGGTGATCGCAGCGGCGACAAACCTGCCGATCTCGTTGCTCGTGCCGGATAGCTGCTTGTCGCCGAGCGATACCGACGTCGCGCCGGGCAGGATGTTCAACGCCGATCGCACACGCTTGCGGGCAACGAGGATCTCGATCGTTTTGGCGAGCCATACAGTCCAGGTCACTACCGAGGCGAGCAGCAGTCCGATCAGCACTCCTTTGACTATGGGGTCGGCATTGAGAAACATGCCCCAAGGCGTCAGATCTCGGGGCAGGGCCGCGGTTCCGATGATCGCAACGTCGCCGGGATCCTGCGCCTGCGCCGTGCACGGCCACCCGAACAGGGGCCACAGTGCGGGCACGGCCGAGATCATTTGCAAAAAGCGCCCAATGGCGCGCAAACGGGCTTCACAGCATCGCATCAACGGCCTCGTCGGACGGGGGGCGGAGGACACCAAACGTTACATTGTAACGTTCGCTGCCGCCCATGTCAGTGCCAAGCTCGTGCCGAAACATGGCAGTCCGGCGGCATTTTGAGCGTCCCGCCAACATTGACTTCGAAGCGCTGGCTCGGCGGCAACTCGGCCCGGCCTGACTTGCCGGCGTAACCCGCTGCAAACGGAGACGGCAGCCGGCTTGTACGGCCCGGCCCACCGCAATGCGAGGACAGGCCGGAAGCGGGGAGGGGGCTCCATAGGGCAAGCCGCTCGCAGGTGCGCGGAGGTCGCATGAGGTCCAGACGCGCAGTGCCGGAGGTCGCACGTTCCCTCTGACTCCGCACTCTGATCGTGGTCGTTCTGGCCGGTGCCGCAGGGCCGGCAAATCGAGCGTGGGCGCAGGGACCACAAAGCGAGCCGACAGAAGCAAGCGCGCTCGAATCGATAAGGCCTCCGTCAAAGAGATCGAGGCTGCGCTCGGCCGCGAGGATATCGCGGCAGAGGAGCTCGCCGGACTGCGCGAGAAGCTCAACACGACCACCGATGCCTGCGCGAGGATCGACGAGCTCGAGCCGAAGGCGCACGAGGCCGAGGAGCGGCTCGAGCAGCTCGGCGTCGTTCCGAGGCAGCATCTTTGACAGCGCTACCGAGATTCCGTCTGCCGCCCCGGGGCTCGTCGAAGCGGTACGGCAACGGCCTTGCTCGCCGTCACTGCGAGCAGAAAGAAAAATGCGAGCTCCACGACGTTGAGCGGATCCACGATGTAGAAGCTGAATTTGGGGGCAAACAGAAAATACGCCGCCGCAAGTCCGCTGATGAAGGAAGTGAAGACGGCAACCGTGCTGCCGTAATGCATTGCAATGATGACGGTTGGCAAGAGATAGCCCAAGACGAGATGCTCCGGCGGCAGATAGGGCTCGATCGCGAGCAGTACGAACGTCGTGATGAGAACGACGGTGGCGGCCACAAGGATTGAGGTCGCCCACTCGAGGGTCGAGGACTGTCTGGCGTGGGCGAGATCGGCCCCGAGCCGCCGCTCCTCGGCCAGCCAGACCGTGAGCAACGACGCGAAGACGTAGAGCGACAGGTTCACGCTTTCATGGCGCAGGGGCAGCTCGAATGAAAACAGCGGTCCTGGAAATTCCGACCACGCCACGCACAAGCTGAGGCTGAGCGCAAGCAGGCCCGCCCCCGTGCCGCCCATCAGGGCTGACAGGAGAATGGCCGGATAATAGGAGACGAGGGGGAGCATCTCGCCCCCCAGCGGGGTGAAGCCGGCGCGAATGAGCGAGGCAAGCGCAACGCACAAAACAGCGCCCATGTAGCCGGCCAGTGGATAGGTAGTGAGACCCTTCCATGCGCGGCGGAGGTCTCGATCCGGCGATGGCGCGGTGGGCTCGCTCGCAACGGTTTCGGCCGCGGCGGAGGTGGTCGGCTCCTGCCGGGCCTCGGGGCGGACTTGGCCCAACGAGCGATAGCGCGCCGCGACCCAGATAATGAGCATGGCCGCCGCGACGTAAAGCGCGCAGTTGACCGCGGGGCTGACTGCCGCCGCCGGGGCTTCCAAGGAGCGCCAATCGAAAGCCCACCAGAGCAGGGCGAGGCTGACGGCGATCGCTACCACGCCTGCGCGGACACCGCCGAACAAGGCGGCGACGAACACGGCCGGATTGTAGAGGATGGACGGCGTGATGCCGCCGGTGAGTCGGTTGAATGCGAAATGCGCCGCAAACGCAACGGCCACGCAGGCGACAGCAAAGACATACGCGGCCGGCGAGCCGGTAGGGAAGCCCTCGCGCATGAATTTCGACAAACGTTCGCGCATGCTGCCAATACCATCACCAGGCGCTTTCGCTTTCAGGGCAGGCCCTGTCGCATATCGGGTGTCGTCCGGCCAAAGCGGATCCGGGAGGGATGCCGCTTCGCAATCGAATTATGCACCTAGCACCTGCCCTCACCGTCCGCCGGGGGGCGCGCCGAAATCAAGCGGCGGCGGCAAGTCGGGTTGCGGGATCTCGATCTTGACCTTGGAGGGATCGATGCCGGTGCCGTGCTCGATCCAGTAGGTCACCGATCCCGGCCAGAAGATCACGATGACGACCAGGATCACCTGCAGCAGAACCCAGGGAATCGCGCCCCAGTAGATTTCCGAGGTCTTGATGCTCCGCGGAGCGATACCGCGCAGATAGAACAGCGCAAATCCGAAGGGCGGGTGCATGAAGCTCGTCTGGATGTTGGCGCAAATGAGTACGCCGAACCAGATCAGGTCGATGCCGAGCCGATCCGCCGCCGGCGCCAGCAGTGGAATGATGATGAACGCGATCTCGAAGAAATCGAGAAAGAAAGCGATCACGAAGATGAACCCGTTGGCGAAGATCAGGAAGCCGACCTGACCGCCGGGCAGCGAGGTCAGCAGCTCCTCGATCCACACCTTGCCTCCGACGCCCTGGAACACGAGGCTGAACGTGCGCGCGCCGATCAGGATGTAAACGACCATGGCGGTAATGCGCATGGTGGTCGACATCCCCTGGTAAAGCAGCTTCCAGGTGAGCGTACCGTAGAAAGCGGCCAGCGCTATTGCGCCGACGACTCCCAAGGCTCCGGCCTCGGTGGGCGTTGCGAGCCCCATGAAAATGGTCCCGAGCACCAGGAAGATGAGGCCGAGCGAGGGGATGATGCCGCGCAGGCATTTCTTCCAGAGCGCCCAGCCGTGCAGGGTGCGCGCCTCGAGCGGCAGCGCCGGCACATCCTTCGGCCAGATCAGGCTGACGATGAAAACCCAGATGCAGAACAGGGCCAGCTGGATGATGCTGGGGCCGATGGCGCCCGCGTACATGTCGCCGACGGAACGGCCGAGCTGATCCGCAAGCACGACCAGGACGAGCGACGGCGGGATGAGCTGGGTGATGGTGCCGGATGCGGCGATCACTCCCATCGTGTGCCGGGTCGAGTAGCCGTATTTGAGCATGGGGGTCATCGAGATGACGCCCATGGCGATGACGGAAGCCGCCACGGTGCCGGTGATGGCACCCAGGATGGCGCCGACGAAAATCACCGCATAGGAGAGGCCGCCGCGCACCGGTCCGAACAGCTGTCCGATCGAATCGAGCAGGTCCTCTGCCAGCCCGCAGCGCTCCAGGATCGCGCCCATGAAGGTGAAGAACGGGATGGCGAGCAGGAGGTCGTTGGAGACGACCCCGAACAGCTGATAGGTGAGGTTGCCGAGGAAGTCCGGCCGGATGAGATCCAGCTCGATGCCGATGAAACCGAAGAAAAGACCGGTCGCTGCCAGCGAGAATGCGGCCGGAAAGCCGATCAGCATGAACAGAATCATGCCCCCGAACATCAGGGGCGGCATGTTGTCCCTGATGAAATGCATCATTGCAGCGGCTTTTCGTACTCGTACTGCAGCCGATGATGGTGGATGAGCGCTTCGATGCGCTTGATGAGCTCGGAAATGCCTTGCAGCGCCATCAATGCAAACCCGATGGGGAGGATGAGCTTGACCGGCCATCGCACCAGTCCGCCGGCGTTCGACGACCCCTCGTCGATGCGCCAGGATTCGACGAACCACGGCCAGGTGAAATAGACCAGGATCAAACAGATCGGGAGCAGGAAGACCAGGATTCCGAAGATGTCGATCAGGATGCGGGTGCGCTCCGATACCGCGGAGAACAAGAGATCCACCCGCACGTGCTCGTTGACCTTGAGCGTGTAGGGGCCGCCGAACAGCACCATTCCCGCGAACAGGTACCACTGGATCTCGAGCCAGGCATTGGAGCTCTCGCTGAAGAGATAGCGGCTCGCCGCATTGCCGGCGCTGATGAGGCAGGCAAAAAGCACAAGCCAGTTCGCGAGCACGCCGAACTGGTCATTCACGTGATCGATGGCCCGGCTGAGCTTGAGCAAAGCCTGCACAGTCTTTCCCCCTTACCTTTCCGCTTGCTTCGGCCAAGCCAAGCGGACCTCTATCCATCTCGTGTCAAGAAGACATGCCGCCGCAGACGCTAGCAGGAGCGGCAGGTCGGCCCAAGCACGCCAGCACCACTGCGGGTATATCGTCTCCGCAGAATCCAGTCATCAAGAAACAGGAGCGAACTCTTTGAGGCGCAGCAGACGCGGTGTAGCTGAGCTGAGCCAGCTTTGGCGGCGGTGCGGCTCTTGCCTTGCAGCAAGCGGGCCGACTCTCAGGATCGCGAGCAGTCCACACAGCCGGATGAGCCGGTCGGCAGCGCATTTTGCAGGGTTGCTTATCGGTGAGACGCACCCCTGCGTGCCCTGCTGAGCTCTACCAGCACGCGCCGTCAATTGTGCCGAGATTGGCTGCCCTTGTGAACGCGGCTGGCCCTTAACCCATCCCCAGCATCACTGTTGTGACTGCCACCGTTAGAACGGCCGTCGCAGCCGAGAGCACAACGACCCCGTTGCGGATCCAGCTCAGGAGCCGCTCTTGTGTTACGTGGGAGGCTGTTTGTTCCAGAGCCGTGCGAGAAAGTGTAAGAAGCGACATCGAATAACGTCTCCCGAGGAGCTGTCGATTCGGATCGAGAGGACCTACACGGCCCTCCGGTCCATCTGTATGCGGCTGTCCCTTTCCATCGCCATCAGTCGGGCAAGGCGGCTCTTCAATTCTATGCTCGACCACGTGACATGCGTTTGCAGGTGGCTCGAACCCAATGTTCGAGGTCGGTAAAGAGCGCCAAGGCGAATACGACGAAGGGCAGAAGCGCTACAAACCCGAATTCCATCAGCATGGGTATCCTCACTGAGATTCGATTGATCCTGTTACCTGGATCTCTTGGACCGTGCATCCGCAAGATAGCCAAATGCTGCTTGGCAGGATGTGATGATGATCACAGAAACAACGTTTTGCGCGAAAGAGCGGGGCATGACGGCGCGCGATCTGCCGAAAGTGTGAGGGCTCACACATGTTTTGCGAGAGCTGTGTGTAATATCGATGCTGTGGATCGACTGCTGAACAGGAGGATCGCTATGAGAAGGCTCGCCGTTGCCATCGAGCTCGGCTTTGCTGCCGCTGCCGGCACTTTCGCGGCAATGGCCTTGCGGCCGCAGCCCTCGGTTGCGAATGCCGACAAAATTTTGGAACGGGAGATGTCGTCCTTGCTCCACCGTCACGGTATGAATTCGGACCGGCTGACGTTGCTTGTCTTGATTGGAATTGCGGTGGTGCTTTGGTGCGGGGCGTGGGGGTTGTTCGGAATAGGTATCGCCCTGGCTATCAATACGATTAATATTACCAGCGAGGCCCACGTCTACATTGCCGGCACTATAAGCCCGTTTCTCGGTGCTGTGCTCCTCATCGGCATAAACCAGTTGGAGCCGCGAGAAAAAGAAATACGAGCAAACCAAGCCGTATAGTCCCTTGTGTTTGACAGGCGGTAAAGTGTCGATCGCCTCTTTCACATCAAGGTCAAGTCGCCAGATGAGACTTGCCGCGGATACCGAAGGGCTTGCCAATCATCTTGACCAGCAGCAGGCGGCGTCCCCCGGACTGCCGACGGACTCGGATCGTCATTTGACAAAATGAAGCACGATATCGGAATGGTCGATGGAGATTTGAATGAAGGCCGGGTTCGATCCTGATACACACCGTCGCTTTCGCGCTAAAGCGGACAATCGCGGAGGAGCCGATTTCAGCTAAGTGCTTTATGCGCGTGTTCGATCAGGGAGGAGCCCACCAAATGGAAGAGGCGACAAAGGAAACGGTGATCGTCGTGCACGGCACCTGTGCGGCGCCTCAGGCGGGGGCGCGCCGATGGTACCGTCCTGTCGAAAACGTATCTGCGACTAAAGGATTTACCGCCAAGCTCGATGCAGCGCTTCAGGAGCGCGGGTCTCAGGCACGATGTTGGGCACACTGCGACCACGCCGACCATGGCTTTCATTGGTCTGGCAGGAATAGTTGGGTTTCCCGCACTCGGGCCGCAGCGGAGCTTGGAAACTATGTGCTCAACCTCCGGAACAAAGGGTGGCGTTGTCACATAGTCGCGCACAGTCATGGCGGGAATGTCCTGCTTGAAGCGTTGCCGCAGATCACGACAGCGCTCCCTTCCAGCGCGTCTCTCGGCAAGATAGTGACATTGGGCACTCCGTTCATGGACACGATCTCACCGATATTTCAGAGCATCAACAGGAAACGCCGCTTTCTAATGGGACTCTCCCGGATAATGGTTGCTTGTGCTTGGTTCATTTTGTTACCAGCAGTTATTTGGGTCAACGATGGTCTCACGATTGGCACCATTACAAGCACCATAATCACAGTTCTTGTTCCTCCTATCGGGCTCGCTCTGTTCTCATTCAGGCGCAAAAGCAAAACTGAACCAATCTTTGACCCTCCTGCTCAAGCGCAGCCAAAATTCCTCGCTATCGGCAGCCCGATGGACGAACCATGGCAACTCCTGCACCACATGCGAAATACCCCTAACCCGATGTCACTCGAAACAAACCTGATCCGCTACTTAATTTCCTCTATGCGATCGCATGTATCGCAAAGCCGCCAGATAGCGCAAATCTATGAGGCTAAGTCTTATCGTGACATTAGACTGATGGCCAAATTGTTCCTGGCACTTACCCATCTGATGATTATGGCAGCTCTATTTTCTGCTTTGTTCACGATCTATGAGGCGATAGACCTGACAATCCGTTTCGGTTTCTATGCCGGATGGTATTGGCTTTGGGATTCCCATCAATGGGAAATGTTCGCCATTCCGGTGCTTGCGTCGCTCGTGTTGGTTCTACTCTTTACGCGCATGTTTGGAACGCAGTTTTACTCGGCTTTCTTTGCGCCTTTTCGGTGGTGCCTCTACCGCATCGCGGCTATCAATTTTCGGGTAATCGCTACGTATATTGTACGCAGCCGAGGCTGGTCGGTACTTCTTGCGATTGCTATGGGGCTCGAAGGTTATCGCCACCCCCTTCCGCTGATCGAGCAGTACCCAAGCAGCGTACCGCACGTCAAATACGAAAACATGCCGAAAGGCGCGGAACTGCGCGCGTTGGCAATGCGAGGTGACTGGATTAATCGCCACTTTGAAAACGTGGCACAAACTTTTTCGAAATTGGTCCTCACCTCAGCAGATATCACTTTGCTGCTGCGCACGATCGAGGCCGACGTGACTCTTGTCCACGCCGCCTATTACACGGACGAGGAGTGCATCACTCGTATTGCGGATTGGATCGCCGAAAGGGAGGATCTGCCTTTCACCTCCATCGTCTCGGCCGAAGAACGAGACGCAGCATGACTTGGTCGCGGCTCTCTACTACCGGCCCAGCGATCAAAGGAGATAGTGCACCTCAGCATGGCAGGAGACTATCGCGCTGTGGGATTGCGACCTACCTCATGTCGGCTCAGAGTCTTGGCTGTGCGAAAACGAAATCTGATTTGGTCGTAATGACGACCAGAAGACAAATTTTTGCGGTTTTTGACTCTCCGCATGACCGTAGGGCTCAAAAATCCGGGCGCCCTCCACTGCATGCAAGATTCCGACCGTGCTTACGCCGCTTGGTTCACTCTAGATCACTTCGCCGATGTTGACGCGCTTGGAGCAAAGCGGACATAGGACAGGCGATGGCGAATGGCTCAGAGGGCCAACAAAATCTGCAAAACCGGCTGCAAAACCTTCCAGTCAAATCAAGCTTGGTATTGGAGCGGGCGAAGGGAATCGAACCCTCGTATGCAGCTTGGGAAGCTGCCGTTCTGCCATTGAACTACGCCCGCGAACGCGGCGCTGATATTTTGCCGTTTTCGGCTGCGTTGTCGAGGCCTCATGCGCAGCCGTCATTTCATTCCGGAAAGAAGCGGGCCGCCGAAATAGCCGGCGATGGCAACCACCCAGAATATCGCCAAGCCGACGAGGAAGCGCCCGTAGAGCCGGCGCTCCGCCTCGGACACCGCGGTCCCCTTGCTCGTGTACCACATGCGTATGGCGAGAAGCGTGAGCCCCAACAGGACGACCACGAAGGCAATCGTCAGGAAATCCACCATGTTTTCCACGCTTCACCTCCCGCGCCTGCCCTGTGGCACGCCTGCCGCCGCGGTCACAGCTCGCGCGGGGCGGGCAGGGGCGCGAGAAGCTTGCCGCGATAGCCCTTGGCGCGAAGCTTGGGCGCGAGCTCCTCGGCGATGTGCCAGGAGAAAACTATCGCACAGTCGGGCCGATCGGTGAACAGCCGGCTTTCCTCGACCACCGGGATGGACGTGCCGGGCAGGTACTTGCCGATCTTGAGCGATCCCGCGATCTCGCACACGTAGTCGACGATCGCCTCGTCCAGACCGACGTAATTGACGAGGGTGCTGGCGCGCGACGGCGCGCTGATGCCGCAGATGCGCGCACCCGCCTCCTTGAGCTCGCGGAGCATGGAGAGGAGCCGCAGCTTCGAGAGCATCACCTCGCGGCGAAAGGCCTGGAGCCGTGCCAGCATGCTCTCTCCTCGCGGCTCGGCGCCCAGCATGGCGGCCACGCTGTCGTGCACGGGGCGTGTGCCGCGGCGGGCGGCATAGACCCGGATCGAGCCGCCATGGGTGGGGATCGCGCGCGCATGGAAGACTTCGAGCCCATGCATCTCGAGCAGATGCGCGATGCTGGTGAGGGAATAATAGCGCAGGTGCTCGTGATAGACGGTGTCGTACTGGAGGCGCTGCATCAGCCCGATCAGATAATGCGACTCCGAGATGAACACGCCGTCCGGGTCGAGCAGATCCAGGATGCCTTCCGTGATCGCGTGCACATCCTCGATATGGGCAAAGCAGTTCGCCGCGGTGACCACGCGCGCCGCGCCGTGCTCGCGGCGCACGCCGGCCGCTACCGCCGGAGTGAAATAGCGCTGTACCGTCGGAATGCCGCGCGAGGCGGCAATCCTGCCCACCTCGGTCGGCTCGATGCCGAGCACGCGGTGGCCGCCGGCCTTGAAATTGGACAACAGCGTGCCGTCGTTCGAGCCGATGTCGACGACGAGGTCGCCGGGAGCGAGCGCCAGCATGGCTGAGGCTTCGGCATAGAGCTCGGCGAAATTGTCCCGCAGCAGCCTGGTGGTGCCGCTGGTGTAGGGATATTCCGGGGGAAAGATGATGACGGGGTCAACCGCGAGCCCGAGTTGGACCAGCTCGCACTTGGAACAGTGCAGGAGATCGGTGGGAAACCAGGGTTGCTGGCGCGCCGGCTCGCCGATCGGGACCATCTGGTTCACCGGAGGCATGTACCCGAGCGAGAGCACGCCGGTGAGCGGCGCATGCCCGCAGACCTGACAGCATTCCACCGGCACGCTGGCTCCCGTTCCCGCGGCGCGCGCGACTTTCACATCCGACAAATTTGTATCCTCGTGCTCGTCGTCTCTGTAGGGCCGAGTCAGGGTCTCCAAAAAACGCAAAGCGTTTTTGGGGTCCCCCTCATGCCTTGCCCCTACAGACCTCGCCCCTACAGACTTTTCAATACGCCATCGGTGCCGGCGTCATTCCAATACCAGTCGAGCGTGGGGGGCAATCCCCGATCGAGCTCGACGCGTGGGGTGTATCCCAGGGCGGCAAGCTTCGCGATGTCGGGGCAGCGGCGCGGCGTGCTGCCGGGGAGAGGCGACGAAGGCTCGATCGTGATCTCGCGGCCGGCGATGCGCGCCATGCGCTGCGCCAGGTCGGCGATGGTGACCTCCTCCATGCTGCCGATGTGATAGATGTTGAGATGCGCACCACGCTCGCGCATGATCATCACGCCGCCGATCAGGTCATCGATGTAGCAGAAGCTGCGCGTCTCTTTTCCGCTCCCCTGGATGGCAAAGCCAACTCTGCCGCCTGCCGCCTTTGCGGCGGCTTGCTTGAGCCGCAGCGCGAATTGCGGAATGACATGATCGAACCCCATGTCCGGGCCGTAGGCATTGTGCGGCCGAAAGATCAGCACCCGCTCGAAATGCTTGCGCCCGAAATTGATCGCCATCATCTCGCTGATGATCTTGCCGGCACCGTAGGAAAGCCGCGGGTTGAGCGGATCGGGAACAAACAGGGGCGCGCTCTCGTCGGTCGGCACGTGCGGCGGCGATTGATAGACCTCGGAGCTCGAGGCGAGGATCAGCGTCCCCACGCCGTGACGGCGGCAGGAATCGATGACGTTGACGATCCCTTTGACCCCCACCTCGAGCACGAGATCGGGGGCGCTGTAGAATGTCGCCGTGCCATTGACGAAGGCGAGATGATGCACCTCCTCGATGCCGCGCATGGCGGCATCGACCGCGCCGGGATCGCGGATGTCGCCTGTCATCAGCTCGATCTCGCGTTCCACTTCGCGCAGACGGCGTGCTGCCCCGCGGGAATTGTCGTCGAATACGCGCACCACCTCGCCGTGCCGGACCAGCGCTTTCACCAGGGCCGAGCCGATGAAGCCGCTGCCGCCGGTCACCAGGATCCGGCGTGCGCTCACGCTCGAGCCCCGGGCAAGAGGACGTCGATCCACCTGCCGGACACATGAGAGCGCTGTGCGGCATCGATCAGGTATTGCACGCGATAGCCCTCGGCGAAGCCGGGCGGCTGCGCGGCTGCGCCGCTCTCGCACGCGTCCACAAAACGGTGCACAAGTTGCGACACCGGCGCGATGCGCGAATCGGCGGCCGTATCCCCGGTTTCGTGCGCAAAAGTCTCGACCTCCCACCGGTCATCGCCGCGGCGTGCGTGCCGCAGGGTGAAACCGCGAAAATAGTCGGCGGTCGGATTGGCCAGGACAACCGTGCCGGCCTCGCCATAGAGCTCGATGCGGTGACCGGACCCGAGATACGAGGCGCAGCTCATCTGCAAGCTGCCGCCGGCGCCCGACGCGAAGGCGAGCACCAGCGCGGCGCTGGCCTGGGTCTCGCCCTCGGGCAGCATGAACAGCCGCGCCCCGATGCCCGAAATCGGCCCGCAGAACCATTCGAGATAGTACAGGCAGTGGCAGACAAAATTGCCGAGCACCCCGCCGCCGCCCGCTGCCTGCGTCTTCCAGCTCTTGAGGCGCAACCGCGTCGCCGCATTCTCCACGTTCCAGGTCACGACAACGTGGCGCAAGCGTCCCAGCCTGCCCTCGACAATGAGTGCCTTGACGCGCTGCCAGCTCGGCAGCTCGGGAAAATTGAAGTCGATGATCGTGGGGCAACCGCTTCGTTGCGCGGCGACCAGCATGGCCTTGGCGCCGGCGACGTCGGCTGCCAGCGGCTTTTCCACGAGCACCGGCTTGCCCCGTGCGAGCGCATGCTCCGCGACCTGCGGCTGCAGATCGGGAGGTACCGCGATCGCAACCGCCGCAACGGCGCCGTCCTCGACCAGCATGCGCCAATCGCCAAACCCGCGCGGAACGTTGAGACGCTGTGCGAGCTGCGCGGTCCGCTCCGCATCGGTCCCCGCCAACGCCACCACTTCGCAGCGCGCATCGGTGCGGAATGCCGGAAGGAGGACTTTGCTCCCATAATTGCAACCGACGATTCCCACTGCGATCATGCCGCCCTGCTATCACTGCCTGAAGCGGCCCGCAGCCTAACCCACCGTGCAGCTCTGCAATGCCGCGCCGAGATACTGCATATCTCTTTCCGGCTCGGGGCCCGTGAAGGTGAGGACCAGCTCGGTCGCGCCGGCTTCCCGATAGCTATGCGTCCGAGCGAGGCAGTCCTCGGCGGTGCCGGCAATCGCAAACGCGGCGACAAAGCGCTCATCCAGCATCTCCCCGGGGGACTTGCCGCGACGCAGCCCTTCGACCGCCGCCACGAAGTCGGATTCCGAAAGGCCCCGCGCCCGCAGCAGGGCCGATCTCGCTGAGGCCACGCGCTGCCCGAGGGACCAGTAGTCGGCCAGGAGCCTGCCTACCACCTCCTTCGCGCAACGATCAGCCTCGCCCCGTTCGGGGCGCGCAACGCAGGGAATATACTGGACGACCTCGGCGGGAGCGCCCCGACCGGCCTCGCGGGCGGATCGTTGCATCACCTCGACGGCATGGCGGGTAAATTCCGGCGGGCACATGTTGGAAATCATCAGGCCGTCGGCGATCTCGCCGCAGAGGGCAAGGGCCCGATCCCCGCGTGCAGCCATGAGCAATGCCAGGTCCGGGCGCAGCGCCCGGTATTCCAGCTTGACGTCGGACGCCGAGAACAGGCGGCCGCGATAATTCACCGCCTCGCCGGCAAGCATCGCGCGCACGATGGCGATCGCGTCGCGCACGGCCGCAAGCGGCCGATCCGGATCCAAACCCAGGCGCCGCGTCGCTGCCGCGATGCCCGAGCCGATGCCGAGCCGCACCCTTCCTTGCGCCAGCTCGTCCAGCGCGCCGATCTCCATGGCCATGAGCGTGGGATGGCGGTTGTACGGATTGAAGACACCGATGCCGATGCCGATGCGCGTGGTGGCGGCGGCACAGGCCGCAGCCGCAGGCAGCACGCCCCGATGAAAGGCGTTCTCGGCAAACCAGACCGTATGAAACCCGCCCGCCTCAGCGGCTTTCGCCAGCTCGACGCAGCGCCGGGGAGCAAGCCCGCCGTGCAGGCGCACGCTCAGCTTGGGCGGTTGAGCCACGGGTCACACCGGCAGAAGCTTCGCTGCCTGGAGCTGCGAGAAAACCGAACCCGGATCGCCGCTCACGGCCGGCAACTCGCCCTGGATCGAGGCTGTTGCATCGGGGTCCTTCAGTCCGCTCGCCGTGAGGAGTGCCACCACCTTGTCCGATCCCTTGATATCGCCGCTCGCCCGCAGCTGCGAGATCGCCGCGATCGTACCGGCAGAGGCCGGCTCGACGTAAAGTCCTTCGCTCTGCGCAAGGCGCTGCTGCCATTCGAGAATGGAATCGTTTCCCACTACCGTTGCCGCTCCGCCCGACTTGCGCAGCACGTATAATGCCTGAAAGGTGCTGCGCGTCGCCGCGGTGGATTTGGCAACCGTCTCATGCGTCAGCGGCATGTCCGGGAGCGCATCTCCGCCATCGCGCAACGCCGCGCTGAGCGAGCCGTAAACTTCCGCCGCCATCATGCGCGGCAGCGTGTCGATCCATCCCATCGCGCGCATTTCCAGGAACCCGCGCCACATGCCGATCAGCGCATCGCCGTAGCAGACCGGCAGGACGCAGCAGTCCGGCACCTGCCAATTCATCTGCTCGACGATCTCGTAGGCCAACGTCTTGTAGCCTTCGATGCCGTAAGGATTGCTCCCGACCACCGGCCCGAAAAACGGCGAGGTCGGAAACCATCCGAGCTCCCGTACCGCATGCTGCATCAATGGCCACCGCTGCGCCTTGTCGGCGACCGCAATGACGGTCGCTCCATAGACCCGCATCTGCGTGGCCAAAGGTCCGGCGACGCCTTTGGCGGTAAAGACCATGCAGGGCAATCCGGCTTTTGCAGCATAGGCCGCCACCGCCGCACCGGCATTGCCGGTGGAGCTGGATACGACCGCCGGTGCGCCCATCTTTCGTGCCACCGAAACCGCAATACAGGCCAGACGATCCTTGAACGACCAGGTGGGATTGCGCGTCTCGTCCTTGCCGAGCAGAGCCTCGAGGCCAAGACTCTGGCCGATGCGTGCAAGCTTGTGCAGCGGGGTGCCGCCCTCGCCAAGGGTCACCGATTCGACCTCGCTGACCGGCAACAGATCACCGTAGCGCCAGAGCCCGCGGCTGCCTTGCGCCTCGGGCCTGCGCCGTTGCGCGAGCACCGAAGCCTCGTATTCGACTATCAGGTTGCTCGCCGCCTGCCCGCGGCATTTCGGACAATCGCCGGCGTAATGGCGGCCGTCGTAATGCGATCCGCATCGCAGACATTGAAGACCGGCGACTGCAGCCATATGCCTGGAACCCGTTGCTGATCATCGGCCGCGATTGAGATCACGTTGACTCGTACCGGTGACCGTGTCAGCTGTTTTTAGAACATCCTGCCGGTCATAGGAACATCGGTCTATCGCGCAGTGACCCACAAGGGCATCGCCGACGTCGCCATCGCCATCGATCGTGACGAGCTCATCCAGCTCACACTGGATTTGTGCAACATCGAAAGCCCGGCCGGATGCGAGGCCGAGGTCGGTGCGTTCGTCCTCGATTGGATGCAGCGGGAGGGTTTTGCCCCGAAGAAGATCGGAATGCTCCCCGAGCGCTTCAATGTCCTCGGCATCCTCGCGGGGCGCGGCGACGGCTACAGCCTCATCTTCAACAGCCATCTCGACACCGGCCGCAGCAAGGCCGACCGCTGGAGCATCCGCGAGCCGGATGCTGCGATCAATCACGGCGCCTGGCGAGAAGGCGACACGCTGTTTGGTGAAGGTGTAGTCAACGACAAGGGGCCGATGGCCGCTTTCTTGCTTGCGGCAAAAGCGCTCAAGCGCTCCGGCAAGGTGTTGCGCGGCGACCTGCTGCTCTCCGCAGTTCCCGGCGAGATCGGCTATGAGCCGGTCGACGAGTTCGAATCGCCGCATTATCTCAGCAAGGAAGTGGGCACGCGCTTCCTGCTTCAGCACGGCGGGGTCGCCGATTTCGCGCTGGTAGCCGAAGGCACTGATTTCCGCTACGCCGGGATCGAGGCGGGAAAGGCGTTTTTCAAGATCACCGTTTTTGGCGAGGCGCAATTCTACACGCCGTTCGTGCCGGACGCTGAGGTCAACCACGCGCATCCGAACGCAATCGTGCGGGCGGCCATCTTCGTACCAGCCCTGCAGGAATGGGCGCGAAAATACGAGCGGCGCTTCGTTTACAGGTGCAAGGACGGCGTCATCGTTCCCAAGGCGGTGATCGGCGCCATTCGCGGCGGCAATCCGTATCATGTCACGCGGACGTCGGAGCTGTGCGCGGTTTATGTCGACTGCCGGCTGACGCCGGAATCCGACCCCTTGGCTCTGCGGCGCGAGCTGCGCGAGCTGCTTGCCGCCTCCAACCTGCCCGGCACGGTCGAGCTTTTTCTCTATCGTCGCTCCTGCGGCAGTCGCGACAACGGCATTCTGCTCGACAGCCTGCGCGAGGCGCATCGCGAGATCATCGGCAGCGGTCTTGAGCTGGCGGATCCGGTGTTTTCCAGCATGTGGCGCGACGTCCTGATCTTCAACGAGATGGGTATCCCTGCAATCACCTATGGGCCGCCGCGCAGCTTCCGCAAGCAGGCGATGGACATCGACGATCTCTTGCGGGCGGCCCATGTCTATGCTCGGCTTGCGATCGGCGTCTGCAACTGCGAAAAGCTGCTTCCGGAGCGATGAGGAGCAGATGATACGCGCGCTCACCCTTGGCTTCCTGCTTGCGGCCTCCCCGTCGATCGCCGCCTCGGATTTTCCGAGCCGGCCGCTGCAGATCGTCGTGCCGTTCACCCCGGGTGGGAACACCGACACGATCGCCCGCTTGCTCGCCGATCACATGCAGGCGTCGCTGAAGCAACCGGTCACGGTGATCAACCGTCCGGGCGCGGGCACGAACATCGGCGCGGCCTACGTCGCCAACAGCAATCCGGATGGCTACACGCTGCTGCTGAACGCTCCGGCCTCGTTCGTGATCAATCAGTTCATCTTCAAGAGCCTGCCCTACGATCCGGATACCGCCTTTGCGCCGGTCTGTCTTGCAGCGCGATTCCCGAACGTCCTCGTCGTCAATCCAGGCCTGGGCGTGAAATCGATTCAGGAGCTTATCGCCAAGGCCAAGGCGAATCCCGGAAAGATCGAGTACGCAATAGCCGGCATCGGCGCGACCAGCCATCTCTCGGCGGCTCTGTTCGCGGAAATGGCCGGGGTCGACGTCGTCGCCGTTCCCTATAAGGGGACCTCGGAGTATCTGCCCGATCTCGTCGCCGGCCGGGTGGCATTCTCGATCGACAATCTCGGTCCCATCCTGCCCTTCATTCAGTCGGGCAAGCTTGTCGCGCTCGGTGTCTCCACGAAGGCGCCTGTCGCTCTGCTACCCGGCGTCCCGCCGATCGACAGCGTGTTGAAAGGCTACGCGCTGAGCTCGTGGAACGTGCTCGCCGCGCCTGCCAAGACTCCGAAGGACATCGTCAACGTGCTCAGCAAGGAGTGCGACCGCATCGTTCACCTGCCCGAGGTGATGGAGACCATGCGCTCGTTCGGCTCCGAGCCGGTCGGCGGCACGCCCGAGCAGACGGCCGAGTTCCTCGGGAGCGAACGGCCGCGCTGGGAAGCCGCGATCAAGGCCGCGAAGATTCCGAAGCAATAGTCCGGACCGCCTACTCGACGTGCGGCATCACCTCTTGCGCGAACCAATGCATCTGCTCGATGAGCTCGGCCTGACTGTTGACCGCAACCGCCATCGCCGCGCAGTGATCCACGCCCATCCGCTTGAGCTGATGAATCTTCTCGATGATGGACTGCGGCGCGCCGACGAGATTGGCGGTAACCTGATGGACCGGGTCGCGCCCGGTGTGAGCCAGCGATACGCGATGTGCGACCAGCCCGCTCTGCATGTAGGTCTTTTCCGCGGCTTCCTGCGTCTTTCCGATCAGCAGTGAAAACTGCGGCGCAATCTCGATCTCCTTCGGATCGCGACCGGCTGCTTCCGCATGCTTGTGTAAGAGCTTGATGCGCTCCTCGATCTCGTGCAGCGGCCGCCAGCCGGGCAGCCAGCCCCGGCCGATGGTCGCCGCGCGCTCCACCGCCTTGAGGTTGTGGCCGCCGATGAACAGCGGGAACGGATTCTGCCGCGGTTTCGGAAACATCTCGATGTCGCTGTAGGAGTAATATTTCCCGGCAAAGGAGGAGACCTTGTCGGCGATCAGGCTGCGGAAGATGGCCAGACCTTCCTCCATCATCTCGCCGCGATGCGGATCGCGATAGCGGTTGCCCACCCAGGCCTCGAACTCCTCGCGGTATGCGCCAATTCCCACCGCCAGGATGAAGCGGCCTCCGGACATCTGATCGATGGTGCAAACCTGCTTGGCAACGTAAACGGGCTCGCGATTCGGCATGACGAGGAGCGCGGTTCCGACGCGCAACCTCGTCGTCGCCTGGGCGATCATGGCGAGCGCGATCAGCACATCGTAGAAGCTCGGCGAGCCCTTGACGTGGTCGCGGACGTAGCGCGGCGGGGTGATGTGATCATTGCCCCAGACCGAGTCGTATCCGAGCTTTTCCGCCAATTGCGCGTGGCGAACGAGATCCTGCGGCGCGCAGAAATTCACCGGATAAGCGAGGCCCTCGTATCCGGTCGCCAGGCAAATGGAAAATTTCATCGCAGTCTCCAATGAAGATGGGCGCCTGGCAATTGGGATAGTGCTCGGGGCTACAGAATCCGCAAGGCGGTCGGCAGCGTCATCAGCGATTCGGCGCCGTCCCTGGTGACGCGGATCATGTCCTCGACCTGCAGGCCCGCAAAACCAAGCTCGTAATAAGGCGTCTCGACGCAAATCACCATGTTCTCCTCCAGCACCTCGGCCGAGCCGTCCGCGATGTTCGGCGGGTCATACCCGTCGACGCCGATGCCGTGGCCCACATGGCTGCGCTTGAAATGCGGGATCCCTTCCCGCTGAACCGTCGCAACGACCTCCTTGAACAGATCGGACACTTTCAGACCCGGCTTGATGATGTCGTATCCGCGCAGCACGCCCTTCTCGACCGCGCTGTAATATTTGCCGATCCTCGCCGCCGGCTCGCCGAGACTGGCGCCGCGCGACATGTCGGACCGGTAATGCCGGTGGCGCCCTCCGACATCGAAGCGAATCAGGTCGCCTCGCTGCAGCTTGCGGTCCGAAGGCTGTACATTGCTCATCGCGCTGCGGTTGCCGAACCCGATGCAGCCCGTTACGGGCGCGGTATCGTTACGTGCCAGGCAGGCGTTGAACTCGCGCAGCATTTCCCGCTCGGTCATCCCCTCGACGGCGCTTGCCATCGCCGCATCGATTGCGCGCTCGGTCGCGCGCGCCGCGTTGCGCAGGATCTCGATCTCGCCGCTCGTCTTGACCGATCGCGCTCGCTCGAGCAGCGAGAAGCAGCGCTGGAATTTCGCATCCGGCAGCGCGGATTTGAGTTGCTCCATGCACTGAGGCGTGATGCCCATCTCGTCTATGCCGAAGGCGCCGCGCTGCAATCCCTTCTCCTTCATCGCAGCGACCAGCGCCTCGACGGAATCCTTGTAGGCCTTGCTGCGGAACAGCTCCTGCTGGAGCCGCTCGCCGGCATCGAGCTTTGCCGAGCTATCGACGTCGGTCTGGAAATAGCCGTAGCGGCGGATCTCGGTAATCCACGGCTGCTGATCCGGCACCAGATCGAGAATGCCGGAATTGGCGATGATGCAAGGGGGCTCGCTCTCCCTCGGAAACAGCACATAGGCCTGCGGGCCGCGGCGCACCCATTGCGACATCGCCCAGAAGCCGCTCAGATAGGTGACGTTCTCGGGACAGGTCGCGATCACGGCGTCGAGATTGTCGCGTTTCATCAGGTCTTGCAGGCGAGCAATGTTGGCGAGCATGTGGGATCCGTTGATTGCCGGTATTTGTACGACTAGAACGGCGTTTGAAGAGGTTGGTCGGCCCCGGATTTGAAGTCAACAGTGACGCGCCCCAATGCGTATATCGGAAGCCCGATCGAGCGGATCGAGGACCAACGCCTGCTCAGTGGGGCCGCCGCCTTCGTGGGCGACCTCGATCCGGCGGGCCTGCTGCATGCGGCCATTCTGCGCAGCTCTGTCGCCCACGGTGTGATCCGTGAAATCGATGCATCCGCGGCGCGCTCACATGCGGGCGTCGTCGCGGTGATCACGGCCGGGGATCTGGGCGCGCCGCCGCTCATCCCTCTGCGTCAGCACGCCGTCGAGCAGGCCGAGCCTTACCGGCAGCCGGTCATGGCGCGCAACAAAGTGCGCTATGTCGGCGAGCCTGTTGCCGTTGTTGTCGCGACCGATGAGGCCGTTGCCGAGGATGCGCTCGAGTTGATCCGGGTCGAGATCGATCCATTGCCGGCGGTAGCCGATCACATCGTATCGGCGCGCGGCGAGGTGCTGCTGTTCGAGGAGACCGGCAGCAACGAGGCGGCCGTCTTCTCCGCGCGCATGGGCGAGCCCGATGCCGCCTTCGCGCAGGCCGACTACACGCGCCGCGAGCGGTTCAGCGTGCAACGCCACACCGCCTTGCCGATGGAGCCGCGCGGCCTCCTTGCCGAATGGGATCCGGCGCGCGGCCGAATGACCGTCCATGGTGCGACAAAAGTGCCGTTCTTCAATCGGCGGACGCTCGCAGCAATGCTGGGATTGCCGGAACGCTCGGTCGATCTGATCGAGGTGGCTGTCGGCGGCGGATTCGGTGCGCGCGGCGAGTTCTACCCGGAGGACTTTCTGATCCCGTTCGCCGCGCGCCATGTCGGCGGGCGCGTGCGCTGGCTTGAAGATCGGCGGGAGCATCTCGCGGCGACAAATCACGCGCGCGAAATGTACGCCGAGATGGCAATCGCCTGTCGGCGCGACGGTACTGTGCTCGGCATGCGCGGGCGCATCGACATCGATCTGGGCGCCTATGTCCGCACCAACGGTTTGAGCGCGCCGCGCAATGTCGTCCAGTTCGTGTCAGGGCCTTACTGCATTCCGAGCATCGAGCTCGATGCCTGCGTCTATCTCACCAGCAAGACCCCGACCGGCACCTACCGCGGGCCGGGCCGCTATGAAGCCAGCTTCTTCTGCGAGCGGTTGCTCGACATGGCGGCGAACGACCTCGGCATCGATCCCGTCGAGCTTCGGCGCAAGAATTTGATTCGCGAGGAGCAACTGCCGCGTCCCCTGGCGACGATGCTGAGCCTGGACGCGAGCTGGCAGACCGAGCTGGACAACGGCGATTACGCGCTCGTCATGGAGCGCTGCCTTCAGGAATTCGGCTGGGAGGATAAGAAAAAGCTTCAGGGGCAGCTCGTCGATGGACGCTATCACGGTATTGCAATCGGAAACTTTGTCGAAGGCGGTGCCGGCGGACAGTCCGAGAATGCGCGCATGACCATCGATGCCGATGGCGGCGTTGCGGTTTGCGTCGGCTCGACCGCTCTTGGTCAAGGCCTCCAGACGGTGATGAGCCAGATCGCGGCCGACGCGCTCTCGCTGCCGATCGAGCGCATTCGGCTGGCACATGGATCGACCACGCTCCTGAGCGAAGGCGTGGGCTCCTTTCATTCGCGCGCGACCGTCATGGGCGGCTCCGCCATTCTGCTGGCGGCGGAGGCGCTGTTCAGCATGATACGGGTGGATGCGGCGGAACGGCTCGGCGGCCGGCCCGAGGACATCTCGTTGGCCGACGGCACGGTCTGCCTTGGCGACAAGCGCCTGTACCTGTCGGATTTTGCCGGCCTGTCGGTCGAGCGGCAATTCGTCAACAGGAAGCTCACCTACAGCTACGGCGCGCATGCGGCGCACGTCGCGGTCGATCCTGGCAGCGGTCACGTCGATGTTCTCGATTATGTGACCGTGGAGGACGTGGGCCGCGTCATCAATCCCGCAACGCTGCACGGCCAGGTTCTCGGCGCGGTCGTCCAGGGCTTGGGGAGCGCCTTGCTGGAGCATCTGCAGTATGATGCAAATGGGCAGCTCTTGACCGGGTCGCTGGGGGATTATCTGCTGCCGACCGCGACGGATTTCCCGGCGATCCGCTCCGTTTCGCTAGGTCTGCGGCCGTGCCCGAACAACCCGCTGGGGGCCAAGGGGGCCGGCGAAGGTGGACTCATCGCCGTCGGGGGTGTTCTCAGCAACGCAATCGCCGCCGCATTGCGCTCGCTCATGATCGAGCCGCGCGATCTGCCGCTCTCGCCGCCGCGTCTGTGGCAGCTGATCGAGCAGGCGCGCGGCAGGAGCGTGTTGCGATGATATATATATTCGGTGCGCGGGCCGGCCCCGGTCGCCCTCGCTCCCTTGGGCATTCCGCGGTTCCCGGCGCTCAGCGCCGGCATTAACGCATGTTATTGGCCGCCCGCTGCACCAGGGGTCATGATGCCGGGCGGGGGGCGTCCCAATAGAAGGTCAGCAGGCGAAGCAGATGCTCTCCTATCCAGCCAAAAACGGCGGTCCCGTTGTCCTCGAGTTCAAGTGTCCGCAGGTGCGCAAGGCCGTGCATGTGGAAGTGCCGGGGAATACGGAAGCCGTAAGAAGCAACTGGACGCGCGAGATCCGCGTGCGTTGTCCCCATTGCCGTGCCGTGCATTGGTTCCCCTATCGCTCCGGCTACATCGAGGCCGCCCTGTCGCAGCTCAACAGGGCTCCCGTCGCGCGCGACGCTTCGGCGCCTTAGCCCCCGCCATAGCCGATCGGGCCTGCCCAGCGGTCGCCACAACCCGCCGCGCCGACTGATCTCTGCATGGGCGCGGAAAAGGTGTGTGACGCAGGTCACATACCCTTGCGCCCACTCGGACTAACCATGGTTCCGGTTAAGAGCCCCGAGGGAAGCGTCCATGCAAGACCGCGTGTCCACCAGCACGTCCACAATAGCGGGCCGGCCGGCAGCCGCGGTGCACCGCGAGGCCAGCGACGATACGCTCGTCGCGAAAGTGGCAGAGGGCAACCGGCTCGCCATGCATCTCCTGTTCGTGCGCCATCACGCGCGAGTCCACCGCTTTCTCCTGCGCATGCTCGGCAGTCCGGCGGCGGCAGAGGACGTCAGCAGTGAGGTTTTTCTCGCGGTCTGGCAGCAGGCAGGCCGTTTCCGGGGCGGCTCCTCCGTCTCGACCTGGCTGTTGGCGATTGCGCGCAACAAGGCGCTGAGCGAGCTGCGCGATCGGCACGACGAGGGAAGCACCCGCGGTGAGGAGACCGAGATTGCGGATGCGGCCGAAAATCCGGAGCTCGCTTATTCGGTCAAGCGCCGGCGTGAGATCCTGCGCAACTGCCTTGCCCGGCCCTCGCGCGAGCACCGCGAGATTCTCGACCTCGTCTATTATCACGACAAATCGCCGGCGGAGGTCGCGCACATCCTGGGCATTCCGCGCAATACCGTCAAAACGCGAATGTTCTACGCCCGCAAGAAGCTGTCCAAGCTCATCCGCGTACGGGGATTGTTGCGGGCGGGGCTGTAGGGCTTGATTTAAACGCCCATCCCCCACGTCATCCGGCGCAACACATCGTTGCGCCACGTTGCCTTGACGTGTGTCAGGGTTATGGCTTCCAGTCTCCTCCTGATTGCAGGCCTGATCGGCAAATGAGCCTGCCCGCAGCCGAGAGGACGTGTCATGCCGCATCTGATCACCGACGACGGCGTCAAGCTCTACTACGAGGAGACCGGGTCGGGCATTCCGATCGTCTTCGTGCACGAGTTTGCCGGCGACCATCGCTCATGGGAACCGCAGGTGCGCTGGCTTTCCCGCCGCTACCGCTGCATCTCCTACAACGCACGCGGCTATCCGCCTTCGGATGTGCCCGTGGCTGACAAGAGCTATTCGCAGGATCGGGCACGCGACGACATACGCGCCGTGCTCGATGCGCTGCACCTCGACAAGGCGCACATCGTGGGCCTTTCCATGGGCGGGTTTGCGACGCTGCATTTCGGCTTCACCTATCCGCAACGGGCACGCTCGCTGGTCATTGCCGGCTGCGGTTATGGCGCGGCGCCGGAGAAGCGGACGCAGTTCGCGGACGAGGCCGAAGCCGCCGCGCACAAATTCGAGGCAGGGATGGCAAAGGCGGCCGAAGCCTACGCGCTCGGGCCCACGCGTGTGCAGCTCCAGAACAAGGACCCGCGCGGATGGGCCGAATTCGCCCGTCAGCTCGGCGAGCACTCGAGCGAGGGCTCGGCGCATACCCTGCGGGGGGTGCAGAGCCGGCGGCCGTCCCTGTTCGATCTCGTCGATAAGATGCGCACCATCACGGCGCCGACGTTGATCGTGACCGGCGACGAGGACTGGCCCTGCCTTGAGCCGGGGCTCCTGATGAAGCGCACCATTGCCAGCGCCGGGCTGGTCGTGATGCCCAATGCCGGTCACACCATCAATCTGGAAGACCCGGCTGCCTTCAATGGCCACCTCAGCGATTTCTTCCACGCCGTCGACGCGGGCGCCTGGCGCAATCGCGATCCGCGCGCCATGCAGGACGCCATCCTGGGGCGGTGATCTCACAGCTTCGCGAGCTCCGCCGAGCGGCGGCCGAGATAGGCCTGGCGCACGCGCTCGTCGGTGCGCAAGCTCGAGCTGGGACCGCTCGCAATGATTCTTCCGGTCTGCAGCACATAGCCTCGGCTCGCGGTCTCGAGAGCGTAACGGGCGTTCTGCTCGACCAGAAGCACGCTCGTGCCGGACGCGTTGATTGCCCGCACCGTGCGGAAGATCTCCTGCACGAGCATGGGAGCGAGGCCGAGGGAGGGCTCGTCCAGGCAGATGAGGCGCGGCTCCGACATCATTGCCCGCCCGAGCGCGAGCATCTGTTGCTCGCCGCCCGAGAGCGTGCCGGCGTTCTGGCGCGTGCGCTCGCGCAGCCGCGGAAAGAGCGTGAGCATGCTTTCAGTCAGGGCGCGGACCTTGGCGCGGTCCGAGCGAAACCTGAACGCGCCGAGCTCGAGGTTTTCCCGCACGGTCAGGAAGGGAAAAACCCGCCGGCCCTCGGGAACGAGCGCGATCCCGAGCGCGCTGCGCGCGTGGGCCGGCAGCGGCGTGGCGTCCCGGCCGGCGAAAACGATCTTGCCGGCACGGGGGCGAAGCACGCCGGCGACCGCGCGCAAGGTGGTCGATTTGCCCGCGCCGTTGGCGCCGATCAGGGTGACGATCTCACCTTGGGCGACCTCGAAACTGAGATCGCGGCAGACCGGCACCTCGCCGTAGGCGAGCTCGAGCCCCTCGGCTCGCAGCAAGGGGCTCACGTCATGCTCCGGAACGCGTGCGAAACGGTCATGCGCCGAGATATGCGGCAATTACCGCGGGATGCACCTGCACCTCGGCCGGAGTGCCCTCGAACAGCTGCTGCCCGTAATCCATGACCAGCACGCGGTCGGCGATCTCCATCACCAGATCCATGTTGTGCTCGACCGCGATGATGGTCATGCCGCGCCGCTGGAGCAGGCGGATGCGTTCGATCAGCCGCTCCACTTCCGCGGCGTTGAGTCCCGCGGCCGGCTCGTCGACCATGAGCAGGCGCGGCGAGGCCGCGAGCGCACGCGCAAGCTCGAGCATGCGCTGCTCGCCATAGGCGAGCGCGCCCGCGCCGGCGGCCGCCCGCTGCTCGAGCCCGACGAAGGACAGGAGCCTCAGCGCCTCCTCGCGGCAGCGTGCACGGTCGCGCTCGAAAGCGGCTGCGTGCACAAGATACTGCCACGCCGGAATGTCGTGCCGCAGGTGAAACGCGGCGAGGACGTTGTCGAGCACCGACACGCCTCGAAACAGGCGGATCTTCTGGAACGTGCGGGCGAGCCCCAGCCGCGCGCGCTTGTGCGCGGGCAGCCCCACTAGGTTTACGCCGTCGAGGCTTATCTCGCCCGCATCGGGCTGATAGACGCCGCTCAGCAGATTGAGCAGCGTCGACTTGCCGGCACCGTTCGGCCCGATGATCGCAAGCACTTGCCCGGGTGAAACAGTGAGCGAGATATTGCGAACCGCCTCGATGCCGCCGAAGCGCTTGTACAGGCCTTGCACATGCAGGAGCGCGGCTGCCGGGATCCGCGGCGCCTCTGTTTGCGCCGGGCATGCGGTCGCGACTGTCATTGTCCGACCGTCATTGGCTGGCGCCAAGCTGGGGAGACCTGGCGCACCAGCCAATATGCCTGCCCAGGATGCGCGCGGCCTGCACGATGCCGCCCGGCATGAACAGCACCACCAGCGTGAGGGTGGCGCCGTAGACAACGAGCCGGAAGTCGCCGAGCCCGCGAAACAGCTCCGGCAGGACCGTGAGCAGGATGGCGCCCCACACCGGGCCGATCAGCGTTCCCATCCCGCCGACGATCACCATCGCGAGAAGCGTGAACGATTCGGTGACGCTGAAGGCATCCGGAACGAGCGTGCCCACGAAGCTCGCATAGAAGCCGCCGGCCGCACCTGCAAGTGCAGAGGCGGTGCCGAAGGCAAACACCTTCCAGGCCGTGCAATTGATGCCGAACGAGGCAGCCGAGACCTCGTCCTCGCGGATGGCGGCGAGCGCCTCCCCTATGGGGGAGCGCACGAGCTGGTCGAGGAGGACGTAGAACAACAATGCAAATCCCGCGACCAGATAGAACATGTTGGCGGGGTTGCCGAAGGTGACTACCGGCAGGCCGGGCAATGCGATCGCCGGCGGCGGCTTGATGGCGTAGATGCCGAGAGGACCTTGCGTCAGGCTGATCCAATTGAGCAGAACCTGATGCACGATGACGGCAAAGGCGAGCGAGGCGATGGCAAGGTAATGGCCTCGCAGACGCGCGGCAAAAAGCGCCAGTGCCATCCCTGCGAGGCCGGACAGGATCGCGCCCGCCACGAACGCCGCCCAGAACGGTACCCCGAGGTCCATGACGAGCAACGTCGAGGCATAGGCGCCGATTCCATAAAACGCGGCATGGCCAAGGTTGAGCTGGCCGGCATAGCCGAGAACGAAATCGAGGCTGACCGCAAGGATGACGTTGAGCGCGCATACGATCAGGTTCGTGCGCCAATACGAGTCCTGGAGCACGAGCGGCAGCAGCGCGACCGCGACAACGGCGAGGACAAACCATCCGCGCCCACCGAGGAGCGCGCAGCGCATGGTTGCGGGAGAGAACGAAAATCGTGTCAAAGGCACGGTTCACCTCCCCCTGAAAGGGGGAGGTCGGCGCGTAAGCGCCGGGTGGGGGTCAACAGCCAGCCCACTTCGCCAGCGTTGGACGGGTTCCACGTCGTGCAAGCTCAACTCACCGACTCTTGCGGCAATGACTTCCAGAACGCCATTAATGTTGTCGATAACATCTGAATTCCAGAAGCGAAGTACCTCCACTCCTTGCTGTCTCAACCATTCATCACGCACTCGATCGCGCTTACCCTCCTGCGCATGTTGGCCGCCATCCAGCTCGACTGCGAGACATAGCGCGGGACAATAAAAATCTAGAACATAGGTACCGGCCGGGTGCTGCCGGCGAAATTGGGCGCCACAGAGCTGGCCGTTCCTCAACCGATACCAGAGTTTTCTTTCCACATCGGTTCCGTCGCGTCGCAACCGTCGCGCCCGCTCCGTTTTCACTCTCGTCCGATTGAACCGTGACATGCTGACCCCCACCCGGCCCTTCGGGCCGACCTCCCCCTTTCAGGGGGAGGTGCTCCGAGCTTGTGGCCTCCTCAACTACACATTCTCCTCGCGCCTCTCTGCGATGAGGCCGGTCGGACGCAGCGCGAGCATGAGCAGCAGGAGTCCGAACACGACGATGTCGGTCAGGCCCGGGTCGAGCAGCTGGGTCGTGTAGCTTTCGATCAGGCCCACCAGGAGCCCGGCGATGATCGTCCCCTCCACGTTGCCGAAGCCGCCGATGATCACGATGGCAAAGGCCTTCACGATGACGCTCGTCCCTGCGAAGGGGGTGAGCACGAGGATCGGCCCGAGCATGGCGCCGCCCATGCCCGCGAGCGCCGAGGCGATCACGAAGGTGAGCATCACGAGCTGGTTGGGGTTGATGCCCATGAGCCCCGCCGTCTCGCGGTCCTGCGCCACCGCGCGCAGGGCCTTGCCCATGAAGGTGAATTTCATGAAGGCATAGAGCAGGCCAATGGTGACGGCGGACACCGTTATGATGATCAGGTTCTGCCGGGTGATGAAGGTGCCCCCCCACAGCCGGATCACGCTGTTGCTGTAGGGGCTGTCGAAAGCATAGGGGATCGGGCCGAAAGCGAGCAGCATCGCATTCTGCAGGAGAATGGACACGCCGATCGTCGCGATGAGCGGCAACAATTCGCTGCGCCCGCGCAGCGGCGCAAAGATCGCGGCGTTGACCAGCCAGCCCAGCGCCGCCCCGATGACGAGCGCCACCGCTATGCTGACGAGATAGTTGCCCCCGAGCGCGAACGTGAAGAAGTAGGCCGCGAAGGCGCCGATCGTGACCACGTCGGCGTGCGCGAAATTGATCTGCACCAGGACCCCGTAGATGAGCGTGAGGCCCAGCGCGACGAGGACGTAGAGGCTTCCGAGGACGATCCCGTTGATGGTCTGCTGCAGTGCGACGCCCACCATCGAGCGCTCAGTTCCAGGCGAGCGCCTTCCATGAGAGGTCGGGCAGGGTCTCCATGTAATGGACGGTGTCCATCTTGATGTTCTGGTTGGACTTGTCGAACTCGACGCTGCCGGTCACGCCGGAAAAATTCTTGGTCGCAGCCAGCGCGTCGCGGATCGACTGCGGGTCGTGCCCGCCGCGCCGCACCGCGTCGGCAACGACCATGATCTGGTCGTAGGCATGGGCATTGAGATGGGTCGGCTCCTGGTTGTACTTGGCCTTGAACGCGCGAACGAAGCTCTGCACCAGCTCGCGCTTGTCGGTCGGATCGAATTGCACGATGCGCACATAGCCGAGTGCCGCCTTGCCCGCCTTCTGCTCGAAGCCGAACGGCAGCCAGATGGTGCCGAGCTGGATCGCCGTCCCGCCGCCGCCCTTGGTCACGCCGGCCTGGGCGAGCGCCTGGGTGATCCGCAGACCTTGCCCCTCAAGCGTATAGGTCGGGATGACGTCGACCTTGCCCAACCCCGCGATGCGCGTCGCGATGGCGGTGAAGTCGTTGAGGTCGCGGCCGAAGCCGATGTCGGCCAGGATATGCCCGCCCAGCTTCTTGAACGTGTCGCCGAAGACGTTCGCATTGCCGATCCCCGCATTCGTGTTCTCGTGCAGGAGCACGGCGGTGCGAGCGTTGAGCCGCTGGTAGGCGTTGGTAGCGATGTCGACGCCCTGCATCACCTCGTTGGGCATGATCCGGAAGGTCCAGGGATTGCCCGGGTCGGTGATCTTGATCGAGGACGACCCGGCGTTGAGCAGCGGCACTTTGGCCTGCTCCATCAGCGGCATGATTGCGAGCGTCGCGTCCGAGCACTCCTCGCCGAGCGCAATGGCGGGCTTGTATTGATCGAGCAGCCGCTTGGCGGCCTGCGTCGCCGGCAGCGGGCTGCAGGCCGAATCCTCATACCGGATCTCGAATTTGTAGCCGTTGACCCCGGTCTTGTTGACCTCCTCGAGTGCGAGCTCGATCCCCTGCTTGTCTTGTACGCCGAAATAGGAGCCGGGGCCCGACATGGGGAACAGGCCGCCGATCTTGATCGCCTTGTCCTCGGCGTGCGCGGCGCCGGCGGCCGCCAGCAGGATTGCTGCAGCCCCGAAACAGAATGCGGCGAAATGCTTCATGATGCGTCTCCTTGAAAGGCTTCCTCTGATTAAAGCCTGAAACCGGGACGCTTGCCAATCGAGCTGCCTGAATACCGCTCCCTGAGCCTGAATACCTCCCCCTAAAAGGGGTCTAAAAGGGGGAGGTCGGGGAGCCCCGACTTGGTCGGGGCGAGCCGGGTGGGGGTCAACTCGCGCTCGCGATCAGGGGGGAGGTATACCGAGCTTGTGCAGGCCCCTGCCTCGTTCCCCGATTTCGTCACTCAGGCTCTGGTGATGGCGGAGCTCGCCAAGGCCGACAGCGCAATCTCGAAGACGTTCAGCCAATGCTGGAAATGGAGTCACCTGATTGCGTTCATCGATGCGCGCACCGATCCGCAAGTACCTCTCAGCAGGGCACTACGATGTTCCTGGTACGCGCGATACGCCGGGGCTGCGCATCGGCAAGGTATTCGACAAGAGTGGCTGGCGCTTCTATCAGAACGGCGAGATGATCTTCGAGAACGCGCGCGTCCCCCACGCCAATGTGGTGGGACCGGTAAACGGCTCGGACATGAGGACCCATGAGGCCGGCGACCGCACCGGCGGGGATCTGTTCGGCGATCTCGAGCTCGCTGCCAATGCTCTCGGCGTCTGTGACGATGCCTGCGGCATGGCGCTGCGGCTGGCGCACACCCGAAAGCAGGGCGGCCGCGTCCTCTTCGACCAGCAGCTGGTGCAGCTCGAGCTCAACAAGATGCACCTTCTCACCGAGGCGCTGCGCTCGTTCGTCATGCGCGTGGCCTGGGAGCACGATCGCAAGGTGCATTCAGCCAATGCCGGCTTGTGCATGAACTTCCCCACCGGCGTCATTCAGACCGTCACCGAGCTTAATCTGGAGCTGCACGCTGTTGCCGGGGTGACGGATGCTCGCGCCGACAAGCTGGCGCGCGATGGCATCATCTGGACGCATCTCGCAGGCGATTCGGTGCAGCGGATGAAGGCGGCCCGGCGGCTGGCCAATGAGGCTCAACGGCGGCATTGAAACGACGGCTTCCCTGGCTGTCGCCCCGGCAAGCGAGGCGCGGGTTGCTGGATTACGGCTCTCGCTCGCCGGGCGAAGTCGGCTCACTCCGGCCGGAAACGAGGCAGACCGAGGTGTGATCGAGCGGAGCGCGGTTCCGATCGGAACCAATTTGCCGCTTCGAGGCTTACCGCCGTCATGAAGAGCCCTGCCAAGCTGTTCTTTCAGCGCGAGTTGCACACCCGCGATGGGCGCGTCATCCACTCCATAGCCGATGCGATCGCGCTCCTCCGCGAGCATGAAGCGCGCCCCGGCGTGGATGCTCGGGACGAGGTGCTGCATCGGCTGGAACGCGCCCACAATGAGCAGGAGTTCCAGCATGCAGCAGAGGCTTTTGTCGCCTGGGCGAAAGAGCTGGACTTGCTTGTTCCGACCCATGAGGCCGCCCGCCCCCGGCCTTGAGCGCCGGTCGTATTTTTCAACCTGCCGGCGCTCTCCGCATGCAGATGCGCGTGCGCGACCTCGCGACAGAGACTGCGCGCAGGCACAAGATGCTGTCGCGCGCATGCCATCAGCTGTTTCGACTAATTCCCTTTCGGCGCTCCTGCCTTTGCGGCCGTCATTCGAATTTATTGTTTGATGATCGCTCGTCCTGGCGTTTCGTTCCGGCCGCTGAGACGATGGCAGCCGGTTTTCCAAATAGCGCAACCGCAGAGGAACCTCGCGCGGATGAGTGCGTTATCAGACCAAGCAAAACGCGACACGAAGGAGGAGACCATGGGACTTGGACGCGGCGCACTGCTGTGGCTTTTGGGCGTTCCGCTCCCCATCATCATCCTGCTGGCGCTGTTCTGGCATTCTTGATGCCGCATTAGCAGCGTACGTACCAAGGCCCCCCGAGAGGACAAACTCTCGGGGGGCCTTTGTTTATCAAGCCCATACATTCCTGCTGCGCAAAATCAGAGCTCCGCTGATCTTGCGGTGCATGCCCAAAGCAGTGCGTCGAGACGGCAACGCAGGGTGCAACACGTCCCCATCGAATGCGGACATAGATGTTTGAAATATCACTATATATACACTGATGATCATAATTTAGTCAAAAAGATACAAAACTCATGGTTTGATGATCTCAAGTGCGCAGCTCCGGGCAGCGCGGGCGTTGCTCGGCATTGACCAGCGCAAGCTCGCAACTTTGTCGGGACTGTCGCTTCCCACAATCCAGCGCATGGAGGCGAGCGAAGGAGTGATCCGAGGCAATGTGGATTCACTGATGAAGCTCGTCGGCGCGCTCGAGGCAGCGGGCATCGAGCTCATTTCTGAGAATGCGCCGAGCAGCGGCGGCGGGCGCGGAGTGCGGCTCAAGGCGACGACGATCACATGACCATCGTCGTACTCATCTGCACCGCTTGTTGGCTGGTGCTGGCCGCCGCGGCTGCCGCGATCGGGCGGTCTCCCGCCGCCTCGGCTTGCGTATACGGCGGAAGCTTGCTGCTCGCGATCGTTTCACTTGTTGCCGCAACCCTGCACTTGCTCGGCCATGCTGCTCCCGCAGCCGTAACCCTGCCGCTCGGGCTGCCTTGGATCGGCGCCCATTTCCGCATGGATGCGCTGTCCGCGTTCTTCCTCTTGGTGGTCGACCTGGGTGGCGCTGCGGCGAGCCTGTTTGCAGTCGGTTACGGACAGCACGAGCAGACGCCACTGCGGGTGCTGCCGTTCTATCCGGCCTTTCTGGCCGGAATGAATCTGGTGGTGCTCGCGGACGATGCCTTCAGCTTTCTCCTCGCGTGGGAGTTCATGTCGCTCTCCTCGTGGGCGTTGGTGCTGGCACGGCACCGGGTGCCGGAGAATGTACGGGCGGCATACGTGTATATCGTCATGGCGAGCTTCGGCACGCTCGCCTTGCTGCTCACGTTCGGTCTGCTCGCTGGGCCGGATGGCGGCTATGCCTTTGCCGACATGCGCGCCTCGCACCCATCGGCGCCGGTTGCCGCCTTGGCGCTGTGCCTTGTCCTGATCGGCGCCGGCTCCAAGGCGGGCCTCGTACCCCTGCATGTCTGGCTGCCGCTCGCCCATCCGGCGGCGCCCAGCCATGTCTCCGCACTCATGAGCGGGGTGATGACCAAAGTCGCCGTCTACGGATTTGTGCGGATCGTGTTCGATCTCCTCGGCGAGCCCGCATGGTGGTGGAGCATGCTCGTGCTCACGCTCGCCGGTCTCACCTGCGTGCTGGGCGTGCTTTACGCGCTCATGCAGCACGACCTCAAGCGGCTGCTCGCCTATCACACGGTGGAGAACATCGGCATCATCTTCATCGGGCTTGGTCTCGGTCTTGCGTTCAAGGCGCACGCCATGGCCTGGGCCGCTGCTCTGGCGGTGAGTGCCGCGCTGCTGCACGCATTCAATCATTCCCTGTTCAAGAGCCTTCTGTTCTTTGGCGCGGGAGCGGTCCTCACCGCCACGGGCGAGCGCGACATGGAGCATCTCGGCGGGCTCATTCACCGCATGCCGCAGACGGCATTCGCGTTCCTGGTCGGCTGCGCTGCCATCTCCGCGCTGCCGCCGCTCAATGGATTTGTATCGGAGTGGCTGACCTTCCAGGCCATCCTGGTCAGCCCCCAGCTGCCGTCATGGGGACTGAAATTCCTGGTTCCAGCGGTCGGCGCCCTGCTTGCCCTGTCGGCGACGCTCGCAGCCGCCTGCTTCGTCAAGGCCTTCGGCGTGACGTTTCTCGGCCGTGCCCGCACGCGCTGCGCGACGACTGCGAAGGAGACCGACCCTTTCTCGAAAGCAGCAATGTTCTTGCTCGCGGCGCTGTGCCTGGCCGTGGGAATTCTTCCCGGCCCGGTTATCGACGCGCTGGCGGGCGTGGTGCAGGCGCTCGTCGGCGAGCGCATGCCGGCGCAGAGCGGGGTTGAATGGTTGTCGATCGTCCCGATCGTGCAAACCCGCAGCTCCTACAACGGGCTTCTCGTTTTCCTGTTCATGGCGATCTCGGGCGCGCTGGCGGCGTTCGCCATCCATCGCCTCGCATCCGACAAGCTGCGCCGCGCGCCCGCATGGGACTGCGGCTATCCCGATGCAAGCCCCGCCACTCAGTACACCGCCTCGAGCTTCGCCCAGCCGATCAGACGCGTGTTCGGCGCCACGGTCTTTCGGGCGCGCGAGAAGGTGATCATGCCGACGCCCGGCGACACCCGCCCCGCGAGGTTGCAAGTGGCTCTGCACGATCCGGCATGGGAGGCGCTGTATGTCCCCCTCGCCGCCGGCATCAGCTTTACGGCAGAGCGGCTCAATGGCTTGCAGTTCCTGACGATTCGCCAATTCCTGAGCCTCGTCTTTGCGGCGCTCGTCATTCTGTTGCTGGTGCTCGCGCTGTGGCCCTGATCGCGGATCTGCTCGTTCAGGGCGCGCAGATGCTCATGGTGCTGCTGCTTGCGCCGCTGCTCACCGGGTTTGTGCGCAAGACCAAATCGCGGATGATGCGGCGCCGCGGGCCGCCGCTCGTTCAGGCATATCGCGATCTTGTGCGGCTGATGCGCAAAGAGGTCGTCCTCGCGGACAGCGCCTCGTGGCTGTTCCGGGTGATTCCTTATCTGATCTTCGCCGCAACCTGGGTGGCGGCATGTCTGGTACCAACGTTCCGCACCGGACTCCTGTTCTCCTGGTCCGCAGATCTCATCGCCATCGCTGCGCTTCTGGGCAGCGCGCGCTTCTTCCTTGCGCTCGCCGGTCTCGACGTCGGCACCAGTTTCGGCGGGATCGGATCGAGTCGTGAAGTCATGATCGCCTCCCTGGCGGAGCCCGCCATGATCATGATCGTGTTTACGCTTGCCCTGATTGCCGGCTCGACTCAGCTCTCGACGATCGCAGAGTTGATGCTCTCCCCTGGGGTTGGGCTGCGCGTATCGCTCGGTCTTGCCTTGATCGCGTTGATCATGGTGGCGATTGCGGAGAACGCGCGCATACCGGTCGACAACCCGGCAACGCATCTCGAGTTGACCATGGTGCACGAGGCCATGGTGCTGGAATATTCGGGACGCCATCTCGCTCTCATCGAGCTTTCCACGTTTCTCAAGCTCCTGCTTTATATCTCGCTGATCGCCTGCATATTCGCCCCATGGGGTGTCGCCGAGAAGGGAGCGAGCGCCGCGGCACTCGCCGTCGGCATACTTGCCTATGCGGGCAAGCTTGCGGGCGGCGGCTTTCTGCTCGCGGTGTTCGAGACTTCCATCGCCAAGATGCGTGTATTTCGCGTACCTGAGTTTCTCGGGGCCGCGCTGATGCTCGGGCTTTTGGCGACCCTGCTCCTGTTCGTGTCGCGGAGCCTGTGATGAGCCGTTTCACTTTCGATGTGGCCCACATGCTTGCGGGCTCGCTGGTTCTGGTCAGCTTCCTGCAGCTTTATCAGGATCGGCTCTATGCGCTGCTCAACGTGTACGCGGTCCATGCGCTCGTGCTGGCGTTGTCGGTGGCATGGCAGGCCTATGCGCAGCACGCGCCCCACCTGTTCGTGACCGCGGCCATCGCGCTGGTGTTCAAAGCGATCGTCATCCCCATCGCCCTCCATCGGATCATCGTGCGCCTCGGGATTCATCGCGAGATCGAAACGGTGGTGGGAGTGGGACCGGCGATGCTGATCGGCATGGGCCTGGTCGCTTTGGCAATGGTGGTCATGCTGCGGGTGACGGCCGAGGCGGATCCGCTGGCGAGGGAGGATCTGGCCTTCGCGCTCTCCGTGGTCCTCCTCGGTCTGCTGATGATGGTGACCCGGCGCAATGCCGTCAGTCAGGTCGTCGGCTTCATGTCGCTGGAGAACGGGCTGGTGCTTGCTGCCACCGGCGCCAAAGGCATGCCGCTGGTGGTCGAGATCAGCGTCGCATTCTCGATCCTGATCGCTTTCATCGTGATCGGCATCTTCTTGTTCCGTATCCGCGAGCGCTTCGACACGGTCGATGTGCAAGTGCTCGACAGCTATCGCGGGGAGCGGGCATGAGCTTCGATCCCGTCATCGTCGTCCTCCTCATTCCCGCAGCCGCGGCAACGCTGCTGGTGGCGCTCCCGGGCTATCGCGTTACCGCCCGCATCAATGTGCTTGCGACGCTTGCCACTTTCGTCGTCGCTCTGTCGCTGTTCTTCCATCGACCGCCGCAGGGGTCGTACTTCCACGTTGACGACCTCAACAACGTCTTCATCGTGCTCACCACCCTCGTCGGGTTCACGACCAGCGTGTTCAGCTCCAGCTACATCGGCCATGAGCTGGAAATCGGCCGGCTCACGCCGGTATTCCTGCGGTTCTACCACGCGATGTACCAGGTGCTGATGTTCGCCATGAATCTTGCGCTGGTTGCCAACAATATCGGGTTGATGTGGGTGGCGATCGAGCTGGCAACACTGACCACGGTGCTGATGGTCGGGATCTACCGTACGCACGAGGCGCTCGAGGCGGCTTGGAAATATTTCATCCTCGGAAGCGTTGGCATCGCCCTCGCACTGTTCGGGACAATTCTGGTCTACATGGCTGCACGGCCGGTCATGGGCGAAGGCGCGGATGCCATGGTCTGGACCAGCCTTGTCATGCGCGCCGCCGAGTTCGATCCCGCCCTGCTCAATCTTGCGTTCGTTTTCCTCCTGCTCGGCTACGGCACCAAGGTGGGGCTTGCCCCGCTGCATGCGTGGCTGCCCGACGCGCACGCGGAAGGACCCACTCCGATCTCGGCGGTGCTGTCCGGGCTTCTGCTCAACGTCGCGCTCTACGCGCTGCTGCGGTTCAAGATGCTGCTTGCCGTCAATCCGGCAGCGCTCGCGCCCGGGCCGCTGCTGGTGACCATGGGGCTCATTTCGCTCGTGTTCGCCGCCTTCATGCTGTACCGGCGCCGCGACATCAAGCGCATGTTTGCCTACTCCTCGATCGAGCACATGGGCATCATCGCGTTTGCATTCGGCATGGGCGGGCCGCTCGCCAACTTTGCCGGCCTGCTGCACATGACCATGCATTCGCTCACCAAGTCGGCGATTTTCTTTGCCGTCGGCCACATCGCGCAGATCAAGGGGACGCAGCGCATCGCGGACATGGGAGGACTGACGCAGACCAATCCGGTGCTCGGCTGGGGATTGGTGCTGGGCGTTATTGCGATTGCGGGCCTGCCGCCGCTCGGAATTTTCACCAGCGAGTTTCTGGTTGTGAGCTCAACCTTTGCGCGCTCCCCCTGGCTCGCCATTGTCTTGGTCTTCGGCCTGCTGGTGGGCCTTGCCGCGCTGTTCCTGCGGCTCAATGCCGTCGCGTTCGGTGAGCCGTGCGGCAAGCAGGGAGAGACGCACGCTTCCTACGCTCCGATGTTCGCCCATCTGATGCTTGTCCTGCTGGCGGGAATCTACATGCCGCCGGCGCTGGTCGGCTGGTTCCAGAACGTGGCGAAGCTCCTGGGATAGCAATGTCGGCGCTGATCGACACCATCAAAGGACAAGCAGTTGAGCTGCATCGTGGCTGCCCTCGACTGGTCGTGGACGAGCGCGGCTGGCGACTGCTCGCTGGCGAGCTGGCCGCCGGACATGGCGTCTTGCTTGGCCTATGGGCCGATGGAGCCGCGGTGCACATGGCCGTGCTCGAGCAAAACCAGACGGACATGCTGGTCGCGAGCCTTGAGTGCAAGAGCGGCCGGTTTCCTTCCGTAGGCGCGCTGCACCCGCCGGCGATCCGCCCCGAGCGGGCGATCAGCAGCCTGTTTGGCCTCGAGCCGGAGGGCGCACCGGATACCCGGCCATGGCTCGACCTCGGATTTTGGGGCGTCACGCATCCCTGCTCGGTAAGCGCCGAAGAGCGATCCTGCGCTCCGGCCTACGCCTTTCTGCCGGCTGAAGGGGAAAGTCTGCACCAGATCCCGGTTGGGCCGGTCCATGCAGGCATCATCGAGCCCGGCCACTTCCGGTTCACGGCAAATGGTGAAACGGTAGTGCGGCTGGAAGAGCGGCTGGGCTACGTGCACAAAGGCATCGAGCGGCTCATGGCGGGCGCCACCCTCGACAAAGCCGCCCGGCTTGCCGGCCGCACGTCGGGCGACAGCACCGTCGCCTATGCGCTGGCATTTGCCCATGCGGTCGAAGCCGCGTGGGATGTGCAGGTTCCAGCTCGCGCGCTCTATTTGCGCGCGCTCATGGCCGAGCTTGAACGCCTCGCCAATCATTTCGGCGATATCGGCGCGATCTGCAACGACGCATCGTTCTCGCTGATGCATGCGCAATGTGGCGTGCTGCGCGAGCACACGCTGCGTGCTGCCGACACCTGCTTTGGCCATCGCTTGATGATGGACTGCATCGTTCCCGGCGGGGTGGCGCTCGATCTGCCGGCATCAGGGCGGAACAGCGTCCTGGCGCTGCTCGATCGCATACGGCGGATTTTTCCGCAGCTCATCGAGCTTTATGACCACACCGCTTCGCTGCAGGATCGTACCGCCACTGCCGGCGTTCTTTCGGCCGAGCTGGCGCGCCAATTCGGCGCGGGCGGGTATGTCGGGCGGGCGAGCGGACGCCTGTTCGATGCGCGCAAGACGCCGGGCTATTCGCCTTATGACGCGCTGGCCTTCGATATTCCTGGGATGACGAGCGGCGATGTGAATTCCAGGGTGTGGGTGCGCATCCGGGAAGTGGAGCAAGGCATGCGTCTGATCGAGCAGATTCTGGAGCGTCTGCCGGAAGGGCCGATCCTGCGTCCGCTTCCTTCCGGAGCGGGAAGGCGGGAAGGCCTGGGGCTCGTCGAAAGCTTCCGCGGCGACGTCCTGATCTGGATAAGGCTTGATGGCGAGCGCGTATCGCGCTGCCATTTGCGCGATCCGTCCTGGTTCCAGTGGCCGCTGCTGGAAGCGGTGATCGAAGGCAACATCGTCGCCGATTTTCCCCTCTGCAACAAATCGTTCAACTGCTCCTATTCCGGTCACGACCTTTAGATCAGGACCCCATGCGGCGCATCCTCTTCGACAGCCTCGTTCGGCGACCTCTCACCGAGCCGCCTCCGGCAAGGGATGATGCGGGTGCGGCGGAGCTTGCCCAACGCCTCGACCGCATTGCCAGACGCCGCCTTGGCCGCAGCCTGTCGATCCGGCAAGTCGATGCCGGCTCCTGCAACGGCTGTGAGCTGGAGATTCACGCACTCAACAACGCGTTTTACGATCTGGAGCGGTTCGGACTGCGTTTTGTCGCCTCGCCGCGCCATGCCGACGTGTTGCTGGTGACCGGACCGGTGACCAAGAACATGCGGCAGGCGCTGCAACGCACCTATGATGCGACACCCGACCCCAAATGGGTGGTCGCGGTGGGAGATTGCGCCGCTGACGGCGGGATCTTCGCAGGAAGCTACGCCGTGGTAGGCGCTGTCGGCAACGTGATCCCGGTTGATCTGCACATCCGCGGCTGCCCGCCGCGGCCGACCCAGCTGCTGAGCGGATTGCTCGCGCTGCTCGAGGCCGTCTGACAGATGCAATCCGGGGGTCGATCGCTCAGGAACGGACCTTCGCACCACTCGTTGTTCTCGCGACCGGACGCGCACGGAGGAGAAGGCCCATGTCATTGACGATAGTTGTTGTCGTAGTCGTTGGCGCAATCGCCGCGGCGGCGGCTGCGATCTACCTCGCGGCCGGACGGGCAGACCGGCGCAGCAGCGGTGTGCGCCCCGCACCGACCGCCGCCGCGACGGGCGCTGTTGCCGGATCGCGAGACGCTGAGAGCGCGCCGGTCGCGAGCGCATTGGACCCGAAGACTCTGGGAAGGCTGCGAGCCGGGCGTGAAGAGGGCCGTCTGAGCGAGGACGACATCGCGCGACAGAGGATGGGCGGCCGTGGCCGGCCGGGCGAGCCTCTGCCTGCATACGATCTTGGAGAAAGCGAGACGCAAATCCCAAAGCCGCTCGACCCCGGCCACACGGCGTGATCGCCGGCTGGGCTTGGCCTCACTCTCCACGTACCCAGTTGCGAGCATGACGGGACGTGGTCACCTTGCTCATGCGCTTTTAGATTTACACTCCTCGCTCATTTCATTTGTTGCGCGCCAGATCTGAAATGGAACTGCATTTCCAGGCGTCTACTTCGATTCCCGATCCGGCAACGATGTCGAGCCTGCCGGCTACTCATCTCCCGACGCCTTACGCAGTGTTTTGTTCAGGGTTTCAAACGCTGTACGGGCTCCTTCCTTGTGGTCGAACTCCGCCGAGCCACCAAGCCGACGCACGCTGGGTTTATGCTTTCGTCATAAGTCCTGAAGGCGCTCTCACGATTTCTCCCGCAACTGGCGCCTGACGTCATATCGATCGAGCAGGTTCTGACCATATGGCAGCTCGAGCGGGTGCTGACGCGTACCCCCTCGATGCGCCGCCCAGCCTCCGCTGTTGCGCATGGTGCCAACGTCGGGGGAGTGCGCGTCAGGCCTCGCGGAATGTCGCTAAAAGCTTCATCCGAGTTACGAATTATTATTCACCCCTCTTGTTTTTTGTATCTTTTTTGATACGTGAGCGTTGAAATGTCCGAGGGGCTACAGCCGATACCTCTGGCGTTCTGGAGATCGGCGGCAGGCCAGGAGCCAGTACGAGATTGGCTTAAGAATTACCCCGTGCGGACAAGCGAACCATTGGCCGCGACATTGCCAAAATACAATTCGGTTGGCCGGTTGGATTTCCGCTGTGTCGCCCGCTGGGCGGCGGTCTTTGGGAGGTCCGTTCGGCGCTGCCGAGCAAACGCCAAGCGCGTGTGTTTTTCGGGTTTCACGAAGGTATGCTGATCGCACTGCATGCCATCATCAAGAAGGTACAGAGGACGCCGGTCGAAGATTTGGCGCTTGCGCGGCAACGATTGAGGGACATGCAGTCATGGCGAGACAGACAATAAAGAAAACAAGAAAGAACCCGCACATAGGCTCGAGCTTCGAAAGTTGGCTCGATGCCGAGGGTATCCGGACGGAAGTTACTGCCGCGGCAGTCAAGGCGGTGATTTCGCACCAACTTGCGGTTGAGATGCACAAGAAGAAGATTACCAAGCAGCGCATGGCCGAGCTCATGAAAACAAGCCGCGCACAAGTGGATCGCCTGCTTGATCCGGACAACGGCAGTGCGACCATCGAAAGCTTGCAGCGCGCTGCCCGGATAGTCGGGCGCGAATTGCGGATGCAGCTGGTATGATGCTTCGTCCGCCGCCCTACATCCAGCGGGGCTCAGGGGGTGGCTTGGGGTAGGACAGGCGGATTTGCACGGTCTGCGCCGAACGGACCCAACGCAGAGGGCGAGATCCGGTGGGTGCTCGACCAAACGAAGCCGGGCCGCTTTTGGCCAAACGAACCCAAGGCTCCCCGCGATCGCTTCTTGGCCAAGCCAGCCCACACCACGGCGGCACGGCCGCTCTCTGCACCTTCGGCCGCTAGGTCTCAATCGCCTGCGCGCACGCCGGGCGTTGACCATCGACGCAGCAATTCCGATAAAGATTCCATCCATAAAAATTTCGATAAAGATTCTGCTCGATAAAGATTCTGCTTGCATTGAAACGCGATTCGTGCTACAAAGTGTAAGCTGAAATTTCTGTATAAAGCCCGGGCGGAAAATCGCGCCGGGCTTTTTGCATTCGCTTTCGCCAGTGAGATGCGTCAATGAGAACGGTGACTACAGCATCTGGCGCTATCAGAGGTGATCGCCCTGATCCGAGGCCGCGTTTTCCTGTTCTTTCCCTGTTCTTTCCCTGTTCTTTCCCTGTTTTTGGCCGGCCATTTCGGATGTATCTATTTGATTTTACATGACTTTTTGCAGTAGGTTCATTCCGCCCCGCCCCCTTTACAGGGATTTACAGGGACGGTCGCGTGGGGTGCACCCCTTGGCTGTCACGAAAACGAGCGACCTGTTGCGTTTGCCGCCGTAGCAAGGCCCCACCGAAGCGGGGACGGGTCTTTCATTTTCTTCGTGGTTCCAACGTCATGTGTCCGCCTTGTTGGATTTCTCTTGCCAAGTCCTGAACGATCTCGTGCAACACATCTCTGGCCAATTTGACTGTCTCGCGTTGAAGCTGCGCAAGTGCGGGAGCCTGATAGGCCGGCAGCTCCGCAAGAACGGTCAGCTCGAATGTAGCTGGTTCATCGCCGAGCGCGGCGTCGGAGATACGAAGCCGAACAACGACGTCCCCGGTGGTCCCTGGCGTTACGGTGGTTTCACGGACTGCGATTTGCATGGCGACGCTTTCTCCTGAGCGCTGGCAGGTGACCTACAGCCGATACCCGAAAACATTGCAGCCCGTTCGTCGCTCGATACAGCGGCCGAAGCGGAATTTCAGCTCGGGCCCGTCGAAGGGCGGCTGCTCCAGCTTCTGTTCCGCGTCCGAGAATGGCTCGACCTCGAGCACCACGAAGGTATGGCCCGGCGTATTCGCAGCCGAGATCGGCGCGAGCTCGCGCTCGATCGATTCGATGCTGCGCAGCTCGAGCACGCGGTCGAGCCCCATCGATCGCGCCATGCCGGCGTAATCATTGTCGGCAAAGTTCGGGAGAACCGCGTTCGACGTGGCGCCATAGGTCCGATTGGAGACCATGAAATGAATGAGGTTCGGCAAATTCATCTGCCGCTCGACCATCAGCGTCCCGGGGTTCATGCAGAAAGCCCCGTCCCCCATGAATGCCCAGATCCGCAGCCCCGGATGCGCCAGCGCGAGCCCCGAGGCGAACATGGTCGAAAGACCCATGGAAGCATCCAGATAGAAGCACGCCTCGGTGTCGCGCGTGACCTCCCACCAGGCCTGGCTGGAGTTGCCCGCCGACGTGATGACCACCTGATCCGTGCGCTGGCGCGCGAGCGCGCGGAAGCAGTCCAGATACTTCATTCCTTGCGCCCCATCAAAAGATCGCGCGTGAGCAGGACGGCCATCGGACGGGAATAAATGCGGGTATGACGATAGCAGCGCGATACGCAGGGGATATCCTGCGGCGCGGCGATGACCTGGTAAGGCAGCTTGACCGCGTCGAGCACGGAACGCAGGTACAGCCCGTTCGAGACATGATGCTTGTGGTGGTCCCCGACCTCGCCGCGCAGCGTGAGCAGCAGAAACAGCGGGATCTCGTAGGTGTAATTTATTTTCGTAATCGCATAGACGACGGTCATGAACCCCGATGCGCCCATCACGGCAGCCGATCCGAGCGCACCCATATAGGCGCCCGAGCAGAGCCCGATCGCGGATTCCTCTCGATTGACCCGCACGTGGACAAACCGGCTGTCGCCGTCGAGAGCGTTGATCAGGCCCATCAGCCAATTGTCCGGCAGCGAGGCAACGAGCTTCACGCCGCAGTCGGCAAGCGTATCCGCGATCTGCCTTGCTACCTCTGTTGCACCGCCGCTCATGTCCAACGCCTTCATCGCTGAGGACGTGCAGCGGCGCGCGCACGCCACACCTTCTCCGGCCTGATGGGCAGTGTAATGTCCCGCACGCCCAGGTGCCACAGGGCACGCCGTGCTTCGAGCAGAGCTCAGGTGCCGTGCGGGCGGTCACGCCGGCTCGCGCTGCCAATGCACGACGCGGTGGCGCAGAAACAGCACCGCCTGATCGAGCGCAAGACCGCAGATTCCGATCACGATGATCGCGGCGTAGACATTGGCGAAACGAAAGCGCGTGCTCCAGATGGTAATGTAATAACCAAGCCCGATGGAATCGCCGATCATCTCGGTGATTACGACCACGACGAGGGCGACGGGAAGGGCGATGCGCAACCCGGAAAAAATGCTCGGCATGGACGCGGGAAAAATCACTCGCCGGAGAATTGTCATCCGGCCGGCGCCGTAATTCTGGGCGCTCCAGATCAGCCGCGTCTGCACGCCGCTGAAGCCGAAATAGCAGGTCACCACGATGGGATAGAGGCACTCGAGAAAGGTGAACGCGATCTTGGACGGCGTCCCGATCCCGAAGATATAGGTGAAGACGGGAAACAACGCGATCTTGGGAACCGGATAGCCGATGAAGAAGATCGGCTCGAACAGGTTTCCGAACAGCGCGGAGCGTGCCATCGCCGCAGCGAAGGGGATCCCGACGAGAGCGGCGAGGAAAAACCCCGTGAGCGCCCGGGAGACCGTCACGGCAGCGTGATAGACGAGCGCGCCGTTGGCAGTTTCGCCCATGAGCGCGCTCCAGACCGCGCTTGGTCCAGGCAGCAGGCGAGACTGCACAAGCCCGCTCGCGACAGCTGCCTCCCATATGAGCAGCAGGAGCGGGATGGAATACCACCGGCCGATGAAGGCTCGCAGCTCGGCCGTCATCGCATCACCTGCTCCTCGGTTCCGATCATTTGACCCTTCAAGACCCGATGCCTGACGGCCAATAGAAGCCGGTCGGCAAGAAATCCCAGCACGGCGAAGCAAACGATGCCGCCGAACATCAGATCGAAGCGCACCCACTCCTCGCCGTAGGAAATGAGAGTGCCGAGCCCCGCCTTGGATCCGATGAGCTCCGCTGCAAACAGGACGACGAACGCATGCGCCAAACCGATGCGGATGCCGGCGAAGAGCTGCGGTGCCGCGGCCGGGATGATGACGCGAAAGAAGACCGTCCGGGGTGGCGCCCCCATGTTCCGGCCGGCCCAGATCAAGAGCTTGTTCACCGCGAGCACCGCATGGCGCGACGCGATGAACACGGGAAAGAAGCAGGAGACCGCAATGATCGCGATCTTTGATCCGTGCCCGAGCCCGAAAAGCAGCAGAAAAATCGGCAGGAACGCGATCTTCGGTATCGAGTAGAGGAACGACACCAGCGGATCGAAGAAATGGCGGACACCCGGAACCACGCCTGCGGCAAGTCCGACCAGGACACCCGTCCCGGTGCCAAGGAGGAAGCCGGCCGCGACCCGATAGAGGCTCGCCGCCAGCGCCGCGAAGAGCTCTCCTGTCCCCGCCATTTCCCATAAACCATTGACGATTGCGCTCGGGGTCGAGAGGTAGCGCGGCAGCATGCCGGCGCCGCCGCAGAGCTGCCACAGCACGAGCGCGAGAACCGGCACGATCCAGCTCTGCACCGCGGTCCAGCGGATCCTCATGCTTCCTCCATGGCCCGGGCTTTCAGGACCTCCTCGCGCAGCAGGTCCCATATCTGCACGCGCAGCGAGAGATATTCCTGTGATTTGCGGTAATCGCCGGAACGGTTGACATCGGGGATCGCGATATCGGCCTTGATCCGGCCAGGCCTTGCGGTGAACACGATCACCCGCGTGGCGAGATAAATGGCTTCGTCGATGTCATGGGTCACGAACAGCGCCGTCTTGCGGGATCGCCGCCAGATCGACTGCAGCTCCTCCTGCAGCAGCTCGCGCGTCTGCGAGTCGAGCGCCCCGAAAGGCTCGTCCATCAGCATGACCTCGGGATCGAGCGCAAACAGCCGCGCGAGCGCGACACGCTGCTTCATCCCGCCGCTCAGCTGTCCCGGGTAGAGATCGGCAAATCGGGAGAGGTGTACGAGGTCGAGATATTGGCTCGCTTTGAGGAGGCGCTCGCGTTTCGGCAGGCCCTTCATCTCGATCGGCCAGGCGACGTTCTCGATTGCCGTGAGCCAGGGAAACAGCGAGAGCTCCTGAAACATCATTCCGCGATCGGGTCCGGGAGCTCCGATGGGCAGGCCCTGGAGGCGGACCTCGCCGCTGGTGCTGGGCTCAAAGCCCCCGAGGATGTGCAGAAACGTGCTTTTGCCGCAGCCCGAGGGCCCTACGATGGAGACGAACTCGTATTCATCGATCGACAGCGACAGGTCGTCTATCGCCTTGATGGCGCGATTGTCCCCTCTGAAAGTCTTCTCGAGGTGGCTCACCTCCAGTAGCGGCATTGCCGGTTTTCACCGTGTTCTCATTGAGCGGCAATCGGGATCAATCCGAATCGCACCTGGATCTCCGTGCCGGAGCAGTGTCGCTGGACCGCCGCGATAGTAGCCACTATCGTCTGGATGCCAAGTCCATTGCCGCTGTTACGGCGCCGCAGGATCGCAAGCATGAACGCAATGACCCCGGAAGCTGTGCGGGCCCTGGTTGCGCCCGGCCGGGTGCATCGGCGGCTCTACACCGATCCTGAGATCTTCGCTCTCGAGCTCGAACGCATCTTCGGCTCGGCATGGATTTATGTCGGGCACGAAAGCCAGGTGAAGAGCCCGGGAGACTTCCTGGCCACCAGGATCGGGCGAAAGCCGCTGCTCCTGGTACGTGACGGCGAGGGGAAGGTGCGCTTGCTGCACAACCAGTGCGCCCACCGCGGCGCGATGGTCGTCGCGTCGGAGCAGGGTCACTCGTCGGAATTGCGTTGCTGCTATCACGGCTGGACGTATCACCTCGATGGCCGGCTCAAGGTCGCGCCGCTGTTGCACGGATATCCCGCGCATATCGATCCGAATGGTCCCGATATCGGTATGGCTCGCGTGCCGCGGGTCGCCAGCTATCGGGGTTTTGTATTCGGCAGCCTCGCTGCCGATGGTCCGAGCCTGGAGGACCACCTCGGCTACATGACGACTTCGCTGGACGACATGGTGGATCGCGCCCCCGATGGCGCGCTCGAGGCGGCCGGCGGCGTTTTCAAGCACACCTACAAGGGCAACTGGAAGCTTTACCTCGAGAATCTCTGTGATGCGGCTCACCCCTTGTTCACCCACCAGTCCTCGATCGATGCCGCTCGGGAGCAGTCGGATTCGGTGCACTCGGATGGCTCGGGCGAGATAGCGATCCGGCAGATGCGCCAGAATGGAGCCCCATACAGCTTCTGGGAAGCAAATGTGGGAATCTGGACGTATCCGAACGGCCACAGCTTTCTCGGCGATTACCACGATGATGCGAAGCTCGTTGCCGCATTGAACGATCCGGCCTTCCGCGAATACATCGCGGCAATGGAAGCAAAGAAGGGCAAGGAAAGAACCAAGAAAATACTCGAGGTGCGGCGCTGGAACAGCAACATCTATCCCAATCTGTCTTTCATGAGCCAATTCCAGCAGTTGCGCGTGGTTCACCCGGTCTCGGTGAACGAAACGGTGGTCCACACCTATTGCTTTCGCCTGCAAGGGGCGCCGGCGCGCGTGTTCGAGAATACGATCGGCTTCGCCAACATCGTGAACGGCACCGGCTCGCTCGTCCTGACCGATGACCTGGAGATCTACAACCGGATCGGCATTGGTCTCTCCAGCGCAGGCCCCGAATGGCTCCAGATCGGCAGAGGATATCAGAGTGACGCGGCGGCTGAGCATGGCGGTCGTCGCGGCAAGAACTCGACCAGCGAAGTCTACATTCGCAACATGTTCGATGCCTGGCTTGGATATATGGCGGGTGAAAGGGAACTGCCGTCCGCTCGCTCCCACGGCCCTCGGATCGTGGCCGAGATGAACCGATGAGCGTCCCGCAACGGACCGCGCAGCCGGATACCCTGTCCCAAACCGGGATGCAGTCTGCACGGCTCGACGCCTCCAGCTGCGAGCAGCTCCTCGTTCACGAAGCGCGACTGCTGGACGAAGCGCGGTTCAACGAGTGGCTGGGCTTGTTCACGCCGGATGCCTGGTACTGGGTGCCTTCGGAACCCGATCAGGCCAGTCCGCGCGACACGGTTTCGTTGATTTACGACGACCGCCGCCTGCTCGAGACCCGCGTACGCCGGCTTGCGAGCCCGCGGATCTATTCACAGGAGCCGAGATCACGGACCAGCCGAATTGTTGCAAACGTCACGGTGGAGGAGATGGCGACGGACGGCTCCGCCGCTACCGTGCGCTCCAAGTTTCAGCTGTTGGAGTATCGCAGAGAGAGTCAAAGGACATTTGGCGGCACCTGCTTTCATCGGCTTGTTCAGACAGCCTCTGGCATCCGAATTGCTTGGAAGCGGGTGGACCTGGTCAATTGCGATGCTCCCCATGAAGGATTGGTCGTGCCGTTTTGAAGCGCCGCGTGTGCGTGTCGTTGCGCGCTGGCGAAGCACGTAAGAACGACAAGTCCAGCCCTGTAATGCATGAAGGAGGAGCTAGCATGGGACGCAATCGAGCCGGGATCGCAATCCAATCGGTTGCTCTCGCCGGTCTTGTCGTGGCGTGCGCTGTTGCACAGCCGGCAATCGTTCAGCCCGCCACAGCGGCGGAGAGCGTTACCTATCTTTTCCCGGCGCCGCCGAGCCTGCCCGCATTCGCCCCGATCCAGCTCGCCAAAGGCAAGGGGTATTTCGCAGAAGCTGGGATCGACGTGAATTTCGCCGTCGGCAGAGGCGGGGTCGATGTCGCGAAGCAGGTGGGAGCGGGCAATGCCCCCTTGGGCGGCATAGTTGCGGACGGCCCCATCATGGTCCGGCAGAACGGGGTCCCCATAAAGATCGTGGCGATATTCGGCGGGCGGGGATTCATGCAGCTCGTCGTGCGCGAGGACTCCGGGATCGAAAAACCTGCGGACCTGAAGGGCAAGACCATCTCTGTGATGTCGTTTCAGGACACGACCTACTATGCGCTCCTCGGGCTGCTGGCGAGCGCCGGGCTGACCCAGGAGGATTTGAACATCCAGGCCGCGGGGCCCACCGGCGTGTGGGAATTCGTGGCGACCGGCAAGTCGGCCGGAATGGCCGGCGTGCCGGATTGGATACCGCCGGTGCAAGCCGCCGGCGTAAAGGTCAGGGTCATCCCGAGCGATGAATTTTTCCCGCATATGGCGCAAGGTATCGCAGTGTCGGATCAAGTCCTCAAGGAGAAGCCAGAGCTCGTGCGTCGCTTCGTGAGAGCCGCGCTGCACGGGATGAAGGACATCCTCGACGATCCGAGCAGGGCCGCCGACGATTTCGTCGCGTTCGTTCCGGAATGGAAAGGCAAGGAACCTGCAGTGAAAGCGACGCTCAAGTACTACGCGACCCTGGTCTATCCCGGTCAGCGCCGGCTCGGGGAGGTCAATGCGGAACGCCTGGCCAAATTGCAGGACTTCTATCTGGCAAAGGGGATCATTCAGCGCAGGTCGCCGGTCGAGGAGCTGTACAGCAATGAGTTCATCCAGTGACCGCGCCCCGTGAGATCGAGCCGAACCATAGACTGAAGCTCGGCGTCGATGGAACCGCGCTGCCGCTGACGGACTTGCCGCACAGCTTCCTGCCTTCCCACCAATCCCGCACCAGGTCTTCGCACCCATGGAAACGCTGCTCGTCAAGATCTTTGCGACTGCGCTTACGCTCAGCCAGGTGACGACGGCGCCGGACGCGATTACCACCAGCTTCGATCGGGACAAGGACCAGGCCAAGGTGGCCGCGCTGTTGCGCGCGGGCTGCACCCATATCCGCAAGGCCTTCGACATCGAGGACATCAATCTCGACGACCTCATTTCTACCGCCATGGACGACCCG
>DATBHG010000062.1:0-8722 GCA_036557665.1 Xanthobacteraceae bacterium | reverse complement strand
CGGGATGATGGATGAAGTCTTCCAGTTTGTGGCGACATTCAAAGACTTCCCGCCGCGCTCGTTCCCGCCGAGCTTCAACCCGGCGAACGTCCTCGATGGCTTCATGGACAACCTCAAAACGCGAAAGACGCTGAGGGAAGGTTTAGACCCCGAGGCAGTGCGCGGCGCGCTGGACAGGATCATCAACCAGCAACTGGAGAGTCGCGGCATCCGATAGTCGACGAGCGTGAAGCAATGGGCGCGCGCACCTGATACGGGTGCTCGACACTGATCGTCGAGGGGGCGTCGAATGAAAATGCCGCATTGCTGAAGCGCATGGCGAAGCGACCCCCAATGCGGCGCGCGAGCGACAATGTGTGTCCCTACTGCGCCTAAACTGGCTACTTCATCGATTTCATTATCTGACACTCCCTGGGGGTCTCGAGCCCCCTGTTTTCCCCGTGCAGGGGTGCAAACCTGCGCTGCAAAACCAGCCAAAACCAGCCACCGCGTGCCGGCGCCTCCATGTTGCACGAACGGCATATGAACAGCGGTCGTGTGCTCGTGCTTGTTCCGTCAAGCGCCATGTTGTCCTGATGTCTGTCAGGCCCCATATGGGGTCAGGCGAGGACGGCCTCGTTCGCTTCCTTCAACATCGGTAGGGACGACCCTGCCATGGACCCTGTGGAGGTCTGTGATGGCTTGGGTCGTTCTCATTGTCGCCGGGTTGCTCGAAATCGGCTGGGCCGTGGGCTTGAAGTACACGGCGGGTTTCATGCGGCCTCTGCCGGCCATGCTCACCGCAATCAGCATGGTCGCCAGTCTGGTCCTGCTGGGCCTCTCTCTGAAAACGCTGCAGTTGGGGACCGCCTACGCCATTTGGACGGGCGTCGGGACGCTCGGCACTGCGGTGGCTGGGATCATGCTGTTCGGGGAGGACGCGAGCGCGTCGCGACTCGTCTGCATAGGCCTGATCGTTGGTGGGATTGCGGGCCTCAAGCTCGCGTCGCCGCACTGACAATGCTGAGAAAGATGCTGCTGCCCCGGTTGGCGGCCTCGTCATTCTCGGCCACTTGGGGGCGCGCCACGATTTGGTCATCCAATAATCGGCAACAATGAATTGAAGCTCGCTCCGTCGGACCAGGGCAGCAGGACTAGCCTTGCGCTGCTGGCGCAACTGGTGCCCCAGCAGCATCCGCTCCGGTCAACGGCTTTGACAGGGTCTCACGAACGCTACGCTCTATGGTCTCTCGTGTCAGCGGCTTGTGCAGTATCTCGGTATCGGTATTGATGGATATCTGATGCTTGTCGTGCGAATAGCCTGTCATGAACAAGACTTTGGTCTGCGGCTGACCCGCCTTTAATTGCTCGGCCAGCTGACTTCCATTCATTCCCGGCAATACCAGGTCGGCCAACAGCAAGTCCACCCGGCTGCTGTTCCGATCAACCAGTGCCAGGGCCGTCTCCGCATCATGAGCTTCCAGGACCTGGTAATTCAACTCGCGAAGAATTTCCGCGACATACGCTCGAACATCGGTGTCGTCCTCGACGAGCAGGATAGTTGGAGACAGATCGGCAGAGGACATCTCCGGCTCGGCAGCTTCTTCTGCCGGGGCGTTTCCGGGCAAGGCAGGAAGGTAGATCGTGACAGTGGTGCCCTGGCCCGGTTTACTGTCGATCTCTATATGCCCTTTCGATTCCTTGGCAAAACCCTGAACTTGACTCAAGCCGAGTCCGGTACCTTCGCCGGCTTTCTTGGTCGTGAAAAATGGCTCGAACGCATGCTGCAAGATTTCCTTGGACATTCCAGCGCCTGTATCGCTTACGGCAATCAGCACGTAGGGGCCGGCGGCGAGCTCATCATGTCGTTGGCAGTATTTTTCATCGAGCCGGGAATTCCTGGTCGTGATCGTCAGCTTGCCGCCTTCGGCCATTGCGTCGCGGGCATTCACCGCAAGGTTAAGCACGGCAGCTTCCAGCTGCACTGGGTCAGCCGTGGCGTGCCACAGGTCGCTTGCGTTTTGGACGTCAAGCGTAATGGTCTCACCCAGCGAGCGCCGCAGGAAATCGGATATGCCGTGTACCACTGTGCTCACGTTGAGAGGCTTTGGATCGAAGGGCTCTTTTCGTGAAAACGCCAACAACTGTTTGGTTATGCTGGTTGCCCGTTCAGCGCCGCGAGCTGCGTTGTTGATAAGGCGCCGTAGTCGCTCTGTCGACAGCTCCGCCTTCGAATCCAAGTGGCGTTGGGCGATCTCGAGATTGCCGACGACAACGGTAAGAAGATTGTTGAAATCGTGCGCCACTCCACTGGTCAGTTGACCGACTGCCTCCAATTTTTGCGATTGGGCGAATTGCTCGCGCGCCTTCGTCAGCTCCTTTCTGGCATCGGCGAGAATTCGCTCTGCCTGCCGACGCTGTGCGGAATCGCTCGCCAAGATGAGGCTCAGCATTGCCAGAGCAATCAAAAATACGACGAAAAGAGAGGAGGACAACCGATCGGGGACGCCCCGAGCCAGTGGCCACGCCAAAATTGTCCCAGCGGTGCCGAAAGCCGCAAGAATGAGAGTTGCAGTGGCGCTGTTTCGCGGACCGCCACGCAAAGCGGCCCACGTCAAAAGGAGCACGGCAAAAATCGCCAGAGGTGCTGCGCTCGGCAGATCGCGTGGCAGTACAATTGCGACGACTACTCCGAATGCACTTACGCTCGCTAAAATTGCGGTCGATTCGATAAAGCGGTGAAAATTCAAGCTCGTTAGCGGCCACTCGTTTAGCCACAGAACCAAGGACGGCGTTATCACGAGCATAGCTGCCAGATCGCCTGACCACCACGCAACCCAGGTCGAAGCGAAGTTTTGCCGATCCATTCCAATCGAGGTGTCGGGCTCGAGAGCAAGGTACGAGCCGGCACTTGCGCTGATTCCCGCGATGAACATCGCAATCAAGACGAATCTCGTTGTCGCAGCAGGCGTCGCAAAAGCCTTGCGCCCCGCAGCCCACCAATTGACCAGAAACCCCGCGCCGATTGCCATTACTGTATTGCCCAGCGCGGCTCCAACTGCCGCATGCGGCCCGGGCGAAAACCAGTTGGCAAAATAGGCACCGGCCAAAATCGCAGGTGCAATTTGGTAACCACCCAGCAGCACGGCAGCCAACGCAAATGCAGTCGGAGGCCAGATCGGAGTCGCGCCTGGATACATTGCGATGAGCTCGAGACTAAATCGCACGACAAAAAAATAAATCACGCCGGCAGTTGCCAGTCGGATTGCGTATTTCAAGCTGCGGAACAAGGCAGGTGCTCCGTTGCAGCGATCAGATTCAAGAGTAGCAACCTGGAATCGGTAGACCTGCGACTTCGAGACTGCCGAAAAGCATGACGTCCATCGGATTCATGCGGTGGTCTGTGCGGCATGCCAGTCAGTATCGATTTTATCCAGCATAAAAGTATCGCGCTTTCGCTTGACGCCCCGAACGACAAGGCTGTTGCGGCCTCTGACGTCCGTACACTACACTACTCCGCCGGGGATCGCATGATCGCGCAAACGTTGAGCCGGCTCGTGGTGCTCGCGCCGGCAGCGCTGGCCGCGCTGCTTCTGTGCTACGGGGCGATCCTGCTGCTGCGGCCGTGGCTGGCACGCCATGCCGTGGCGCAGCCGAATGCGCGTTCCTCCCACTCTGTGCCGGTCCCGCAAGGCGGAGGCATCGGGGTTGTCATTGCAACCCTGGCGGTGACGGCTGGAGTGATCCTTCTCTCGCGCAACCTCGCCCGCGGCCAGGCGGAACAACTTCTGTTCGTGAGCGCCGGCGCGATCCTCCTGACGGTCCTAGGCGCGATGGACGATATCCGCGCCCTGCCGGCGGCGGCGCGGCTTCTGGTGCAATCCGCGGCAGTGGCGGCCGTCGTGATCGCGCTGCCCGAGCAGATCAGAGCGCTCCCGGAGCTGCCGTGGTGGCTCGATCGGGCGTGCCTGCTCATCGGAGGCGTCTGGTTCGTCAACCTCACCAATTTCATGGACGGCATCGACTGGATGACGGTGGCGGAAGTGGTGCCGGTGACCGGCGCAATGCTCCTTCTCGGCATCGCCGGAACCATCGATCTCGTTGCGTCCGCAGCCGCTGCCGCGCTCCTGGGCGCAATGCTCGGCTTTGCACCTTTCAACAAGCCGGTGGCACAGCTCTTCCTGGGTGACAGCGGAAGCCTGCCCGTCGGGCTCATCCTCGCCTGGCTGCTCATGCTCCTTGCCGGTGAGGGCCATCGGGCAGCGGCACTGATCCTGCCCCTCTACTATCTCGCCGACACCACGGTCACGCTCTTGCGCCGCCTCGCCAATCGGGAGCCGTTCTGGCAGTCGCACCGCACCCATTTCTATCAGCGCGCGACCGATAACGGCTTCACCGTTCCCGAGATCGTCGGCCGGGTGCTCCTGCTCAATCTGGCACTGGCCGCGCTCGCGCTCACGGCGGTCGCTGTGGGCGGGGTGCTTGTCCCCGTGTCGGCGCTGGCGGGCGCCGCCGCGCTCGTCGCCATGCTGTTGACGAGCTTCAGCCGCGCCAAACCCAAGCGCTAGCTCCCGGTGGAAAGCGGCCATCTTGCGTGCTACGCGCGGGCGCGCCAGCTATGCTCTGGCAGGCGACGCGAGCAGCTGGCTGTTTGGAGAGGTCATGGCGCTCATCGATGATGTGCTCAAAGCCGGTCCGGTGCCGCTCCTCGGGCTGGGTGTCGTGGCGCTTGCCGTCCCCTTTTTCTTTCCGGCGCTGCGCCCGCAGCTCGAAGCTGTCCTCAAGTCGGGCGCGAAGCTTTTCCTTGAAGCCGAGCTCGGCGCCGACGACGCCATTGCGGATCGCTTCGTCAATGCCGCGGTGGACGCCCTGTTTCACGCAACCGCACATGGCACCGACGAGGAGCGCAAGCAGAAGGCCGAAAGCCAGATCAACCGGTTTGTCTCCCGCGCCCATGCCGGCGCCCACCGGCGCGGCTGGGACGACCAGGACGCGGAGCGCCGGTATCATCGCAGGCTGCGCAAGCTGGACCACGCGATCGAGCGCGCGCGCCATCGCGCGGGCCCCCGCCAGCGCGCCGCGCTCGCGCATGCATCGGAATCGCTCGAGCGGCACCGTCCCAAGCCGAAACAACCGAGCCCGCCCATGCTGGAGCAACCGGCCCCGCATCCGCAGCCCGCTCGCATCGCGGGGCAAAAGCCGAGCGTTGGCCGCAATACATGAGTTGCCATCCACGCGCTCTCGCTGTTGGCCCGGCGTAGGGGCGGGTTTAAAACCCGCCCCTACAAGCCCCAAACCAAGATGGCGCAAGTCACAGCGGACACTGCCCAAGAAAGCGGCGCCGCCCGCGCAAAGTTCGGAGTTGATTGTGGCAGCGTGGCAGCGCAATCTCTGCGCTGCGCAAGGAACTTGCCGGGACGGCTGATGTTGATCCGCGTGGAGTCTGCGGGGCGAGTTTCGGTAAATCGCGGCGACTGGAGAGGAGAGGCTAATGGCTTTGTTCGACGACCTGTTCAAAGGCGGCAACATCGTAGCGGGCCTTGCGATCGGAATTGGCGCCGCGGTCGTGGCTCCGGTCATCATCCCGGCGCTGCGACCGGTTGCCAAGTCGGTCATCAAGGCGGGACTGATAGCCTATGATCAGGCGCGCGTGGCCTTGGCCGAGCTCAACGAGCACACCGGCGACATCGTGGCGGAGGCGCGCTCCGAGCTTGCGGAGGTCGGCAAAGCCGGATCCCACACGGGCGTCTGAACCTTTACGCTACAACCTCCCGGCTCGGATGACGCGGACGTTGCCCCCGCTCCCTGCCGCCGGCGCGCGGGGAGCGGGTTGACTGCCCGGGTAAAGCCGTCCGGCGAGAGTCTCTGACCGGCGGGGTCATCGCCCGGCTAATCGCGGAATTATCATGGGCCCGAGTCTAGTGGCGCCTGCAGGTGAGAGACCTGCCGGCGCGCCTGAGGCGACAGCGCCGGAACGCATTCCGATTCCGATCTCGATCGTGCCGCTGCACACCGTCGTGCCGGGACGGGCGCGGCTTCAGATCGGCGGATTGCGCGGCGCCCCGGAATTGGCGGCTCTGCTCGAGCGGGGCCTGACCGGCTTCGGCGGGGTACATGAGGTTTCCGCCAGCGCGCTCACCGGCAACATCACGCTGCGCTACGAGCCGACCGCCGCGCGCGAGCCACTCATCGAGCGAATCCGCGGGCTGCTGCGCGGCGAGATCGCGCCGGCGCGGGATGAGCCGGGTGAAGGCGACTGGCACGCGAGCGATGCGCAGGCCGTCGCCTCCGAGCTCGGCACGTCGCCTTCGGACGGCTGGTCGGCCGCCCGCGCCGGCGAGGAGCTCGCACGGGTTGGTGCGAACACGATCCCGATGCCGCACCAACGCTCGGACCTGAGCATTCTTCTCGGTCAGTTCCAGAGCCTGCCCGTCGCGCTCCTGGCCGGGGTCGCGGTGGTTTCGCTGGCGACCGGAACCCTGCTCGAGGCGGGCGCGATTCTGGCAGTCGTGGCGCTGAACGCGGCGATCGGCTTCACCACGGAGACCCGCGCCGAACGCACCATCAGGAGCCTTGGAGCGCCCGCATCCCAGACCGCCCGCGCGGTGCGGGACGGCACCGAGATGGACGTGGCGGCCGAGACGCTCGTGCCGGGCGACATCATCGTCCTGCAGCGCGGGACGGTGATCGCGGCAGACGCCCGCCTGATCAGCGCCCGCGCGCTCACCGTCAGCGAGGCCGCGCTTACGGGCGAAAGTCTGCCGGTCACGAAATCGACCCAGGCGCTCGGCACGCGCAGCGTTCCCCTCGGCGATCGCGTCAACATGGTCTATCGCGGCACCATCGTGACCGGCGGCAGCGGTCGTGCCGTCGTGGTAGCGACGGGCGCGCGCACGGAGTTGGGACGCATCCAGCGCCTGGTCGGGGCGACGCTCGCGCCGGAAACCCCATTGCAGCGCCAGCTCGGGGAGCTGGGCGAGCAGCTGGTCTGGGTCACGCTCGCCGCGAGCGGCGCCGTGCTCGGCCTCGGCTTGCTGCGCGGCTTTGCGCTCCTTCAGCTCGTCCGCTCCTCGCTTTCGGTTGCGGTAGCGGCGGTCCCGGAAGGACTGCCTATGGTCGCCACGACGACGCTTGCGCTCGGCGTCGAGGACCTGCGCCGGCACGACATCCTGGTGCGGCGGCTCGAGGCCGTCGAGACCCTCGCGGCGGTGGATGTCGTTTGCTTCGACAAGACCGGGACCCTCACCCACGGGTCCATGTCGCTCGAGGCGGTGGCCGTAGGAGACCGCATCGGCCGCCGGAACGGCGATGCTCTCGTCGATCAGCGCGAGCGGTCCCTGGACCCGAGGGATGATCGCCGTTTCGGCATTCTGCTGTCGGTCGTGAGCCTTTGCAGCGAATGCGAGATCGAGGAGGGCGATCAGCAGACGCGCCGGCACCGGCTCAGCGGCTCGGCCACCGAGAGCGCACTGGTCCAGGCCGCGCTCGATCACGGCATCGATGTCACGGAGCTGCGGCGCAAGTCGCCGCGGCGCGCGGTGCAACATCGCAGCGAAACCTACCGCTTCATGGCGACCACGCATGCGACCGAGACCGGGCTCTGGATCGCAGTCAAGGGCAGCCCCGGCGAAGTGCTGGCGCGCTGCGCCTGGGAGGCCCTGCCGGACGGCGGCCGGCGCGTGCTCGGCTCCGAGCGCCGCCGCGCGATCGAGGCGCAGAACGCCGCCATGGCGGCGCGGGGGTTGCGCGTATTGGGTACGGCCTATCGCGACGCCCCCGGCGCGATTGACCACGGCGGAGAGCACGCGAGCGACATCGACCGGCTCGTCTGGACCGGGCTGCTGGGCCTTGCCGATCCGGTCCGGCAGGGGCTCCCGGCGTTGATGCAGAAGCTCCATCGCGCCGGCATTCAGACCATCATGCTCACCGGCGACCAGAGCGCCACCGCCCGCGCCGTCGCCGAGCAGATCGGCTTGCGCGCCGATGGGGCGGTGGAGATCATCGATGCCTCGGATGTCGACCGCCTGACCGCGGCCGAGTTGCCGGTCGCTGCGCGGCGTGCCTGCGCTTTTGCGCGGGTCAGCCCCGCGCAGAAGCTGCGCATCGTGCGCGCGCTGCAGCAGGCGGGTGCGGTCGTTGCGATGATCGGTGACGGCATCAACGACAGCCCGGCCCTGCGCGCTGCCGACGTGGGCATGGCCATCGGACAGCAGGGGGATGCCGCCGCCCGCGAGGTCGCGGACGTATTCTTTGCCGGCGAGGACCTGCAGAAGCTCCCGCTCGCCATCGAGCGGGGCCGCGGCACCTACACCAACGTGCGCAAGGCCATCCACTACATCCTGAGCACGAATACCAGCGAGGTCCTGCTCATGCTCGCGGGCATGGCCGCGGGGTTCGGCGAGATGCTCTCGCCGATCCAGCTGCTTTGGATCAATCTCATCTCCGACGTGCTCCCGGCAATTGGCCTTGCGATGGAGCCGCCGCAGCCCGATGCCCTGGAGCGCGGCCCGACGCAGGCCAACGAGCCGATGGTGCGCCGTGACCAGATGGGCCGGCTCGGCACCGAGGCTGCGATGTTGACTGCGAGCGCGTTCGGGGCCGGGCTCTTTGGGGCGGCCCGTTACGGGTTCAGCTCGCCCCAGGCGCGCACCATGGCCTTCGGCAGTCTGGCCAGCGCCCAGCTTCTGCATGCGCTCACCTACCGTTCCTCGGACCGGAGCGTGCTCGAGCCCGGCGGGCTTTC
>DATBHG010000061.1:5000-63583 GCA_036557665.1 Xanthobacteraceae bacterium | reverse complement strand
GAGCCCGCAGCTGGTGCGCATCGCAACCGACTACAACGATTATGTCCGTCCGCCGGTGCTGCCCGACATCATTACCATGAACCATGCGCACTCGACGCATTACACCGATCATCCCGATCCGGCGATCCAGCACGTGCTGCGCGGCTGGGGGGCCACCCCGGAGCAGCCGGCGCGTCATGACCTGACGCTGCGCGACGTGCGCGTGCGCAACGTGCCGACCAACATCCGCGATTGGCGTGGCGGCACCGAGCGGCACGGCAACTCGATCTTCATCTTCGAGATCGCGAGCATGTGCATCGCCCATCTCGGGCATCTGCATCACACTCTCACCCAGCAGCAGCTCAATGAGATTGGACGCGTAGACGTGGTCTTCGTCCCGGTCGACGGGAGCTACACCCTCGATCTCGATGGGATGATCGAGGTTCTGCAGGCGCTCAAGGCGCCGCAGATGGTTCCGATGCATTTCTTCAGCGCCTTTACGCTTAACCGCTTTTTGGAACGCGTGCGGCAGATATGGCCGGTGGAAATGAGCGAAATCCCCTCGATGGTCGTTTCCAAAGCAACCCTGCCCGCCTCGCCGAGGGTGACCGTGCTGCCGGGCCATTGAGCACACGCAGACAGTCTGGCGAACAGGAGCGAGCATGCTCAGCGCTGAACAGAATGACCGGCTCACCCGTATCGGACCCGGCACACCTGCGGGCAGATTGATGCGATGCTATTGGCAGCCGGCCGCGCTGGTCGACGAATTGTCAGGCCCACGCCCGGTGAAGCCTGTCCGTTTGCTGGACGAGAGTCTTGTCGCCTTTCGGGATCGCCGCGGCCGCTACGGGTTGATCGAGCGGGCATGTCCTCATCGCGGCACCGACCTCGCCTTCGGAAGATTGGAGGAGGGTGGGCTGCGCTGCTCTTTCCATGGCTGGCTCTTCGATGTGACCGGACAATGTCTGGAGACCCCGGCAGAGCCCCAGGACAGTCGCATGCATGCGAATATCCGGCAAAAGGCCTACCCGGTCGTGGAAAAGAGCGGGATCTTGTTCGCCTATATGGGAGACGGCGAGCCGCCGCCGTTTCCGAGTTTCGATTGCTTTACCGCCCCCGCAACTCACACCTTCGCCTTCAAAGGCATGATCGACTGCAATTGGCTGCAGTCGCTGGAGGTCGGAATCGACCCCGCGCACACCTCTTTCCTTCACCGTTTTTTTCACGACGAGGAGCCGGGCCAGGGCTACGGTAAGCTGTTTCGCGACAAGTCGATCGATTCCGATATGCCGATGACACGGATCATGCGTGAGTTTTCGCGCCCGCAGATCGAGGTCGAGGCGACGGAGTTCGGGATGCGTATCGTCACCCTTCGGCGGATCAGCGATGCCAAGGCGCACGTACGCGTGACCAATCTCATCTTCCCGCATGCCTTCACCATTCCGATGAGCAGCGAGATGACCATTACGCAGTGGCATGTTCCGATCGATCACCAGAAGCATTACTGGTACGCGATCTTCACCAGCTTCGGCGCGCCAGTGGATAAGGACGAGATGCGCCGCCAGCGCCTCGCTCTCTATGAGCTTCCCGACTACGTCCCGCGCAAGAACAAGAGCAACGACTACGGCTTCGATCCGCACGAGCAGGAGCATGACACCTTCACCGGCATGGGCGCTGACATCAACGTGCATGACCAGTGGGCCTGCGAGTCCATGGGCCCCGTTGCCGACCGCACCAGGGAGCATCTCGGCCAGTCCGACAAGGCGATCAGCGTCTATCGCCGCATCTTGCGCAACGCGATCGATGCGGCCGCCAACGGGCACAAGCCGCTGATGGTGCTCGATGCCGCCGCCGCGGCAAGGATGACCGGCCCCGCTGCCATCGACGGCATCGGACCGAGCGGCGCCTGGCAGGTCTACTGGCGCAAGACCGACGAGGCGCGCCGCCGCGCCTCGAGCTGGGCGGCGCTGGCGTAAGCGCTCTATACGTCGACGCTGGCTGAAAGCGCGTTCTGCTCTATGAACGCGCGGCGGGGCTCGACCTTGTCGCCCATCAACTCGTCGAACAGAATATTCGCCTGGTCGATCTCCTTCACATTCACCTGGAGGAGAGAACGCGCGTTGCTGTCCAGCGTGGTCTCCCAGAGCTGGTCTGGGTTCATCTCTCCAAGGCCCTTGTAGCGCTGCAGCGAGATACCCTTACGCCCGGCACTGGTTACGGCATCGAACAGCGCAACCGGCCCGTGGATCGTGGTTTCCTCGTCCTTGCGGCTGAGGATGGCGGGCCGCGGATAGACCTGCTGCAGGGTAACCGCGTGCTCGTCGAGCTTGCGCGCATCAGCGGAGCCGAGCAGTGCCTGATCGAGCGTAGCAACCTCGGTAACCCCCCGAACATTACGCTCGAAGCGAAACCCTTCGCCCTCGCGGAACTCGCCCTGCCAGCCACGCTCGGTCTCCTCCGAAAGCGCATCGAGTCGACGGGCGATGTACCGGGCGGCATCTGCCGCCTTGCCCGGATCGCCAAAGATCTCGGCGGTAAGCACGCCGGCAATAGCAGCCTGCTCCACTACTCTGCGATTGTAGCGGCTATGCAGGCCGTTCAGAATATTGCGGACCGTGCGCGCCTGCTCGACCAGCGATCGCAAATCAGCGCCGGCGCGATGCTCGCCGGAAAACAGTCGCAGCACTGAATCTTCGAGCCCGGTCGCGATCAGATAATCCTCCAGCGCGCGCTCATCCTTCAGATACTGCTCGGATTTTCCGCGCGTGATCTTGTACAGCGGCGGCTGCGCAATGAAGAGATTCCCGCGATCGATGAGCTCGCGCATCTGCCGATAGAAGAACGTGAGCAGGAGGGTGCGGATGTGCGAGCCGTCGACATCAGCGTCGGTCATGATGATGATCTTGTGATAGCGCAGCTTCTCCGCATTGAACTCGTCGCTGATTCCGGTGCCCAGCGCCGTGATCAGCGTTCCGATCTCCTGACTCGACAGCATCTTGTCGAGACGCGCCCGCTCGACATTGAGAATCTTGCCGCGCAGCGGCAGCACGGCCTGGAACGCGCGGTCGCGGCCCTGCTTGGCCGAGCCGCCGGCGCTGTCACCCTCGACTATGAAGAGCTCCGACTTGGCCGGATCGCGCTCCTGACAGTCCGCGAGCTTCCCCGGCAGCGAGGTCACCCCCAGCGCCGATTTTCTCGTCATCTCGCGCGCCTTGCGCGCGGCCTCGCGCGCCGCAGCGGCCTGGACCACCTTGCTGACGATGAGCTTGGCCTCTGACGGGTGCTCCTCGAACCAGTATTGCAGCGCCTCGTTGATCAGGTTCTCGACCACCGGCCGCACTTCGGAGGACACCAGCTTGTCCTTCGTCTGCGACGAAAACTTCGGATCGGGGACCTTGCACGAGAGAACCGCGGTGAGCCCCTCCCGGCAATCGTCCCCGGTGAGCGCAACCTTTTCCTTCTGCGCCGCCCCGCCTTTTTCGGCATAGCCCGTCACCTGACGCGTAAGCGCGCCGCGAAAGCCGGCGAGGTGCGTCCCGCCATCGCGCTGCGGGATGGTGTTGGTGAAGCAGAGCACCGTCTCATGGAAGCTTTCGTTCCACCACAACGCGCACTCGATCACGATCCCGTCCCGCTCGGCCTTGATCAGGATCGGCGCCGGGATGAGCGAGGTCTGATTGCGGTCGATGTATCGGACAAACGCCTCGACACCGCCTTCGTAACGCATTTCCTCGCGCTTCTCGACCGCGTGCCGCCGATCCGAAAGCACGATCAGCACGCCCGAGTTCAGAAACGCCAGCTCGCGCAGCCGGTGCTCCAGGGTGGCGAAATCAAACTCGGTCATGGTGAAAGTCTGCGGGCTCGGCAGGAACGTGACCTCGGTCCCGCGCCTGTCATGGGTCGCGCCGACGACGGAAAGCGGTGCGAGCGCCTCGCCGTCGCGAAATTCCATGTAGTGCTCTTTGCCGTCGCGCCAAATCGTGAGCTTGAGCCAGCTGGAGAGCGCGTTCACAACGGAGACGCCCACTCCATGCAACCCCCCCGAGACCTTGTAGGGATTGGCAGCGTTGTGGGCGTCGCCGAATTTGCCCCCGGCGTGCAACTGGGTCATCACGACCTCGGCGGCCGAGACCCCTTCCCCGCTATGGATATCCGTCGGGATCCCGCGCCCGTCGTCGTGGACGCTGCAGGAGCCGTCGGGATTGAGGATAACCACCACCTCTCTGGCGAATCCCGCAAGCGCCTCGTCGATCGCGTTGTCCACGACCTCGTAGACCATGTGGTGCAGGCCCGAACCGTCGTCGGTGTCGCCGATATACATGCCGGGGCGCTTGCGCACGGCATCGAGCCCTTTGAGCACCTTGATCGATTCCGCCCCGTAATCGGAGCCAATAGGGACACTCTGGCGGGCGGCTTCAGCCATGGGCAGCTTTCGAATCGAGCGCGAATGGGGGACGGGAACAGGTCTGATCTGACACGAAAAAGGGGCGCGGTACAGCCCCATATGTCCTTTGTAAGTAACTGTTTTTTATGGAATTTCAATGGCAGGGCGGGCCCGCGCGCTGGCCGGAAAGACTCAGGAATGCCGGGGCTGCGGCCATCTCTCAACCGGAAGGAGCGCGGGGTCATACTCCGGAACAGGCTGTGCAAAGGCGTTCAAGGCGCTCGCCCACAGCTCGGCCCGCGCAGCATCCGCGCAGATCAGGTCTATGGTCTCGTGCAACCCCTTGAGGGCAGCCGATTCAGGCGGGAAATCGCTCATTCCGGGCTCGCCGTCTTGCTCGCTCCTGGTGCTTGAATGGTATTCCGCAGCAATTGTTCCACAATTTCTCGAGCCTTGGCGCTGGACTCGATCTGCGCATACCCGGATCATTCCGGCGCAGGAACAGGTCGCAGGAGCGACACGGATGCCATTGGATTTTTGTCACCCCCAAGCATCGCACAAAAGGCTACGCATCCCCGAGTGGTACATTTCGAGCCTGATGTTGGATCGCGCGCTCGACGCTATCGTGCGCCGGGTCAAGCATCTCGATCGCGAGCACGACGTTCCGTATCTCGCCGGCTACAGCAAAGACGGAAAGACCATCTACATCGATCGGCATATGCCGCGGACCATGAAATTTCGCGGCCGCGAGATCGACACGGACCGCTTCCTGATCCTGCACGAAGAGGTGGAGAAGACGCTCATCGACCAGCTCGATCTGCATTATCTGCACGCTCACCAGATCGCCGCACGCGCAGAGGAGGCAGCAGTCCGCGCCGCCGGAATATTATGGCGCGACTACGACCGCTTCATGCAGAAATACGTCAAGAAAATCGGTGACGAGCGGCTGACCAAGGTGCCGGCCGACCTGGACCTCAAGCCTTATCGCGACGAGCATGATTTAGATCTGCTCAAGCGAATGCATGACGCGGCCGAGCAGGGTGTCACCCCCGAGGGCATCGACCCCAAGCAGGTGCGAAAAGCGCTCGACCGCCATGCGCCCGACCTCCGGCAACAGCTGCAAAAAAAGGAGCGCCGCAAGCGCTGAGCCTCTGCGTGTCGTACGCGCTGCCTGCCCGATCGCATCTACGCAGAGGTGAGTTGCTGAAAAAGACCCGGTTTTTTGGCTTCCGACCCGTACCGGGACCGCTGCTATCTGATTCTGACGACGACGTTGCCCATGGCGCGGCCGGACTCCACGGTCTCATGCGCCGCCACGATGTCGTCGAGCGCGAAGCTCTGGGCCACATTGTGGATGAGCTCGCCGCGAGCCAGCATTTCGGTAATTGCCTCCGTCGCGCGCGCTCGCTCATCCGCACGCATTTGGTAGACCAGGAAGAACTTCATCGCGATGCTGTTCTGAAGCAGGAATTGAAAGGGCACGGCAACCTCGGGGGCGCCACTGCCGTAGATCGCAACGACCCCGTTTGGCGCCATGACCTCCGGCAGAAGCTTTGCGTTCGCCGCGAGATCGACTTCGATCACGGCATCCACGCCACGGCCGGCGGTGGCTGTCTTGGTCCTCTCCGCGATGCGCTCGCGCTTGTAGTCGATCACGTAGTCGGCGCCTGCGCGGCGGGCGAGCTCTGCCTTGGCCGGCGAGCTTACAGTGGCGAGCACGGTAGCTTTCCGTTTCTTTGCAAACTGGATGGCGTAATGGCCGACAGCGCCGGCTCCTCCCGCGACAAGAACGGTCGTGCCCTCCGCGGACCCTGCGAGCGCCACCGCCTGGTATGCAGTGTAGGCTGGAATGCCCAGACAGGCCGCCGCGTCCATCTCCACATTGGGGGGGAGGGCTATTGCCTGTTCGGCCGGCAGCGTGATTGCCTCGGCCGCGGTGCCGAATGCACGACGCCATTGGCCGTTCCAGATCCAGACTCGCTCGCCGACACGGCTGGGAGAAACGCCGTCGCCGACCGCTTCGATGACGCCCGCGCCGTCGCTGTGGGGAATCACGCGCGGGAAGGCGATCTTGCGGGTGAGTCCGGCACGGCTTTTCACGTCGGACGGGTTCACTCCCGACGTATGCAGTCGCACCCCGACTTCCCCAAACCCTGGTGGCGAGGTTTCGATTTCGCCGATCCGCAGCACATCGCGCGCGGACCCATTTCGCTCGTAATAGGCGGCACGCATCAGCACCTCGCTTTTGCAGCTAATCGCTTCGCTTTGTCGCTTGTCCGGGCGTTATCTGGACAGCTTCCGCCTTTCCCGCCAGCTCGGTGAAGGCTGCGGCATCGGCACCTGTCATCCAACACTGCGCCCCGAGCTTGTCGAGCGCCGCAAACAGCGCGGATCGGCGTGCCGGGTCGAGATGCGCAACCACTTCGTCCAAAAGCAGCACCGGCGCAAATCCGGTCATTTCGGCCAGCAAGCCTGCGTGCGCCAGCACAAGCCCGATCAGCAGCGCCTTCTGCTCTCCGGTAGAAGCGTCCGCAGCGGTCGTGCCCTTGTCGGCGTAGCGAACCACCACATCGGTAAGATGCGGGCCTTCCAGGGTTCGTCCAGCGGCGGCATCGCTGGCACGGTTGTCACGCAGCACAGCGCGATAGCGGTCTTCGATCTCCACCGCCGGGCGCGACGCGACGAGCTTTTCCATCCAGCCTTCGAGCTCGATCTCGGCAGCTGGAAATGTGGCGGAGCACGGCTTGTGGCGTGCGGCAAGAGCTGCTCGCAGCCGCGCGACCGTCTCGGCGCGCATTGCGGCTACCGCCACCGCCAGCTCCGCAGTCTGGTGCTCGACGGCGTCGAGCCAGTGCGGATCGGGTCGCCCCTCCTCGAGCAGGCGGTTGCGCGAGCGCAAGGCGCGCTCCAAGGCGGTGACGCGACCTGCATGCTCGGCGTCGATGGCAAGGGTCAGCCGATCCAGGAAACGGCGCCGCTCCGATGCCGGTCCATTGAACAATCCATCCATGGACGGCACCAACCAGATCACGCGCAAGTGGTCGGCAAAGGCGGACGCGGACGCCACGGGCTCGCGGTCGATGCGGCACCTGCGCGTGAGTGCTTCGTCCTCATGGGCGCGATGCTCGATGCCGGTGCCCAAAACCGCAGGTCCGAGGGCGCCGTCGGCGTCGGCTGAGACTGCCCAGGTCCCGTCTCCTTCGGAGAAGGCGACATCCTCCAGATTCGCGCGGCGCAGCCCGCGACCCGGGGCAAGAAACGAAACTGCTTCGATGAGGTTGGTCTTGCCGGAACCGTTCGCACCCACGAGCACAATGCAATTGCCGCTGACCTCGACCTGCGCTGCGCGATAGCTGCGGAAGTTGCTCAGGATCAGCCGGCGGATGCGGGACATCCACTGGTCAGTAATCAGTGGTCAGCAATCAGACAAGGAGGCGCCGCGGCTCCCGATGCCGTCAGATTGCCAATTGCTGATTGCTGATTACTGACCGCTGTCAGACCCGCATCGGCATAAGGACATACAACGCGCCCTTGCTGTCGCGGTCCTGAATGAGCGTGGGCGAGCCGGGATCGGCCAGCTTGAGAATAGCGGCTTCACCGTCAAGTTGAGCGGCAATCTCGAGCAGGTAGCGCGAGTTGAACCCGATATCGAGCGGCTCCGATCCGTATTCAGCCTCGATCTCCTCGGTTGCGCTGCCGGAGTCCGGATTGGTGACCGAAAGCGTAAGCTTGCCGCTGTTCAATGAGAGCTTCACCGCTCTTCCGCGTTCGCTGGAGACCGTCGATACCCGGTCAACTGCCTGCTCGAACTGCTGTTTATCGACGGTAAGCAGCTTGTCGTTGGCAACGGGAATGACCCGGCCATAATCAGGGAAGGTGCCGTCGATGAGCTTGGAAGTGAGCACTGCCTCCTCGATCGTAAACCGCACTTTCCCCTGGGAGAGCTCGGTCTTGATTTCCGCGTCGCCTTCCGCGATCAGGCGGTGCACTTCGCTGACGGTCTTGCGCGGAATGATGACGCCCGGCATGCCAGCTGCTCCCGCCGGAAGCGGCAACTCGAATTGCGCGAGGCGATGACCGTCCGTCGCAACGGCCCGCAAAGTTGGAGCTTTTGCCGCGCCCGACGGGTGCAGGTATATTCCATTGAGATAGTAGCGGGTCTCCTCGGTGGAGATCGCAAAGCTGGTCTTGTCGATCAGCCGTTTGAGGTCACTCGCAGCAAGCGTGAACGTGTGTGTCATCTCACCGGCAGCAAGATCGGGGAAATCGCTCTCCGGTAGGGTCTGCAGGGTGAAACGGGAGCGACCGGCGCGAATCCCCATTACCGAGCGATCGCCTGAGCTCTCGATCCCGATTTGGGCGCCTTCCGGCAGCTTGCGCACGATCTCGTAAAACATGTGCGCCGGCACGGTGGTCGAGCCGGCAGCTCCGAGCTCGGCGGCTATCGTCTCGGTCATCTCCAGGTCGAGGTCGGTAGCCTTGAGCGCCAGCTTGGCGCCCTCCGCCTTGACCAGGACATTGCCGAGAATGGGAATCGTATTGCGACGCTCGACCACACGATGAACGTGCCCCAGCGATTTAAGCAGCGCTGCGCGCTCGACGGTGACCTTCATTATTTTGGTCCTGCAATGAAATTGGAGGGTGAAATTGGCGCCTGGGCACGGTTTCCGCAAGGGTTGGCTGGTCGCCAACACCCCTTATTGGGCCGGTTCTGTGGGAAAACCCGCAACTACTCTGTTGAAGCCCCGCCAGAGGGGCTTTTGGGCAAGCCAAGCGCATCGGAAAAGGCCCAAGGCAGCCGAAGCCAAGCCCGCAGCCGCGCGCCGCTCACTCCTGCAACTGGCGCTTCAGCAGCTCGATCTCTCCGGCAAGCGCGCTGTCGGTCGTGACCAATGTCTCGATTTTTCGGACAGCATGCAGGACGGTGGTATGGTCTCGCCCGCCGAAACGCCGTCCGATTTCCGGCAGAGAGCGAAGCGTCAGCAATTTGGCGAGATACATGGCGACCTGTCTCGGGCGTACCACGTTTGCCGTACGGCGGGACGAGAGCAGGTCGGCGCGGCTCACGTTGTATTGTCGAGCGACCACGCGCTGAATGTCCTCGATCTTGACACGTTTAGGCTCCTGCGGGCGGATCAGGTCGCGGATTTCGCGCTCGGCCATTTCTAGCGTGATCGGATTGCCGGTAAGCTTGCTGTGCGCCAGCAGCTTGTTGAGTGCGCCTTCGAGATCGCGGCCGTTGTGGGTGACGGCCTTGGCGATGAACGCGAGGACTGGCGGAGGGACCTCGAATCCGGGGTGATGCTGCTTTGCTGCGGCTGCCCGTGATCGCAGGATCTCCAGGCGCAGCTCTTCGCCGAGAGGCGCCATCTCGACCACCAGGCCGCCGGCAAGCCGTGAGCGCACGCGCTCCTCCAGGCTCTCGAGATCGGACGGCGGCCGATCGGCTGCGATCACGACCTGTCGCCCGGAATCTATAAGTGCATTCAGCGTGTGGCAGAACTCGGCCTGTGTCGATTTTCCCTGGAGGAACTGCAAGTCGTCGATCACCAGCACATCGATCGAGCGCAGCGACTCTTTGAAAGCGAGCGCGTTTTGCGCCCGCAGAGCCGATACGAAGCCGTACATGAATTTTTCGGCGGTCAAATACAGCACCTTGCGGTCGCTGTTTGCATTGCCGGCCCAGGCAAGCCCCTGGAGCAAATGCGTCTTTCCCAGTCCAACCCCCGCGTGCACGTAAAGCGGGTTGAACATGACCGCCTCGCCGCGCCGACCCATTGCGACTTGCCGCGCGGCAGCGTGCGCCAGCGTATTGCAACGACCCACAATGAAGGTGTCGAAGGTGAGCCGTGGATCGAGTGGGGAGCCGCCGAGCAGGTCGTGGGCGCTGGAGATCGGCGCCCCGGAAAGGCGCAAATCGGCGCCGTTGGGTCTAAGGTCGCGGACGTCACGCGAAGCGGTCGGGATCTCGGGAGGCGCGCTTCTCGGCGGTCCAGGGCGAATGGAGGAGGAGCGAACGATAAGCTCTACCCGCGAATAGTTGGTATCCTCCGCTTGCCAGCATGCAAGCACCCGCTCAGCGTAATGCGATTGGATCCAGCTCTTCAGAAACCGGGTCGGCACCGAGAGCTTGATCGTAGTAGCCTCGCTGCCTTCGAGCTCCATCCGCGCGAACCAGCTTGAGTAAATATCCTCTCCCACCGCGGCGCGAAGCCGATCCTTTACCCGCCCCCATCGCTCTTGATCCGTGCTTGTCATCTTCTTCTTTGGCTCTTCCAGGAGCGGAGCAGACAGGTAAGGGCGACCAGGGCCGCAGATGAATGCGTGACGCCCCGAGACACAGAGTGACGCGATGAGTGGAGTGTGCGCAGGCTGGCTGGATACGCCGGCGGATCAAGCCGGAGCTTCACGCTCCCGGCGGGGTGGACCATGAACCGCGAGCGCTCGAGCCGCCAAAGGTGCAGGCTGCAGGCCGATCGCCCCGATGACCCCTCGTTCCGTCATCATAGCACCCCCTGGTCCATCGCCGCCGCCTGGCGCGAGGGTTTCTGTATTTCAGATGCTTCCAGTATTCAGACTATTTTTCGCGCCGCCGTCTCAGCAAAACACTGACGCCACTGAGTTCAAACGCAGCTCGCACTCGCCGAGACCCGTGAACAGGACAAAAAAGCCCTAGCACCGACAGGTCGTTACTTTGCGCCTGTCCGGGAAGGAGGTCGATTACGAACCGTTTTACTGAAGGCCACCAGTGTCCCAGCAGCAATTTGAAAATAGCAAAAACCCCAACCCCTGCAACGCCGCGCAAGGCGCAGATTAACTCGATTCGCGAAGAAAATCATCGGCGCAGGTTTCGCGATCGCACGCCATCGCGAGCAAGTGCTTGACGCTGTGTCGTAATTTCAATTTGCCGTTGACCGCTACGTCGCTCCGGCGACGCTGATGCCCATCCTTGCGGATATTTTCAGCGGCGACCAAGAACCTGCGATTATCCAACTCCTTCGCCCCGCTTTCCTCTTAAGCTGTTCTGCAAGCAGTCATTTCCTTGAGAGGAAATGAAGGGTAACCCCTCGTGCTCTAAACAATCTCGGAGAGGAGATGTGTCCCTTTAGCAAATACCCGCCGACACAATGCGGCTGAGTTGTCACGCTGATCAATCCGACAGCCCGGAAAAATGCGCCCGCTGATCGCGCGCCCGGCCGACGATTGAAATGCGCCTAGCCGCCGAGCTTGGCAATGCGGTGAGCAAGACGGGATACTTTGCGACTCGCGGCGTTACGATGAACGACGTTCCTCTGCGCCGAGCGCATGATGACAGGCTCGGCTTCCCTGAGTGCAGCCAGCGCCTTGCCGCGATCTCCCGCCGAAATGGCTTCTTCGACACTGCGGACGAAACTGCGCATGCGGGAGCGGCGCGCCTTGTTGATCTCGGTGCGGCGCGCGATCTTGCGCATCGCCTTGCGGGCGGAACTGGTGTTGGCCATGCGTCTAGCTCTTCCTCCGTCGGGACATCCAGCCGGGTGCCGTCCTCAAGATCAACGGAATGGGTGCGGGAGTGTCGCCCTCATTGCGCGCGCGGCTTATAGTGTTCAGCGCGGTGAGCGTCAACGCGACCATCAGCGCACGCGGCCATCAGCGCACGAGGCCCCATCAAGCGATGGCGCTCGCGCGGGTGCCGGCGGGAGCGCGCAAGCCCTCATAGGCGGCCGCGAGAGCCGTGCGCTCGGCATCCGAATACGGGCAAAGCGGCGCTTGCACCCGCACCCAGGCTCGATCGCGATGAATGTGCGCGAGCAGAGCCTTCACGCCCGGCACAAGCTGCTTGCCGTCGAACAGTTTACGGACCGCCACCGCGAGATCGAGCGCATCCGGATCGCCGTTGCGCCATGCCTGTGCGCAGAGGTCGGCGTTGAGATTGGCGGTCGCCGATATGCACCCCGCGAAAGGACCGCAGCGAGCCTCCGACAGCACTGCTTCGGTGGAAGGAAATACGCTGAAGCTGGGGGAAAGCTCAGCGGCTTGGCGCGCATACGGCATGTCGCCCGAAGAATCCTTGAGCCCGACTATTCGCTCTCCCAGCGCTGCGAGGAGCCGCTGGATCAGGCCGATATGCCACTTCAGCCCCGATTGGGCGGGAAAGTTGTAGAGGTAGAGCGGAATAGGTGTCGCCGCTGTCGCTCGCGCGACCGCATCGACGTACGTCACCAGCCCGTCATCTGGCACCCCTTTATAGTAGAATGGGGGCAGCAGAAGCGCTCCGGCAAACCCAAGCTCGGCGGCGTGGCGGGTCAACGCGATGGCGTCGGCCAAAGCGGCAGCACCGGCACCTACCATGAGCCGATCCATGGGCAGCCCGGCGGCAGCGTAGGCCGACATCACGCTCCTGCGCTGATCGAGCGAGAACGAGGTCGCCTCACCCGTCGTCCCGAGCACATTGAGCCCATCGCAGCCGTTTGCGAGCAGAAAGCGTGCAAGCGCGGTGGAGCGGCCGCAATCGGGTGCGCCGTCAGGGCCGACAGCCGTGGCAATCGCGGCTATCACGCCTTTAAGCTTGGTTTCCTTGCCGATGCTGGTCATGACGGCGTCTCACCCGCTCACATGGAAGGCCGCCAGTGCGGCCATGTTCACGAGTTGTGCATCGTTCGCCGACAGCGGCACGATCTGCACCGGCCGGTCGAGGCCTACCAGGATCGGACCGATCACGGTGGCACCGCCCATCTCCTGCAGCAGCTTGGTCGCGATCGAGGCCGAATGAAAGGTAGGCATTATCAGAACATTGGCCGGGCCGGACAGTCGACAGAACGGATACGCCTCGCGCATGTCCATATTGAGGGCGACATCGGCGGCCATGTCGCCGTCGTACTCGAAATCGACACGGCGCTGGTCCAGAATGTGAACCGCACCTTGCACTAATGTGGCGCGATCACCGGGAGGATTGCCGAAGGTCGAGAACGAAAGCAGGGCGAGCCGCGGCTCGTAGCCAAACCTGCGCGCTACCCCTGCCGCCTCGACAGCGATATCCGCGAGGCTCTCTGCGCTGGGCGTTTCGGTGACCGCAGTATCGGCCACCAGCACCACGCGCCCGCGCGCGAGCACGAGCGAAATTCCCATGACCCGGTGGCCCGGCTTGGCATCGATGCAGCGGTCGATATCCGAGAGCGCGCCGGAGAAATTGCGCGTGACCCCGGTTACCATGGCGTCGGCGTCCCCGAGTGCTACCATGCAGGAGGCGAAGTGATTGCGGTCTTGGTTGACCAGGCGCTGACAGTCGCGTTGCAGAAAGCCCCGTCGCTGAAGCCGCTCGTAGAGATAGGCCGCATACGCCGCGTTGCGCTTCGATAACCGGGCATTGATGATCTCGATGCCGCTCCCGAGCTCGATCCCGAGGTGCCGTGCGGTCTCGCGCACCCGTTCCTCGCGTCCCACGAGGAGGGCGGTGCCCAATCCCTGCTCCACGAAGCTCATCGCCGCGCGGATCACCTGCTCCTCCTCGCCTTCGGCGAAGACTACGCGTTGCGGACGCCGCCGCAGCCGGTCATAGACCCGCTGCAGGACGCCGGCGATCGGATCGCGGCGTGATCGCAACTGTGCGCGGTAGCCCTCCATGTCGACAATGGGCCGACGCGCCACACCGGTATCCATCGCCGCTTTGGCAATGGCGGGCGGAATGAACGAGATCAGGCGCGGATCGAACGGCACCGGGATGATGTAATCCGGACCGTATTTCGGGCGCGCGCCATAAGCCGCGGCAACCTCATCGGGCACGTCCTCGCGTGCAAGATCCGCAAGGGCGCGTGCCGCCGCGACCTTCATCTCCATGTTGATGGCGGTGGCGCGCACGTCCAGCGCCCCCCGGAAGATGTAGGGAAAACCGAGCACATTGTTTATCTGGTTCGGATAATCGGATCGACCGGTCGCCATGATCGCGTCGGAGCGGATCTCGGCGACCTCCTCCACGCTGATTTCTGGATCGGGATTGGCCATGGCGAAGATGATCGGCTTGTGCGCCATGGACTTCACCATCTCCTTGCTCATGGCTCCCTTTACCGAGACCCCGAAGAAGACATCCGCGCCGGCCACGGCTTGCGCGAGCGTTCGGGCGGAGGTTTTCGTCGCGTGCGCCGACTTCCACTGGTTCATACCCTCTGTGCGCCCCTCGTAGACGACCCCTTTGGTGTCGCAGAGGATGATGTTGCCCGGCGTAAACCCGATTGCCTTGAGCAATTCCAGGCAGGCAATCCCGGCGGCTCCCGCCCCGTTGCACACGAGCTTGGTGCTCTTGATGTCGCGCCCGGTGAGGTGAAGCGCGTTGATCAGCCCGGCCGCCGCGATGATCGCGGTCCCGTGCTGATCGTCATGGAATACCGGGATGTCGAGCAACTCGCGCAGCTGCTGCTCGATCACAAAGCATTCGGGCGCCCGAATGTCCTCGAGGTTGATGCCACCCCAGCTCTTGCCCAGCAGCTTGACGCAATCCACGAACTCGTCGGGATTCTCCGACGAGACTTCGAGATCAATGGAATCGATATCGGCAAATCGCTTGAACAGAACCGCCTTGCCCTCCATCACGGGTTTGGCGGCCAATGCTCCGCGGTTGCCCAGGCCGAGGATGGCAGTCCCGTTGGTGATAACCGCGACGAAATTTCCTTTGGTGGTGTAGTCGAAAGCCCGGCTCTCATCCTCCGCGATCGCAAGCACCGGGACGGCGACACCGGGGGAATACGCAAGCGAAAGGTCGCGCTGGGTGGCCATGGGCTTTGTCGCCACGACTTCGAGCTTCCCGGGGCGCCCCTGGCTGTGAAACAGCAGCGCTTCCTGGTCAGTGAAGGTCGGCCTCCTCGTCCGGTCACCCTTGGAACCCATAAAAACCCCTTGCAACCCGCGAACGGCTGAACGCTGACCGTAGCGGAACGGACGTGGGCCGCTCAAGGAGGCGAAGGCAAGCTCCAAGAGGTCCGCCATCTGCAGCCGCCGATCGCCGATGCGCGTTTTGGGGTGCCTGCGACAAAGCTCTTGGCTCTGTCCGATTGAACCTTCAGCCTGATGAGGGTAATCGATGTGCCGTTGAGGTCTGCAAACCTGAAACGGCCTTCGGATGATCAGGTTTTTCTTTCGATTTGTCGGACTCCTGCTGCTCGCCCTGGCATTCGTATTCGCTGTCTATGACGGAACCCGATGGCTTGCCGACCAGAGGCCCTCCATCAGCACCACGGCTGAGACCTGGTCCAATATTCATCAGAATTCATTGTCGGCACTGCAGCCGATAGTGGAGCGACTGATCGGGGGATGGTTCTGGCAGGGCATCTTCAAGCATTACATTCTCGATCAGCCGGTCTGGCTGGTACTTGGCGTTATTGCGTCAATCCTGATCCTGCTGGGCCGAAAGAAGAAACCGCTCATCGGGTATGCCCGCGACTGATCCGGGCGCGCTTCTTTGAACGTCCCCCCTCACTTTCGATCCTCGCCGCAGTCGGCGATTAGTCCGGCCGTGGCGAACCCCGCGGTGGTCGCGCCGGTTCGGCTCTCCCGCGTGGGTTGGTGCCGCTGCGGGCTGTCTTTCCCATAGCTGCGCCGGCAATACCCGTTCCGGCGCATCCGCTTCCAGCTCCGTCCAGTGGGATGCGCTCCTCCTTGCCGGCGCCAGGCCCGCTCGAGGATCAGATTGTCGCCGCCGCCCGGGCGGCGGCGACAAATTTGGGCGGAGCCTAAAGCCCGCTAAGCTGCCGGCATCAAGGTCAACTGGAACAGGGGCCTTCTAATGGATCTGATGAAGCGGCTCGACGAAACGCGGCTGCCTTTCGCGGCGCTTCTCGGGATCGAGATTGTCAGCGCCACGCTGGAGCGGATCGTCGGCGAAATGACGGTACGCAGCGAGCTCTGCACCCGACCCGCCGTGCTGCACGGGGGAGCCATCATGGCCTTTGCGGACACGCTGGGTGCGCTCGGAACGCTGGCCAACCTGAGCGATGGCAGCGCGACAGCCACAATTGAAAGCAAGACCAACTTTATCGGCTCTGCGCCGGTCGGGACGCGCATTGTCGGCGAAGCAACCCCCTTGCACCGCGGGCGGCGAACCATGGTATGGCAGACACGGGTTACGACCGCCGACGGCAAGCTGGTAGCGATGGTCACCCAAACGCAACTCGTGTTCTCAGGACCGGTCAGCCGCCAACCATGAGCGATGCAGCAGGGGTCTCCTTGCCCTCCGATAGGACGATGGCAGGTATTCCTTCACCAGTCCTTCAGGGCGAGAGCTCTGACCCGTGTAGAATTGCAACAAACTTGCGATATTTTGCGTCTACTCGCGCCGGCGGATTGACGCCCAACTCATGCCAACTTGGCATGTAGGATCATGCAAAGATGGTCCAGCGGGGGACGGTACATGTCGATGTTGTTTTTTGTGGCCACCATAGCGTTGCTCAGCTTTGGATATTTCCCGGCTCTGGATGATTGAATGCCTATTGCGGGCGGATCTTGCTCTCCTCGACCACCTCGCCCCATTTCCTGATCTCGGTCTCGATATATCCGCCGAAGTCGGCTGAGGTCATTTCGACCGCCGAGGCGCCTTCGCGGGCGAATTGCTCCTGCAGCTTCGTCGATTGCAGACTCGCCTGAATCTCGTTCTTCAGCTTGTCGACTATCGCTGTCCCAAGCGGTCGCCGAGCTGGTTGGCAACGAGGCGCGCAACCACGTCGTTGCTGCCGCCGGCCGGGAAAGGCACAATCAGCCGCACCGGGCGGGTCGGATAATCCGCAGCGGCAGTAGCGCATGAGAGCGCGACCAGCAGAGCTGCCGAGCAAGCCATATTTCGCAGGCCGACGCGCATCTTTCCCCCTTGTGCATCCATCGCGGGGCTCCTGCTATATTATTCTCTACTGATTGTCCGCTTGCAAAAAGAGGCGTACGCGGCATTTCGCCGGCGAGCCCGGGTGAAAAGCCGACTTCTGACCCTGCGGCGAGGAAACCCGGCATGAAGGCATGAAGCTCCGCATTTCGGCTCACACATACGGCGCACTCCTGCTTGCCTGCTGCGCAGCGGGGCACGTATCCGCGGCTGAGGGGCAAGATGAAACCTCCACCCCGCGCAAGCTGGAGGCTGCCTACTCGATTACGTTCGCTCGCGTATCGGTCGGCGCAGTCACGCTTAACGCCGAGTTCAGGGCGAACGAGTACGCGATCACCGCGACCGGCCGTGTCGGAGGAGTGATGCGACTCCTGCTGAACGGGTCGGCTTTCCTGAGCGCGCATGGCGTCGTCCAGGAAGCCCGGCCGGTGCCGGCATCCTTCACCTCAAAAATGGAATCGGGCAACGAAATCCAGTACGTGAGCATGGTTCTGGACGACGGAAACGTGAGGGAGCTGGAAGTCACCCCGCCAAACGGCGCGGACGCGATTGCCGAGGAGGAGCGCAAAGGCATTATCGATCCGCTCAGCGCCATGCTTGTTCCCAGCGCCGGTACCGGCGGTCCCTTGTCGCAGGAGGCATGCCGGCGCACGCTCGCGGTGCTCGACGGCCGACATCGTTATGACCTCAAACTGGCGTTCAAGCGCATGGACGAGCTGTCCGCAGATCAAGGATATAAGGGTCCCGTGGTCGTATGCGCGTTAACCTATGTCCCTATCGCAGGCCACGGCAGCGGGGCGCCGCTGGTCAAATATCTGTCCGAGGGCCGCGAGATGGAGGTCGCGCTGGCTCCTGTTTCCGGAATCCCGGTGCTTGCGCCCGTACGCTTGTTCGTTGGCAGCTGGGTTGCAAACCTCGTCATGACGACCACGCGTTTCGAAGCAAGCGTGCCGTCGAATTTGCGCCGGCCAGGGCCTCCTGAGCAGGCGCCGAAGTGAGGGCGCGCATCCCGGCGGCGCGAGGAGGACCACGCGTGAGCGTGATCACCTTGGCACGGAGAAGCGCCTGCGCAACGTTCGCGATGCTCGTCCTCTTCACCGTGGGCTCACCTGTGCTTGCGCAAGCCTACCCGGACAGGCCCATCAAGCTCGTCGTTCCGTTCCCCGCAGGCGGCACTGTCGACACCGTCGCTCGACTGATCTCGCACCCGCTTTCGGATCATCTGGGGCAGAGCATGGTCGTCGAGAATCGCCCCGGAGCCGGCACCACGATCGCCTTGAAGTCGGTAGCTCTCGCTCAACCGGACGGCTACACGCTGCTGCTCGGCAGCACAGGGTCGCTCGCGATCAATCCCACTCTGTACAGCAATCTCGATTTTGGTCCGGTGAAGCATCTCGTTCCCGTGGCCATGCTGGTCGGCGTGCCGAACCTGCTCGTAATCTCATCCGCGGTACCGGCGGCCTCGGTTGCGGAGCTCGTGGCTTTGGCCAAGGCAAACCCGGGAATGCTGAAGCACGGAGCTGCCTTGGGGGCTCCGACCCAATTGCTGGGCGAATTCTTCCGAGCCAAAACCGGAACGGATATCGTGTACGTGCCCTATCGCGGCACGGCGCAGGTGCTGCCGGACCTGCTTTCGGGGCAGGTGCAGATCACCTGCGAAAGCCCTGCAATCCTGCTGCCGTATATCGCGCAAGGCGCTCTGCGACCGCTGCTGGTAACGAGTGCAACGCGCCTGCCGGAATTGCCGCAGGTGCCGACTCTGCTCGAGCTCGGGCTCGACGGCTACCCGGTCGAGACCTGGATGGGACTGGTAGCCCCGGCAGCCACCCCGCAGACCATCGTGCGAAAGCTCAATGAGGCCGCCAACGCAGCGATGCAAACGAGCGAGATGCAAGCCGGCCTGAAGAACCTGGGCTTCGAGACGCGCACTGGAGCGCCGCAGGATTTCGCCATGCGCATTGCGCGCGAGCAAGCGCAGTGGGCAGCCGTGATAAAGCTTACCGGGGCGCGAGCCGACTGATGCGGCGGCACGACGGCTGCACGTAGGTGATGCGTGCGGGAATGATATCGCTTCGCCGTGCCAAGCCCAGTCAAAGCCGAGTGGACGGCATGCACGTTCTTGGCTAAAAATCCGATGGGACCACCAGGGGACGATTCGGCGCGGTCCGCGCCTGTCTCCTATGGCTGTCATGAGGGAGAAAGATCATGAAAAAGGTGATGCTGGTCGCATTGCTGTCGGCTTTCGCCATGGGCTCCGCGCTCGCCCAGGAAACCTGCGAGACCAAGGCAGTCGACAAGAATGGTCAAGCCCTTGCCGGCGCCGCGAAGGAGAGCTTCCTGCAAAAATGCAGGCGCGATGCGTGCGAGCCGAAGGCAGTGGGCAAGAACGGCAAGAAGCTCGCCGGTGCCGCGAAGAAAAGCTTTATGGAAAAATGCGAGAAGGGCGCGTAGGAGCGGGTTTGAAACCCGCCCCTGCATTCGTTCGCGCGCTGCGCTGATCCTTCCTCACACTGTTTGCGCCGCCTCCTCCGGAGTCGGGATGCGTCCGTGCGGGGTGAGCTGATCGACGAGCTCCGGAAGGTGATTGCTCAGGCCGGCGAGCAGCTCGGAGCGGCTCATGCCGGTCTGTTGAGCAATCGTGTCGAGGGTCTCGCTTCCGAGCACATTTTCCAGATCGTTTGGTGAGATCGCCTGATTGGGGCCGGTGCCGATCCAGGATTGGGCTGCGTTGCCGTGTCCACGGTCCTGGAACTCCTTGATCAGGTTATCGAGACCTCCGCTGACAACGCTCCCGGCAGTTGCTCCGGCCAGCAAGCCGCCCAGTCCGCCCTTCATCAGGTCCTGCAGGCCGGCGCCCGAGCCGGCGCCGCCCGTCCGGCCTCCAAGCAGTCCTCCCAGGATGTTGCCCAGACCTCCGGACGGAGCGCCGTCTGGCACCTGGGAAGCCGTCGGGCCGATAGGGCCGGGCTGTTGTGGCGCACCGGCATGGGCCGCTCCCTTGCGTCCCTTGAGCGCCTTGTAGGCCAGCAGTGCCAGCAGCGCCATCATCATCGGCGACATGCCGCCGCCACCCTCGCGACTGCTGGGTTGGCGTTGACCGCGTGGCCCGTTCAGCACTCCGTTGATTACATCCATCAGTCCCATGTCAGCCTCCTTTTTTCAGGCCGAGCCGTCGGCCGAAGCGGCGGCGCACGCACACAACGCACGCCACTTGGAAATGTGTCCGACAAGGGGCCCCTGGCGGTCGGCCCGCAAAACGGACAGCATGCGATAGGGCGGTTTTCTTCGCAGCCATACTATGCCAAGGCGGCGAAGCCGCAAAGCAGCGCTGAGCCTTGCGTGAGCCATGACACTCTGATGTGATCCGCGCAGGTCGGGCGTAAGGCGCGGCGGGCGTTGAAAAGTTGAAAAGCGCCATCCTCCCGCGCAGCAGGTACAGCCACAGCTCGGACGAGATGCAGTATGGAAGTCAATAAAGCGTATTTCATGGTCCGTGCCCAGGTCGCGAACGAATCCGATCGGGCGAAATTCGATCGCTGGTACGCGACAGGCCATCTGCCGCTCGCCATGGGAAAATTGCAGGCCGAGAAGGGCTGGCGATTCTGGAGCCGCAGCCATCCGTCGGTGCACTATGCGTTGTATCAGTTCCCCGACATGGCGACTTTGCGCGGCCGCATTGAATCGCCGGAGTTCAAGCTGCTGGTTGCCGATTTCGATTCCGCTTGGCCGCACATACCTCGAACCAGGGACCTCATCGAATCGGTGCACGAAACCTGACAGAAATTGGGACCAGAGCTCGACATCATCATCATCGGCGCGGGCGCTGCCGGATGCGTGCTCGCCAATCGGCTGTCCGCGCGATCGGCGCGCAAGGTTCTGCTGCTTGAAGCAGGGCAGGACACCGCGCCGGGGCGTGAGCCGGAGGACGTGCTCGATACCTACGCCACGTCCTACTACAACGACGCCTATTTCTGGCCTGGTCTGAAGGTGCACTGGCGGCGGAGAGATAGCTCTCCGCTCGTGAGCTATTCCCAGGCACGCATCATGGGCGGCGGCTCTTCCGTGATGGGCATGGTCGCCTACCGCGGCACACCCGACGATTACGCCGAGTGGGAAGGCTGCGGCGCCGAGGGCTGGGGCTGGAGGGACGTGCTGCCGTTCTTTCGCAAGCTCGAGCATGACATGGACTTCGATGGCCCGCTCCACGGCAAGGATGGCCCGGTCCCGATCCGCCGCACAGCGCCCGAGGACTGGGCGCCACTGTCGAAGGCGGTGCGTGCGTTTGCACAGGAGCGGCAAATCGCGTTCATCGCCGACATGAATTCCGATTTTCGCGACGGCTACGGCGCCGTGCCGATGAGCAACTGGCCGGGCAAGCGCGCCTCAGCGGCGATCTGCTATCTCGATTCCTCCGTACGCGCGCGCAGCAATCTCACCATCGTCAACGGCGCAAAAGCGATGAGCCTCACCTTCGACGGCGCCCGCGTGACCGGAGTTACCGCGAGGTGCCGGAACGAGGAGAAAACATTTCGAGCGCGTGAGGTGATCCTGGCGGCCGGTGGAATTCATTCGCCCGCATTCCTGCTGCGCTCCGGCATCGGACCCCAGGCGCAACTGCGCAAGCTCGGCATCAAGGTGCGCGCCAATCTGCGTGGGGTCGGCGAGAATCTTTCCAATCACGCCATCATCTTCATTGGATTGCTGCAACGTCCCGGAGCGCGCCAGGCCGCCTCGGTGCGGCCGCATCCCATGACCGCCTTCCGGTACTCGTCCGGGCTGCCTGGGGCTCCCGCGGCCGACATGTACATCAACGTGCAATGCAAGACCTCCTGGTCGCCGCTCGGCGCACAGGTTGCCAACCTCGCTCCGACCCTGCTCAAGCCTCTCGCCCGCGGCCGTGTCTCGCTTGCCGATCGCGAAGCCGAATATCCCTGTGTCGAGTTCAACTTCACCGGGGAGGAGCTTGACCTGCACCGGTTCATGCAGGGCTTTCGCCGGGCGGTCGAGATCCTTGCGCACGACAAGGTGCGTGCCATCAGTGCACTGACGTTCCCGGTGAAATTCACGGACCGATTGCGCCGGCTCAACCGCATCAGCCCCGCCAACAAGATCAGAAGCGCGGCGATCGCGCGGTTGATCGATCTGGCGCCGCCGTTGGCGGCGCCTATCCTCGCGACCCTTGCCGATCGGCGCGTCGACCTGGCCGCTTTGGTCGAGGACGACGATGCGCTTGCGGAGCACATTCGGGAGAACGTCGCCGGCATGTTTCATCCCGTGGGTACCTGCCGCATGGGCCGCGCGGATGATCCCGACGCCGTGGTCGACAGCGCGGGCCGCGTCCGCGGCATCGCGGGCCTGCGGGTCATCGACGCTTCCATCATGCCGAGCCTGCCGCGCGGCAACACGAACATTCCGACCATCATGCTGGCGGAGAAGATCGCCGCGGCGATCGCCGGCGAAGCCCCTCCAGGCGCATGACGATTGCACTCGAGCTTGCTAACCTGCCGGGCTCAGGAGCCGCCGAATGGAATTTGGAATTCTCTTCACCTCACACCCGAATGTGGACCGTGAGCCCTATCCGCATCGGGACGTCCATGCGCGGGTGACGCGCGAGATCATCCGGGCCGACGCGCTCGGCTTTGACTACGCCTGGGTCGCCGAGCACCATTTCAGCAACGAATACGGGATCATGCCCGACGTGTTCGTCTATGCTGCATATCTCGCGGCGCGCACCAAGCAGATCAGGATCGGCACGGCGGTGGTGACCCTTCCGCTGGCCAATCCGCTGCGGGTCGCCGAGAACGCCGCCTTCGTCGACATCCTGAGCAACGGCCGGTTCGCGCTCGGGCTCGGCTCCGGCTATCGCAAATATGAGTTCGATGGTTTCGGGGTCGATTTCGAGAGCCGGCGCGACATGCAAGAGGAGGCACTGCCGCTCCTCATGCAGATTTTTCACGACAAGCGCTCCAGCCATCGCGGCAAGTATTTCAACTTCGAGGTCGACGGCGAGTACGAGCTGTTTCCGCATTCCCTGCAGCAACCGCATCCGCCCATTTTTCTTGCCGGTGCGACCGAGCGATCGATCGCGGTGGCCGGCCGCATGGGTTTCGGGCTCATGCTGTCCACGTGGACCCCGTTCGACGAGCTTGCACGGCAGACCGCGGCCTATCGCCGGCATCTCGAGGAGACGCCGCAGCGGCTGCGCTCCAATCCGGCCCGCGGAAAAATCGACGTGGCGCGCTGGACCTATGTCGCCGAAACCGACGCAAAGGCGAAGGCGGAGAGCGAGGCAGGCATCATGCGCCACCTTGAGCACTTCGCCAGCGGCCATACATCAGGCTATCTCGGGACCGTGTCGCAGGGTGGCGCGACCAGCCAACGCAACTACGACACGCTCTCGCGCGACATCATCCTGCACGGCTCGCCCGCAACCGTCGTCGCAAAGATCGAGCGGTTGCGCGAGGCGACGGGCGCGACCTCGGTGATGCTGCATTACCCGCCGTGGTACGGCGTGGACAAGGCGCTCGCCTCGCTCGAGTTGTTTGCGAGGGAAGTTGCGCCGAAGCTGCGCGCCAAAGCGCCGGTGCGCGCGATGGCGTGAGCCGGCGCGCATAGCCGGGCCATTGCTCGCTGGAGGGAGGTTGCAACGGGCGAAATTTTTACAACTTGCGACTTATAGACCAATGAAACACGACTCTGATATAAAGGGATATCCTGCAAAATTGCGTCCAGGCCCGGCCGGCTAGGCTGGGCCTTTAGCTTGTGCGTTGCGCGAGTTTGGCAGCGTTCCAGCGCCCTATACCCGTATCTGCACTCTACGCGATGCGGGGGCGTCGCGGCCCCTCGGTCGAACGGCAGCCCAATCCTGCGATGCTACGAGATTTTTGCGCCGACCATTATGCGCGAACGAGCCCAACGGGTGAAAGGCCGGCACGACTTCGGGGGATGCCAATCGGGTCTTCAGCATCCACAGCTGTCAGGGCGCGAGATTTCCTGTTTCCTCCCCTGTCCGGGCCCTGTTATTTTCCTGTTCGGGTCCTGTTATTTTCCTGTTCTGGCGCGACTATTTTTGTTGTATCTCACTGATGTTACGTAGCTTTTGGAAATTTCCCCGATCCGCTCCGCCCCCTTTACAGGGATTTACAGGGGCGTGCCGTTTGGACCACCCCTCCCTTGAGACACGAAAACTAGGAACCTGTTCCTGGTTCAATGTTCCTGGAAGCTCATGACCTACGCCAATCCTCTCTTGCACAAGCCGTCACGGCCTCTGCCGAGGCGGGTGGTGATCGTCGGGGCAGGCACCATCGGGCCGGACATCGGCTATTTTCTCAAGACCGCCCTGCCCGACCTTACCCTGCATCTGGTGGATGTGGCGCAAGCCCCGCTCGACCGCGCCGTCGAGCGGCTCAAGGGCTACGCGCAGAAAGGCGTGGAGCGCGGCAAGCTCAAGCCGGCGCAGGCCGAGCAGGTGATGCAGAACCTGCATGTGACGCTCGACTATGGCATTGCGCGGGATGCCGACTGGGTGATCGAGGCGGCCACCGAGGCGATGCCGCTCAAGCGGCAGATCTTCGCGCGCATCGAGGAAATCGTCTCTCCGGCGGCGATGATCACCTCCAACACGAGCTCGCTTCCCGCCGAGCGCATCTTCGCCGGCCTGCGTCACAAACAGCGTGCGACGGTGACGCACTTCTTCGCGCCGGCGTGGCGCAACCCCATCGTCGAGGTGATCCGCTGGTCCGGCGCCGGAGCGGGTCTGGTGGAAGACCTCAATTGGATCTTCTGCATGACCGGCAAGGTGCCGCTGGTCACCGCCGATGTCCCCTGCTTCATGCTCGACCGCATCTTCGACAACTGGTGCAACGACGCGGCTCTCCTGCTCGATCAGGCGAGCGCGGCGGAAATCGACACAGTCGCCATGGAGCTCGTGCACGCCGGGCCGTTCTTCGTGCTCAATCTCGCCAACGGCAACCCGATCATCATCGAGGCCAATACGCTGCAGGCCGAGGCCGAGGGCGAGCACTATCGGCCTGCGCGCATTTTCCATTCCGTCCAGACCTGGCGCACCGTGACACCGGGCAAGCAGGTCGAGGTCGGTCCCGAGGCCAGGGCGCGCATCCGCGACCGGATGCTGGGCATTCTGATCTCGCAGACGGCGGATGTCCTCGACCGCAAGATCGGCGATGCCGCGGATCTGGAGCTCGGCTGCCGGCTTGCGCTCGGGTTCAGACGGGGCCCCCTGGAGAGCATGAAGGCGCTCGGCAATGTCGAGATCGGCCGTATCGTCGAGCGCACGCGACAGGAGCGCCCGGGGTTGCCGCAGCCGCGCCGGGCGCTTGCCGAGTATCAGAGCTTCTTCCGGTACGTGCAGAGCGACGACGTGGGCGACGTGAAGGTCGTCACGCTGCGCCGCCCGGAGGCGCTCAACGCGCTCAGCGACGAGGTGACCGACGAAATCCTGACAGTGATCCGCCGGTGGGAAGGCGACGATGCCGTGCGCGGCTTTGTGCTCACGGGCTACGGACCGCGGGCGTTTTGCGCCGGCGCCGACATCGGCCGGTTCCCGGCCATGCTGGGGAATGCTTCGGCGGCGGCGCAGTATGCACGCGATTGCGCGCGTCTGCTCGTCCACATCGATGCCATGCGCAAGCCGGTGGTTGCGGCGCTCAACGGCATGGCCTTGGGCGGCGGCCTCGAGCTGGCGCTGCGCTGCCACGGGATTGTCGCGCTCTCCGGCGCCGTCCTGCAGTTTCCGGAAATCACGCTGGGCATTGCGCCCGGGCTCGGCGGGATGGTGGTGCCGTATCGCAGGTGGCCGCAGGCAGCCGCTGATTTCCACGACATGCTCCGCCGGGCCGCGCGCATGCCCGCCAAGACGGCGCACGCGCTGGGGATCGTCGATGGCGTTGCGCAGGACCATGCGGGTCTGATCGAGACGGCGGTGGCGCGAGTGCACGCGCTCTCTGGAGGCTTGCCTGGCCAGCGCTCCGGCGCAGGCCGCGTTGATATCACGCTACCTGTCCCCATCGAGCCCGTCGCAGCGAACGGCAACCGCCTGAGCGGCGAGGTCATCCGCATCATCGAAGCGGCGATCGCCGAGGCGGCGGCGACATCGAGTTTCGAAGCCGCGCTCGAGATCGGCTATCGCGCATTTGGGGTCAGCGCCTGCACCGCGGCCGCACGCGAAGGCGTGCAGGCCTTCCAGCAGCGCCGGACACCTGATTTTGCGAAGACGGGCTAGATTGGTACGCGGAACCACAATTCGCTGTCACAGCAGCGACGATCTGTTTTCGGGCTCATCCTGAGCTCGCGCGTTCTTTGCACGCCGAGCATCTCGAAGGGCGAGGGCAAAGGGAGCTCAACCACTTAGACTCACGCACAAGGCGGCCACCGCTTGCGATTCCGATAAATTCCGATGAGCCGATCCTTGAAGGTCTTGGGGTCGTGCTGGATCGCTTTGCCAGCCTCGACGCGTGCCTCTGCCGCTTTCAGGGCGAAACCAGCCGGGGTGACAGGCCGAGGTAGCTCTCCAGCACGCGCGGGCTGGCGGCGAGATCCGACGCACGCCCCTGCACGACAAGCTCGCCCATCTCGAGGACGTAGCCGTAATCTGCGATCTGCAGGGCGGCGCGGGCATTCTGCTCCACTAACAGGATGGATACACCGGTCGATCTCAGATCGGCTATGACGTGAAAAATGTCTCGCACGATCGTCGGGGCGAGGCCGAGGCTGGGCTCATCCAGCATGAGCAGCATGGGCTTCGCCATCAGCGCCCGGCCGAGCGCGAGCATCTGCCGCTCTCCGCCGGAAAGCGTCGCAGCGAGCTGCTTTCGGCGCTCCTCGAGGCGGGGAAATCGCCGGTAGATCGCTTCCAAGTCGGCGCGGAGGTCGCGCGCGCCCGAGCGCATGCGGGCAAACGCGCCGAGCACGAGATTGTCCTCGACCGACAACTCGCCGAACAGCTCGCGCCGCTCCGGGACGAGACAGAGGCGCGGAACCCGCTCCTCGGTAGGCAGCCGCGAGAGCTCCTGGGCGCCATAACGGATCGAGCCTTTGGACGGCAGAAGCCCCATCAGCGCCGAGAGCAAGGTGGTCTTGCCGGCCCCGTTGGGGCCGATGACGGTAACGATCGTCCCGTTCTCTACGTCGAGGTCGAGACGGTGCAGCACCTCCGCCTTTCCGTAACCCGCCGAGAGCCCGCGGACTTCAAGCCCACTCATGCGACACTCCCGAGATAGGCTTCAATCACCGCAGGGTTGGCCCCAATCTCCCGCGGCAAGCCATCCGCGAGCTTCTCGCCGAAATTCATCACGATCAGCCGATCGACCAGGCCCATGACGAACTCCATGTCGTGCTCGACCAGGATGATGCTGAGTCCCGCCTGGCGAAGCGTGCGAACCAGCTCCGCAAGCGCCTTCTTTTCCAGGTAGCGCAGCCCGGCGGCCGGCTCGTCGAGCAACAGCAGCATCGGGTCGGCGCAGAGTGCGCGCGCCACTTCGAGCATGCGTTGCGAGCCCAGCGGCAGCGTGCCGGCGGCATCTAACGCCTGCCTGCGCAGCCCGACCTGATCCAGCCGCTGCGCCGCCTCGTATCGCAGGCGTGCCTCCTCCGCGCGGTCGAGCCGCAGGCTGGCTGCGAGCACGCCCGCCCGCCCGCGCAAATGCGCGCCGACCGCGGAGTTTTCCAGCGTGCGCACCGCCGGAAGGATGTTGACGTGCTGAAAGGTGCGCGCAATGCCGCGGCGGGCAATCTCGCGTCCGGTGAGCCGGTCGACGCGCTCCCCGCGAAACAAGATCTGGCCGCCGCTCACCGGCAAGACGCCGGTCATCAGATTGAACACGGTGCTCTTGCCGGCGCCGTTGGGACCGATCAGCCCGAGAATCTCGCCGGCACGCATCTCGAACGACAGCTCCTTGACCGCCGCCAGCGCGTCGAACCATTTGCTCACGCCGCGGACCTCGATCAGCGGCTTGCCCGCCGCCGGCTGCGCCCGCCTGGGCAACGGCTCGGCGCCCGCGGGAAGCATGCGCTTGCTGTCGGGCGGGATCAGGCGGGCGAAATACGGCGCCAGCCCATCGCGGGTCCAGTGCAGCATCGCCACAATGAGCAGACCGAACACCACGATCTCGAAGTTGCCGCTCTGCTCGGTGAGAGCCGGGAGCAGATCCCTGATCCACTCCCGCAAAAAGGTGAGCAGCGCCGCCCCTATGACCGCGCCCCAGACTTCGGTCGATCCGCCGATGACCGCCATGAACAGATAATCGATGCTCGCGTAGACGCCGAACGGTTGCGGACTGATGAAGCGCAGAAAATGCGCATAGAGCCAGCCCGACAGCGACGCCAGCACCGCTGCGTAGACGAAGACCACGATCTTGAGGCGCGCCGTGTCGACCCCGAAAGCTTCCGCCATGATGGTGCGCGCCTTGAGGGCGCGGATTGCCCGCCCGCAGCGCGAGTCGAGGAGATTGCGCGCGGCAAACAACGCGAGCAGCGTCACTGCCCAGATCAGATAGTAGAACCTGCGGCCATCCCCCAAGCTCACGCCCAGCACGGTGAGGGGCGGGATTTCAGCGATGCCGGAATATTTCCCCAGCCATTCCAGATTCCCGAGAAGGAAGTAGATCGCGATACCCCATGCGATCGTGCCGAGCGGCAGATAGTGACCCGAGAGCCGCAGGGTGATGAAGCCGAGAAACAGCGCGATGGCAGCGGTAAGCGCGATTGCCGCCGGCAGGCCGAGCCAAGGGGATAGCTCATAGCGAGTGGTGAGCACCGCGGTCGTATAGGCGCCGATGCCGACGAAGGCGGCCTGTCCGAAGGACATCTGCCCGGCAACGCCGGTGAGCAGAACGAGGCCGAGCGCAACGATGCTGGCGAGCCCGGTATAGTTGAGCAGCGTGACGTAGAATTCCGGCAGGACGAGGGGAGCGATCATCAGGAGGAGCACGGCTGCAATCGTCAGGTTGCGCCGGCTCATGGCTCCTCTTCCTCCTCGATCCGCCGGGTCGCCAGGGAACGCCAGAGCAGGACGGGGATGATCAAGGTGAAGACGATCGACTCCTTGAACGCACTCGCCCAGAACGACGAGAAGGATTCGAGGAATCCCACCAGCAACGAGCCGATCACAGCGAGGGGATAGCTCGTCATGCCGCCGATGATCGCGCCGACGAAGCCCTTCAGTCCGATGAGAAAGCCGGTGTCGTAATAAATCGTGGTAATCGGCGAGACGAGGATGCCGGATACTGCGCCGATGAGCGCCGCCAGCGCAAAGCTGAGCCGGCCGGAGTACTCCGCGGAGATTCCGACGAGACGCGCTCCGGTGCGGTTGATCGCGGCTGCGCGCAGCGCCTTGCCGTGAATCGTTCGTCCGAACAGAACGGCAAGGACGATTGCCAACGCCACCGCCGTGACCACCACGGCAATGCTTTGACCGGTGACGATGAGAGACCCGACTCGAAGCTGCAGGCCCGGCAAGATGCTCGAGCGCAGGCCTTCGCCGCCGAAAAAGTAAAGTCCGAGCCCCGTCATCATATAATGCACTGCGACGGCAATGATCAGCAGCACCAGGATCGAGGCGTTTGCCAGGGGCTGGAAGGCGAGCCGGTAGAGCATCGGCCCCAACAACGTCACCACAGCCAGCGTGACACCGACCAGCAGCAGAACATCATCGGGACGTCCCGCCGCCGCCCAGGCAGCGGCGGCAACGAGCAGGGGTGCGAGCACGTTCCAGCACAAAGACCTCGCCAGCGCGCGCAGCGCGCTCGAGCGCACAAGTGGCCATCCATCGAGCACGGCGACTGCGGCGCCGGCAATGAGGAGCAGATAGACCGTTCCCGGCACCTTGCCCGCCTGCAAGGTTGCGAGGGACAGGGCCGCGTAGGAGACGAACTCTCCCTGCGGCACCAGTATCACCCGGGTGACGGTGTAGACGACGATCAGTGCGAGAGCGAGCAGAGCGTAGATCGCCCCGTTGGTGACGGCATCCTGCGTCAGCCACAGGGCGATCGCGAGGCTCATCGGTTATTTCAACAGTCGCCACACGCCGTTGTCGACATGGACGAGGACGCGGGCACGTTTGTCCAGTCCGTTATGGTCGCTCGGACTCATGTTGTAGATGCCGTGGGTCCCGACCACGTCGTGGATGTTTTCCAGGGCGTTCCGCAAGGCTTGCCGGAACTCGGGCGTGCCCGGTTTTGCCGTTTGCAGCGCGACCGGAACCGCAGCGTTGAGCAGCAGAAAGCCGTCGTAGCTGTAACCGCCGAACGCATTGCGGCTGCCTTCCCCGAATGTCTGCTCGTAGCGTCTGGTGAAGTCCATTGCGACCGGCTTGATCGGGTTGTCGTCCGGCAGATCCTCGGGGACGATGAGGGGGCCGGTCGGCGCGATGGCACCCTCGACGGCCTTGCCCCCGACCTTGATGAACTCGCGGTTGACGGTCCCGTGGTTGTGATAGATCTGGTGCTTGTAGCCGCGCTCGACAAAGCCCACGTGGGGGAGCGCGCCGCCGGTACCCGACCCGCCCACGACGATCGCGTCGGGATTGGCTGCAAGCACCTTGAGCACCTGGCCGGTCACGCTGGTGTCGGCGCGCCCATACCGCTCGTCGGTCACGACCTTGATCCCGGCAGGGGTCCCTTCCTGCTCGGTCGCCTTCAGGACCAGATCGCCCCAGGAGTCGGAATAGCCGATGTAGCCCACCGTCTTTACGCCATGAGCCTTCATATGCTCGACCACTGCGCTCATCATGAGCGGTGTCGCCTGCGGCACCACGAACACCCATTGCAGCTTGTCCGTGGGAAGTGAAACCGGCGAGAGCGCAATCAACGGCACCTTCATCTCATTGGCGATTTGCGCGATCTGGGTCGTTGACGGTACCGAGACCGAGCCCATGACCGCATCGACCTTGTCCTCGGTGATGAGCTTGCGCGCATTCTTTGCCGCTTCGGTCGCATCGGTCTTGTCCTCGTACATGATCACTTTCACCGGATGGCCGGCGATCGTCTTCGGCATCAGCTGGAAAGCATTCTTGTAATGGATGCCGAGCGAAGCTCCCGGTCCCGTGGCTCCCATGGTGAGCCCGAGCGTGATCTCCTGGGCCGTCGCCCCGGTCATGGATGCGAGCCCCAACGCCAGGGCAAACGACAGATGTCGAATCATGGTGCTTCCCTCAGATGAGCCTTGTTCGTGATTGTTGAGCACAAAGCATGGAGCATCTCGCGGTCATGCTCAAGGCATTTGAATCTTCGTAGCGGCAACGCATTTGAGATGGGACCTCTCCGTTGGTAGGGGCGAGGTGATCGCCCGTTGCTTCATGCTTTCCAAGCGACAATCCCCTCGGCGGCGAGCGCCTCGATCTCGGCATCGGGATAGCCTGCCTGGGACAGCACACGCCTGGTGTCGGCGCCGTAGCTCGGCGGGAAACCGAGCTTTCCGCTGGCACCTTCGACATCGACCGGCATCGGCTGCATGCGAACAGGCTTGCCGTTGGGCATCACCGTCGCCGTCAGCCTGTGGGCGAGCTGCGGCAAATCGCGCACCTGCGGAATGTTGAAGATGCGCGTGGCCGGAATCGTGGCCGAGCGCAGGTCCTCGAGCAGCTCCTCTACGGTGTGCCGGCTCGTGACCGCCGCCATGTCGCGATGAATGGACTGCCGCTCCCTGTGACGGCCTTCGTTGGTGGCCCGCACCGGATTGCCGACAGAGGCGAATCTCGGGACGGCCGTCAGACGGCGCCACTGCACGTCGCTGCCGATCGCGAGATACACGAAGCCGTCCTTGGCGGGATAGACATTGGTCGGAATGAACATGCGGTGCTCGTTGCCTGCGCGGGTGATCTCGTTCGGCTCGCAATCGAAATCGATGAGCGGCAATACCGTGATCAGCCATGACGCTGCGGCCTGCAGCATGGACACGTGGATCGCCTTGCCGCGCCCGGTCTCGTTGCGCTCCAGCAGCGCCAGCATCACGTTGGCATAGACCTCGTCCCCGGCTTTGAGATCGATCACCGGCACGCCCATCTGGGTGGGCGCACCCGCCGGATCTCCGGTGAGCTCCATGTAGCCGCACATCGCCTGGATGACCGGATCATAGCCGGGCACATCCGGGTAATCCGGTCCCATCGCCGATATGCCGGCCCAGATCAGGTCCGGCTTGATCGCACTGAGAGTGGCGTAATCGATGCCGAGCGCCTTGTAGCGTGAGGGCAGCGTATTGCAGCAGAAGACGTCGACGCCGAGCGCCGCGATCAGCTGCCGGAGAATTTCCTGACCGCGCGGATGCTTGAGGTTCAGTGCAATCGCTTCCTTGCCGACATTGGGGGCAATGAAATAGCTGCGCCGATCCTCGTCGGCGACACGGCTGCCGATGTAGCGGTTAGGATCGCCAGGCAGACCGCCGTCCGCCTTGGTTGCCTCGATGCGGATCACGCGCCAGCCAAGCTGCGCAAAGCGCAGCGTTGCCGACGGCATCGAGAGCGCCTGCTCCAGGCTGAGGATGGTGCGCGATTTCACACGTCGGCTCCGTACACCTTACGCGCGGCCTCGGGGGAGATGAGGCCGTCGCGGATCTCCTGCCGGAGCTTGGCGCGGTCGCGCCGGGCCGGGTCGCCGTATCCGCCACCGCCTCCCGCCTGTTGGTGATAGATAGTGCCGCTCGGCACTCCGGCGATCAGGTCTTTGTTGCGCGGCGTGACCACGGTGCCGTCGGGATAAGCGAGCCGGATGAAGTTGAGCGACCCGCTGCCGCCGCCGAACAGCCCGAATGCGGGCTCGAAGTCGCCGTCCCCAAAGACGACGAGCTGGGTATCGTCCGAGCCGATCTCGAAAATCGTTTCGACCCCGAGCCCGCCACGCCATTGTCCGGCGCCGGCAGAGTCCGCCAGCAACTCGTGCCTGACCAGGCGATGCGGCGTCTGCTGCTCGAACATCTCGTAGTCCTGATCCAGCACGCCCCCTGATGCGTCGATCATGCCGATATGATCGTAGCCGTCGGTCCCCTGCAGCGCGCCGGACCCGCCCTTGAGCCCCATGAAGCCGATATCGACGTAGCGCTCGTTCTTCTGCCGATCGAGGCCGGTTGTGAGCGAGCACAAGAGGTTGTTCCACCCCGCGGTCACGCGTTCCGGCATTGCCGGCGCCAGCGCGCGCTGGATCGCTTCCGCGTTCGGCGGGCAAAGATGATTGCCGAAGGTGGTCGCCTTCGGGTACGCGGCGTTGAGAATCGTGCCCTGGGGAATGACGATCTCGATCGGAGCAACCATTCCCTCGTTGTGGGGGATGTCGGGGTTGACCATCTGCAGCAGCGTCAGGATCGTCGCCGACGCACTTGAAGTGAATGTCCCGTTCACGAACCCATCAGTCTGCGCATCGGTTTTCGAGTAATCGAACCGGATGCGTTTGTCGTCAACCGTGATGCTGACACGAATGGTGAAGACCGATCCCGCGTGCCGGCCGTCGTAATAGACCCGGCCTTCGCCGCTGTAGACCCCATTGGGGATAGCCGCGATCTCGCTTTCCATCATCTTGCGCGTCGCGTCGAACAGCGCCTGCTTGTGCGCCTCGAAGCTCCCACGGCCATATTTCTCGAGCAGCGCCAGCGTCCTGCGCTCGCCGACATGACACGCGCCGATCTCCGCCTTCATGTCATGCTGCACGATATCAAAACGGATGTTGGCGAAGATCAGGTCCCATACATCTTTGCGCAATCGGCCCTTCTCATAGACCTTGACCGGCGGAATACGCAGCGCCTCCTGCCATACCTCGACCGCATTGGGATTGTAGCCGCCCGCAACCGCGCCTCCGATATCCGCCTGGTGACCCTTGACGGCGGTCCAGGCGACCAGCCCGCCTTCAAAGAATACCGGCTTGTACACGGCAACGTCGTTGTTCTGGTTGCCCATGGAGAAAACATCGTTGTGAAAAATCACGTCGCCAGGGTGAATGTCGTCGCCGAAATAATTGCGAATGTATTTGCATACAGGCGCGAGCGAGAAGGCGAGGATGGGCAAGTTCTCGGTCTGCTCGAGCATGCGGCCCTCGGCATCGTAGAGACCGGTCACGTAATCTTTGGCCTCGCTCAAAATGGGCGACTGGGTCGCCCGCTGCATCGACGTGGACATCTCGTCCGTGATCGAGCGGAACGTGCGCGCATAGACCGAGGTGAGGATCGGATCGATCTTCATGCGGAAACCTGCAATTGGTCCCTCGAAGGAGCCGGGCTATCGCATACGAAGTGTCGTCCCGGCCAAGCGAGCCCGGCTTGCTCGGCCGGAATGGCAGCCCGGGTGGGTCGATTGTCGTGCGCCGCGCGTGCCCGGCGCAGGAGGTCCGGACGGTCCTTGCGGCAGAGCACGAAGGATCGGTAGCGATCCATCACGCAATCGAAGCTGCGGGATACCAGCGCCGTCGTGGTCACCATCTCGATCAGGGCGGGACCGGCAATGCGGTTGCCGCAGTGCAAGCGTTGCCCGTCATAGACGGCAATCGCCTCGAATTCGCCGGTTTCAGGGATGTACGCCGATCGCTTCTGCTTGAACGCAGCTGCTGCATCCTCGCCGCTGTCCTGCTCCGCGGGATAGCGAGGTTGCTCGGTCGCGCCTACCGCCTGAACGCGGACATTGATGAGCTCGATGGGCGTCGCCTCCGCCTCCAGGCTGTAGCCGAACGAGCGATTGTGCGCCTCATGAAATGCGCGCGCGACCGCCTGGCTGTCACAAGCCTCGATCCATTTTTCCGCGACGTCAAACGATACCTCGTGGTACTGCTTGGCATAACGGCAATCGAAGCGGACGCGGAACTGCCGCAACTCAGGCGAGACGCGCTCCTGCTGCAGGAGGTCATCGCCTTCGCGCCGCATCTCCTCGATAACCCGCTCGAGCCGCGGCCAATCCACTGTTGCCAGCCGCGCAACGAAGGTGCGCACGAAATCATGCGCAAGCTGGGAGAGCAGCATGCCATAGGCGCACAGCACGGAGGCGCAGGCGGGCACGATCAGCATGGGAATCTCGAGCTCGGTGCAGATCAGGCATGAATGCAGAGGCCCGGCGCCGCCCGCGGCGATGAAGGCAAATTCGCGCGGATCGAAGCCGCGCTTGATGGTTACCTCGCGCACCCCCTGCGCCATGTTGTTGCAGGCGATGCGATAGATCCCGGCGGCCGCTTCCTCCACGGTCAATCCCATTGCTTTTGCTACGTGTGTCTCGATCGCGCGCCGCGCCGCGGCCGGGTCGAGACGCATGTTGCCGCCGGCAAAATAATCCGGATCGAGGTAGCCGAGCATCAGGTTGGCGTCGGTGGTGGTAGGAAGCGCGCCGCCCCTGCCGTAGCAGGCGGGCCCCGGCGCGGCTCCCGCGCTCTGCGGGCCGACCCGCAGCAGGCCGCCCTGGTCCAGCCACGCGATCGATCCGCCCCCCGCGCCGATTGTGTGGATGTCGAGCATGGGAAGCGCAATCCTGTGCCGCGAGATCTCACCATCGTTGACGGTACCCGGCACGCCGATCGCGACCGACGCCTCGAAGCTGGTTCCACCCATATCGGTTGTGATGCAGCGGTCGGTGCCCCGCGCGTTGGCGAAGAACAGCCCGGCAGCGGGCCCCCCGGCCGGCCCCGACAGCAATGTGAGCGCTGCCTTTTTGCGCGCAAGCTCAGGCGAGATCACGCCGCCGTTCGACTGCATGATCAACAGCACGCCGCGAAACCCGACCTCCTGCAGCCGCGAAACCAGCCGATCAAGATAGCGGTTGAGCTTGGGTCCCACATATGAGTTGAGCGCGGTCGTGCTCACGCGCTCGTAGAAACGGATCGAGGGCAGAAGATCGGTCGATACGGTCAGGTACGCGTCGGGGAGCTCGCTGCTCACCAACTCGGCTGCCGCACGCTCGTGCGCCGGATCGGCGAAGGCGTTCATGAAGCAGATCGAGACTGCCTCGACCTTCTCCTCCTTGAACAAGGCGATGGCGCGCCGGATGTCGTCGGCAGAGAGCGGCTCGATCTCCTTTCCGTTGCGGTCGAGGCGGCCGCCTACACCGATGCGAAGATAGCGCGGCACAAGGGGGGTCACATTGGTATAGCGGTTGTCGTATTGCCGCTCGCGTATCCCGCGCCGCATCTCGAGCGCATCACGCACGCCACGCGTGGTGATCAGCGCGGAGCGAGCGCCGGTATGTGTGAGCGTCGCGTTGGTCGCCACGGTCGTCCCGTGGACGATGGCGTCGATTGACCGGACGAACTCGCCGAAGTCGCTGTGCGGTGCGAGCTGTGCCGCAAACTGCTGCAGCCCCTGGATCACGGCGATCGAGGGATCCTCCGGGGTGGAAAGCACCTTGTGGATGGACGCGGCGGTGCCGTGACCGGACACGATGAAGTCGGTGAAGGTTCCGCCGACATCGATGCCGATCTTCAGTCCCATACGATTCTCCATCGTCATGGCCGGGCTTGTCCCGGCCATCCACGTCTTGTCCGCCACACAAGACGGGGCGGGTAGAAGGTCATCGGTCGGAGACTTCCAGCACGACCGACATGGCGGTATCGCCGGCGGCACAGCCGGTGAACAGCCCGAATCCGCCGCCGCGCGCCGCGAGCTCCTCGATGAGCTCAATGATCGCCCGCGTGCCCATTGGCGCCTGGGGATGCCCCCAAATGAGCGAGCAGCCGTAGTTGTTGAGGCGATCGATCGGTACCCCCGTCTGCCGGCAAAAGAGCACGTCGTTCAGCGCAAAGGGATTGTGCGTTTTGATGGCGTCCATGCGCTCGATCGTCGTGCCGGCTTGCTCGAGCGCGGAGCGGGCGGCAGGGATGGGGGCTTCTGGCATGTAGGCAAGCTCCGCACGCGCCGAGCCGAACCCGTGCAGCCGGATCCGGACCTTCGCGTCGCTGCTGAGGTCTTTGGCCCTCTCCGCCGTGGTCACGATGATGGCGCTGTTGCCGTCGGCCGGATGTGTCTGGCCGCCGAACGTGACGCTGCCCCCTTCAACCAGAGGCTTCAGCTTGCCGAGCCCCTCGGGCGTGGAAAATCTGATGCCCTCGTCCGAAGCAAGCGTCGCCACCGTCTTGCGGAAGCTCGGATCGGGTACCTCAAAGGGCAGGCTCATGTAGCGCTTTTGAAAGGCACCCCCGTCCGCGAGCGCGTCACGATACTGCGCTTCCCGCCGCAACACGACATCGTGCTGCTCTGAGGTGGTGATCTGGTGCCGGGCCGCGACATTCTCCGCCGTGCGCACCATGGCATGGCCGCCGAGCGGATCGTGGTTGAAGTTGTCCATGACCCAGTCCTCGTGCGTGCCGGTGCCGCCAGGTCCCTGTGGATTCGGGTAGTAGATGTGCGGCCCGTTGGAGGTGCGATCGCAGGTGAGGGCAAGCGAGACTTCGGACAACCCGGCATCGATCTCCTGTGCCGCGACAAGGAGCGCACGCGCCCCCGTGGCACAGGCCTGCATGACCGTGGGCCCGCCCACATGCGGCATGCCGGCAAGCCCAGCCACCCAGGGCATGCCATAGAACGAAGATTTTTGCGGTACCGTGAAACCGAGCACCCCATGCTCGATCGCGTCCGGCGGTATATTCCGGCGTCCAAGCTCGCGCTTGAGGGTATAGGCTGCGAGCTGGAGCGAGTTGAGGCTCGCAAACGCGCCCTGCCAGCGCGCAAACGGCGTGCTCCAGTAGGCGCCGTACGGGATTTCACAGTTGTAGGGCATGCATGTCCTCTCCCTCGTATCCGTCCGGCCGCAGAGATTTCGCATTGATTTTGGTCAACTTACATCGTTGATCAAGCTGCACCGCACCTCTCGCTTTCCGTGTAGGGGCGAGTCGGGGTCCCCAAAGACGCAAAGCGTTTTTGGGTTGCCCCTCATGCCTCGCCCCCTACGGAGCGGAAACCATGACCATCGTTTGTGAAATCGCCTTCCTTGCCGCTCGCTCTGCTTCGTCGGCACAGGCGGGTCCCGTCGAGCTCACCACCGCGTGGGCGTGTTTACCCGATCTGATCTTCCTCGACCTCTATACGGCTGCTCGGGCATCGGCCGCGGACCCGTATGTGGATGACGGCGCCGCACCTGCATGTCTTGCGCTTCTTGCCTTTCCATCGGCTGAGGCGCTCGAACGGGCGGCGGACCACGCGCGGTTCAAGACCGGGCTGACGGCCTTGGGGACGTCGGTTCTCGCCTGCACGGCCATGCAGCGCAGCGAGCATGCCATTGCCGACGCAGATGCACACGCGCCGCTGACCGCGCAGTTTTCCTACGTCGTGCGGTACCACCGCCCGGCGGAGGACGAGGCCCTGTTCGTACGGCACTATCTCGAAACACACCCCCCGCTACTCGGTCGCTTACCGCGGATCCGCAATGTCCTTTGCTATGTCCCGCTGGCATGGCGGCACCCCGCCGGAATTCCCGTCGCGGATTACATGCTCGGCAACGAGGTGGTCTTCGATCACAGCGAACACTTCAACGCGGCAATGGCATCGCCATTGCGCCACGAATTGCGCGCCCATTTCCGCCAGTTTCCGTCCTTTTCCGGCAGGAATACGCACTATCCCATGGACAGGCGGCGGCTGTTTCCCTGATGTGCTCCGGTGTAGGCAGGAGCCGCCAGGACCGACACGGGAGCACGATCGGCGAGAATCGGCTAGAGCTCGAGCAACACCTTGAGCTTCGCTCGCGTTTCATCCAGCACCGCAACTGGAGCATGGCAGATAAATCTTGATCCGCGCCGCTCCCAGGAAGCGCTGCGCAACTGATCGGTCTGTACGACTCCGCTCACTTCGCAATCCTTGGGCATGAGAACCTGCAAGCGCCAGTCCCGATCGTGACTCGTAATCGGGCATGCCATGCAGCGGCCGGTAAGCTCGTTGAACGAGCGCGGCGAGAGCACGAGCGCTGGACGCCGTCCACTTTGCTCGTTACCAATGGCCTGCAGCAAATCCAGCCAAATGATGTCTCCCGAGCTGGGGCAATAGGCGGCCACGTCACCACATCTCGCTGCCGCGCGGCAAACCCCAATCCACCTCTTGCGGAACGTTCTCGCGAGTCATGCCGGCAAGCAGCTCGTCAAGCGTATAGCGCGGCTTTCGTTTTGGTCTCGCGACCGGCCGCAGTAACAGAGTGTCGCCCTTTACCGTCAACTCTACACGCTTGCCGTCACCCGCATTGACCGCGGCCGCGAGCGCTTTCGGAATGCGCACCGCGAGGCTGTTGCCCCATTTGCGAAACTCGACGATCACGTGCTTTCCATCCGCAGGTATATACCCAGTATATACATCCGCCTCGCCGTGCCGACAAGTAGGATGCAGTTGGATTTGGTAGGGCGAATCATGCTCTACGCCACCATGCGCCAGAGCTGCGTCGGCTCCTGGAAGCGGCCATGGACCTCGACCAGCGCTTTCGTCATTTCGCCCACGCTCGCGTAGGATTTGACGGCGTGCATCAGGGCCGGCATGACGTTCCTGCCAGCGGCGGCATCGGCGCGCAGCACGCGCAATGCCCGCTCGACCTCATCGTTGTCGCGCGCGGCCTTGACGCGGCGAAGACTCTCGATCTGCTCCTTTGCGCCCAGCTCATCGTACGGATGCAGCTCGACACGGGGGTTTTCCTCCTCGCTCTCGGTGTAACAGTTCACGCCCACCTTGCGCAGCGCGCCGGCCTCGAGCGCACGCTGGCGCGCATAGGCATATTCCGAGACGCGTTTCTGAATGACCCCTTCGGCGACGGCCTGCACGACTCCACCGCGAGCGTCGACCCACTGCATGGCTTCGACGATCTTCTGCTCCATCTCATTGGTGAGCGTCTCGACATAATAGGACCCGCCCAGCGGATCGACCGTGTCGGTCAATCCCATCTCCTCGATCAGGAGCTGCATGGTACGCAACGAGATGCGCTGCGCCTTCGGCGTCGGAATCGTGTAAGCCTCGTCGTAGCAGCACAATGCCATGGTCTGCGCGCCCCCCAACGCAGCGATCAAGGCGTAATAGGCGCCGCGCATGATGTTGTTTTCCGGCTGCTCGATCGTGAGCCCGAAGCCGCCGCCACCCGCGATCATGCGCATCCAGCCGGAAGAGGGTTTCTTGGCGCCGTACCGGTCCAGGATGATCCTGGCCCAGAGCCGCCGTCCCGCGCGGAACTTCGCCACCTGCTCGAACAGATTGCCGAAGACGTTGAAGTTGAACGAGAGCCGCCCGGCAAAGTCATCGATGTCGAGTCCACGCGCAAGCGCCGCATCGGCATAGGCCTTGGCGATGCAGAAGGCATAGGCCATCTCCTCCGCCGGCGTCGCCCCGGACTCGCGGATGTGATAGCCGCAAACGCTCACGGGGCTGTATTTCGGCGCGACCTTGGCACAATACTCGATGGTGTCGGCGACGAGCTTTACCGACGGATCGACCGGGAAGACCCAGGTGCCGCGGCCGATGAACTCCTTGAGGATGTCGTTCTGCGCCGTGCCGCGCAGCCCGGCCAAATCGTAGCCCCGCTTTTCCGCCATCGCGAGATACATCGCAATCAGGATCGCGGCGGCTCCGTTGATGGTGAGAGAGACCGTAATGGCGTCGAGATCGATGCCGTCGAATGCGATCTCGAAATCTTGCAACGTGTCGACCGCCATACCTACGCGGCCAACCTCACCCATGGCTTCAGGCGCATCGGAATCGTATCCGCACTGGGTGGCGAGATCGAAGGCGACGTTGAGCCCTGTCTGGCCGTTGGCAATGAGATATTTGAAACGTTTGTTGGTATCGGCCGCATTGGCGAACCCGGTGTACTGGCGCATGGTCCATGGGCGGTGCCGATACATCAGCGGATGAATGCCGCGGGTGAACGGCGGCTCGCCCGGCGCGCTTGCATCGAGCCCGCCGCTCGTGAGCACGTCCTGCGCGCTGTAGAGCGGCTTGATCTCGATCCCGCTTTCGTTGACGACACGTGACACGCTCTGCGCCGCCGAGCGCGCTTTTCCTTGACGCGGCACGCCAGCGTCTTGTCTCGTGGGACCAGTGGTCATTTCACGTTTTCCCGAATGAATGTGACGATGTCCGAGGTGCGGCTGCCCGTGGGGAATACGCCGCGGTATCCGAGCTGCCGCAGCACCATGCGATCGCTTTCCGGAATGTTGCCGCCGACGATCCACAGCCTGTCGTGCAGGCCGTGGTCGAATAAGAGATCGCGCACCCGACGGCAGAGCGGCAGATGCGCCCCGGAAAGGATCGAGAGGCCCACGACGTCTGCATTCACCGCCTTCGCGGCCTTGGCGATCGCCTCCGGCGTTTGCCGCAGCCCGGTATAGGTGACCTCGAATCCCGCATCGAGCAAGGCCTGGACCACGACCTTGGCGCCGACATCATGGCCGTCGAGCCCAGGCTTGGCCAGCAGGACCTTGATCCTGCGCTCGCTCACCCCGCGAGCTCCTTGGCGATGATCAGCTTGAGGATCTCGCTGGTGCCGCCCCCGATCAGCGTGAAGCGGATGTCGCGCAGGTGCCGCTGGACCGCATATTCCATGCTGTAACCGTAGGATGCCATGATGCGGGCGGCCTTGTCACAGATCTGCGCCGCGGCTTCCGAGGCGAACAGCTTGGCCATGGCCGCCTCCTTGTGGTGCGGTTTGCCGCTGTCCTTGAGCCAAGCGGCGTAGTGCACCAGGCGGCGCGCCGCTTCCAGCTCGGTGCCCATCTCCGCAAGCTTGAGCTGGATCGCCTGATACCGGTTGATCGGCTTGCCGAATTGCTGGCGCTCGCGGGCGTAAAGGAGCGCCTCCTCCAGCGCGCCGCGCGCCCCTCCGAGCGCCAGCGCCCCGGTGACGATACGGATCTCGGCAAGGAGCTTGCGGAGATGCGTCTCGCCGTCCCCCTCCTCCCGGCTCAGGCGATGGCTGTCCGGCACGAAGCAGTCGTCGAGCGCAAGCTCCGAGGTGGGCAGCGCCCATACGCCCATCTTTGCAATGGCCTTGCCCACGTGCAGCCCTTCGAAATCCTTCTCCAGGAGAAAGATGGTGAGCTTGCGCTCGTTGCCGGCGCGGGCGAAGACCGTGAAGAAATCGGCTACGGGCGCGGAAGTCACCCACATCTTCTGCCCTTTGAGGCGGTAGCCGCCTTCGGTCTTCACCGCAGCCGTCGCGATACTGCCGAGATCGCTGCCCGCATTCGGCTCGGTCATGCAAATGGCGCCGATCTTCTCGCCTTTCAGAGCCGGGATGAGCAGGCGGTTGCGGATGCCGTCATTGCCGAGCAGTTCCAGGAACTTGGTGCCCATGAGCGACTGCATGGTGACGCAGCCCGCAAGCGACATCGAGCCGCGCGCGATCTCCTCGAGCGCGAGGCAGAGAGTCACCAGGTCCGTCTCGAGCCCGCCGACCTCTGCCGGATAGCGCATGGCGAAGAAGCCGAGGGCACCGAGCTCCTTGAACAGCGCATGCGGGAACGCATGTGCTTCGTCCAATGCCGCGGCTTGAGGAGCGATCTTGTCGTCACAGAACCGCGCGAACGTGTCCTGTATCTGCCGCTGCTCGTCGGTAAGCTCGAAGTTCATCTCGCTTTCGACTTGCCAAGTCCCGCGACCACCTTCGGGGATCCTTCCCTAAGAGTCCGGCAGCTATCGCGCGTACCCGCTGCAGAGCCATACTGTGCAGCAAGCTCCCTCATTCGATCACTTCGTCAGATCGTGCATGCAGGGTCGCCGGGATTTCGATGTTGAGGGCCTTTGCCGTCTTCAGATTGATGACGAGCTCGAAGGCTGTTGGCTGCACCACGGGCAGGTCGGCGGGTCTGTCTCCCTTGAGAATGCGCCCGGTGTAAATACCGGCCTGCCGATAGGCATTCGCGAGATTTGTTCCATAGCTGACCAGACCGCCGGCGGCCGTGAACTCACGGAACGGATAGATTGCCGGTACGCGCAGCCTTGCGGCCAATGCGGCAAAATGCTCCGCTTGGCCCGTGAAGAACGGATCGGAGCCAACAAGCAGCGCGTCCGGGCGCTGCTCGGCCAACGCCGCGAAGGCAGCGTCGATTTCGGTCGGGGAGCTGGCTTGAAAGACCCGCAGCTCGATTCCTAACGCCTGCGCTGCTCCCTGCACGTCTCTCAGCTCGGGTATGGCGTCGGGGCTGGTCGGGTTCAGCAACATCGGAACGAGTTTTACCCCGGGTACAAGCTCGCGCACGATTTCCAGCCGCTTCTGACCGAGCGGGCCGGTGATCAGGGTCATTCCAGTGGCATTGCCGCCAGGCCGATTGAAGCTCGCAACCAGGCCAGCCCCCACCGGGTCGACTCCCACGATGAAGACGATCGGGATCGTTGTGGTAGCGATCTTTGCAGCCAAAGCCGCCGGCGGACCCATCGTGACGATGAGGTCGGCCGGTTGTTTGACAAGCTCGTCGGCCAGCTCCGGAAGGCGCCCGTATTGACCGCTCGCGAAACGAAACTCGACCAGCACATTGCGGCCATCAATGTATCCAGTCTCAGCCAACCCCTTCCGCCACGCAGTCAAAAGGTGGGCCGTGGCCTGCTGCGCCAATGCACTCAGGACCGCCACGACTGGCATGGGTGGCCGTTGTGCGCGGGCTGTCAGCGACCAAGCGGCTCCGCCGCTCAAGGCCATGATGAGCTCACGTCGTTTCATTCGATGAAATTGCATCCGATTACCGACAAGTCGGGAGCGCACGGCAGTTATTATGCAGTCGGCAGCGAGCAGCCCGCGAGTGTGTTTCCATTCGGCGAAACACTACCGCGACTCAATGTCCTATGAGAAGCCGGGGACAGGATGCAATACAGCCGGTTCACTTCCGGCCTCGGCCCCTGCGCCGACCTTTAGGAGCTCGGTGAGGCTCGAGAAAGTGGAGCTCCCAGTCGTCGGGGCTATGCCCGGCATTGAGGTCAATTTCTCCGTCCCTGATCGCCTGGTCGCGGGACTGCTGCCACTCGGCGTCATGCGCGGCACTCGCCCGCAACACCTGAATTTCCGCTTTGCCGTCCCATAACGGCTTGCCGTCCAGGTCGGTAAGGGTCCGCAGATCGGATTGCATGGAGCTCGAATGCGCGGCAGCGCGTGCCTCCTCGTCATCCTCGGCGCGAAATGCCAGCGCGGTCTTCCCGCCAATGCTGACCACATAGGTTTGCATCGTAGTCTCCTGTCTGCGCAATTGCATGACTGCTTATCCAGACTACCCCATATTGGACTGGCACCACGAGGAGGACATCATGGCGCTCAAGCTCGAGCGGCGAGCCTTCTTGCAGATGACGGTAGGGGGTCGGCGCCAGCCGCCGGACTATCCGCGTGCGCAGGTCGGGGCTTTTGCGGCAGACGACGCCGCAACCATTGGAATAACGGAATGATGCAGGGGCTGACTGCGATCGGCTGAGGGGGCATCTTTCCCGGAAAGGCATTCGACTTCGCTTCAACTCCAGGCTGAAAAATTTCCGGTAGATTTCCTGTTGTTTAGAGAAGGATGGTATCACTGTTCCTTCGCTTGTATAAAGCTTGGCGGATTTACCATGCGTTCGGATGCGCATGATGGACCATGACGCGCCCGGTGTGCGGCCGAAACTCATCGGCGCAAGCGTAAAGCGGGTCGAAGACCGCCGGCTGTTGACCGGCCAAGGCTCGTTCGCGGCCGATCGCGCTTGTCCGCGCGCGCTCGAGATTGCATTTCGCCGCAGCGATCATGCGCACGCTCGTATCTGCAAGATAGACTGCTCGCAGGCGCGCGGGTTGCGGGGCACCGTTGCCGTGCTCACGGCAACGGAGATCGACCGGCTGCTGAAACCGATCGTCGCCGTCTCTCGGATGAAAGACTACCATCCCACGCCGATTCATCTGCTGGCGAGCGGAAAGGTGCGCTATGCGGGAGAGCCCATCGTCGCCGTGCTTGCGGAAAACCGATATCTCGCCGAGGACGCAGTCAAGCGCATCGGCATCGAATTCGAGCCGCTTCCTGAGCTCATGGACCCGGAGCGTGCGCTCCTGCCGGACGCAGGATTGTTGCATGAGGACGCCGGAACCAACGTGCTTCTCGCGCGCGAGTTCGCCCGGGGGAACATCGACGAGGTTCTGCGCTCGGCGCCTGTGCGCATCGGCGGTCGCTTTCGCTCCCACCGGAAAGCCCCCTTGGCTCTGGAAAACCGCTCTTATCTCGCCGAGTACGACGCGGGTCGCGGGCTGCTCACGCTGACGTCGTCCACCCAGGTGCCCGGCATCGTGCGCGACGCGATCTGCGATCTTTTGGACCTGCCCGGACACAGCGTTCGCGTCCTGGCCCAGGACGTGGGCGGCGGGTTCGGCGGTAAGGCCTCGCTCTATCCGGAGGAGGTTCTCGTCTGCGTCCTGGCGCATCATCTCAAGCGCGCGGTGAGATGGACCAGCGATCGCCTGGAGGATCTCCTCACCACCACGCAGGCTTTCGACGAGACTGTCGATGCGCAGCTTGCCCTGGACCCCGACGGCCGAGTACTTGGACTTTCCGCCGACGTGATCAGCGATGTCGGGGCCTATTCGGTCTATCCCTGGACTGCGGCTCTGGAGCCGGTCCAGGTCATCAGCTTTCTGCCTGGGCCTTATCGAATCGACACGTATCGAGGCCGCGTGCGCGGGGTCGCAACTTGCAAGGTTCCGACCGGACCTTATCGCGGGGTAGGACGGCCGATTTCCACGTTGGTGATGGAGCGGCTCATGGATATGGCAGCGCATCGTCTGGGTATCGATCCGGCCGAGCTGCGCCGTCGCAATCTGATAGGGGAAGCGGAATTCCCGTACAGGGCCGCGTCCGGTATTGTCTGGGACCGCTCGGCTTTCCAGGAAAATCTCGAGACGGCTTGCCGCACCATCGATTATGTGGGCCTGCGCGAAAAACAACACGCGCTGCGGCAAGCGGGTCGCTGGTTCGGGATCGGCATCGCCTCATACGCGGAATTGACCGGTATAGGCTCGCGCATTTCCGCTGCACCCGGAATGCCGATCAACACGGGAACCGAAACGGCGACCATTAAACTCGATTCCACCGGCTCAGTGACGGCGTCGTTCGGTATCGCTTCGCACGGCCAGGGTCTCGAGACGACCTTGGCCCAGGTGGTTGCCGAGCACCTCGGGGTGCGCGTGCAGGACGTGCGCGTGCTCCAGGGCGATAGCGGTGCGGTTGCACACAGCACCGGCACATATGCAAGCCGCAGCGCAGCGATCGCCGGCGGCGCCGGCACTCTGGCAGCGCGCGAGTTGCGGGAGCGCGTGTTGCGCGCTGCCTCGCATTTGCTCGAAGCCGCGGTCGAGGATCTCGATGCTGCAGATGGCCGCGTCCTTGTCCAGGGGACGGATCGCTCGATCACGTTCCGCCAGCTCGCCAAGGCCGTGTACTCGGAAATGGGACGGATGCCGAAGGATGCGCGCGAGGAGCTGGAAGTGACCAAGATCTACGACCCGTATCTCGGCACCACTACTTCCGCCACCCACATTGTTGCCGTCGAAATCGACCCGGAGACCTGCGCGGCGGCCATCCATGACTACGTTGTCTCCGAGGACTGCGGGCGTGTGATCAATCCGATGATCGTCAACGGGCAGGTGAGCGGCGGGGTTGCGCAGGGAATCGGCGCTGCGCTGTTCGAGGAGGTCGTCCACGACGAGCGCGGGCAGGCCCTGACTGCAAGCTTGGCAGACTACGTCGTCCCGAGCGCGATCGAGATCCCGAGGGTCGAGGTCCTGCATCTGGAGCAGTTCGCGCCGCCTACTGCGGGAGGATTCCGCGGCATGGGTGAAGGGGGCACGATCGGCGCGCTCGCGGCGATGGCCAATGCCGTCGCGGATGCTTTGGCTCCGCTGGGCATCGAGTTAATGGAAGTGCCAGCCACTCCGGAGAGACTGTTCCGGCTCATCCAACAGAGAAAAACCAAACTGAGCAGCTAGCTATCGCAGCTAGATGATCGAGGGCGTCATGGCCGACTTGTCATCCAGTCTTCGCGCGCGGCAAAGACGTCGATGCCCGGCCCACTGCGCCCAAGCGCGGGCATGACGGTGACAATGCTCTACACGGCATCACGCAGCCGCCGCGGATCGACTGCGATTGCGATGCCGGCGCGCTCCTGCTCGAGAAGCATGACCGCGCGGGAATCGCGTCCGCCCCATCCGCGCGCGAGCGCTTCCGTCATCTCGGCATAAGCGAGATTGCACATGCGCATTGGCACACCGAGCTCCCGACCAAGCGCCGTCGCGAGCCCGACGTCCTTGTGCGCGAGCTTGAGCGCGAAGGCCGGCGGGTCGTACTTGCCGGGCAGGAACTGATCGATGAGGGCATCGAAGCTGAAACGTCGCCCCACCGCGCCTTGGCGGATGGCTTGAAAGAGCGCGAGCGGCTCGACCCCCGCCTTCACCCCAAGGCTGAAGCTTTCCGCCAGCGCGCATACGATGGCATAGCCCGACATGTTGTGCACGAGCTTGGCCACCGTCGCGCTCCCGATCGGCCCGATATAGGCTGCTTTGTCGCCCATGGCATCGAGCACGGCCTTGTGCTGGGTGAAGATGCTCTCATCACCGCCTACCCAGATGGCGAGCTTGCGGGACGCCGCACCCGCAGGGCCGCCGCTCACAGGAGCGTCCAGCATGTGCGCGCCGTTGTTGGCGAACGCAGCGTGAAGCTTCTTCACGACGCTCGGGGAGTTGGTTGACAGATCGAAATAGGCGGTGCCGGGCTGCACGGCGCCGAGAAGCCCGTCCGCTCCGAGCGCGACCGCTTCGACGTCGGCCGGTTCCGGCAGCGAGGTGAAGATCACACCGCACTGGCCTGCTAGTGCACGCGGGCTGTCGGCCCAGACGGCGCCGGCATTGAGGTGATGGCTGGCCGCCTGACGCTGCAGATCGTGTACGATGAGCTTGTATCCAGCCTTTTGCAGGTTGCCGGCCATGCGGCTGCCCATCGTGCCCAGCCCGATGAACCCCACCCACATTTGGCTCTTGGACATCTCCTCACCGTCGTTTTGGTCTTGTCGGGTCATCGAAGTCGAACGCCAAACGCCGACCGCCGAGCTCAATCAGTACGTATTGCCGCGGCGCAACCTGCTTGATTGTTTCGATGATATGGCCGGCAAGGGCCATGACCTGCCGCCGCAGATTTGTGGGAAGAACAATGATCGAAAGTCTCAGCCCACGCAAGTTTTGCTGCGTGTAAATGTTCTTGTCGCTGGTGATAAGGACATCGAAGCCGCGCTGTTCCGCACGCCTCAAAAGCTCTCCGTTTTGTATCTGCTTCCAGGCACGAGGATATTTGGTAACGAAAAGACCGGCGGCCTCGATCGGGGCTGCAAGGTGCCTCGGCACACCCTCGTCAAGCAGTACCCGTTTGCTCACCGAGGTGCCTTAGCGAGAGGAACGCTCCGCCTCCTTGACCGCCGCACAGGCCAGTTCGATTGCTGCGACCGCACTCTCTCGCGAGAGACCTGGGTACGAATCAAGGATGTCATCCAGCGACAACCCGTCTGCCAAATTATCAAATAGAACTTCGATTGGAATACGCGTTCCGCTAAACACGAGTCGCCCACCCATGACCTCGGGATCAGAGGCAAATGGGAATTTAACCGAGCATTTGGCCTTGCGCTGAATGTTCATGACAGATTGGCTTCAACTCGTATTGGATAGATAATGCGAAACCGCAGAACGCGCCAGAGAGCCCTTAGTCCTGAGCCTTCATCACCCGCGGAAACCCCGGTTCACGTTCAGCTCGCAACTACACCAGTCGGTAGACATCGCCCTGCCACCCGCAGGCGCGCAATCGCTCGGCCATGTGTTGCGGCACCGGCGCGCTCACCCGGATCGGCTGGCGATTCTTGTACAGAGGTACGACGACCTCGCGCGCGTGCAGATGCAGCCCGGGCCCTCCCGTGCGCGGCGCATGGCCATAGATGCGGTCGCCGAGGACCGGCCATCCCATCGCGGCGCAATGCACGCGCAACTGGTGGGTGCGGCCGGTGAGCGGCTCGAGCGCAAGCCAAGTCAATTGCGTCGCGATCGGGCCGTCCGGCGCGCTCGGGCTGCGGCCCAGCACCTTCCAGGTGGTCACGGCCGGCTGGCCGTGCGGATCGTGCTTCATCCACCAGCCACGGCTGGCATCCTTGCGTCCCAAAGGCGCATCGATCCGGCCCTCAGGCTCCTGCGGACCTCCCTCCACCACCGCCCAGTAGGTCTTTCCGATCCGGCCGCCCTTGAATAACCGGCCAAGCTCCGCCAAGGCTTTGCGATGACGGCCGAGCACGAGGCAACCAGAGGTGTCGCGATCGAGCCGATGCGCCAATGCCGGCGGCCGCGGCAGCCCGAAGCGCAGGGCGTCGAAATAATCTTCCAGGCATTCGCCGCCCCTCGACGCTTTCGGCCCCTGGTGCACGGCGAAACCGGGAGGCTTGTCGATAACCAGCATCAGGCCGTCGCGATAAAGCACTCGCGACACCATCTCTTCCGAGGTCATGGCGAAATCGGTATCACGGGTTCCCGCATGAACGACAGCGCCGTCGAGCGGCAGAGTTGGTGGCAGCGCGTACGCGGCGGCCTCAAGCGCACGTCGGCCTCGATCGGCGGCGCGATCACGGACTTGGTTGCCAAGCGCAAGCTCGACCGGGGCGTAGTCGACGAAATCGAGGATGTGCTGATTCGCGCCGATCTCGGCGTGGATTGCGCGGCAAGGATCGCCGCAGCCGTAGGAGAGGGCCGCTACGACAAGACGATCACCCCGGAGGAGGTCAAGGAGGTCGTATCCGAGGAGGTCGAGAAGGTGCTGGCTCCGGTGGCCAAGCCCCTCGTCATAGGTCAGCAGAAGCCGTTCGTAGTGCTCGTCGTCGGGGTCAACGGCTCCGGCAAGACGACCACCATCGGCAAGCTCGCGGCAAAGGCGCGCGCCCAAGGCTACTCGGTAATGCTGGCCGCCGGGGACACCTTCCGCGCGGCCGCCATCGACCAGTTGAAGATATGGGGCGCTCGAACCGGTGCATCGGTGATGGCGCGCAGCCGCGGCGCGGATCCGGCCAGCCTCGCTTTCGATGCGTTGACCGAGGCGCGCGGAAAGACCGATCTGCTGCTGATCGATACCGCCGGGCGGCTTCAGAACAAAGCGGGGTTGATGGATGAGCTGGAAAAGATCGTTCGCGTGATCAGGAGGGTTGACGGGTCCGCTCCGCACGCGGTCCTGCTCGTGCTGGATGCCTCCGTCGGACAGAACGCCCTCTCTCAGGTCGAGACATTTCGCGAGGTAGCCGGCGTCACCGGCCTGGTCATGACCAAGCTCGACAGCACGGCGCGCGGCGGTATTCTCATTGCCATCGCCGGCAAGTACGGTTTGCCTGTGCACTTCATCGGGGTCGGAGAAGGCATCGACGATCTCGCGCCATTCTCGGCCAAGGAATTTGCTGACGCAATTGCAGGAGTTGCATGAGCCCGAACAAGCGTACGCTCAATCCCACTCTCAAGGTGGCGCTCGACATCGGGCCGCTGCTGCTGTTCTTTCTCGCGAATTCCCGGCCTGGTTTGTTCCTGCCGTTGGTGCGGCCGTTGCTGCCGATCGCCGCGACCTCCGGGGAGCGCACCGGGATCTTTGTGGCAACGGCGGTGTTCATGTTTGCCATCGTGGTCGCGCTTGCGGTGTCCTACGCACTGACACGCCATCTCCCGCTGATGCCGCTCGTCACAGCTGTGATAGTGCTGGTGTTCGGCTCGTTGACGCTGGCGCTGCACGACGAGCTGTTCATCAAGCTCAAGCCGACCATCATCTATCTTCTTTTCGGGGGCGTCCTGCTCGGCGGACTTGCTTTCAGGAAGCCGCTCCTGGGCACCGTCTTCGACTCGGTCTTCCACCTCAGCGAGGAAGGATGGCGCAAGCTGACATGGCGCTGGGCCATATTCTTTCTGGCCCTTGCGGTGGTCAACGAAATCGTCTGGCGCACGCAGACCACGGACGTCTGGGTGAGTTTTAAGGTATTCGGCGTCCTGCCGCTGACTTTCCTGTTCGCGGCGCTGCAATTTCCACTGATGTCACGCCATGCAGTGCCCGAGCCCAAGCCGCAGGAAAAATTGGACTCTGTTCCGCAGCGGGCACATGGAGACGCGCGGCGCGACCCGTAAGGCGGCTGCCCCGCTATGACGAAGGTGCCGGCGCTGCCAGCGCCTTCTCGATTTCAGGCTTGAGCCTGTCCAGGTTGTCCGGAGTGATCGGACCGATCAGCTTGTACGCTATCCGGCCGTCGCGACCGACGAGGAAGCTCTCGGGGACGCCGTAAACTCCCCATTCGATCGCCGCCCGACCATTCCTATCGACGCCGTTGGCCACGAACGGGTTGCCGTAGCGCGTGAGAAAGCGGATGGCATTCTCCGGCTGATCCTTGTAGTTGATGCCCGCTAAGCGAATGCGCCGGTCGCCGGCAAGGACCATCAGAACCGGCGCCTCGTCGCGACAGGGTACGCACCACGAGGCCCACACATTAAGCAGTGTAACCTGGCCCGGAAACGCCATGCTATCGAGGCCGGGGACCTCCTTGCCTGCCCGCATGAGCCCGGGCAGCGCCGGAAGTTTAGTCGCCGGCGCCACATGCCCGATGAGCGCTGAAGGAATGTGGGACGGATCGCCAGCGCCCAGCCGGAGCATGAACAGGCCCGCCAACGCGAGAAAGGCTACCAGGGGAGCGAGGACCAGCACGCGTCTGCGCATCGGCGCGGTTTTTTCCTCCACGGCTGGCTTGTCGGCAACGGTCACGACTGCTCCTCGAGCTTGCGTTCCGAGCGGCGGCTAAGGCCCCGCGCTTCCATCTCCGCGAGCTGTCGCACGAGATGGCGGCGATCGAGGACTACCCAAGCGACCAGCCCCGCGACGATCACGATCGCGGCTGCATAGGCGGTCACGATGAATACCGCATACGGACCCAAATCCATGCTCAGGCTCGGTCTGCCGCGTCCGCCTTCATCAGCAGCATGGTACGCAACCGGCGGCGCAGGATCTCGTTGCGCATGGCGGCAAGATGCAAGGTCAGAAACAACAGGGTGAATGCCGCTAGCATGCTCAGCAAAGGCAGGAGGATGGCCGGATGAATCGCCGATCCGCCAAGCCGAAAGACGGATGGTCCCTGATGCAACGTGTTCCACCACTCGACGGAGAACTTGATGATGGGAATATTGATGGCGCCGACCAGTGTGAAAACGGCCGCGGTGCGGGCGGCAAGCGCCGGGTCGTCGATGGTGCGCCACAATGCGATCACCGCAAGATAAAGCAGAAACAGAACGAGGACCGAGGTGAGGCGTGCATCCCAGACCCAATAGGTGCCCCACATCGGTCGCCCCCAAAGCGAGCCGGTGAGCAGGCAGATGAGCGTAAAGGCCGCGCCTATGGGCGCCGCCGCCTTTGCGGCAACATCGGCGAGGGGGTGGCGCCAGACCAGAGTGCCGAGCGCAGCCGCGCTCATCACCACCCACGCGAAAGTTCCGAGCCAAGCGGCGGGGACGTGAATGAACATGATCTTCACGGTCGCGCCCTGCTGATAATCGTCGGGCGCGAGACAGGCCTGAATGCCACCGACGAGGAACGCAAGAGCCGTCACTGCGATCAGCCACGGCATCAGCCGGGCGCTAAGCGCGACGAAACGTGAGGGCGTGGCGAGCTCGATCAAGCTCATGGCCTACGCATAGGGTTCGCACCGGGTTCAGTCCAGTCCCTGGCGCAAGGCGATCGCCGCGGCAACCGGTCCCAGGACAAGGCTCAGCAACGACAGAGCACAGAGAATGATGAATGGCCCGCGAAACGGTACGGTTCCGAGCGTTGCCGCGGTCGAGGCCGCCACCCCGAAAATGAGCACGGGGATGGTCAGGGGCAATATCAGCACCGCGAGCAGGAGCCCGCCACGCCGCAATGCCACAGTGAGCGCGGCACCGATCAGACCGATGAAGGTAAGCGCCGGGGTGCCGGCGAGCAGCGTGATCATCACTGCGCCCGTCGACCTCGGATCGAGGTTGAGCAGGATGCCGAGAACCGGCGCTGCAAGCACGAGCGGGACGCCGGTGGTCACCCAGTGCGCCAGCGCCTTCGCGGCGAGTGCAAGCTCGAGCGGCGGGCGGCCCGTCAGGAGCAGATCGAGCGAGCCATCCTCGTAGTCCCCTGCCAGGAGACGGTCGAGCCCGAGCAAGCTTGCGAGCAGGGCACCTAGCCACAGCATGGCCGGCGCAATGCGCGTGAGAAGCGCGAGATCAGGTCCGACCGCAAACGGCACGACCGTCACCACGATGAGAAAAAACAGCACACCGATGAGCGCGCCGCCGCCGAGACGCACAGCCAATCGAACATCGCGCGCCAGGAGCGCGGCCAACGGCCTCACAGCCGAGCCTCTTGCGGCAGATCTGACCCAACTCGTCCCGATGCGCTCACACCCGTTAGCCGTAATACTTTGGCCGAGGGAGGCGCCGGGCCGTGGACAGCTGCGAGGATGAGCCCCGGCTTGGAGAGGTGGGCCGCCATCATTTCGGAAAGCAGCGCCTGACCTGCAGTGTCGAGCGTGGAGGCGGGCTCGTCGAGAAGCCAGAGCGGGCGCTCCACGGCAAGCAGGCGGGCGAGCGAAAGCCGCCGCCGCTGTCCGGCTGAGAGATACCGTGCAGGCAGATGAGCGAGAGCTTTCAGGCCTACCCGCGCAAGCGAGCTCCCCACCGCTCCGTCACCGCCGAGAAAACCACTCCAGAAAGCGAGGTTCTCTTGGACCGTGAGCGACGGTTTGAGAGCATCCTGGTGACCCACATAATGGGCTTGTTCTCCTATGGTGAGCTCCGCGTCGCCGCCGTGGAGAACGAGCCGGCCATCGGTTTGCCGTAGGAGACCGGCGAGCACACGGAGAAGGGACGATTTGCCGGCTCCGTTCGGGCCGGTGACGGCCAGCATCTCACCCGCATTCACTGTGAAGCTCAGGTCGCGAAAGACCTCCCGCCCTCCTCTGATACAGGCGAGAGCCTCAGCCACAATCCGCATCGCGGCAGCTCTCCTTGACTGTCTTTCTCCGGAGCGATGCGCGTTCACCCCCTGATGCAGCGCAACTCAGTCCACGTGACCGACTTCCGTCATCTCCTCCGCAACCAGATAGTGGAAATCGGCGGCGTGATCTCGATCTAATTTGCCGGGCAGGGTCGCCTTCTCAGCCGACCGCAAATGATGCCGCCCTCGCTCCCATAGCACTACCGTGAGCCAACCCGTGGAGACGCCCAGGAACGCCCCGGCAATCACATCGCTGAGAAAATGGAGGTCGGCGCCGACCAGACCGATCGCAACAGCAACCATGCAGACGGCGTAGAGCGCCCGATATCTCGGGTAGCATATCCATAGCACCGACATCACGGCGCAAACGGCCGTTGCGTGTCCAGAAGGAAAGGCGGCGAAACCCGGGCCACCGTGGAACGGGTTGAAACCGTAAACGCCGTCGCGAATGAACGATGGATTATTGCGCACCCACGTCTCCGGCCAGGTGCGCCCAAATGCGAGTTTGAGCTGGTCCTTCACGCCCGAGGCCACGGCCAAACTCACGACTGCAAGTACCGTTACGGTCTGCAGCCTCGATAGCGCACGCTCGCTCAACGCCCAGAGGCCTATCGCCGCGAAAGCAAAGATCACAACGGGACTTACGATCGCCGGGACAGAATTGAGCCTCGCAAAGAGATCATAGGGGTGCAGATGCGCATGCGCGAAGAGCGCGATCGGCCGATCGAGCCAAATGTAGGAAAGCGCGACCGCGAACGCGGTTATAACGAGCCACGCGAGCCACGTCTGTGCGGGCTTCCTCGAAGCTAGGAATGGGCCGCTGCCCAGCGGGGAAATTGTCATCCAACTGTCATCCAAGTGTCATAAGTCAATGACACAGCCTGATTAAAAACACGCTGACCTCGCATTGGAGCATCGAAACGGACTTTCCATATCCCGAAGCGAGGTTCCGGACAAAGAAGCTCAGACCGCAAGGCCGGGCAATGCATTCGCTCGCAATTGCGCGGTTCGGCCCGTTCAACCACAGGAGAGACCTCTTGAGACGTCTTCATACCCTTGCATTGGCTGGATCTTTCGTAGCCGCTGGGCTGATGCCTGCAACTGCCCAAAGCCTGTCAGGCGCCGGCGCAACTTTCCCGTATCCCATCTATGCGAAATGGGCCGATGCCTACAAGAAACAGACCGGAATCGGCCTGAACTATCAGTCGATCGGGTCTGGCGGCGGCATCAAGCAGATCGAGGCCAACACGGTCACCTTCGGTGCAAGCGACATGCCGCTCAAGGGAGCCGACCTCGACAAGAACGGTCTGGTGCAATTCCCGACCGTAATGGGTGGCGTGGTCGCGGTCGTAAACCTGGATGGTGTCAAGCCCGGCGACATCGCCCTGGACGGGCCGACCCTGGCCAAGATCTTTCTTGGCGACATCAAGAGCTGGAACGACCCGGCGATCCAGAAGCCCAATGCGGGCGTCAAGCTGCCATCGCAAGCCATCGCGGTCGTACATCGGTCCGACGGGTCCGGCACCACCTTTGTATTCACCGACTATCTCGGCAAGGTGCAACCGGATTGGAAATCGAAGGTCGGCTCCAACACCTCGGTCGAATGGCCGGCGGGTATCGGTGCCAAGGGCAACGAAGGCATCGCCAACAACGTTGCGCAGACCAAGGGCTCCATTGGCTACGTCGAGTACGCGTACGCCAAGCAGAACAAGCTGACCTACACCAAACTGACCAACAAGGAAGGCAAAACAGTAAGCCCGACCATGGAAGCGTTTACCGCGGCGGCAAGCAACGCTGACTGGCAAAGCGCTCCTGGGTTTGGTCTCATCCTCACAGATCAGCCAGGAGCTGCGAGCTGGCCGATCACTGCAGCAACATTCATTCTGATCCACAAGCAGCCGAAGGATCCTGCGGCGGCCGCCGAGGCTCTGAAGTTTTTCGACTGGGCCTATAACAACGGCGGCAAGATGGCCGAGGAGCTCGATTACGTGCCGATGCCCGCCAATGTGGTCGACGAAATCCGCAAAGTCTGGTCCGAGCAGATCAAGGACGCCAGCGGAAAGCCGGTCTTTGCGATGGCGCGCTGAGCTCGTTCAGACTTCAGGGGAAAAAGCGCATTTTCGATGCCTTTCCCCTTGCCTTCGCCTGCTCTCGTTTTGAACAAGGCTACAGCTGTGACAATGGATCAATGGCCGATGTAGCCTTGCCAGTGCAATCGATCTCAGCCATCGCCTCGTCCGCGCGCGCCAGGGCACTCGTGCGCATGCGGACGGGCGATGTAGCGTTTCGCATCGTCACGCGTGCTGCCGCGATTGCGGTCCTGGCCCTTCTTGGCGGGGTCATCGTTTCGCTCGTCAGCGGCTCGCTCCCCGCGTTGAAAGCCTTCGGTTTCGATTTCCTGATTGAGGAGCGCTGGAACCCGGTCACAGAAAAATTCGGAGCGCTGGCACCGATCTATGGAACGCTGGTCACCTCTTCCATCGCAATGCTGATGGCCGTACCGCTTGGGCTCCTGATTGCAGTCTTTCTGACCGAGCTTTGCCCGATCTGGCTGCGGCGCCCCATCGGCATCGCCATCGAATTGCTCGCCGGGATACCCAGCATCATCTACGGCATCTGGGGGCTGTTCGTATTCGCGCCGTTCCTGCAGCAGACACTACAGCCCTTTCTGATCACCGCGTTTGGTCCGGTCCCGGGCCTATCCTCGCTGTTCGCCGGACCGCCCTACGGCATCGGCATGCTCACCGCCGGATTGATCCTCGCCATCATGGTCCTGCCGTTCATCACCTCGATTTCCCGCGACGTATTCGCCGCGGTTCCGCCGGTGCTCAAGGAAGCGGCTTACGGCGTGGGTTGCACCAGGTGGGAGGTCGTGCGCTACGTCGTCCTGCCGTATGCGCGCGCCGGCGTCATTGGCGCAATCATGCTGGGGCTCGGTCGAGCGCTTGGCGAAACCATGGCCGTGACATTCGTCATCGGCAATGCGCATCGCATATCGGCGTCAATTCTGGCGCCGGGCACCACCATCTCGGCGACCATTGCCAACGAGTTCACCGAAGCCGTGGCCGATCTCTATACGTCGTCCCTGATTGCGCTTGGTCTCATCCTGTTCGTCATCACTTTCCTCGTCCTGGCGGCCGCGCGCTACATGCTGCTGCGGATCGAGCGCCGGGTGGGGTAGAAGCATGAACGAGCTCTATGCCGCTCGGCGCCGACGCAATCGGATTGCAATGGGGCTTTCTTTTGCCGCCACGGTCATCGGGCTTGGCTGGCTGGTCCTTATCCTGGGGGTCCTGCTCTGGGAGGGGCTTAGCGGACTCTCCGTTGCGACGTTCACACAGATGACGCCCCCGCCAGGGTCTGCCGGCGGTCTCCTCAACCCGATTGTCGGCAGCCTCGTCCTCACTGCCCTCGCGGTTGCGATCGGCACTCCCATCGGCATGCTCGCGGGCACCTACATGGCGGAATACGGCCGGCATGACCGCCTGACCTTCATCGTACGGTTCATCAACGACATTCTGCTTAGCGCGCCATCCATCGTGGTGGGACTGTTCATCTATGAGGTGATGGTCGCACCGATGGGTCATTTCTCCGGGCTCGCCGGGGCCGTCGCGCTGGCGGTAATCGTTATTCCGGTGGTGGTACGTACGACGGAGGACATGCTCCTTCTGGTGCCGAACCCGTTGCGCGAGGCCGCGACTGCGCTCGGCAGTCCACGGGCCGTCGTCATCCGCCAAGTCTGCTATCGCGCCGCACGCGCCGGCATGCTCACCGGCATTCTGCTCGCGGTCGCACGCATCAGCGGCGAAACCGCTCCGCTTCTCTTCACCGCGCTCAACAACCAGTTCTGGACCCTCGATCTCAATGCGCCGATCTCCAGCCTGCCAGTGGTCATTTTCCAGTTCGCGCTTTCGCCTTATGCCGATTGGCAGAAGCTCGCCTGGACCGGCGCACTGATCATCACCCTTGCCGTGCTCGCTTTGAGCATTACTGCGCGCGCCCTCGCCGCGACGAGAACAAAGTCATGAATCTTGCTCCGGTAACCACGGCTGCCGTTCCCCAGATCGCTTCCGATCCGGGCCGGCTGATGGAAAAAATCTCCATTCGTTCGCTGGACTTCTTCTATGGCGCCGCCAAGGCGCTCAAGCAAATCTCACTACCGCTCTACCACGGCAAGGTCACCGCGTTCATCGGCCCGTCCGGATGCGGAAAATCGACCCTGCTGCGCGTTCTCAATCGCATGTACGATCTCTACCCGAACCAGCGCGCGGCCGGCGAAGTCCTGCTCGACGGCGAGGATATTCTCTCGCCGAAGCAGGATCTCAATCTGCTGCGGGCACGGATAGGTATGGTATTTCAGAAACCCACCCCATTTCCGATGTCAATCTACGAGAACATCGCTTTCGGTGTGCGATTGTATGAGCGCATGCCAAAACCAGAGCTC
>DATBHG010000060.1:0-3329 GCA_036557665.1 Xanthobacteraceae bacterium | reverse complement strand
CGCCCAGCATCATCGTGCTGCCCTGGGCAAAATTGACGGTGCTGGAGACCGCGTAGGTCACGTGGTAGCCGAGCGCCAACAGCCCGTACATGCTTCCGAGTCCGAGCCCGGTGATGAGCGCCGAGGCGAGCAACAGCATGCGGCCGGTCGTTCCCTTTGGGAAGAGCTCAGAAAAAGCGGGCCGGCTCCCACCGGCCCCGCCCATTTGCGCACCCGCTATTTCACCGGGTGAATATCGCTTCCGACGTAGCGCACCATCACGTAGTCGTCCGGTCCCAGCGCGTCATGGTTATCTGCCGTGAACGGCTGTCTGTAGGTCTTGATGAGGCCCTCGTAGGTGCCGAGGCTCTCCAAGGCCTGGCGGATGGCTTTGCCGTCGGTGGAGCCGGCTCTCTCGATTGCCATGGCCAGCAGATGCATGGCGTCGTAGGCGTTCGCCGTGCCGACCGGCGAGAAGATGTCTGCAGGACCCTTGATCTCCGGATACTTCTTTACGAGCGCCGCGATCAGCCTCTTGCCGGCCGCATTCTGCTCGCCGAAGAAGCTGTGGGTCTGGACGAATTGCGCGTCACCCGCCGAGGGACCGGCAAGCTCCGGGAAGCGGCCGCCGGAAATTCCCCAATGCGACACGACCGGCACCTTCCATGCCATGCGCTCGCGCGACTTCATAACTTGCGCCCCTGGTGCGGCGTTGCCGACGAGGATCAACACGTCGGCTCCGGCCTGCTTCAGCCGTGTCAGCTGCGGCACAAGATCGACATCGTTGTTCTCGAACTTCTCGATCCCGACGATGGCGATGTCCTTGTTGGCCTCCGCCGCTGCTTTCAACCCCTTCTCGTTGGATTCGCCCCATGGGTTGTTGATGAGAATGAGACCGGCCTTCTTACTCCCGAGTTTCTCGGCGTGCTTGAGGAGGCGAACGTCGACCAGGGCGTCAACGGCGGAGACGCGGAACACGAAATTGGGCTTGGCCCCGTTGTGCGTGATGTTGGTCCCGGCCGCCCAGATGCCGATGAAAGGCACCGCCTCCCTGTTGGCCACCGGCACGATGGCCAGCGACACCGGCGTATCGAGGCCGCCGAAGAATGCGGCCACCTTCTCCTTGAAGATCAACTCGCGTGCGGCGATCAAGCCCTTGGGGGGATTGGATTCGTCGTCGCGCTGGATCAGCTGGAGCTGGCGTCCCTTGAGAAGACCGCCCTTGGCGTTGATCTCGTCGATGGCGATCTGCAGTCCGCGGGTCATCGCCTCGCCTGATTGCGCCGATGGCCCCGAGAGGGCCGCCACCTGACCGATCTTGATCGGGTCCGCGGCGAACGCGGGTGCCGGCGAGATCGGGAACGCCAGCCCAGCAAAAGCTGCCCACGCCAGCCAACGGCTGGCACCCTTGTCACCGAAAAGGCTCATCGTGCGTCTCCTCTCACATCGTCACGCTCTTTGCATCTGCTTGCGATTGCTTCCGGCCGCATGCTTGCCCTGCGCAGGGAACCGGCAACGCGCCAACGACAAAAGAGCAAACGCCTCCGCCCAGCGAAGTAAGAAAGTATTTACATCGCCGCTCAATCTGTCAAGTTGCAGGCGACTTCGGCTCGGCGCCGCGGCGACCGCCCTCTCGAGCAAGGCTCGGCATGAAGCAAAAGCGCACCGCGCTCGAACTCAAAGGGCGCAAACGCAATCCGGCGCGAACCCGAGAAGCGATTCTCAAGGCAGCGGTCGGCGAGTTCTGCCGCAACGGCTTCACGGGTGCGCGCGTGGAAGCCATCTCCACGCGCAGCGGCACCAACATGCGCCTGCTCTATCACTATTTCGGGGACAAGGAGGGCCTTTACACGGCGGTCCTGGAGCGGGTGTACACGCAGATCCGGGCGGAGGAGCGCGGGCTCGATCTCGACAAGGTGGAGCCGGTCGAGGGGATGGCCCGGCTGATCGACTTTACGTTCAGGTTCTTTGCCGCGCATCCCGACTATATCGCGCTGCTCAACAACGAGAACATGCTGCGCGGTCGCTTCGTCAGGAAGTCGCGCGCGGTCCGCCCGCTGACACTGCCGCTGCTCGCGATCATTACCGATCTCTTGGAGCGCGGCCGACGCTCCGGTGCCTTTCGCGCGGGTGTGGACCCGATCCAGCTCTACGTGTCCATCACTGCGCTCAGCTATTTCCACGTTTCCAACCGCTTCACGCTGTCGGCGATGTTCGGCCAGGACCTGAGCGATCCGGGCTGGATCGAGTTGCGACGGGCACACGCACAGGAGCTGACACTCGCTTGGCTGGCGGACCCGGCTGTTGCGAAGGCGCGGGGCCGGCTGCCGCAGACGGTCTGGGGCACGGATTCGGATGCGATGCTCACAATTGACAAGGCGGCCCGTCGGACTAGAAAGTAAGCGCGCTCTTACCAACCCTCGAGGAGACGTCGACCGATGCTGGAAGCGGTGCGTGCACCATGAGCGGCGTGTCACTCGAGAAGCTGCTGAAATCCGAGCTGAACGTCGTCAATATCGGCCTCGAGAGCTTCGCCAGCGAGTTGGCGAGCCTCGGTGTTCCAGTCGCCCAGGTGGACTGGGTGCCGCCCGGCGGCGATCCTGAATCTGCCAAGCTCGCCGCGCTGCTGAGCACGCCGGGGGAAACAGCCGACCGGATCGATGCCGCCAACCAGGTCGCGGTGCGGCGCATGCTGGAAGGCGATCCGGTTCTCGTCGACGTCGTTCCAGCGGAAACCGTCATTCCGCAACTGACCGACCGCCTGATTCTCCACGCGGGACCGCCCATCGAATGGTCTCGCATGTGCGGCCCGATGCAGGGTGCCATCGCCGGGGCGATTCTGTTCGAGGGCTGGGCCGAGGACCTCGATGCTGCGGGCAGGCTCGCCGCCAGTGGCGGCGTGCGGTTCGAGCCCAATCATCATTGCGGCGCGGTCGGGCCGATGACCGGCATGACCACGCGCGGCATGCCCGTCATGATCGTGGAGAACCGGACCTTCGGAAACCGCGCGTACTGCACGATCAACGAAGGTCTCGGAAAGGTCATGCGGTTCGGCGGGAATGACGCCGAGGTCCTGAACCGGCTCGGCTGGCTGCGCGACGTGCTCGGGCCCATGCTGGGGAAAGCGGTGCGTGCGGCCGGCGGCATTGCGCTGAAATCCATCGTCGCGCGTGGGCTCGGCATGGGCGACGAAATGCACCAGCGCAACATCGCGTGCACCAGCCTGTTCCTGCGTGAAATCTCGCCCTGGCTGGCACGGGCCACGAAGGACAGCGAGAAGTTGGCACAGACGCTGGCCTTCATCGCCGGCAACGACCAGTTCTTCCTCAACATCGCCATGGCGATGGGCA
>DATBHG010000059.1:0-5653 GCA_036557665.1 Xanthobacteraceae bacterium | reverse complement strand
GGTCTTTGCCATCCGAAAACGTTACGCGTGGGATTGCCCCACGGCGTACAACGATAGGCTTGGTTGCCAGCCAGGAAGTCGAGAAACAGAGCCGACTGATTGAGCGGCCAGGCGCGCCCCCCGCGGCCTCTGCGGAGTATGTCCCGAAAAAGCAGCTTCGAGCGCAGGCGCTTGAGGAAGTGCTGCTGATCCGGCGCCCGCTCGTAGGCGTACCCTGGAGACACCGTAATGCCGTCGACGCCCAGCTTGGCGGCGCTGTCGAAGAACCGGGCGATGCGCTCGGCGTCGGCATTGTCGAACAGCGTGCAGTTTATGTTGACCCGAAATCCGCGACCTCGGGCGCTGGCAATCGCGGCGACGGCCCGGTCGTAGACGCCGGTCCGGCAAACAGAGCGGTCGTGCAGCCCGCGGTCGCCGTCCAGATGAACGGACCACGTGAAGAAGACGCTCGGGCGATATTGAGCGAGCTTCCTCTCCATGAGGAGCGCGTTCGTGCAGAGATAGACGAACTTCCCGCGTGCGATGATGCCGGCGACGATTTCGGGCAGGTCGCGGTGAAGCAGCGGTTCCCCGCCGGCTATCGAGACGATCGGCGCTCCGCATTCGTCGGCGGCCGCGAGGCATTCGGCAAGCGAAAGCCGCTGATTGAGAATCTTGTCCGGGTAGTCGATCTTGCCGCAGCCGGCGCACGCAAGGTTGCAGCGAAACAGTGGCTCCAGCATGAGGACGAGCGGATATCGTTTGCGTCCGGCCAAGTGCTGCCGCACGACGTAGGCGCCGACGTAGAGCCTCTGCAGGAGCGCAATGCCCATTTTGACCGACCTCCTGCTGCCCGCGAGCCGCGATGCGGCTCGCGGGGAATTCAGGTGCTCGCGAGCCCGCGCTTTGCCTGCGCCAGCGGGGCAGGCAGCTTGAATTCAATGTGCTCGCTGTTGCCGTGCAGGGTTGAAACCGTGACCGGCTCGATCCGCGCCAACGCGTCGATCACATGCTCAACGAGACACTCGGGTGCCGATGCACCGGCCGTGATGCCAACGGTCTCGCCGGAGCGTACCCATGCCGGATCGACCCCGTCACCGTCCGCGACCAGGTAGCTCGGAACACCCAACCCGGCTCCGATCTCCCGCAGACGATTGGAGTTGGAGCTATTGCTGGCCCCCACGACAAGGAGCACGTGAGAAAGCCTGCACAGCTCCCGCACGGCTCTCTGCCGGTTCTGTGTGGCGTAGCAGATGTCTCTGGTATCCGGGCCGACGACGTTGTCGAACCTCAGATGCAGGGCCGCGATGATCTCACGCGTATCGTCGACGCTCAGCGTCGTCTGCGTCACGTAGGCGACGGGGACGTCGCGAGCGAGGTCGAGTCGGGCAACGTCTTGCTCGGTCTGCACCAGGTGGACGGGACCGGGAATCCGACCCATCGTCCCCTCCACCTCGGGATGACCGGCATGACCGATCAGTATGAGCTCACGCCCACCGCTCACGTAGCGCTCGGCCTGATGGTGTACTTTGCTCACGAGCGGGCAGGTCGCATCGATGACGTTGAGTGCGCGTCGCGCGGCCTCCTCCTCCACCGACCGCGCAACTCCGTGGGCGCTGAAGATGGTGACCGCGTGGGCGGGAACCTCCGCGAGCGACTCCACAAATCGGGCGCCCTTCGACTGCAGGCTCTCCACCACGTGTCGGTTGTGGACGATTTCATGCCGCACATAGACGGGAGGACCAAACTTCTGGAGCGCGCGCTCGACGATCTCTATGGCTCGGACGACCCCTGCACAGAAGCCTCGAGGCTGGGCTAGGAGAATGTGCATCACCGCGTCTTTCGTGCGTCCTGGCAGATTGCCTCAGCTCCTGGCCGCGGCCGCGCGACGGGCGGAGATGGCTTCGGTTCGAGGCGGGCCTCCAGCCCAAATTGCGCAAGCTCGAGCTCCCGCTTCGCATTCCTGCTTCCAACCAGCTGGCGGACCTTGCGCACGATCGTCCCCTGAGACAATCCCGCCTGAAGGTACATTGCGGAGGGGCTGTCCTGATCGATGAAGCGATCGGGCAGTACCATTGACCGCACACACAAACCGCAGTCGACGAGCCCGTGCTCCGCCAGCGCCTGCATGACGTGGGCGGCAAAGCCTCCGATCGATCCCTCCTCGATCGTTACCAGGCACGCGTGCTCACGGGCGAGTCGCAGGATGAGCTGCACGTCGAGCGGCTTGGCGAAACGCGCGTCGGCGACCGTGACCGAGATGCCGTAGCCAGCCAGCTCGTCTGCCGCCCTGAGGCAATCGCCCAGGCGCGTTCCCAGCGACAGCAGGCAGACGGTCTCTCCCTCGCGGACGATCCGACCCCTGCCGAGCTCCAGCGGCGAGCCCGCCGCCGGCAGAGCAACGCCGGTGCCTTCGCCACGCGGATACCTGAACGCGCAGGGGCGGTCGTCTATTGCCGCGGCGGTCGCCACCATGTGCACCAGTTCGCACTCGTCGGCCGCCGCCATGATCACGAGTCCGGGCAGGCAGCCGAGATAGGCCAGATCGAACGCGCCAGCATGGGTTGGGCCGTCGGCGCCAACGAGGCCGGCGCGGTCGATCGCAAATCGCACGGGCAGGCGCTGCAGGGCGACATCGTGCACCACCTGATCGTATGCGCGCTGGAGGAACGTCGAGTAGATCGCCACGAAGGGCTTGAGCCCCTCGGCCGCCAAGCCCGCAGCAAAGGTCACCGCGTGCTGCTCGGCGATGCCGACGTCGAACATGCGCTCGGGAAAGCGGCTCGCAAAGATATCGAGGCCGGTCCCCGCGGGCATGGCCGCCGTGATGGCGACGATGTTGGGGTCCTTGGCGGCCTCCCGAGCGAGGCTCTCACCGAACACCCTGGTGTAGGTAGGCGCGCGCGCTCCGGACGTGTTCTGCCTCCCCGTGGCGACGTCGAACTTGACGACGCCGTGGCACTTATCCGCCGATTTTTCGGCAGGTGGATAGCCCTTGCCCTTTTGCGTGACGACGTGGAGCAGGATTGGACCGTTTCCCGCGTCTCGCAGCTTCTGCAGCACGGGGACCAAGTGATCGAGATTGTGCCCGTCGATCGGGCCGACATAGTGGAAGCCGAGTTCATCGAAGAGCGTGCTGCCTTCCCACCCGCCGAGCGCGAGACCCTCGGACCGCCGGAGGTGCCGCGCCGCGCCGATGCTGCGCAACGTGCGATGGGCCGGCCTGGAGACCAATTTGGCAAGATAGCCCGACATTGCACCGACCGGCGGGGCGATGGACATGCCGTTGTCGTTGAGAATCACCAGGAGACGCGACTTTGCAGAGCCGGCATTGTTCATCGCCTCGTAGGCCATACCGGCCGACATGGCACCGTCGCCGATGACGCAGACGATGTTGCGCGCTTCCTTGCGCAGGTCGCGCGCCGCGGCCATGCCGAGCCCAGCGGATATGGAAGTGGAAGAATGCGCCGCTCCAAAAGGATCGAATTCGCTTTCCGCGCGCTTGGTGAAGCCGGAGAGGCCGCCGCCTTGCCGCAACGCTCGGATCCGATCTCGCCGCCCGGTCAGGATCTTATGCGGATATGCTTGGTGGCCGACGTCCCAAATGAGTCGATCGCGGGGCGTGTCGAAGACGTAGTGCAGCGCGACTGTCAGCTCCACGACGCCCAAGCCGGCGCCGAGATGTCCGCCCGTCACCGAAACGGCAGCAATGGTCTCGGCGCGCAGCTGATCGGCAACGGTTCTGAGTCTCTCGGGTCGCAGTCGGCGCAACTCAGTAGGATACCGGATGGTGTCCAGGAGTGAGCCCGCCATGATCTTTCCACTTCGACCTGCCCGCACGGAGACTTGCGGGGCTTACTCGCGATGTCGAGGCGCGCGCGGTTGCCTCCCGCGCGAGACCAACGCCCAAATCGAACTCACATACGCGCAAAAGGAACGCTGAACTCGGGTCGATCGTTTGGCTTTGCTGACGGGAATTCCGCCGGTATGGTTAGCTGCTGCGGCCGGGAACAGGGCGAGCAGCGCACAGAACGTCCCTCCCTGCCGGGACCAGAAATTCGTGTTCGCAGTTTCCGTCGGGCTATCGACTCTGTGCCCCTCCATCGAGTGTTCGATCGCAGAGAATCCCGTCGAGGAGTTGCGAGGTCGTCTGGCGAAGTTTCAATGGCGGCGTTGTTCTGTGAACGGGTGCCACCATCGCTCAGGGGTGGGAGCAAAGCGACAATTCGCCGGTGCTGCGCGCGCGGCCGTGGCCGACCGGGTCGATCCCTTGGACTGCTCATCGCTTTTTGCTTCGCTTGACCTTCTTGGGTTTGGGCGCGCTGGGTGAGCCGTGTTCCAGACGCCGGAGCGCATACGTTTTCAGAAGCTCGTCGAGCTGCGCGCCAGCGTTCGTTTTCGGACGCTTCTTTCCCATGATCCCCTCCAGCCGTGTCGGTCCCGAGTACGACAGCAAACGGTAAAGAAAGAGGAACGACCGGGTCCATCAACGTCTTCTGCCGGTCGTAGGGATGTGGCCGCGTGCCCTACGCGCGCATGCCAGGCAACAAGCGCGCGAGCGGGGTGCGGACTACGCGCTGCTCAGTCGACCTTCGGTGGGGGAGTGGCGGCGCATTCGTCCCGCTTCCCGAAATCTGAAGACCCCGGAACCTCGCGGTCCCCGGCCGTTTCTTTTCACTCGTTCCAAGGTAGTGCAGAAGCTGCCAACACCCGAAATACGCCTTTGAAATCACTGAAATCATTGAAATCACTCGTATACAGGTGAGTTACATCTCGATGGTCGTTCAGCGACATAAGTCATTGAAAAATCCGACTGTTACAGGCGGAGGTTCCACGATCCTCTGCTGGGGTCGACCGTGTCCTGTAACCCGAGACGGAACTTTTCGAGTGTCGAGATGGTTAACGGGCCACAACGGCTCGAAAGGAGATTGCATCATGCGTCAATTCCTGCTGGCGGCCGCCGTGGGCGGGATCGCCCTCATGTCAGGCTATGGCACCGCCGTTGCGCAAGTGGCGATCGAGGTTCCGGGGGCCGGCGTGTACATCGGTCCGACCTATCATGACGGCTATTACTATGCTCCCCGGCACTATCGCGAGTATCGGTACTATGACGACTACCGCACCGGGGCGCGTCAGCGGCGCATCGACCGCCAGTTCTGCGGCCGCCATGCCTACTGGGACGGCAACACTTGCCAGCCCGGCTGGCGACCTTGACGCCGCCATGCCCAGGGTGTCGAACGGCGCTGCCGCGGACGCTCCAACACGGGAGGCCGCAGAAGGCGCCAGCTCGGCTGGCGCACTGCGGTCGTGCGCATTCAGCGAATGTCTTCTATGGCCGGCATCGGGCGCAAGAGCTGAGGAGAGCTGAGGGAGGATGACGCCGGCTGGCGGGTGGCTTGCCGTAGACGGACAGCCGCTCCGCCAATCCATTCTCGAGGTTTGCCCTCGCCTTTGCACCTGGACAGCGCGGCGACCCGAGTCGTTGGGCTGGTACAACCCGAGGTCTTTTCTGGAGAACGCGCCATTGAGCCGAGCTAAGCAGAGATTCTGATGTTGACCAACGGTTCGGCGCTGCGCTCGTGGTTCAGATCGTCGACGACGGCGTGGATGGTCTGGTCGAGGGCGGCGACATCGGTGAAGGTCTTGTGGGCCAGATGATGGGCCTTGAGATCGT
>DATBHG010000058.1:0-90343 GCA_036557665.1 Xanthobacteraceae bacterium | reverse complement strand
GGCCTTCATCACCCACGCGGCATGGCTGGATCAGGCTTGCGCCCATTGTCCAATATTCCCCACTGCTGCCTCCCGTAGGAGTCTGGGCCGTGTCTCAGTCCCAGTGAGGCTGATCATCCTCTCAGACCAGCTACTGATCGTCGCCTTGGTGGGCCATTACCCCACCAACTAGCTAATCAGACGCGGGCCGATCCTTCGGCGATGAATCTTTCCCCGTAAGGGCTTATCCGGTATTAGCCCAAGTTTCCCTGGGTTGTTCCGAACCAAAGGGTACGTTCCCACGTGTTACTCTCCCGTCTGCCGCTCCCCTTGCGGGGCGCTCGACTTGCATGTGTTAGGCCTGCCGCCAGCGTTCGCTCTGAGCCAGGATCAAACTCTCAAGTTGGATGAGAACTTTGCCCGGCTGATCACAACGTTTGACGAGGTCCCACTCCTGTGCACGCGCATGAGCGCGAGCACGACTTGCGCCGCACCCGCTCAACATCCGCAGGCAACAAGGGTGTTGACCTGAAACGTCGACCGCCGAAGTCTCGTCCGACCGCAGATCTGCTTTGAAACTGCCTTCCTGGAAAGGCAATCCCGCCGAGATCGCGGTCCGCGGCGACTCCGCCGTCCACGTTTCTCTTTCTTCCGATTCACCTGTCAAACAGCCCGGAACCCGCGCAACGAGTCCCACTCTCCATCGACTGGAGAGCCGCCGAAGCCGCGGACTTCCGACAAAATCGGAAGCCTGGTCACCGAGTATCAGTGAGGAGCTTCGAAGACACGCCGTCGCGCCCAGGCGACGGCGGGCCGAATGGACGATTATATAGGGTTTGCCTCGTCCAAAAGTCAACACCCGGCCTTCGGCAAAAATATTCCCTGAGATGCGGGCATGCCACACCCAGCTTCGTGAGCAATTTCGGTAGCTTAGGGCCGATCTAAAGGGGGTCAGCGCCGCACTGCAGCCACAATCCTCGCCCCTGTTGTTCCCGGACGGGAGGTGTCGCTGTCGGGGAGCTTGCACTGCTGTCGCCGCTACCGGGACATGCGGGCATCGCCCAACGATAGTTCCAGAACGCGTCAAGGAATGCGGGCGTCCGACGTAGGTCTGGCGGCACCGATATGCGGTCCGCGCCGACGTCCGCGCCGGTGGTCCAGATGTGTTCGGCACCTTTCAGCTCGTGTGGGACCGCTCGCGCGGACGGCAGGGGACGTCGGGCTTGGACCAGGGCAAACGAGGAGCGGTATTCCGTTCGAGCTTCGAAGCCGAGCACATCGACCTCGGCAACGAGCCCCCGCTTTCCGTGGATGGTGAGAACCACGCTCTGGTCGATCGTCGCAGAGTGTCGGTTCAATGGTTCAGCGCGACAATCCTGGCGGGTCTTTGCGGCGCGGCCCTGATGGGCGGCGCCGTTTTCGCAGCCCTCGATGGGGAGAGCAACTTCGCGACAGTGCCGGAGCGCGTGGAAGCGGCATTGCGTACCGTAGCGAGCAGCATCTCCGAACGGGTCACAAACGTGACGCGCAAGAACGATCGCCTGCCGCCGCCGGGGGAGGCGAATGCCGCGCGCCAGGTCATAAGAGTTTCGACCACGACCCGTGGAAGCGGAAACCGCGAGATTGTGCGCGTTCGCCCTTTCATCCGTGTCGCGGGAAACCTGTCGCTCTCAGTCTCCGAGCTCTCTGCCAACATCCCGCCGTTCAATCCGCAAAAACTGCTCGCACAATCGTCAGGCCTCAGCGCCAATGCGGATGAGGCCGCCGGCGCTGAACCCGACGCGGAGGTATCGTTTGTCACCCGCGACCTGAGCGCCATACTGCCGCGTGCGAAGCTCGCGGTCGTATTGCCGCTCGACGATGTGCTGGCGCGGGTGCGCGAGGCAGCGAGCTGGGACGGCGGCTCGTCTCAGCGACCGGTGATTGCCGATGGAATCCCGCTGACCGCCTATGCGCCCGAGCGCAACAACGATCCCTATGCCGGATTCGAGCCTCGCATAGTGCCGGAGAACGTCACGCTGTTGCCGAAAACGACCGAGCAGGTGACCGGCGGGAACGCCTGGAATGAACGCGCGGTCGCGCTCAAGAAAGGGGACTCGGTTTCCACCATCCTGCGCGATATGGGCGCAAACGCTGACGAGCTCAAAGCGATCACTGCAGCGTTTGGCGGCCGTGGCAGGGACACCAGCCCCCGGGACGGCTACAAGCTCAGGGTTCTCCTTGCTCCAGGTCCGGACGGAATAAGGCTGCGGCCGGTCCGCATCATTATTGCGACCGATACAAGTGTCGACGCCATGGTCGCATGGTCGGACAAGGGCAAATACGTCGCAGTTGATGTACGCAACGCCAACAGCGTCAGCTCGTCCGGGAGCGACGATGAGGACGACGGCAAGGGCGTTCACCTCTATCAGAGCATCTACGAGACGGCACTGCGCAACCATATCCCACGCCCCGTGGTGGACGATCTGATTCGCATCTACTCCTACGATGTGGATTTCCAGCGCAAGGTGCAGCCGGGCGATTCTTTCGAGGTTCTGTTTGCCAGCGATGACGAGAATGCGAGCGACAACAGCAAAGCCGAGGTATTGTTTGCCTCGCTGACAACGGGTGGTGAGACACGCAAGTTCTACCGCTATCAGACCACGGACGATGGCGTGGTGGACTATTACGATGAGAGCGGCAAGAGCGCGAAAAAGTTCCTCGTACGCAAGCCTGTCGCCGAGGGATCCATTACTTCCGGCTTCGGCGGCCGCAATCATCCCCTCCTCGGGTTTATGAAAATGCACACCGGGGTAGATTGGGCCTCCGCGCCCGGGACGCCGATCTTTGCTGCGGGCAACGGCGTAATCGAAAAGATCGGGCTTGAGGGAGGATACGGAAAGTACATCCGCATCCGGCACGCGAACGGATGGGAAAGCGCCTATGGCCACATGTCGGCATTCGCGCGCGGCATGGACACCGGCAAACGCGTACGGCAGGGTCAGGTGATCGGATATGTGGGCTCGACCGGGCTCTCCACCGGCGCCCATCTGCACTTTGAAATCCTGGTGAACGGCCGCTTTGTGGATCCGATGAAGGTCAAGCTGCCGCGCGGCCGCGTGCTGGAAGGCACTCTGCTCGCGAGTTTCGATCAGGAGCGCGGGCGGCTCGATACCATGCTGTCCCGGGCGCAGCCTACCCGCTACGCTCAGGGCAGGTAGCAGCTAGCAGGACATCGGCATACCCGGGCTCGGGTATCCGCCGGTCCTGATCACGCTGCTGCGGCCAACTTGCCGTTAAAGATGAGTCCCTGCTTGCCGGCGGAAATGGCGACATTGTCGCCGTCCTTCACCTCGCCTCTCAGGATCTGCTCGGCCAATGGATCCTCTACCGACTTCTGGATCACGCGCTTGAGCGGGCGCGCCCCATAAGCCGGATCCCATCCCTTCTTGGCCAACCAGTCACGCGCGGATTCATCGAGCTCAATCGTGATCTTCCGATCGGCCAGCCGCCTCGCCACGCGGCTGATCTGAATGTCCACGATGTGGACCATATCCTCACGCCGAAGGCGATGGAAAAGAATGATCTCGTCCACACGGTTAAGGAATTCCGGGCGGAAGCTTGCACGGACGACCTCCATCACCCGATCGCGCACGGCATCGGTGTCCTGATCCTCCGGCTGGGAGGCCAGGAGCTCCGATCCGAGATTTGAGGTCATCACAATGAGCGTGTTGCGGAAATCAACAGTGTGACCTTGGCCGTCGGTAAGACGGCCATCGTCGAGCACCTGGAGCAGCACGTTGAATACGTCAGGATGCGCCTTCTCGATTTCGTCGAATAGCACCACCTGGTAGGGGCGCCGCCGCACCGCCTCGGTGAGCGATCCGCCTTCCTCGTAGCCGACGTAACCGGGCGGCGCACCGATCAGCCGCGCCACGGAATGCTTCTCCATGTACTCCGACATGTCGATCCGAATGAGCGCCGACTCGTCGTCGAACAGGAACTCGGCCAACGCCTTGGTCAACTCGGTCTTGCCCACTCCGGTCGGACCCAGGAACATGAACGACCCGATGGGGCGGTTCGGATCCTGGAGGCCGGCGCGGGCGCGCCGCACCGCCGTCGATACCGCCTTCACCGCCTCCTCCTGGCCGATCACGCGTTTGCTCAGCTGCTCCTCCATCCGCAGCAGCTTCTCCTTCTCACCCTCGAGCATCTTGTCGACCGGGATCCCGGTCCAACGCGATACGACCTGCGCCACGTGATTCGCGGTTACCGCCTCCTCGACCATTGCGCCCTTGCCATCGGCCGCCTCGATGGCATTCAGCTTCCTCTCGATCTCGGGAATGCGCCCGTAACGAAGCTCGCTGACACGCTGGTAATCAGCTCGTCGCTGTGCGTCGGCGGCCTCGTTGCGCAGCCGGTCGAGCTCGGTCTTGAGCTTCTGCGCATCGGAGAGCTTCTCCTTTTCGGACTTCCAACGAGCGGTAAGATCGGCCGACTGCTTCTCGAGCGATGCGAGCTCCCGTTCAAGGCTCTTCAAACGCTCCCTCGAGCCAGGATCATGCTCCTTCTTGAGCGCCTCCTGCTCGATTTTCAGCCGCACGATCTCGCGGTCGGTTGAATCGAGCTCCTCCGGCTTGGAATCGACCTGCATTTTAAGGCGTGCCGCTGCCTCGTCGATCAGGTCAATGGCCTTGTCGGGCAGGAACCTGTCGGTGATGTAGCGGTGCGAAAGAGTGGCGGCAGCCACCAAGGCGGAGTCGGTGATCCGCACCCCATGATGCTGCTCGTACTTGTCCTTGAGGCCCCGCAGGATGGAGATCGTATCCTCCACGCTCGGCTCGTCGACAAAGACCGGCTGGAAACGCCGGGCGAGCGCGGCATCCTTTTCGACGTGCTTCTTGTACTCGTCGAGCGTCGTAGCCCCGATGCAATGCAGCTCGCCGCGCGCAAGCGCCGGCTTGAGGAGGTTGGACGCATCCATCGCCCCGTCAGCCTTGCCCGCGCCAACGATCGTGTGCATCTCATCGATGAAAAGAATGTAGCCCCCCGCGGAGGAGATCACTTCCTGCAGGACGGCTTTGAGCCGCTCCTCGAACTCGCCGCGATACTTTGCGCCGGCGATCAAGGCGCCCATGTCGAGCGCCAGGAGCTTTTTGTCCTCGAGACTTTCAGGCACGTCGCCGTTGACGATCCGCTGTGCCAACCCTTCAACGATCGCCGTCTTGCCCACACCGGGCTCGCCGATCAGGACGGGGTTATTCTTGGTCCGGCGAGACAGCACCTGGATTGTACGCCGTATCTCCTCATCCCGCCCGATTACTGGATCAATCTTGCCGTCGCGTGCCGCCTGAGTAAGATCTCGGGCGTATTTCTTGAGAGCATCATAGGCGTTCTCAGCCGATGCGCTGTCGGCGGTGCGACCTTTCCGTAGCGCCTTGATGGCTTCGTTGAGGACCTGCGGTGTCACACCGGACTGTCCGAGGATCCTTCCCGCCTCACCGCTTCTGTCCAGGCTAAGCGCGAGCAGCAGGGTGTCCTGGGTGACGAATTTATCGCCCGCCTTTGCCGCAGCCTGCTCTGCGGCATCAAACACGCGCATCGAAGCGGGCGCAGCCGAAGGCTGAGTAGAAGCACTGCCGGACACTTTGGGAAGCTTGGCAAGCGTCGCGTTGACCGCAGCCAATGCCGCGCGCGAGCTCCCCCCTGCGCGGTCGATCAAACCGGCCGCAAGCCCCTCCGGGTCGTCCAGGAGAACCTTGAGCAGGTGCTCGGGCGTGATTTGCGGGTTGCCCTCACGCAAGGCCATCGATTGAGCGGCTTGAATGAAACCCTTAGCGCGGTCGGTATACTTCTCGATGTCCATGTTACTACCCTCAGCCTGCCCTTTCGCCCTTGCGGCACGATAAGAACATCCTCAATGGGCAAGCAGCGATAGGTGCGCCATGTGCGTTTACGGCTGCGTGCGTTTACGGCGAAGGCAACGCTGCCCCGTTGCTATGTGGGAACGGCGGGTTTCGGCCGAAAGAGGCTCGTCAGAAATTCTGCCGGGGGACTTGGTTTCAACCGCTGCGGCTCAGCAGGAACACCGCCTGCTCGCCGAGCAAATTCCAAAACCACCATGGGGCATTGAAGCGCAAGGCCCTGCCCCACGCATCGAGTGCCACGGCTCTCTCCATTTTGGCCCCGACCACGCCACAGAGCTTGCGGAAGTCCTTGATGGTGCAGAAATGGATGTTTGGAGACTCCCACCAGCCGTAGGGCAGGTTGTCGGTACGGGGCATGTGACCGCCGAGCAGCAGCTGTAATCGGATGCGCCAGTGACCGAAGTTCGGGAACGAAACCACGCCGTGGCGCCCGATGCGAAGCATGTGCTCGATCACCACCCGCGGATGCCGGGTCGCCTGCAGGGTCTGCGACAGGATGACGTAATCGAACGCGTCGTCGGGATAGTCCGAGAGGTCCGTGTCGGCATCCCCTTGAATGACGGCCAAACCCTTTGCGACACACTCGTTGACCCCTTCGCGGGAAAGCTCGATCCCGCGGCCATCCACGCCGCGCGTCTCGGCTAGCAACCGCAGCAGCTCGCCATCGCCACAGCCGACGTCGAGCACCTTCGCTCCCGGCGTGACCATCTCCGCCACCACCAAAAGGTCAACGCGCGCCCCGCCGGGGTTGCGTGCAGCATCCGCCATGGTGAGGTCGTGCTTGGCGCGAGTAAGCATCAGCGCACCGGGAGCTCGCTGCCACTGCGGCTGCTAAGCCGTGCCACCCTGTCGTTCAGGAAAGACAGAGCCATCGAGGCCATCCATTGCACGTTATGGGACCCGAGCCGTGAGGCCGCGAGCCCGCGCCGCACCCTCCAGAAAACCACGAACGATGGCGAACAATTCCGGCTCGTCCAGCAGGAATGCATCATGGCCTTTGTCGCTCACGATCTCGGCGAAGGACACCCGTGCGCTACCTGCATTCAGCGCGTGCACGGTGGCGCGTGAATCAGATGTCGGAAACAGCCAATCCGACGTGAACGAGACTACGCAAAACCTGGTTGGAGTATCCTTGAATGCATTGGCCAGGACGCCGCCATAATCTGCCGCGAGGTCGAAATAGTCCATCGCGCGGGTAAGATACAGGTAGGAGTTGGCATCGAACCGCTCGACAAAGCTGATCCCCTGGTGGCGCAAATAGCTCTCTACCTGGAAATCGGCGTCAAACGAGAAAGTCGGGTTCTCCCCCTTCTGGAAACGCCGGCCGAACTTGCGATGCAAAGCCATATCAGAAAGGTAGGTGATGTGGGCGCCCATGCGCGCAACGGCCAATCCGCGGCGTGGGTTGGTACCATCAGCGAAGTACCGCCCTTGCCGCCAATCCGGATCTGCCATCACGGCCTGTCGACCAACCTCGTGGAAGGCGATGTTCTGCGCCGAATGACGTGTCGAGGTCGCCAGGGGAAGCGCCGAAAATACCCGTTCCGGATAGCTTGCGCACCACTGCAGCACCTGCATGCCGCCCATCGAGCCACCCGCCATCGAGAACAGCGAGGCGATGCCGAGATGGTCGAGCAGCATCGCCTGCGCGCGGACCATGTCGCGGATGGTAATGACCGGAAAATCGAGGCCCCACGGCATGCCGGTAGACGGGTTGGTGGAGGCCGGCCCGGTCGTGCCCATGCACGCGCCCAGGACGTTCGGGCAGATGACGAAATAACGGCCGGTATCGATGGGCCTGCCTGGGCCCACCATCGTTTCCCACCATCCCGGCTTCTGGGTGACGGGGTGCGTATTGGCGACATGTTGATCGCCAGTAAGCGCGTGGCAGATCAGCACCGCATTGCTGCGCGCTGCGTTCAGCGTGCCGTAGGTCTGATACGCGATCTGGAAGGGAGCAAGATCAATTCCGGCGTCGAGCCGCAACGGTTGCTCCGGTCCGAAGCGGACGACTGGCGAGCGGGGATTATCCGCCTCATGCGCCCGGCCCGCCGGATCGACTTCGACGTTGAAGAGGGCCTCCGTCATCTTGACCCAACTTTGATTCTCGCCTGGACGCGCACGACCGCCATTTCCTCGCGAAAGCGCGGCCGCGGACGGGCTTAGATAGGCCTCGCGCCACGCCTGTCAACGTTTTCTTTGCTTTCAGGGACCGGTGCACTATCAATTCCAAGCCCCGCCTGCGGGTCGCAGGCGCGGAGGATCCCATGTCAACGCCTTCCCCTCCGGAAGTTCCGTCGCTTGCTGAGCTCAGGCAGGAGATCGATCGCCTCGACGAGGGCATGCACAGCCTGTTGCTCCAGCGCGGCGAGATCATCAGTAAGCTGATCAAGGCAAAGCAGATGCAGGAAACCGGCTCTGCATTCCGGCCCGCACGCGAAGCACAGATGATGCGCCGCCTGGTGGCGCGTCACAGGGGCATCCTGCCGCTTGATACGGCCGAGAGCATCTGGCGGGTGATCATCGCTACCTTTACCTATGTGCAAGCGCCGTTCTCGGTGCATGCCGACCTCTCTGCTGGTGATGCCCGGATGCGCGACTCGGTGCGCTTTCATTTCGGGTTTACGGTTCCATTCGTCGCGCATATTGGTGCTGACAGCGTTGTGGCGTCGGTTTCCGCGTCGCGGGGGGATCTGGGTCTCGTGCCCGCCTTTGACGTCGCGGGCGACGGTGCTTGGTGGACCGCGCTCGAGGCGGAATCGGCGCCCAAGATCATTGCCCGCTTGCCGTTTATCGAGCGCCGAGACCACCCTGCTGCCATCTCTGTATTCGTGCTGTCACGTGCCGCACCCGATGCAATGGTGAAGGAAATAGAAATGTGGAGCGTGCGGATCGCGGGCTGGAATACTCGTGCCGCGCGGGAGCTGGCGATGCTTGCGGATGTGATCGCAGTGCCAGAAGGCGCTTTCGAAGGAGCAGCACTGCTGGTTTCGGTGCCGCAGGACCACAGCATCGAGGGAGTAATCGGGCTATTGGTGGGAGCAGGCGCATCGGTGCGCTCCTCGACGCTCGTAGGCAGTCATGCCACACGCTATAAGCTGCCGGATGTCCCGCGTCGCGCCGAAGCCGCACCTACCGGAGCCTGAAATGTCGCTCCTACAGTGTCCGCAACCACGTCCAGGCGTGCTTGCGATCGATCCCTACGTGCCCGGCAAGAGCTCGGCGCCAGGGGCTGCCAAGGCGTTCAAGCTCTCGTCGAACGAGACGCCGCTGGGCCCTAGCCCGAAAGCCATCGCTGCGTACCGTGAAATGGCTGAGCACCTGCAGGATTATCCGGACGGAGCGTCCGCCGCCTTACGAGAAGCCATAGGTCGTGCCTTTGGGCTTGACCCCAACCGCATCGTCTGCGGCGCCGGCTCCGATGAGCTCTTGAATCTGCTCGCCGACGCCTTCCTGCGGGACGGTGATGAGGCCATCCATACCAGGCATGGTTTTTTGGTCTATCCCATAGCCACGCGCGGCTCGGGGGCAATACCAGTGGCGGCACCCGAGACCAACTATACCGCCGATGTCGATGCGATCCTCTCGCTTGTGAGCGAGCGCACCAGGATCGTATTCCTTGCCAATCCCAACAACCCGACCGGCACCTACGTGCCGTACGACGAGATAAAGCGCCTGCATCGCGAGCTGCCTGCCCATGTGCTGCTTGTGCTCGACGCCGCCTATGCCGAATACGTTCGCCGCAACGATTACGCAGCCGGTATCGAGCTCGTCGCAACCTCGGATAACGTCGTCATGTGTCGCACCTTCTCCAAGATCTATGGGCTCGCGGCTCTTCGCCTCGGTTGGCTGTACGGGCCCGCGCATGTCGTTGATGCGGTGAACCGGATACGCGGTCCCTTCAACGTCAACGGACCGGCCATCGCGGCTGGAATTGCGGCAATCAGAGATACCGCGCACGTGGAGACATCGCGGAGGCACAACGAGCGTTGGCTCGCATGGCTGCTCGAGGAAATCCCCAAACTCGGTCTTGAGGTGACGCCGAGCGTGGCGAATTTCGTGCTCATTCATTTCCCTGATCTTCCCGGCTCATCCGCGGCCGAAGCCGATGCGTTTCTGACCAAGCGCGGGCTCATTTTGCGACGCGTTGCGGCCTACAAGCTCCCCAACGCATTGCGCATGAGCGTCGGAACCGAGGAAGCGAACCGCCTGACGGTGGCGGCGCTTCGCGAGTTCATGGACCGGCGATGAGCGGGACCGCCACCTTCAACCGCTTGGCGCTGATAGGGATGGGCCTCATAGGGTCATCTGTTGCGCGGGCTGCGCGCGCCCAGGGAGCGGCCACGTCGATTGTGGCTACTGCACGCTCCGCAGCAACGCGTCGGCGCGTTGCCGAGTTGGGCCTCGCCGATCAGGTCGTCGAGAGCAATGCCGTGGCAGTGGAAGGCGCTGATCTCGTGATTCTCTGCGTTCCCGTGGGCGCGTGCGGAGCGGTCGCAGCAGAGATCAGCTCGCATGTTGCGCGAGGCGCCATCGTGTCCGACGTCGGCTCGGTCAAAGGCGCCGTTCTGCGCGACATGCTGCCTCACGTCCCTGCGGGCGTGCATTTCGTGCCCGCTCATCCTGTCGCCGGGACGGAGCATTCCGGGCCGGACGCGGGTTTCGCCGAGCTTTTTGTCAACCGCTGGTGCATCCTCACGCCGCCTGCGAACGCTGCCCCGGCTGCCGTGGAGCGGCTGGCAACGTTCTGGCGAAGGCTCGGAGCCAATGTCGAGAAGATGTCGGCGGAGCACCACGATCTCGTGCTTGGGATAACGAGCCACCTGCCTCACCTCATTGCCTATACGATTGTCGGAACCGCCGATGAGCTCAGCGAGGTCACTCGTTCGGAAGTGTTGCAGTTCTCGGCAGGGGGATTTCGCGATTTCACGCGCATCGCGGCCTCCGACCCTACGATGTGGCGCGACGTCTTTCTCGCCAACAAGGACGCGGTGCTGGAGATGCTCGGACGATTTCAGGAGGACTTGGCGGCTCTCACCCGGGCCATCCGGCGCGGCGACGGCGATACGCTGTTCAATCAGTTCAGCCGGACCCGCGCCATTCGCCGTGGGATTCTGGAGATCGGCCAGGACTCTCCTGCGCCCGATTTCGGGCGTCCCCACCCCGAGCTCCCGCGGGAACGGTTGCCGCGCCCCTATGCGGCCGAGGCGTGAGCATCGGCGCGGGCTAGAACAGAGGTGGCACCACACCGACCTGAAAGGGCCCAACGAACACCGCGCCGTCGACAAAACGGATCGGCAGGGCGGTTGCAGGCTTTCCGTCGAGCACCGCGCGTTTGCCAAGAGCCGCGGCAAGCCCTGGCGCGGCGCCCTGGCGGGCGATCCCGCCCAATCCGGGCAGGAGCCGATCAAGAGCGTTCAGCGCGGCCCCCATCTCTCCTTGCGACAGGAGCCGCTCCAGGTTGAACATCCGCAGGACATCCTCGATTCCGACCACGGTGACGTCGAGATTGCCGTCGAGCCTCCCTTCACGTGTAAGCCGCAATGTGCCGGCGCCTTCCGCTATGACGTTGTCTTGTTCAACGCGCGCTCTCGTGATCTCGAGTTGGCCGTTGCGCGCCTGCCATTTCCTGAGACGCTCGGCCAAGGGCATCGCCGAAAAGTCGTCGATGCCGTGAACCACACTGCTGATATCAGCATTGATCGGCCTTGCCGCCAACGGATGGATCTTTCGCGCGGTCGCGGCCTTGACGTGCAACACCGTTTCGATCGCGGGATCGGCGGCCCGCCCCCCCGGCGCTTGACGCCCGTGCAGCTCGAAATGTTGCGCTTTGAAGCTGGGATCGGCGTTGGCGTCGCCCGAATCGCGTATCGAAAGAGCGTCGAGCGCAAGCGACACCCGCTCGATTTGCGAAGGCAGGCTTCCGCGCACGCTAGCGCGGCCAACATCCCAATCGAGGATATATTCAGACCTGCCGCTTTGCTGCGAAACATTTAGCGGCCCCGTGAACTCGCTGATGAGCAGGCGAGGGTCATACACCTGCACTACTGCCAGCACGGATGGCACATCCAACCGCAGGGGCGGGGTGCCTTCCAGCTCAAACTTTCCGCCGCTGCACTGCACCTCGATGCGAAAGGGATAACCTGCGACCGAAAGCGATGCGCAATCCTGCCGCCGCCCTGCGCGGCGCTCGCGCTCGCGCCAGCCGGCAATCTCGGTCTTGGCTTGGGCGGCTGCGTAAAACCAGAACCCGGTCCATGCGAGAGCGAGTGCGATGGCGAGTCCGAGTACCACGAACAGAGGCCAGCGCCGGGACCGGGAGGGTCGAAGAAAGGAATTGGACATAAGCGATGCTCTTCTCTGATCTTTTCGAGCCGACGAATGCTTGCTCCCCGTCGTCGTGCCCATCTCAAGCGCGCCTATTGCGGCAATTTCATAGATAGGACGATCATGTTTCCCCGGCGTCACTCTTTCGATAAGCGTGCTTTTATCGTAGATGCGCCAGATGCCCTGATCGGCCCAGCATCAGATTCCGCCAATAGCGATGGACCCCGATCCCGCTCACGCTCATGACGACCTCTGGGTTTTCGCCTACGGCTCCTTGATGTGGCGCCCGGAGTTTCGATTTGTTGAACGCCTTCCAGCTCGGCTCGTGGGCGCCCACCGGGCACTCTGTGTTTATTCCTTTGTCCATCGCGGCACGGCGGAGCGGCCGGGACTGGTGCTTGGGCTCGATCGGGGCGGTGCCTGCCGTGGAGTTGCCTATCGGGTGGGCGCAGTGGAGCGCATGTCCACCGTGACGTACTTGCGCAAACGCGAGCAGGTGACCTCGGTATATCGCGAAGTGGTTCGACCCATCTGGCTGGAAGGCGTCAGTCAGCACAGGGTGGCGGCACTGTGCTACATCGTGGACCGCGGTCATCCGCAATATGCGGGGCAGCTCTCGTTGGAGCATCAGCTGCATCACATACGCCAAGGCCATGGCATATCGGGAGCGAACCGGGATTACGTCATTGCGACTGTCGCCGCGCTGGAGCAGCTTCGCTATCGGGATGCGCGGCTGCATCGGCTGGCACAGCTGCTCGGCTCACAAGGGCAGGCGATCGGGCAGCCTCCGCATTCTAGCGCGATGGCACGTGCGGGGGATGGCTCGTCGTTGCCCCTTGCAAGGGATTGATTCCGGCAGCAGCAAGGTCCTGCTCGCCCTGCTTCAGCAAGCGCGCGGTCGCGCCTTCTACTGCGCCCTGCAGCCGCTCGAAAAAGACGCTCTTGTCGAGTCCTGGCGAGATCGGATCGAGCACCTCGACCCGAATGGTACCGGGGTTGCGTCGGATCGATCGCCGTGGCCAGAACAATCCGGAATTTAACGCAATGGGCAGACAAACGGCGCCTGTTTCCGCGTAGAGATGGACCACTCCATGCTTGTAGCGTGGCTCGGCTCCGGGAGGCCGCCGAGTGCCCTCGGGGAAAATGATCACCTGGCGATTGCGCGCGAGCTCTCGCCGCACGCACGCGTTCATTGCGGCAAGCGCCTGCGATCCCTTGCGGCGATCTACGGCTATCATCCCCGCCTTCCATGTGTACCAACCGAAGAACGGAATCCACATCAGCTCGCGCTTCATGATGTAGGCTGGATCGGCAAAGAGAGGCAGCAGCGCGAACGTTTCCCAAAGCGATTGATGCTTGCAGGCGACAATGAGCGGTCCGGCAGGAATTTTTTCCAGCCCCCGAAACTCGGCGCTGATGCCGCAGATCGCGTGCAGCAACCATGAATTGACGCGTCCCCATAGGCGGGCGACGCTCAGAATGGCCACGCGCGGCATCAGCAGCGCAGGCACCGCCGCGACCAGCAGGACCAGGAGGTTCAAATAGAAAAGGATATTGAAAATGACGGAACGAAGAATGACCACGTAATCCACCTGTCCGAGGAGATATCCTGCAGCATGGCTACCCTTCCGCGCTTCAGGTCAGCTCCGCCGCTCCCGCAGTAGGGTTTATTCCCATACGCACCCTGGCAGCGATCAGCTTGACGTATTCCGTGAGCAGGAGCCGCGCCGTCGTGCTGTTTGTCCACCACGGCTCGACGCGCTGCCGCTCAGGGATGACCGGGAACGGCAGCAGCGTCACCTGCGGCATCTGGTGCGAGATCTCGGCCAGGGCTCGCGGCATGTGGTAGTTCGACGTGACGATGATCAAGGAATGGAAGCCGCGATTCTCGGCCCATCTCTTTATCTCGATTGCGTTTCCGAGCGTGTTGACGGCGCGATCGATGTCCACGCAGCAGCGTACCCATTTCTCGAATTCCGGATTGAGCCGGGAGATCTCATGCGAGTTGGTGGAGGGATTGGCGCCGCTTATCAGGAGCCGTCGCCCTCGGCCGGCAGCCAAGAGCTCGATGGCATCGGCGATGCGGGAAGCACCCCCGGTGAGAGCGACTATGCCGTCCGCATCCCGGTTGAGCTCAACTTCATGGGCAGGAACGCGCCACAGGAACCAGGCAAATCCGGTCATCAGAGCCACACCCAGCAGGATAAGGAGCAAAAGACCCGACCTGCCGAGGCAGCGCAGCAAGCGCCAGTGTCGCCCTTCCGGGGCCTGGCGTCTCATTCTCCGTTCATCCAAGCCGGTATCAGCCGTCATCCGCTGTGTTCAGCATGCCCGTCGTGAGCATAGATGTCGGCGCGCCGCTGGCAAGATGTCATGCCCAATTGCGAGTTTGCATGTGGTCTCCACGAGCGGCCATACACGGAAGGTCCAATGGGTTTATTGAACCGCCTCGATGGTGCGGCTGACCGTGCGGCGACAAGCAATGGCCGTCGTCCCGGCCACCAGCCCGATCTGCCCAAGCATCGCCAGATAGCCGAGTGCTCCAATCGAGAACGTGCCAAACATGGCTGCAAACTGATCGCCCGCGGCCGTTCCGGAAAACCAGCCATTGGCAAGATCTGCAAATGCAAACAGCGCAATCGCAATGACCCCTCCGAGCAAGCCGCCATTGAGACCCAACTGGAGGAAGTGCTGCTGAAAGTGGGCCGCGATATAACTGTCCTTCGCCCCAATGAGATGCAGCACCTCGATCACCGGCTGGTTGCTCACCATGGCCGCGCGGGTGGCAAAGGTCACTGAAAGCATGGTCGCGACGAGTACAAGAGAGAGCACAGCCATGCCTACAAACAGCGCGGCGCCGGACATGGCCCGCATGCGCGCGACAAAGCTGCGATGGTCATCGAGGCTTACCCCGGGCACCTGTTGCTCGAGGGATTGCCGCAGGCCGCCGAGATCGGGGGTTGCTCCGGATGCAATCCGCACGACGATCAAACGAGGGATGGGGAGATCATTGAATTGCAGCCCGCTGCCCAGCCAGGGTTCGAGCAAATGTACCGTTTCGTCTTTCGAATACGGCCTAACTTCTGCAATCCCGGGAAAGCCGCGCGCGATTGCGGCCGCCTTGTCGACATCAGACTCGATGTCGTGACCGGTTACCGCGCGCACCTGGAGCGTGATCTCACGAGCGACATCCGCCTGCCACTGGTCTGCGGCAGTCCTCACCAGCACCACCGCGCCGGTCGTCAGGGAAGCAAGGAATGTCATGATTGCGACAACGCCCATGAGCGCTCGCCCCGCAATGGTCGCACGCGGCACGATGGATGTCGGCCGACGTGCCGGCGACGGGATCGCTGACGTGGAGCTATCGGCTGGTGCCCCGGCCTGCAGCGTTATCGAGCTACTCGTAGACATGCAGTCGACCATCGTGCAGGACGAGGCGCCGCGCATCGAACCTGTCCATGAGAGCGATGTCGTGCGTGGCAATGATCACTGACGTCCCGGATTTGTGGAGCTCGATGAACAGGCGCAGCAACCGCTGCGCCAAGTTGGGATCGACGTTGCCGGTAGGCTCATCGGCGAGCAGGAGTTGCGGCCGTGCGATCACGGCACGTGCTATGGCGGTCCGTTGTTTCTCTCCGCCGGACAGCACCGGCGGGAGCGCCCAGATGCGATCGCCCAGGCCCACCCATTTCAGCAGCTCCAGCACCTCCTCGCGATAGCTCGGCTCCTCCTGCCCGATCACGCGCAAGGGCAGCGCGACGTTCTCGAACGTAGTCATATGATCGAGCAGGCGGAAATCTTGAAATACGATCCCGATGCGCCGCCTGAGGGTCGAGAGCGCATCCTTGCTCAGCGTGGCCACATCGTGACCGAATATGGTCACGAGACCGCGGGTGGGGCGCAGCGAGAGAAACAGAAGCCGCAACAAGGACGTCTTTCCGGCGCCGGAGGGACCGGTGAGGAACTGAAACGAATGGGGATCGATGCGAAACGTCAGGTCGCGCAACACCTCCGGCCCGACCCCATAGCGTAAACCGACATTTTCGAAGCGGACCACGAGGCTGCAGCCATCGACACAACTCAGTAGTCGTGCAACAGCCGCTCGATGTAGTCGAGCTCTTGCTGCGGACGGAAAGTCTCGCCGAAGCGGCGCCGCAACTCTTCCAGAATGCGGCGCGCGCGCTGAACGTCGATTTCGCCGGGCACCTTTACCGTGGCATCATCGCCATAGTCGCGACCGCGCAACGGACGCCCGAGGGGATCGGTCTCCTGCTGCGCGCGTGCGGGGCCAAGCCGACCGGGCTGGCCGTTGGCTCCAGGCCCTACCATTCCCTGCTGCTGCATCGATTGGGCCAAGCTCTGTGCGCCTCGCCGCAGCGCCTCGAGCGCACGCCCTTGGGATTCGACCGCGCCATCGGCATTGCCTTCTCCAAGCTCTCCTTCGGCATTGCCCATGGCTTCCCCGGCGCGGCCGAGCTGATCCATCTCACCCTGTCCCTGCTGACCCTGTCCGAAGCCCCGCTTGCGCAGCTCCTGCATCAGCTTGTCGAGCTGATCGCGCAGCCCTTGCTGGCTCTCCCGCAGCTCCCCCATCCGATTGCCCTGCTGTCCGCGCTGGTGATCACGCCGTTGGTCCTGCCCTTCCTGGAAGGTGCGGTCACGCAAATGCTGCTGCTTGCGGATCATGTCCCCCAGCTCGTCCAGCGCGGACATCATGTCGTCATCGCCGTTGCCATCCATCTGTTGTCCGGGGCGTGCCATCTGCAGATTTTCGAGCATGGACTGGAGCTCCTGCAGCATCCTGCGCGCCGCGTCCTTGGCGCCGGAACGGGCCATCTGCTCGAGCCGGTCGATCATGTTGCGCAGGTCCTGCGGCCGCAGCTGCCGAGTATTGGGATCCAACGGACGGGCAAGCTGCTGCGGGCTCTTGCGCAACTGTTCCGCCAATGCCTGCAGGAACTTGTCCAGCGCTGCGCGCAGCTGATCCGTGAGCTTCTTGATTTCCTCATCGTCTGCGCCGCGCTCGAGCGCTTGGCGCAATGCCTCTTCGGCGGCCCGCAGCGCCTGCTCCGCATCGGAAACGCTGCCGTCCTCCAGGTGCACCGCCATGTCCCACATGCGCACGACCACATCGCGCAACTGATCGTCGCTCTTGGCGTGGGCGAGTTGCCAGTAGATCGACCGCAGCCCGAGATACACGTTGGTGTCCATGTGGAAGCGCTCGGGGGCGAGCGTGAGAGCGTTGAGTGCATTGAGAACGCCGGCCTGGGCATCCCCGTCGAGGGCCAGCACCCGGCGCTGCTCGATCAGGGCGCGCGCCATGGGTTTGCTGAAGGGTCTCTCCGGCAGGCGCATTTCGAACGGCTCGCTGCGGCCCTCATTTCCCGCTTCGTCCCGGGCGTTCAGGGTCATTACAACATCGGCCCCGGCCCAGGGATGCTCAGTGAGATCCTTCGTGGTCTGTCCGATGCCGTTTCGCGTGCGTGACTGGGGCAGTACCAGGGGGAAGTTGGGAGCCTCGTAGAGGCCCCGCGGGGGCTGTCCGTTCGTACCCTCCTGATCAAGGAGACTGAAGGCGGCCTGGCCGCCTACGACCCCGTAATCGTCCTCGAGCTTATAGGATAATTTCAGGCCTCCCCGGGCCTGTGCTTGCGGGTCCTCGGTGAGGGCAATCACCGGAGGGTGGTCGGGAATAGCAGCGAATTGCCACCCAACGTCACGCCGAAATGCGCCGCGAACGGTCGCCGTCCCCGCTTCCTTGACCAGGAAACGGCGCTCCTCGCTTCCCTGCGCCTTGGCGGCTTGCGTTCCCCCAGGTGCCTCGGCGAGCCCGCCAGTGGTGACCACATCGAGCGCAATGCCACTCGCTCGAATGACCAGCAGGCTACCCGCCGGGACCGAGACTTCGGCGCCCGCGTGCACTCCCTCGCCGGGGTGCAGCCCAGGCAAAATAACCGGAGGTCTTCCCGTATAGGCGGGCGGGCTGACCCACGCATCAATGCGGAAGTTGGCAGGCAGCATCACGCCTTGCCAGTCGAATGCGGCAGCAAGACGCTTCATGCGCTCATCCCCGGCCGCGATGAAGGTTGCGACCACGAGAATGGCCACCAGAGCACGAACGGCAAATGGGTCGCGCAATGCGAGCCGCGGCCTCGGGAGACCGGACTTGAGCGCGCGCGCGACAGCCGACGCGCGTTGCACGTGCGCCCGCCACAGCGCGGCGGCGTAGGGGTCAGCAGCCGGGCCAGCCAGCTCGTCGGCCATCGCGGTGGCTGGCCGATGGGGCAACCCCGAATTGCGATCCAGGCGATGGAGTGCATCGGCCCTGCGTGGCGGACGCAGCCACAGCAGCGGTGCCAAGGCCGCGAGCGCGACCAGCAAGAACATCACGAGCCCGAACGCCCGCGCATGCGAGGGGAGCCACAGCCAAACGCCTAGCCATGACAGTGCGAGGAAAAGACCGAGCAGCGTGGCAAGCCTGGCGAGAGGAGGCCAGAGTCGCTCCCAGAAGAGTGTCCAATGCGCTTGCGCCAAAGCCCTTCGGAGGATTTCCCTGCCGGAGCGTGTCGGGGCGGGCGCTCGCGCTGGAGGCTGCACCTGCGGAAGAGGGGTGTTCAATGCTGGCCTTTCGATCTGGAATCGGTCCAATATATGGTAACACGCCAATAGAGCCGCGCCAGCCGGCAAAAGGAAGGCGCCCGACCGATCAAAACGGCGGAACTGACAGGATGGTTGCGTCGCTCATGGCGCCGCTCCCAGCCAGGGCGCCAATCGGTCGAGGTCGATCAGGTCGTTAACCTCGAGACGCGGACGTACCAGGGCCCATTCGGCTTTGCGCACAAGGACTTCCGGTACCAGTGGGCGCGTGTTGTAAGTGCCGGCCTGGACCGCGCCGTAGGCGCCCGCGCTCATGACTGCGAGCAGATCGCCCGGTCGCGGTAACACCATTTCGCGATCGAGCGCCAGGAAATCCCCGGATTCGCACACAGGGCCCACGACGTCGATCCTGGCGTGTCTCAGCCCCCCTCCCTCCCGCACCGGTCGGATATCATGGTGCGCCTCGTAAAGCGTTGGCCGAACCAGATCATTCATTCCCGCGTCGACGATGACGAAGTTTTTCGTCTCTCCCTGCTTGAGGTAGAGCACCGTGGTGACCAGAATCCCCGCATTTCCGACGATAAGGCGGCCAGGCTCGAACACCAGCGTACATCCGAGGTCACGCGTGGCGCGCTTGACCATGTCCGCATAAGCCGAGGGATCCGGCGGCGGCTCGACCTCGTGGCCGTAGGGGATGCCGAGCCCGCCCCCTAGATCGATATGGCTGATCCGGTGACCGTCGGTCCGTAACACGCGGACAAAATCGGCCAGCACGGCAAAGGCGTTATCGAACGGCTCGAGCTCGGTGATCTGGCTGCCGATATGCATATCGACGCCGGTGACGGCGATACCCGGAAGCTCGGCCGCGAGCGCATACACTTCGCGCGCGCGACTGATCGGAATACCGAATTTGTTCTCGGCTCTGCCGGTCGCGATCTTGCGATGTGTCCTGGCGTCGATGTCCGGATTGACCCGTACGGAAACACGGGCGGTACGGCCCTTGCTCGCCGCGATCGTCGAGAGCAGCTCGAGCTCGGGCTCGGATTCCACATTGGTGCAGAGAATGCCCTCCTCGACCCCAAGCGCGAGCTCGGCCGCGGTCTTGCCGATCCCGGAAAACATGATTTTCTCGGCGGGAATACCGGCAGCGCGCGCACGCCGCAGCTCGCCTCCGGATACGACATCGGCGCCGGCGCCGCAATTCGCCAGCGTCTTGATCACCGCCTGGTTCGAATTTGCCTTCATGGCGTAGCACACGAGCGCTTTTACGTCGGAGAACGCCCGGCAAAAGACATCGAAGTGGCGGACGAGCGTGGCTGAGGAGTAGCAGTAGAATGGCGTACCCACCGCGGCCGCGACCTCGACTAGGTTCACCTCCTCGGCATGAAGGACCCCGTCGCGGTAACCAAAGTGATGCATCAGGGATCTCGCGGCTCGGCCCACTTCTCCGGAAGGCGACGCGTCCTATTCGACCGGGGCAGCACGGGGCCGGCGGGAGGCCTTGCGCTGCTTCAGCGCGGAGGTGGATTGGTCGGCTCGGCTTGAGCCGGCGGAGCGGGTGCCGGCTGCGCAGGGGCTGCCGCTATCGGCGGGGGATCAAGCCCGCTCTTGCGCCCGCAACCGGCAAGCCCGAGCCCAGTGACCGCCATGGCGGCCGCAATAAGGGCCGCCGCGGGGACACGCCAGAGCTTCGAGTTGGTCGTCAAATCGGAGACTCCTTGGTGCAGCCAGCATACCAGATCAGACCGACGCGGCCGCAGCATGGCGGCCTTCGCCATTCTCTGATGCCAGCACCTCAAGCCAGCGCTTGGCCTCCCTGCGTACATTCTCCGGAGCCGTGCCGCCGTAGCTTTCGCGGGTCTGCAACGCGCTTTCGACCGAGAGGAGCGGAAATACATCCTCGCTGATGCGGGGCTCGATTGCCTGCATCGCCGCGAGCGGCAGCTCGTGCAGCGGCATCTTTTCCGCCGCCGCCCGTGCGACGATTCGGCCGGTGGCGCGGTGCGCGTCCCGAAACGGCATGCCAAGCGTGCGGACCAGCCAATCTGCCAGATCAGTCGCGGTGGAGTATCCTTCGGCCGCGGCATGACGCATGCGGGCGGTGTTTGGCGTCATGTCGCGCACCATCCCGGTCATCGCGGCAATAGAAAGCATCAGGGCCGCAAACGCGGCCATCGTACCCTCCTTGTCCTCCTGCATGTCCTTTTGATAGGCGAGCGGCAGGCCCTTCATGACGATCAGGAGCGCGTCGAGTGCGCCAATGATCCGGCCCGCCTTGGCGCGCACGAGCTCGGCCGCATCGGGATTGCGCTTCTGCGGCATGATGGAGGAGCCGGTGGTGAAAGCATCCGAGAGCGAAATGAGGCCCAGGAGCGGCGAGCACCACACCACGACCTCCTCGGCAAATCGCGAAAGATGCACCGCGGTAAGGGCCGCGGCGGACAGGCCTTCGAGCGCGAAATCGCGATCCGATACGGCATCGATCGAGTTCGCCATCGGAGCGTCAAAGCCCAGCGCCTTGGCCGTGAGTTGACGATCGATGGGAAACGCCGTGCCGGCAAGTGCGGCCGCACCCAATGGACACTGGTTCAAGCGGTTGCGGGCGTCCCGGAACCTGCCGCGATCCCGGGCCGCCATTTCTACATAAGCGAGGAGGTGGTGACCGAATGTCACAGGCTGCGCGGTCTGGAAGTGCGTGAACCCGGGCATCGCCGTGGCAGCGTGCTCCAGCGCACGCTCTGCCAGCGCACACTGGTACGACCGGAGAGCGGCGTCTACCCTATCGATAGTGTCTCGCATCCACAGCCGAAAGTCCGTGGCTATCTGATCATTGCGGGAGCGCGCGATGTGCAGCCGCCCCGCCGCCGCGCCGATCAGCTCGGATAGGCGGCTCTCCACGTTCATGTGAATGTCCTCGAGCGCGCGCTTGAACTGGAACTTCCCCGCCTCGATTTCTGACAGGATCGTGTCTAGACCGTGAGCAATTTGCCGGCCATCCTCGGGCGAGATAATGCCCCGCTCTGCGAGCATGGCAGCATGCGCCTTGCTCGCTGCGATGTCTTGACGAAACAAATGCCGGTCGACGTCGATGGACACATTGATGTCTTGCAGGATGGAATCGGGGTCGCGCGCGAAGCGGCCACCCCAAATATCGTTGCTCATGACGTGTTCGCTTTGAAACTACCTGCTCAATCGAGGTTATGACGTCGATGAACGTTGCGCCCCGTCAATCATTTTACGGTCTGAGCCGACGCACGCTCCTGGCGTCCGGAGCGATCCTTCTCTTTGCTGCGGCGGTATACGGGATCGGCGGCTTGCGGCGCAATGCGCCCGATAAGGCCTGTACGGCAGCAGTGAGAACCGCGCAGCGGCTGGCGCCGCTGGCCCACGGTGAAGTTGCGGCCTTTGCGGTGGCCGAGCAGACGCTGCGCCTGCCTGATCTCGCCTTCCGTGACGCGCATTCCGTGGAACGGCATCTGTCGCAATGGCGCGGCCGCACCGTCCTCCTCAATCTGTGGGCGACATGGTGTGTCCCCTGCCGGCGGGAAATGCCGGCGCTCAACATGCTGGAGCAGAAGCTCGGGGGTCCGGCGTTTGAAGTCGTCGCCGTCAACATCGATACCCGTGATCCTGACAAGCCGCGGGAGTGGCTAAGGGATACCGGCATCGACAGGCTGGGCTATTATGCCGATCCCAGCGCCAAAGTATTCCAGACGCTCAAGACTGTTGGCCGTGCCGCAGGAATGCCGACCACCCTCCTTGTCGATCCGCAGGGTTGTGAGATCGGGACGATGGCAGGGCCGGCGGAATGGGCGAGCGTGGATGGGATCAAGCTGGTCAGCGCCGCTCTCTCGCCTCGGTCGTAAGAGCGTCAACGCGTCGGCGTGGGCTTCTCGCCGCGATAGTCGTAGAACCCCCGCTGCGTCTTGCGCCCAAGCCAGCCCGCCTCCACGTATTTCACCAGCAGCGGGCATGGCCGATACTTCGAATCGGCCAAGCCCTCGTGCAAAACCTGCATGACCGAAAGGCAGGTATCGAGGCCGATGAAGTCGGCCAGCTCGAGCGGACCCATTGGATGATGCGCTCCCAGGCGCATGGCGGTGTCGATCGCCTCGACGTTGCCTACCCCTTCATAAAGCGTATAGATCGCCTCATTGATCATCGGCAGCAGGATGCGGTTGACGATGAAGGCGGGAAAATCCTCGGCCACCGCCGTCTGCTTGCCCAGCTTGGTCACGAACTGCTTCGTTGCCTCGAAGGTCGTGTCGTCCGTGGCAATGCCGCGGATGAGCTCGACGAGCTCCATCAGGGGAACCGGATTCATGAAATGAATGCCGATGAAGCGCTCCGGCCGGTCCGTGGACGACGCGAGCCGGGTAATTGAGATCGAGGATGTGTTGGTGCCGATGATGGCCTCTGACTTCAGCAACGGGCACAGGTTGGCGAAAATCGAGCGCTTGATCTCCTCCTTCTCCGTGGCCGCCTCGATCACGAGGTCGCAGTCGCCGAATGCATCGAAGGTCTCTGCCGGGCTGATGCGCTTGAGCGCAGCCTGACGTTCGTCCTCGGTGATGCGCTTGCGGCTGACCTGGCGCGCCATATTGCCGTTGATCGTCGCAATCCCGGCCTTGACGCGATCCCCGGAGAGGTCGTTGAGCTTCACCTCGAACCCCGCGAGTGCCGTGACATGGGCAATCCCGCTGCCCATCTGACCCGCACCGATTATCCCGATCTTGCGAATGGGAAGCGCCGCGCTCTCGGAACGAGCTTTTGGCCGCTCTTTGACTTCGATCATGTTCGTCCGCCTGTTCTATGCCGATCGGAGCGCCGAGGTGGCTGCTGCGTGTTTTTCGCTGGTCACCTGCCGAGCTTTCCCAGCTCGGCCGCGAGCTCGGGCAGCGCCTGATAGAGATCGGCCACCAGCCCGTAGTCGGCAACCTGGAAAATCGGTGCGTCCTCGTCCTTGTTGATGGCCACGATAACCTTGGAATCCTTCATCCCGGCAAGATGCTGGATCGCCCCCGAGATCCCGACGGCAATGTAGAGCTCGGGCGCGACAACCTTCCCGGTCTGCCCTACCTGCCAGTCGTTGGGGGCATAGCCTGCATCCACCGCCGCGCGTGAGGCGCCAATTGCCGCGCCCAGCTTGTCGGCGACCGGCTCGATGTATTTGGTGAAGTTGTCTCGACTTTGCAGGGCGCGCCCGCCCGAGATTATGATCTTCGCGGAGGTAAGCTCCGGGCGTTCCGATTTCGACAGGTCCTCCCCGACGAAGCTGGAAATTCCGGGATCCGGGACGCCGGCGATCGCTTCGATCGGGGCGGTTTCGCTGCTCCCGGCACCCGTCGCCTGAAAGGTCGAGGTCCGGACCGTGATCACCTTGATCTTGTCGCGCGAGCGCACTGTTTGCACGGCATTGCCAGCATAAATGAGCCGCTCGAACGTATCCGGCGCAATGACCTTGACGATGTCGGAGACTTGCATGACGTCCAGCAGAGCGGCGACGCGCGGCAGGACATTCTTGCCGGTGGTCGTCGCAGGCGCGACGATCGCATCATACGAAGGCGCGAGGGCGGCCACCAGCGCGGCCATGGGCTCCGGCAGCGTGTGCTCGTAGGCCGGTTGATCCGCAACCAGCACTTTTTTCACGCCGTCGAGATTGGCCGCGGCCTCGGCAACCGGCAGGCACGAATGCCCGGCAACCAGCACATGCACGTCGGCGCCGAGCGCCTTGGCCGCAGTTAACGCCTTGTGAGTTGCGTCTTTGAGGGCGTTGTTGTCGTGCTCGGCGAGCACCAAGGTGGTCATGGCAGGATGACCTTCAAATCACGCCCATCTCGTTCTTGAGCTTATCGACCAGCTCGCCGACTGTCTTGACCTTCACCCCCGCCTTGCGGCCGCCCGGCTCGGTCGTCTTTATCACTTCCAGTCGCGGCGAGATATCGACACCGTATGCGTCGGGGCTCCTCTCGTCGATGGGTTTCTTCTTCGCCTTCATGATGTTCGGCAGGCTTGCATAGCGCGGTTCATTGAGGCGCAGATCCGTCGTGATAATGGCCGGCAGCTTGAGCTTGACCGTCTGCAGGCCGCCATCCACCTCACGCGTCACCACAACGCTCTCGCCTTCGATCAGCAGCTTTGAGGCGAAGGTACCTTGGGGCCAGCCCGTGAGCGCCGCCAGCATCTGCCCGGTCTGATTGCAATCGTCGTCGATTGCCTGTTTGCCCATGATCACAAGCCCGGGCCTCTCCTGCTCGACGATACCTTTGAGGATTTTGGCGACCGCCAACGGCTCGGGCATCCGCTCCACTTTCACCAAAATTCCGCGATCGGCGCCCATGGCGAGCCCGTTTCGGATCGTCTCCGACGCCTGCGCCGGACCGATCGAAACACACACGATCTCGGTTGCCTGGGCCTTCTCCTTGAGACGAAGCGCCTCCTCCACCGCGATCTCGTCGAATGGATTCATCGACATCTTGACGTTTGCAAGCTCGACACCGCTGCCGTCGCTCCTCACGCGAATCCTGACGTTGTAATCGACGACCCGCTTTACGGGCACCAGAATTTTCATCGATTCCTCTGCAACAAGGGCCAAATGTGCCGCGTGCGGAAAACTGCGGGAAATTACTGGTGGGCCTGTTGCAGTGTCAACGGATGCGGTCGAGCTCCGATGCGCGGGGGACCGGGCTGGGTCCAATCCGCAGCACTGTTTCCCTTTGAGGTTGCAGGCACTCGAACAGTCGTACCGATCGAGGCTTCATAAGCGGAAACAGAATGGCGCCCGCCAGCATCCCGCCGAAATGACACCAGTAGGCGACTTCGCTCTTGGACGCCGCACCGAGGTTCCACAGCTGCGTCAGCATGAACAGGCCGACGACCCAATACGCGCTGATGCGCAACGGGATGATCCCCAGCAGCACCGTGATTTTGGCGCAAGGGCGCAGCATCAGATAGGCGACGACAACGGCAGCAATGGCGCCGGAAGCGCCGATGAGCTCGATGCTGGAGTGCAGGTCGTAGAGCGCAAAGACCACCCCCGCCACGGCGCCGCATGCAACATAGAAGACGAGATACCGCACGCGGCCAAGCGCCCGCTCGATGTCATCCCCGAACACCCACAGAAAGATCATGTTGCCGGCGAGATGTCCGATGTCGGCATGGAAGAACTGATAAGTGATCAGCGTCATGAGGGGCGGCCATGCGTCGCGCGGAGCGATGTCTCCATGCAAAGCCGCCGGCGTAAGGCTGAACGCGTCGATCAGCCGGTCGAGACCAGCCTGCGGAGCGCCTGCCTCGTAGAGGAAGACGATGACATTCGCTGCGATGAGAGACCACGTCACGACCGGCTTGATCGGCTGCGTGAACGGATTGTCGTCCCACAGCGGCGTCATCACCATCTGGGACGCCCCGCTTTCATCGGTTCTGGCCGGGCCGCCAAAGCACGTCGCAGCCGCCCTTATCGTTCGCGTAGCGGCCGATCACGAACAGCAGATCCGAAAGTCGATTGACGTATTTCAGCGCTGCGCGGCTCACGCCTTCGCTCGACTTGTCGTCGAGCTCCACCATGATCCGCTCGGCGCGGCGGCAGATGGTGCGCGCGAGATGAAGATAGGCGCCGGCGGGGCGTCCACCCGGCAAGATGAAGGATCGCAGCGGCGCAAGATCGGCATTGTACCGGTCGATCTGCCGCTCGAGCCATTCCACCTGCGCATCGGTGACCGTCATGCGGGCGCCGCCCGGCCCTTTCTCAGAGAGGCAAAGATCGGCTTCGACGTCGAACACGTCGTTCTGAATCCGTGCGAGCAGATCGTCGAGGCCGGCATCGCTGTTGTGGACCCTCACCAGGCCGATCGCGGCATTGAGCTCATCCAGGGTGCCGTACGCGCAGACCCGCAGGTCGTACTTCTTGCGCCGCTCCCCGCTGCCGATCGCCGTCGTGCCGTCGTCGCCGGTGCGCGTGTAGATCCTGTTGAGGACGACCATTCCCGATCCTATCGGATCGCCCAGATCGTAAACAGGATCACGATGATAGCCACGAATTGCAGCAGCACGCGCATGCGCATGAGCTTCTGCGAGCGATGCGGCGAGCCGCCGCGCGCCAGGTTGGTCAGGCCCATCAGGAGCACGACTGCTACCGCGGCCACCGCGATCGGCACTAGAGCGTAGACGAGGAACTCGGACATTGCGGAGCTTCCTGGTACGATTGCGTCATAACATAACGGTCAAAAGTCAGGGATGACACGGCTTTTGAGGACCGTGGCGAAGGCCGATTCTGCTGGAATCTCGAGCATAATCGGGAAGTCCGTTCCTTTTGTGACTCAGTCGTACTAGCACTCCCTCGTCTACGAGACCACCGCCGTGGTCGAGGGGCAAAGCTTGCCACCCCGATCGGAGCCGGTCCCTGGACGCCGCTTGACGCTGCCGCGAGGCGCGCCTTAGAGCATCCGGGCCAGCGCATTTGCGGTACGCCGAATTGGCGGAGCTGGTGGGAGCATTCAGGAATGATCGTCGATTTCCAGCACCACTTCACGCCGCGCGAGCTGATGCCCAAGGACCTCGGCCGCCGCAAGCTCGTTTCGTACGACGAGAACGGTGCTCCGAGCTTCATCATGCACTGGATGCTGTTCGATCTCGATGAGCATATCCGCATGATGGATGAGGCCGGCATCGATCAGGCATTCCTCACCAGCGCCGCCGGCATGTGTGCCGACATCGAAAGATCGCGGCTGTGCAACGAGACCGCGAGGCGAGCCGAGCGCGATTACCCCGGCCGTTTCATCCCCGCCGCGCACGCCAACCCGCTTGGGGGGCCGGAGGCGATGCGAGAGCTCGCGCGCTGTCGTCACGAGCTGGGATGTGCGGGAGTGGTGATCACGTCCGAGAGCAACGACCTCTATCTTGATGCGCCGCAATTCGAGCCGTTCTGGACCGAATGCGAGAAGCTCGGATTGTTCGTGTTCGTGCATCCCGCGCTCAAGCTCAACCAGACCAAGCAGTTCGACGGCTATGACACGGCTCGCTCGGTGGGCCGCGAGTTCTCTCTGGTAATGGCGACAATCCGGCTGATTAATTCCGGTGTGCTCGATCGCCACCCCGCGCTCACCGTCCACATGTCGCATCTGGGCGGAGGCTTGTCCGGCCTGCTGGGACGTATCCGCTCTTATCAGGACAAGGAGTTCTGGGGTACGACCGACAATCCACGCCACGGAGCAAAGCCGAAGAACAACTTTGACCATTACTTGCTCAACAATATGATATTCGACACTGCCGGTTTCTGCGGCGCCATCGGCGCGGTGAAGGCAGCATTGATCGAGATTCCCGCATCGCGCATCGTCTTTGCCAGCGACTACCCACAGGAAATCCGCGAGCGAGCGGCGGTGCGTGATTTCGTCAATGAGCTGCGCGGGCTCGGCAGGGAGGGCGAGACCATCCTCACCGGCAATGTCGGCAAGCTGCTGAAGGAGCCCGCCCAGGCAGCGTAGGCCGGTCGTGGGTTTCTTCTGTGGCAAAGCGTGCACAGCGAGCTCTACTTCACCGATGTGCTGTGGCCGGCCTTTCGCAAGGTCGACTTTCTCCCTGCCGTCCGCGCCTATCGGGCACGCAGCCGCCGGTTTGGGCGCTGATCGAGCACCGGCCTTGAAGGCGCGACCGGCGGCCGGCGGCTAGTTCGCCGAGCTGAGCAGTCGCCGCGCAATCACCTGCGCCTGGATTTCGGCCGCTCCCTCGAAGATGCTCAGGATGCGCGCGTCGCAGAGGATGCGCGACACGGGAAATTCGAGCGCAAACCCGTTCCCCCCGTGTATTTGCACCGCATTATCGGCGCTGGCCCACGCCACCCGCGCGGCCAGCAGCTTGGCCATTCCCGCCTCGACATCGCAGCGCTTGCCCGAATCCTTTTGCCGTGCCGCGAAATACGTGAGTTGCCGGGCAATCATGATCTCCACAGCCATCATTGCTATCTTGTCGCTCACGCGGGGGAACTCGACAATCGCTGTTCCGAACTGCTGGCGCTGCTGCGCATAGGTCAGGGCCTGCTCCATCGCTGCCTGCGCAACTCCGATGGCACGCGCGGCCGTCTGGATGCGCGCGGATTCGAAGGTCTGCATCAGTTGGCGAAAGCCCAATCCCTCGACACCGCCGAGGAGGCTCTCGGCTTTGACCTCGAAGCCATCGAAAGCGATCTCGTATTCCTTCATCCCCCGATAGCCGAGCACCTCGATCTCGGTTCCTGACATCCCGGCCCCCGGGAACGGATGCTCGTCGGTGCCGCGAGGCTTCTCCGCAAGCAGCATCGAGAGGCCCCGGTGCCCGGGCTCGCGCGGATCAGTGCGCACCAGGAGCGTCATGAGGTCGGCGCGAACAGGATGGGTGATCCAGGTCTTGTTGCCATAGACCTTGTACACGTCGCCATTGCGCAGCGCGCGTGTCTTGATCGAGGCTAGATCCGAGCCGGCGTTGGGCTCGGTGAAAACGGCGGTCGGCAGGACTTCGCCGCTGGCGATCTTCGGCAGCCATTTGCGTTTCTGGTCCTCGGTGCCGCTGGAGGTGATCAGCTCGGCGGCAATCTCGGAACGCGTGCCCAGGGATCCCACGCCGATATACCCGCGCGCGAGCTCCTCCGAGACCACGCACATCGCCTCCTTGCCCAGGCCGAGCCCGCCGTATTCCTCCGGGATGGTGAGCCCGAAGACCCCCAGCTCGGCCATCTGTGCGATGATCCCGATCGGGATGTAGCTATTGGTGCGATGCCACTGTTGTGCGTGCGGGATGACGTCGGAGTCCGCGAACTTGCGCATCTCGTCCCGGATGCTCGTAAGCGTTTCCTCGAGCCCGCAATCCCCGACATTGCCGTCCTGCCGGGCACGGATCAGCTCGATCAGCCGCAGGCGGCGCTCGGCATTGCCGGTCATGAGGTTTTCCAGAGGGGCTGTGAGCTCCGCGGCGAACATATCGAACGAGAGCCCCAGGTCCGAAAGACGCACGATCTCCCCGGCGCTCATGGGAATGCCGCCTTGTATCTGCGCGAGGTACTCGCCTATCCCGATCTCGATCAGGAGCTCCTCCACTTGCCCCACACCTTCGCCTGCGTGCATGCGCTCGGCGAACAAGCCGAGCTGACGAATTGCCTCGACGTATGTGGCAAGCCAGGCCAGTCCATGCGTGGCGCGCTGCTCGCGATCGAGCAGCCGGTCGACCAGATGGTCCTCCACGCATACACGCTCGCGCACGGCTGCTGTCGCCGCGGCAAGAAGCTTCTCAGCGGCGCGGGCAGCCTCGCGCGACAGGGCAATCAGCTTCACACCGGCGTCGCGGCGTTGCGCGTCCTTCAAAGGGGCACCTTGCAGTTGACGATGCGCGCCGCGATTTACAACATTGCAGACGCATCGCACAAACCGGGAAAACTCTCCACAAAAGGCGGGGCACAAGCTTTGCATTTCTCCGCAGCGCCAGCTCAGAGACGAGGATGGGCTTCTTCCCAAATTTAGAGCCGGATAGGGTTTCGATCTGAATGCGACGAGCCTGCGCCATCGCTCTGGATGCCTTCTGGCAGTTTCTCGCCGACGATGGATGGGCCATCGCGAGCCACATTGCGCTTTCGGTGCTGATGGCCATGTTCCCCTTCTTCATTGTGCTCACTGCCTTGGCAGGGTTCTTCGGTTCAGGCGATCTCGCCGATCAGGTTACAAACCTGTTGCTTGCGACCTGGCCCGAGGAAGTGGCAGTGCCGCTCAACCTGGAGATCCACAGCGTGCTCACGACCACGCACACCGGAGCGCTCACGCTCGGTCTCGTTCTTGCCGTCTACTTTTCTTCCAACGGCGTCGAGAGCCTCCGCATCGGTCTCAATCGCGCATACAAGATGGTCGAGAGCAGGAACTGGATCCTGCTGCGTCTGGAATCGATCGGATACGTGCTCCTTTCAGCGCTGAGTCTCCTGGTCATGGGCTTCTTGGTCGTGCTCGGGCCTCTGTTGTTTCGCACGGTGCTGCGGGAGGCGCCCTGGCTTGCGCCATTGAATGAAAACACCTTTACGTTCTTCCGCTTCTTTATTGCCAGCGTGGTCCTGATAGCGGCTCTGTTTGTTGCCCACAAATGGCTGCCGGCGGGCCGGCGGCGCATACGCGAGATCACCCCCGGCATCATCGCGACGCTGATCATGTGGCTTGCCGCCGGTGCGGGCTTTGGACGTTATCTCGCCGAATTTTCCTTCACCTATGTGAACATGTATGCGGGCCTGGCCTCGGCCATGATAGCGCTCGTCTTCCTGTATTGGACGGCGTCGATATTCGTCTACGGCGGCGAGCTCAATGCGGCGCGCCTGCGCTTCGATTCTCAGACGAGGGAAATGGAGCCGGGGTTGAGACCCTGACGTCGTCAGCTCATTCGGAAGCCGCCTCGATCGCATCCTCGAGCGTGTGCAAGCCTTCTCTTGGAGCGTTGATCAGGACTGCCATGTTGCCCGGCGGATGCATGTTTGTGCGCATCAACTCGTGGGCATAAGGAATTTTGCTCCATGGGAAGACATGGCTCATGCACGGGTCAATGCGGCGATCGATGACGAACTGATTTGCCGCAGAGGCCTGCTTGAGATGCGCGAAGTGGGAGCCCTGGATGCGCTTCTGTCGCATCCAGACATAGCGCGCATCGAAGGTGATATTGTAGCCCGAAGTGCCCGCGCAGAACACCACCATGCCGCCGCGCTTCACGATAAGGCAGGAGACGGGAAACGTCGCCTCTCCCGGATGCTCAAACACGATGTCAACGTCGCGCTTGCCGGTTATGTCCCAAACCGCCTTTCCGAATTTTCGCGCTTCCTTGACCCAGGTGTCGTATTCCGGGGTGCCCACCTTCGGCATCTGTCCCCAGCATGAAAAATTCTTCCGGTTGACGACACCCTTGGCGCCGAGCTGCATCACATAATCGCGTTTGCTCTCGTCCGAGATGACCCCGATCGCATTGGCTCCTGACGCCGCGGCGAGCTGCACGCCGAATACCCCAAGGCCGCCGGAAGCGCCCCACACCAGCACGTGGTCTCCCGGCTTCATCGTATGCGGAGCATGCCCGAACAGCATGCGATAGGCAGTCGCCAGAGTGAGCGTGTAGCAGGCGGCCTCCTCCCAGGTCAGGTGCGGCGGCTTGGGCATCAGCTGGCGCGACTGCACCCGGCAGAACTGGGCGAACGAGCCGTCAGGCGTCTCGTATCCCCAGATGCGCTGCGATGCCGAGAGGAGCGGATCCCCGCCATTGCATTCCTCGTCGTCGCCGTCGTCCTGATTGCAGTGAACGATGATCTCGTCGCCCACTTTCCAGCGGCGCACTTTCGATCCGCACGCCCATACGATCCCGGCTGCGTCTGATCCGGCTATGTGGAACGGATGCTTGTGCACATCGAGCGGCGAGACCGGAACGCCGAGGCCGGCCCACACGCCGTTGTAGTTGACGCCGCCCGCCATGACGTAGACCAGAACCTCGTCCTCACCGATTTGCCAGGTCGGCAGAACCTCGAGCTGCATCGAGCTCTCCGGCGGACCGTGGCGCTCTTTGCGAATGGCCCAGGCATGCATCTGCGGCGGTACGTGGCCCAGAGGCGGTATTTCGCCGATTCCATAGAGGTCTTTGAGAGCCGCACGAGGACTGGATTTGGCGAGAGCGGGCATGGCGCCTCCGCACTTCATGGCCCCGTCGGTATCCTGTAGCATTTCATGCTGCGCTGCAACAAAAAAGACGAGTATCGGCGGTCAATCGTCTAGCGGTGGGAAAAGTTTCAGTTATGCTGGCTCGAGCGTGCGGCTTCGGTGTGAAGTCGCCGCGTTAACGAGGGGGAGACCATCGTGGTTGGAGTCGACAGCATCATTGTCATGATCATTGTCGGCGCGATCGCCGGCTGGCTTGCCGGGCAGGTCGTGCGCGGCTTCGGCTTCGGATTGCTGTGGAACGTCATTATCGGGATCATCGGCGCCTTCATAGGTGTGTGGCTGCTCACTTCCCTCGGATTCGTTCCGTTCTCGGGATTTGTGGGCTCCATCGTCAATTCGCTCATCGGCGCCATCGTGCTCTTGATCATCGTGGGCTTCCTGAGGCGTTGAATCAGGCTGCTCCAGCCGGCTGACGTTCTCAAAAGGACGGCTGCCGGACATTCCCTACCACATCGAGCGCAATGCAAGCTGGATCTTGCGAGCGGCGCATAGATAGTGCATTGCACAAATAGCGGGGCCGGGGCGGGCAAGGCGGCAGGCCATGCACGAGCCATCGGGCGTCACACGGCAAGAGCGCGACAAACCCTGGATCTTCCGCACCTATGCCGGGCATTCGACCGCGCGCGAATCGAATGCCCTCTATCGCAAGAACCTCGCCAAGGGCCAGACCGGCCTGTCCGTCGCCTTCGACTTGCCTACCCAGACCGGTTACGACAGCGACCATTCGATAGCGCGGGGCGAGGTCGGAAAAGTCGGGGTTCCGATCTGTCATCTCGGCGACATGCGCGCGCTGTTTGCCGAGATTCCCCTTGGCAGCATGAACACGTCGATGACGATCAACGCGACGGCGCCCTGGCTGCTCGCACTTTACGTTGCTCTCGCGGACGAGCAGGGGGTCGAGCGCGCTCGCCTGCAAGGCACCACGCAAAACGACATCATCAAGGAATATCTCTCGCGCGGCACCTACGTCTTTCCGCCATCCCCTTCGATGCGATTGACGCGCGACGTGATCCTTTTCACCACGCGCGAGATGCCGAGATGGAATCCGGTGAATGTCTGCTCCTACCATTTGCGGGAGGCGGGCGCGACACCGGTGCAGGAGATTGCATTTGCGCTGGCGACGGCCATGGCGATGCTCGACAGCGTGAAGGGTTCCGGCGCAGTGGCGACGGGTGCCTTTGCAGACGTGGTCGGCCGCATCTCTTTCTTCGTGAATGCGGGGCTGCGCTTCATAACCGAGCTCTGCAAGCTGCGCGCCTTTGTCGAGCTCTGGGATGAGATCACCGCGCAACGCTACGGAGTAGCCGATCCCAAGCAGCGCCTGTTTCGCTATGGCGTGCAAGTCAACTCGTTGGGACTGACCGAGCAGCAGCCCGAGAACAATGTGACGCGCATCCTTTTGGAGACGCTCGCGGTCACGCTCTCCAAGAGCGCACGCGCGCGCGCCGTCCAGCTTCCGGCCTGGAACGAGGCGCTCGGATTGCCGCGGCCCTGGGATCAGCAATGGTCGCTGCGCATGCAGCAGATCCTCGCCTATGAGACCGATCTGCTGGAATACCCCGACATCTTCGATGGCTCACCTGCAATCGCCGCCAAAGTCGAAATGCTCAAGGACGAGGCCAAGGCCGAGCTTGCCCACATCATGGCGTTGGGCGGCGCGGTCGCAGCGGTCGAGCAGGGCTACATGAAGCGCCAACTCGTGGAATCCAACACGCGCCGGTTGGAGGCGATCGAGCGCGGGGAGCAGATCGTAGTCGGAGTGAACCGGTTCCAGGAGACGGAGGACTCCCCGCTTGCGGGCGCGGCCGAGACCGTGCTTACGGTTTCGCCTTCCGCCGAAAGCGAGCAGCTCGAGCGCCTCCATGCGTGGCGCGCTGCGCGCGATCAACGGGCGGTGAGCGCGGCCTTGGGCGAGTTGCGCGCCGCCGCAAGCGAGGGCCGCAACGTCATGCCGCCGTCGATCGCCTGCGCGAAAGCGGGCGTCACCACCGGAGAGTGGGGCTTCGCCTTGCGCGAGAGATTTGGAGAATATCGGGCGCCCACCGGAGTGGGGCAGGCCATGCGCAACGAGACGACCGGTATCGACGATCTTCGCGCGGAAGTGGACCGCCTCTCGAGCAGGCTCGGGCGACGCATCAAGCTCGTTTTGGGCAAGCCCGGGCTCGATGGTCACTCCAACGGTGCCGAGCAGATTGCCGTGCGCGCGCGCGATGCCGGCATGGACATCGTTTACGATGGTATCCGGCTCACCCCGGAGCAAATCGTCGAAGCCACGCAATCGCAGAAGGCAGATGTGGTTGGACTCTCCATCTTATCGGGCTCGCATCTTGCGCTTGTGCAGGACGTGGTGACACGCCTGCGCAGCGCCGGGCTGGGGCACGTCCCGGTCGTCGTAGGCGGGATCATTCCTCCCGAGGATGGCCAAAAGCTCAAGCGGCTGGGCGTCGCCGCGGTGTACACACCCAAGGATTTCGATCTCAATCGGATGATGGCAGACGTGTTGCGGATTGTGGAAGCTGCGCTGTAGGGAGGGTTAGCGGCCAAGTCGCCTTGAGCGACTTGGCCGCGTAACCCGCCGTCCGTCCCCGCGGCCTGGCGGCGGGTTACGCTCCGCTTCGCTGCGCTAACCCGCCCTACGGGAGCTGGAAGGGAGGCAGAGATGGAAACGGGCTATCCGCCCATCCGTCGTGTCGTGACGGGACATGATGCTGCTGATGTCGCGAAAGTGCTGCTCGACGGGCCTGCGACCAACGCGAAGCACCCCCAGCCCGGCCAGGTTTCCACCTTGATGTGGTGTACGGACAACGCGCCGGCAGCGATGCCGTCAGGCGAAAAACCCGAGGATATGGGCGCTCGCATCCTGGGAACCGCGCCGCCGCATAGGGGTACACGCTTTACGGTAATCGACTTTCCTCCGGGTAATCAGCCGCACATGCATCGCACCGAGACGATCGATTACCTCATTGTCATGGAAGGCGAGATCGAGATGGACATGGATGCATCGTCGGTGAAGCTGAAAGCCGGCGACATCCTGATCCAGCGCGGCACCAATCATGCCTGGGCGAACCGCAGCGACAAACGCGCCCGTGTTGCATTCGTGCTTGTCGATGCGGAGCCGCTGGGGATCGGAAATCCGGTCACCGGCTCGCGGAGCGCGAGATAGCCTGGGGGAGCGATCGGAATGATCGGCTTCATCCGACCGCCTCCATCTCTCGTCGCATGACTTTGGCAAGCTCGTTGAGATGTGCGCAGGCACCGGAGCGCTTCCATCAACACGCCCGCCGGCGCAAAGACCGACTGAGGGCCACATGAAAGTCCTGATCACCGGAGGCATGGGCGTCATCGGCGCCGAGACTAGCCGCAAGTTTGTCAGGGAAGGGCACCGTCCCGTCGTGCTCGCACGTCATCGCGACAACAGCCTCATTGGCGACATCGCCGACAAGGTCGATTTCGAGCAGGGCGACGTGCTCGACATGCCGCGCATCCTGCAAGCAATCAAGAAGCATCAGGTGTCGCACGTCGTGCATGCCGCGGCCTTCGTCGGCGCGGTGTCGGCTGCAAATCCGGCGCTGAGCATCCAGGTCAACGTGATGGGGCTGGTCAACGTGCTGGAGGCCGCGCGTGCACTGAACGTGAAACGCCTCGTGTTCACCAGCGCCAAGGGAGTCTACGGGCCGATAACGGGCGAATACGGCTCGCCCAGCTGGAAGCCCATGCCCGAGGACCTGCCGGCCAAACCCAGGCGCATCTATGACTCGGCCAAGTTCATGGGCGAGAACGTCTGCACCTACTACAACGACAACCTGGGTATCGAGACGGTCTCTCTGCGCTTCGCCTCGACCTACGGCCCGGGAAAAACGGCACGACATGGTCCTATGGCGGTGATGAGCCGAATCGTCGAAAATCCGGCGCACGGACTGCCGTTCAAGCTCGAGCAGGGCGGCGATGACAAGGACGACTTCATCTACAACAAGGATTCGGCCCTCGGGATTTATCTTGCAACTGTCGCCGACAAGATAAAAAGTCGCGTCTACAACATCGGCACCGGCAGGGGTGTGACGCTGCGCGATTTCGAACGCGTCATCAGGAAGCATATTCCGCAGGCGACCATGGAGATCGGCGGCGGGTTGAACTTCTACGGCTTCAAGTACCCCGCCACTGGCATCTATGACATATCGCGGGCACGCGACGAGCTGGGCTATGAGCCGCAATATGATCTGGAGCGTGGTATCGCAGATTATCTCGCCGTGCTGGAGCAGATGAGGCTCGCAGCTTGAGCGCCCGTTGAGTCTTGATTTCGACGCCATCCGGCGTCTGAGCAGGCCGGAAAGCATAAGGCATACCAATGCGCTCCACGCTCGAGCTTCCACGCCTTTCGCTGGTCGAACGCGAGCGGCGATACGCCGCCGTGAGAAAGCAGATGGCCACCCGCGGCATCGAGGCTATCGTGCTCTGGGGCTGGCCGATGATGTGGGACTTTTACACGGCCAATGCGCGCTATCTGTCTCCCATCGGCGGCAACGCCGAGTTCAACGTGCTGATCTTTCCCGCAGTAGGAGAGCCGACCTCGATCATCCAGATGCCGACATTCCTGGACGGCTGGAATGCGGCGCAAGACTGGGTGAGCGACATCCGCCCGCGTTCCAAGACATGGGCCCATTCCGTCGCGAGCCGCATCAAGGAGCTCAATCTCGAGCGCAGCCGGATCGGAATGGACGGTCTCGCCGGTCCGCTCGACCCGGATGGCTGGTTGCCGCATGACGTTTACAAGCAGCTGATCGCGCTGCTGCCCGAGGCAAGTATTGTCGGTCTCGACGACATGCTGGAGCAGGTTCGCGCAGTAAAGAGCGAGGAGGAGCTCGGCGTGCTCCGCAAGGCCGCTGGGCTGGGCGATCTCATGCTGGCCACATGCCGCGATATGGCCCGTCCCGGCGTAAAGGAGTGCGAAGTCTATGCCGCAATGATGCAGACGATGACCGCGAACGGCGGCGAGGAGCCGACTTTGTTCCTGTGGAATTGCGATCGTTATCCCTATCCGCACCCGTTCCGCATGCCGACGATGCGGCAGATGGAGAGCCGCGATCTCATCATCTGCGAGATGCACCCAAAATACGGGGGCTACTTCACGCATGTCGAGCGCACTTTCTGTCTGGGCGAGCCGGAGAAGGAGCAGCTCGATATCTACGAGGGATGTCTTGCTGCATACCGGTGCGGCCTTGAGCAATTCGGTCCAGGCAAGACGATCTCGACCGCCCTGATGGCGGTAAAGGACGAGATCGACGCGCGCGGTCTCACCATCTGCGAAGCCGGCATCCACGGCCACGGCCTGGCATCACTGGAATACCCGCGTTTCCGGCACCACGCGATCGCTGCCGACCGGGACGCGATCAAGGTCATCGGCGACCGGTTCGAGGCGGGAATGGTGTTCGCGTTCAACATCGATTTGCTCGACCCGAGCTGGCATGAGGGCAAGACCGGCTGCGTGTTTGCGGAGACCATCGAGATTACGCCCATGGGAGCCCGCCGCCTGCACACCTTTCCGCTCGATTTCCAACGGGTCTCGCATTGATCGTGCCGGACGGAACGTTTTTTGCGCAGGTCCCATTCGCCGGTCTTAAAGGCAGCGGCTTCTGGCTGGCAGCCCGATTTCCACGCGCGCTGCGGCAAATTCATTGCATCTGTAGCAAGCAAGTCACAGCGGAAAAATCCAAGAGTAATCCGCGTATTGCATGCTGGTTGGCTTCCTCCTCGCACGTGCTGGAAGCGGGCACGCGAGACACGTGCTTGACTCCGTCCCCCCGCGACACGACGGTGCCACGTTTGGGGCGCAACGCCCCATGTTGTGCGTTGGCGGTCGAGTGCGGGGCGGGTCATGAAAGTCATGCGTTTGTGTTTGGCCGCGATGGCGCTTGCCGCTGCCATCCTGCCCGCAGCCGCCGCCGACATGCCGGTCGAGACCTACTACCAACCCCGCCCCGCCATCGTCGTGTTCCGCTGGACCGGCGTGCATGTGGGGCTGCACGCGGGCGGAGGCTTCGGAACCACGGACGAGACGCCCGTACCCTTCGCGTTGGGGCTTTCGCCGTCTCCGACCCCGTGCCCTACCACCGTCCTGATCCCACTGACCTGCGGCGGGATCTCGCCGTCGCCGGTGGACGTCAGTGTGTCGGGCTGGCTTGCCGGCGGACAGGTCGGGGCGGACTATCAGATCGAGAACTGGGTTCTCGGGGTAGAGGGACAGGCGAGCTGGACGAACATCAAGGGGAGCACCACGTGCGGGGGCGTCGGCTTCCCGGCCGCAGCCATGATAGTTTCCGGAAGCTGCACGGCCAAGCTCGACAGCCTGGGCACCGCCGCGCTGCGCGCGGGGTATGCCTTCGATCGCCTGCTCGTCTACGGCAAGGGCGGTGCCGCCTGGACCAACGACAATTATCAGGTGAAACTCACCACTGCGCTGCCGACCAATCTCCTCTTCAGCGGCAATGAGCTGCGATGGGGCTGGATGGTGGGCGCCGGCCTCGAATATGCCTTCACCGACAGCTGGACCGCCAAGATCGAGTACAACTACATGGACCTCGGAGCGATCGCGCCGCGCTTGCAGGAAGCCTACTCATCGGTTTTCCTGGACACCAATATTCGGGAAAAAATGAATGTCGTGAAGATCGGCGTGAATTATCGGCTTGGCCCCACCCCGATCCTGGTACGCTAACGCTGCGTTGAAGCCCGCTTCCTTCGAATATCGTCGGCCCGCGGACCTCGATGAGGCCTGCGCGATGCTGCACGACGGGGACGCAGACGAAACGCGTGTCATCGCGGGGGGCCAGACGCTGGTGCCATTGATGGCGATGCGGCTGGCGCGGCCGAAGCGACTGATCGATGTCGCGCGGCTCGGAGAGATCGCGTTCGTGCGCCGAGAGCCTGACGCGGTAGCAATCGGCGCGACCACCAAGCAGCATCTGCTTGAGCAACACCCTCTTGTTGCAACGGAGGTGCCGCTGCTGGCGAAAGTCATGCCGCATGTGGCGCATGCCCCTATTCGCGCCCGCGGCACCATCGGCGGATCGCTGGCCAATGCGGATCCCGCCGCGGAGATCGTGCTGGTTGCGATCACACTCGGGGCGACGCTGATCTATCGCGACGGGCCGAGCACGAGGGAGATTGCCGCGGATGAATTCTTCAGCGGCGCGATGATGACGGCGCTGCCGTCGACCGGCTTGCTGACCTGCGTGCGGTTTCCGGTCTGGCCGCGGGCACGCATTGGAGTTGGGTTTCACGAGATCGGTGCGAGAGCGGGCGATTTCGCGTTCGCCTCGGCGGCGGCACAGGTCGCCGTGGACGAAGGCGGCATCTGCCGTCGCGCTGCGCTGGGAATCGGCGCAATCTGCGGCGTGCCCTTGCGTCTTGATCGCCTCGGGGAATTGCTCGAGGGCCGATCGCCGGATGAGATCGACGAGCATTTGATACGCAACGAGGTCGAGGCGATCCTTGCCGACAAGCAGCTCTTTTCCGATCTCCACGCTTCCGCCGAATACCGCCAGCGCGCTGCCGCAACGCTGCTCACGCGCGCCGTAATAGATGCATTCCGCAACGCCGGGTCGATACCTCCTCCTGAAAGGAGAAGGTCGGCGACCCCCGACTTTGCCGGGGGTCGCCGGATGGGGGTCGATTCCCAGCCGCAATCGCCGCCGAACGCCGACTTGCCGCCCTCCACTCGTCAGCATTTGCCTGGAAGCGAGGCAAATGCTGACGACCTCTTTCTTGGAGCGGGAAGTGTGGTCGCACTCAAGATTAACGGCGAGACTCGAGCGATCCACGTGGAGGCACGCACGAGCCTGCTCGATTGTCTGCGCGAGCAACTCCTGCTCGCGGGCGCCCATGCCGGCTGCGAGCACGGCGTCTGCGGAGCCTGCACCGTCCTGCTCGACGGCAGGGCGATTCGATCGTGCCTGATGCTCGCGGTGCAGGCCGACGGCCATGCGATCACGACCATCGAAGGGATAGCGCCCGCGCCGGGCGAGCTCTCGCCGGTCCAGGATGCGTTCTGCGAGACGCACGCAATGCAGTGCGGCTACTGCACGCCCGCCATGATCCTGACCGCCCACGCCTTTCTCGCCGGCAATCCTGCGCCGAGCAGGGCGGAGATCGTCGATGCCATTTCCGGCAATCTTTGCCGTTGCACCGGCTATGCGCAGATCATCGAAGCGATTGCGCTTGCCGCCGAGCGCATGCGCGGCCTCAACCGACCCCCGACCACGACATGAACGCATCCCCGGCCCGCTTTCGCTATATCTCCTCCGACCGCCGCGTGCGGGAGGACCGCCGCTTCGTCGCGGGCAAGGGACGTTTCGCTGCGGACGTGCTGCTTCCCGGTACGCGGCATGTCGCCCTGGTGAGCTGTCCGTATCCGGCCGCGCGGGTCATCTTCATCCACAAGGCGGACGCGCTCCCGATGCCGGGCGTGCATTACGTCCTCGACGGACACGAACTCGCCGCGGCGACGCAGCCTCTGCATGCGGGACTCGATACTCCGAAAGTGCAGCGACGGCCGCTTGCGGTCGATGTTGCGCGCTACGCCGGGGAATGGGTCGCCGCGGTCGTCGCGGATACACGCGCGCTCGCCGAGGACGCCGCCGAGCGCGTCACCGTCGACTATGGGCCGTTGCCCTTCGTGCTCGACGGCGAGGAGGCCTACGCCCCCGGCAGTCCCGCGGTGCACGCGGATCACGGCTCGAACGTGCTGCTCGATCGGACCTTTACCTGGGGCGAGGTGGAGCGCGACTTTGCGCAAAGCCCGCACCGGCTCGCGCTCAAGCTCAAATGGGGCCGCAGCTCCACCGTGCCGGTTGAGACTTTCGCGGTGCTGGCGAGCTGGGATCCGTGGCGGGAGATGCTCGACGTGTTCGCCTCGGTGCAGATGCCGCGGTTTCCCGACCAGGTCGCCCTGGCGCTCAGGCTGCCGGGCTCGTGCGTGCGCGTCCACAATGATGTCGATGTTGGCGGCAGCTATGGCGTCAAGCGGGGCATCAAGCATGCCGTGCTGGTCGGCTATCTGTCGCGCCGCCTCGGCTTTCCCGTGCGGCTGATCGAGGATCGGCTGGAGAACATGCGTGGCGGCGACGCGCATGGGCCGGAACGCAATTTCGACATCGAATTGGCCTTCGACGAGGGTGGCGTGATCCGCTCCATGAAGCTGCGCGCCCTCGACAATGTGGGCGCCTATGCCGGGCGCTCGCCGTTCCAGCTGGGCAAGCCGATCGGCGCCATCGTGGGCCCCTATCGCATCAATAGCGTGCAGTATCGCGCCATCGCGGTGACATCCAACAAGACCGTGCAGGAGGCGGTGCGGGCTTTCGGCCAGTCGCCGACCAACTATGCCATCGAGCGCGCGGTCGACGAGGTGGCCCAGCATCGCGGCCTCGACCGTCTGGAAGTGCGCCGGCGCAATCTCATCCGCGCGCAGGAGTTTCCTTATCTGATCCCGAGCGGCACCACCTACGACAGCGGCGACTATCACGCCGTGATCGACAAGGTGCTCGCTCGCGCGGATTATGCCTCGCTTGGCGCGGAACGGGAGCGCTGGCGCGAGCGCGGCCTGCTTGCCGGCATCGGAATTGCGGCGTGTCTCGAGCCGAGCGGAGCCAACTCCACCTTCGAGCCGCTGCTCAATCCCGGGAACGAGACCACGACCTACGCCGAGTCCTGCCGGATCAATGTCGATGTGAGCGGCGCGGTCACGGCTGCCATACACACTCTCTCGGCCGGCCAGGGACATGAGACTCTGGTCGGCGCAGTGATCGGAGAAGTGCTGGAAATCGATCCTGACCGCATCCGCGTGGTGCGGCCGGATTCGCTTGGCTCTCTCCCGAGCCAAAGCCCGGTCGGGAGCCGGATGGCGATCATGCTCGGCGGCGCCGCCTTTCACGCCGCGCAGAAACTGAAAGAGCGGCTCATCGCCATCGGCGCCCACGACCTCGCCATTCCGCGCGAGCGCGTGACCTACGCCGGCGGCAACGTCAGCGATGCCGCAAGCCCGCAGCACGGGCGCAGCTGGAGCGAGCTGGTCACCATCGCGCATCGTCATTTTCACCGGCTGCCAGGGGGGACCGAGCCGGGCCTCGCCTTTGCGCACCTGCTGCAAGTCCCTACCGGCGGCCAGCTGCCGACGCCGGATGGCCGTGTGCAGATGTATCCCTGTTTCGCATTTGAATTTCACCTCGTTCTTCTCACTGTCGACCCTGATCTCGGCAAGACCGAGATCAGGCGCTATCTGCTGGGTCATGATTGCGGCACCGTGATCAATCCCAAGATCGTACGCGGCATGACGATGGGCGGGATCGCGCACGGCATCGGCGCGGCGCTGCTGGAGGAGTTTGCATACAGCAGCGACGGGCAGCTCCTGGCGCAGAGCTTCATGGATTACGTTCTGCCTTCCGCACAGGAAGTGCCGCCCGTGGAGATCGTGGATCACGTCACGCCGTCGCCCCACACCGTTTTTGGCCAGAAAGGATGCGGAGAATCCGGCTACCTCGGCGCCCCGGCAGCCATCGCGAGCGCCATCAACGACGCTCTCCACCCCATCGGCCTCGCGGTAAACAGCCTGCCGATCCGGATGACGCAGCTCGCCGACATGATCGCCGCGCGGCGAAGCTCGGGCGGCATGGCTTCGTAGGGCGAGGCATGCGGAGCACGCTCTGCGCTTTTTGGGGACCGCCCGTACGAACGGCCGCGGCTGATGCGTCAGTCGCGCACGGTCGCGTTGAGCCAGTCGAGCAGGACGGCGGCAATCTCGTCGCTGTTGCTCTCGATCATCATCATGTGACCGTTGCCGTGGATGTTCCGCTGAGCAAGCGGCATGAAGGTCGTGTTCACGCCCGCTTGGCGCAGATACTTGACCGTGCAGTGGTCGTAGCTGGCGTGATATGACGCGTCCGATGTGACGACCAGCACCGGGACATCTTTCAGATTCACGAGCTGGCGCGCCGGGCTCCTCTGCAGCCAGCATCGAACGAGGTCCGGCGCATCGGGCTTGTCCTCCCGCACGAGCTCGAGCGCGCCTGGCGGATCGTAGGCAAGCGGCACCTCACCGAGCCCTGACAGCTTTGTCTTGGCGGCGTCGGCGAACCAGTCCGGCGCGCCCTTGAACTCGATGTCATGCACGGGCGGCCCGCTCGGCTCGACCGCAACGATCGCCTTGACGAGCTTCGGGCGCGAATCCGCTATCGGCCAACCGAACGCGCCGGACTGGGAATGGGTGAGCAGGATCGCAGGACCGATGCGATCGAGCAGCGCGACGCCTGCATCGCGATTGAGCTCCTGCTGCTTGGCAAAATCCGCGATGGACGGGACCTGGCTCGCATAGAACTGATCGAACACCGGATCGCCCGGCTCGCCCGCGCCCGGCCACTGGGTGTGGAGGTGCGCCTGCGGCCACAGCTTCGCGCGCTCCGGCGCGACGAAGCGATCCTCGACGAAGCTGATGCGCGGCGGCGTCATCGCGCCATGGACCTGGGCCCAATGCGCCGCGCGTCCGCGCGCCACCTGATCGACGACGTAAACGGCGTAGCCGCGGCGGAGGAAAAATTGCGCCCAGCCCTCGCGCCCGTCGGGCGTACCGGTGAAATTGGTGCCGGTCTGGCCGCCGCCGTGGATCATCACGACAGGATACGGCTGCTCGCGCTTCTCTGGGATCTGAAACTCGACGTACATCTGCCCGACCGTGGGCGCGCCTTCCAACGTGCGGTCGATCTTGCCGCCGACGAAGAAATAGCCCTGCCTGGCGATGGCGAGCGGACCGTCGCTCGCCGCCTTGGCGGCGGGGGCCGCGTAAATCGCAACCGCACCGATGATGGAGATCGCGGCCGCGACGGCGAGCACGATGTCGTATTTGCCGAGCATGGTTGTCCCCCCGGTTATCGACGCGATGCACACTATTCGCAAACGAGTGCGCTGTCTTCAGGCGGCTCATTGCCGGATCGGAGTGAGTGCGCATGCGACCGGGCGGACGTTCTAAAAACCGTAGGGGCGAGACGGGGTCCCCAAAAAACGCAGAGCGTTTTTTGGGGTGCCCCTCATGCCTCGCCCCTACGGGCTACGATCATCTTGCAGGCAACGCACTGCCTCGCGCTACAAGCATTACGCGGAAGCGCGTGTTTTATCCCGCGATGGGGATACGCTCCTGCGCTCGCGCTTCCACCGCCGTCTTTGGCTGGGCCGGCAGCTGCAGCACTGTTGCCGCCTGCCCTTCGACCAGATCCGTCAGCAGCACGGTCGTGCCGTCGGGGAACTCGAGCGCGTCGTGATGCACCCGCGGCACCTCCTTGTTGATCTGGCGGAAGATCGCCGTGGCGGAGGGGATTGTTCTCGCCTTCCAGCCGAAGAAGCCGGACGGCGCGCATTTCACCTCCCCGGCAAATGCCAGCTCCGTTCCAGGAAGAATGCACACCGCCGTGGTCGGATCTTCGGGAGCGGCAAACCCGCGGGTGCCGGTATTGAAGTTGACCGTGGTCAGCTTGTCGCCGACCTTGGCGGGTCTCGATTTTACGCTTTGCAGGCTGAAGTCGCACATGGCAGAGGACCTCCGTTGCGAATGCCCCCGACCCTGCCGGCGACTCCAGAGCAGAAAACCGGCCAAAAAGAGACGCACGTTGCACGTGCAATTGCACGGCGCACCCTCTCCACGTAAGAGCGCGGCGGGGAAGCCACCCGATCGCGATTCACCGTTGTTTCCGGGGTCACTCTCGGCGCAGCGCGGCACAGCTCACGCGCCGCCCCGCCGTGCCAAAGAGCGGGTGGCGGCGGCGCTGGCAAAGGTGAGCACGGCGAGGCCGATGAGAATGGCCGAAGCGGCGGCAATGGTCGGGTCGGACGTGGCCTGCACGCCGGACCAGATCTTCACGGCCACGGGCTTGCCCACCCCGCCGAGCACGAAGCTCGCCACCAGGAGCTCGTGCGCCGAATGGACGAAGGCCAATACCGCCCCGATCACAATACCGGGAGCAATGATCGGAAGCGTGATGTGCAGCACCGCCCACAACGGATGCGCCCCATGGATGATGGCAGCGCGCTCGAGGTTGCGGTCGGCGCTGCGCAGGCTTGCCGCAGTATTGATCACGACGAAGGGCGTCCCGCTCACCGCGTGGGCACACGCAAGCCCCAGCACCGTATTGTTCAGCCCCAGGGGGACAAAAAACAAGTACGTGGAGATCGCAGTGACGATCGGGGGCGTGACCAGCGCGCACAGAATGAGCGCGCTCAGCAGCGCCTTTGCCGGAATGACGTAGCGCACCAGCGCGAACGCCGCGGGCACGCCGAGAAGGCAGGCGAAGGTCGCACACAGGCTGCCCACTTGCAGCGTTACCTTGAGCGCGCTCACCCATTCCGGATCGCGCGCGATGGCGCCATACCAGCGCAGAGAGACGCCGGGCGGCGGAAAAGTGAGGAAATTGCCGTCGCTGAACGAGATGGCGAGCACCACGATGACCGGGAAGACCAGATAAACGACGATCGCCGCTACCGCGGCGCCGAGCGCGAGCTTGCCCATGCAGGGGCGGACTTCAAACCCGCGCCTGCGTGACCAGCCCGCGATTGCATCGATGCTCATCTGTCGGTCCCGCCCCAGAGCCGGTCCAGACTGAAATAGCGGTTATAGAGAGCGGCAATCGCGGTGGTGATCAGGAGGAGCACGGCGCCGGCGGCGCTCGCCTGCGGCCAGTCGAGCAGCTGGTTTGCTTCGACCATGATGGTCTGCGCGATCATGGTCTCGCGCGGGCTCCCGAGGAGCGCCGGCGTCACGTAGAAACCGAGCGCAAGCACGAAGACGAGCAGGCCGGCGCCGTATACCCCGGGCAGGCTCAGCGGAAAGAACACGGTGCGGAACGCCTGCCACTCGCTCGCGCCGTGGATCTTCGCGGCGGCAACCAGCGTGCGGTCGATCCGCAGCATGGCGCCGAACAGCACGATTGCGGCGAGCGGCACGAGTATCTGGATCATTGCGACCAGGACGCTGGCGGCGCTGTACAGGGGCGCGAGCGGCGACGTGACGATGCCGAAACCGATCAGCGCCCTGTTGATGAGCCCGTTGTCGCCGAGGAGAATGAGCCATGAGAAGCTCCGCACGATGATGTCGACCCAGTAAGGAACGAGCACGCAGACGAGGAGGAGCGCGCGCACGCCGCGGCTCCCGGTTGCGAGGAGGTAGGCAAGGGGATAGGCGAGAACGAGCGCGCCCACCGTGGCTATGCTCGCGGTCTTCAGCGTCGTGAGCAGGACCTTGGTGTAGAGCGGCGAGGTGAAAAGGACGGCGTAGGGCTCGAGCGAGAATCCTTCGCCTGCGAGGCTGCGCCAGCACATCGCCGCGAGCGGCGCCAGGAAGAAAAACGAGATCCACATCAGTGCGGGCAGCAACAGAATCAGCGGCATTCTCGATCGCCCTCGCTGCTATGCAGACACGGGAGTCGCAGGCAGCAGGCGCGCCGAGGTGGCATTCCAGCAGAGGGAGACTTGCTTGCCGGGAGCTAGCGCGCGCGTATGCGCGCGCCCGACCTTGACCGTCACGACGATGGCGCCGACCAGCACTTCCAGCTCGAACACATCCCCGTGGTAGGCAATGTCGCGCACCGTGCCGGACAGGATGCTGCAGGCTTCCGATCGTCGCATCGCCGGATCGACCGCGACGGCTATCGGCGAGGCGGTCGTCATGTCCTCCACGGCGATGTCTTCAGGACGGATGAGCACAACGACGTCGTCGCCGGGCCTTGCCGCGCACGTTCCCTGCATGGCCTCGATCAGCTCGCCGCTCGGCAGCTGCACACTGGCCCGATCGCCGTTCGTGCGGAGACACCTGGCCGCAAGCAGGTTGGAATCGCCGAGGAAGTCGGCGACGAACACGTCGGCCGGCGCTTCGTAGAGCGCGCGCGGCGCCCCGGCTTGGGCGATGCGGCCCTCGTGCACCACCGCGACCATGTCGGACATGCTCAAGGCCTCGGCCTGGTCGTGGGTGACGTAGAGTACGGTCGTGCCGATGCTGCGGTGAATGCGCCTGATCTCGGCCTGCATCTCCTCGCGCAGCTTTTTGTCGAGCGCGCCGAGCGGCTCGTCCATCAGCAGGAGCCGCGGGCGCGAGACGAGCGCTCGCGCCATCGCGACACGCTGCTGCTGCCCGCCGGAGAGCTGGCGCGGATAGCGCCCGCCGAGATGCGCGAGCCGGACGAGGGCGAGCATCTCGGCCACGCGCTCGCGCGCGGCGCTGCGGGTAAGCCGGCTGCGCATGCGCAGGGGAAAGCGCACGTTCTCGGCAACGCTCATATGCGGAAACAGCGAGTAGGACTGGAACACCATGCCGATGTTGCGCTTATGCGGCGGCACGGCGGAGATGGAGGCGCCGTCGAGCAGGATCTCGCCCGCATCGGCGGAGAGGAAGCCGGCGATCAGATTGAGCATCGTGGTCTTGCCCGAGCCGCTCGGCCCGAGCAGCGACACGAAGGCGCCGGCCGGGATTTCCAGCGAGACGTTGTCCACCGCCTTGGCCGCACCGAACGCCTTGGTCAGGCTTCTCAGCTCGACCCTTGCGCCGCTCACACCCGTCATGCGTCATAATGACTTGTAGGGAACGGGTTTGAAACCCGCTCCTGCATCGGGTATCCCTTGCGCGATTGGGCCGCGCTTATTCCAGCTCCACGGTGTTGAAATCGGCGGGGACGACGAGCTCCAGTAGCTCGCAATCCTCGGAATAGTCGAGCACGCGATGCTCGATGCGCGGCGGCTGCAGCCAGGCAGCGCCCTCGTGCAGGGTGACGACCTCGCCGTCGTAATCGCCTTTGATCCAGCCCTTGAGCACGTAGATCATCTGCAACTCGACCTCGTGATAATGCCGCTTGGACACGACCGCGGGATCGCATGGCTGCACGAAACGGATGACATGCGCTTGCAGCAGGCCGCCGGTAGCCGCGTTCATCCCGAGGTCGCGATAGCTGGCGTAGGGGCGCAGGCCGTCGGTGCGGAAATCCTCCTCGCGGAAATGAGTTGCGTGAAACGTCTGCTTGCTGCTCGTTGCCTTCCGTAGCGGCGAGACACGACCTCCGCGCTTGCTGGAGCGCGCTGCTGCTGCGGGGGCAGGGCGACGCATTGCGGCGCCCCTGCGAAGTTTCCGGTTGGCAGTTGCACGCGACTTGGATGTCTTTTTTGCTCGCGTCTGCCGTTTTGCAATCGTCTTTGCCATCTGCACTCTTCCTCCATGTGCCCATCATTGCCGGTGTTGGCGCCATTGCCGCGGCGGCACGAAGCTTCCCGACCATATCCCGCGCTTGGCGGATCGCGCCTGCGTTTCCTCGGCATAGTACGTGGGCGCAAAGCCTGAGGCCACGGCCCAGCCCTGCGCCACCATCCAGGCGTTGACGTCGCTGCCGTCGGGGAGCGAGCAGACCGCGAGCACGCGCCGATAGGCATCGAGGCCGCGGGTGGCGCAGCTCAGGTCCTGCCGCCCAACGTGCGCACGCAACTCGCGCGTTGCCGCTCTGCCGCACGGCCACGTTTCCCCCCTCGCATGGGTGCAGGGCTGATCGAGCTCGGGCGCATCGATGCCGATGAGGCGTATGCGCGCGCCGGTAATGTCGATGGTATCGCCGTCGATCACCCGTGCGCGGCCCACGATGACCGGCTGCGGCTCGGGATTGAGATGGCGATAAACCTGGTAGGCAATGAGGCCTGCCGTGATCGCGATCGCGATCCACAGGTCGAGGTTGCCAAGCCTCCTGGTCCAGCGGGCGGCGCGCCGCCGTCCCCATGCTATGGTCGAACGCCGCAGGCTTTTGCTCCACCATACGAGTTCATCGTTTGTTCTATCGGGACAGTGCTTGGCTTTGCAAGCCGAGTTTCGCCGCCGCCTGGCAATGCCTCGGAGCGGTCGGGTGTCTCTGTCCAACCGAGCAAAGGGACACAGTCCGTCGCATTGCCGGGACTCGGCCGGCGTCATCCGCGCCACGTGTCCTTGGCATTTGTCGTGGGTGCGAAAGCCTCAAACGCGGAGATCTTCACCCCTACAGCCAGGAACCCTGGCCTCGGGCGAGGGTTGAAGCGAGGTCAATGGCAAGCCCGGGTGCGGATGTCCTCAGCCGCTGAAGCAAGTTCCCAAGCTGACGGCATCCGGGGCGGCGGCAACGCGAGCCCGGCCGTCACCACCGACATCCCGACGCGGCTCGACCGGCTCCCGTGGAGCCGGTTTCATCTCCTTGTCATCATCGCGCTCGGGGTCACCTGGATCCTTGACGGCCTCGAAGTGACGATCGTCGGCGCGATCGGACCGGTGCTGCAGAGCCCGCGCACGCTGGGGCTCACCGCCAGCGAGATCGGCGCCGCCGCCTCCGCTTATGTGACCGGCGCCGTGATCGGCGCGATGATTTTCGGCTGGCTCACCGACCACTTCGGCCGCCGTCTCATCTTCTACGTCACGCTTATCGTTTACCTCGTGGGCGTGCTGCTCACGGCGACATCATGGAGCTTCGCGAGCTTCGCCGCGTTCCGCGCGATCACCGGGCTCGGCATCGGCGGCGAATATGCGGCGATCAACTCTGCGATCGACGAGCTCATGCCCGCGCGCTACCGCGGCCGCATCGACATCGTGGTCAACGGCAGCTTCTGGATAGGGGCGGTCGCGGGCTCGGGCGCCTCGCTCGTCTTCCTCGACCCGAACGTGTTCGCGCCCGATGTCGGCTGGCGGCTGGCGTTTGCCGTGGGCGGCGTGCTGTGCCTCGGCATCCTCCTGCTGCGCCGCCATGTGCCGGAGAGCCCGCGCTGGCTCATCACCCACGGCTTTGCGCGGCAGGCCGACGCGACCATCGCCGACATCGAGCAGCGCGTGCGCGCGGATACCGGGCGCGAGCTTGCGCCCGCGCAGGGGCGGCTTACGGTGCATCCGCGCCGCACCTTCGGCTTCGATCTGATCCTGCGTTGTATGCTGGGCAAGTACCGCAGCCGCAGCATGTTGGCGCTCGCGCTGATGATCGCGCAGGCATTTTTGTTCAACGCGGTGTTCTTCTCGTATGCGCTGGTGCTGGTGCGCTATCACGGCGTTGCCAGCGAGCGCACGGGCACGCATCTTGTCACGCTTGCGGCGAGCAATTTCCTCGGGCCGCTCGTGCTGGGGCATTTCTTCGACACCATAGGCCGGCGAGTCATGATCAGCGCGACCTACGCGATTGCCGGCGTGCTTCTGATTGCGACCGCGCTGGCCTTCGGCTTCGACGCGTTCTCCGCCTGGGGCCAGACCTTCGCCTGGATGCTGATCTTCTTTTTTGCCTCCGCAGCGGCCAGCTCGGCCTATCTCACTGCGAGCGAGATCTTCCCGCTGGAGACGCGAGCGCTCGCAATCGCGACATTCTATGCCTTCGGCACCGCGGTGGGGGGCACCGCGGCCCCGCTCCTTTTCGGGTTCCTGGTGCAGACCGGCTCGCCCTGGGCGCTTGCTGCGGGCTACGCCTTCGCCGCCAGCCTGATGCTGATTGCGGCGGCGGTCGAGGCGAAGCTCGGCATCGATGCGGAGATGCGCTCGCTGGAGCAGATCGCGGATCCGCTGAGCGCGGGGTAGGCACAGACACTGGACGTTTTGAGAATCTCTCTCTGCGCAGTATTTTCGATCGGACGGAACATGAAGCGTGTCCGCCGCCGCCATCGATCAAGGCTTGAATGCGCCGGAACAAGATCACGAGCGTGCGGCGCATGGCATTGCGGATTGCCGCCGGGACGCTCGTCTATGCGGTGATCGTCGCCTCGGCACGGGTGCTCCCGGCTGCCGCCGGCATGATGCTGATGTTCCCGGCGCTCAACGGGCTGGCGTTTTTCTTTTCCGCGGATGGGCAGGCGGAGTCCATGGCAAGCACCATGCTCTGGCTGCCGGTGGTCAACGGCGCGTTGTGCGCGCTGTACATGCTCCTTCTGCTGGCACTGGGCCCGAGCAGCGCAGCGACCTTGGCGGCATGGCTGCTGCTCGTTGCCGTGATCGCACTCTGGTGCGCGTGGGTGTCGCGAAAAAGCGTGATGCGGGGCATCGCGCCGCAGTATCAGTTTGCCTATGCGCTCGCAGCGACGGCAGTCGGTGCGCTGCTGGCCGTTGTCGCGCTGCGTTTTGTCTCGGATTCGGCACCACTCCCGCAGGAGACCTACGGCACGCCTGCGCAATATCTGCCGATCCTCGACGCCATCGTGCAGAGCAGGCTCAAGATCGTGCTATTCGCCATTGCGCTGGCGGTTTTCAGCTTGTCGGCGACGTATTGGCCCATTTCCGATGCGGCGCGTGGCGTGCTCGCCGGTCTTCCGATCGTCCCCTTCGGGGGCCTCGTTTCCGTTGCGGCGGATCCGGGATTGGCCGCCGCGGAGCGAACGGGGATCATGCGCGGCATGATCACCAGCGTGTGGCTCGGGCCTGCGATCGGTATCTGGTTCATCTATTGCATATCGCGGCTTTACAGCGCGCGCAGGGCGCTCGCCGCCGCGTGGATGAACCAGGCCGCGCGTCTGGGCGCAGTAGTGATCGGCTGGGCGGCCTGCTTCCTGATCATCATCGCGGTTTCTGCCGCGATGCATGCAGCCGGATCGCGCTGAACGCTATCCTTCAGGCCCGCAAGCCTTACATCGAGCTCGATGCGTACTCCCCGACTCCGATCGGCGGGCGCGGGGCATCACGCAGCGAGGTTGATGCTCCCGACCAGAGGCGCGAGGGAACCTGCGTGGCAGTGGCAGGAGACGGCCATTCGTTCGGAGCAGCGGCCACGTTGGTCACGCGCTCGTCTCTTGGGTCATTTGCTACGGGTCTTGGCTCATTTGCTACGGCTCTTGGCTCATTTGCTACGGCGCTAGCCGCGCGTGGAGGAGGCACTGCGCTCGCGGCCTGTGCCGAGAGCGTCTCCGCGGCCCGCTGTTTTGCCTCGGTCTGGACATGAGCCGGCTTCGGCTCGTGCCGCGGCGCGGGGCTCCATGCCGCCTTTACCTGCTTGGCAGCGGGGGGAGCGCCTGCCGGGGGAGGAGCTGCCGCCGGGGTCACTGCCGCGACCATGCTGTGCGCGTGGGTTGCGGTGCGCAGCTTCTCCGCCAAAGCCAGGCTTTCCTCGCGAACGTGCTGGATCATCTGCTCGTCCGCGGGCGCAAGCCGTACGATCGCCGGCGGCATGGGAGCGGGCGGCTTCGCGGTCTCATGCCCGCTTCCGAGCAAGGAGGCCGCTAGCGCGCTTGCGCAGCCTGCCCCGCCGATCTCCAGAACCCTGATCGCGACCCTCGAGAGGCGTGGGAATCGTCCAGGCATTAAACACCCCCTCCGATTAAAACGAGCTGTTGTTTTTCAAACACGCGTTTGAGGCAAGACTGCGGCCATGATGGCGCTACGGCTGGCCGGAGATGGAAAAAAACTCGTGTGAGATCCGCCGGTACGAAGGCACCAATTCCCGAGCGTTCCCGCTTGCTTGCGCGCCTCTACGGAGCTACCGGCACTCCTCGAGAAAGCTCACCCGGGTCCGGTTCCGCGAGCAGCCCCCGCGCCGCCCAGGCCGTGATGGTATCGGCCAGGGTGTCGACAAAATCCTGGTTCAGCCTGAAGGCGAGCGGTGGGCGCGACAACTGCTCGCAGTTGCGCACGAAGATGCTGCATTGGCCGAACAACCACAGGGCCCCGAGCACCGCGTGGCTTTCGTTTGCCTCCGGGGGCAGAAATCTGCGCACCAGGGCAGCGACCGCGCCGATATAAGGAGCCGCCTCTTCCGCCATGAATTCCCGAAAGACAGGGCTCGGCCGGACCGTCTCCCAGTTGAAGATCCGCAGATATTGGCTGCGCTCGTCGCGCCCCAGCATCGGCCGCAGTTGCCGTCGAACGAACGCGCGCAAGGCAGCTTCCCGCGTCAGTCCCTCGGGCGCGGGGGGCGATTCGTCGGGCTCGACAAGCGCCTGCAAGGCATCGCTGAGGACGGCACGATAAAGCCCTTCCTTGCTGCCGAAATGGTAATTGATGGCGGCTTGATTGACATCCGCTTTTGCGACAATCGTCCGGATGCTGGCGCCCTCATAGCCCTGCTCGGCAAAGATACGGGCCGCCGCCTTGACGATTCTCGCTCGGGTCATCTTCGAAGGGCGGCTCGCCATCCTGGCTCCGATCTCAAACGGTTGTTTGAACATTAGCCGAGCAAAGCGCATGGAGGCAATGATTTGAACCCACGGGGAATTTCCTTTAACCCGGCACGCGCCCCTGCCGAGTCATCGACCGTGTTCCACCGGGATCCGACCGCAAACACTTGCCAGGCTGCGCCGGCCACCCTCGCTTCCGGCCAGATCCCGTGGAACTATGACCGGACCGAGATCCTCGCCGACGGCATCGTGCATGGCACCGGCGTCGTTCTGGGCCTCGCCGGCACGATCGCCATCCTCGCGATGGCCATTGAGCTCAAGCCGATCGAGCTCGGACCGACGGCGATCTACAGTCTCGGACTTCTCGCCATGCTCGGTGTCTCGGCTGCCTACAACATGTGGCCGGTGTCGCCGACGAAATGGCTGCTTCGGCGGCTCGACCACTCTGCCATCTATCTCCTGGTCGCGGCGACCTACATGCCGTTCATGAGCCTGCTGAAGAACGGCCTTGTCTGGGCGGTTCTCATGTCGGCCATCTGGACAAGCGCGCTCGCCGGCATGGTGTTGAAGCTCGCAATGCCGGGGCGTTTCGACCGTCTTTCCATTGTCCTCTACCTGTCGATGGGCTGGAGCGGACTGCTAGCGTACAAATACTTCGTCGTGGTCCTGCCCGGCATCGCCCTGTGGCTGCTCCTCACGGGAGGCATTTTCTACTCCTTGGGTACGGTGTTTCACCTCTGGGAGAACCTGCGCTTTCAGAACGTCATCTGGCATGGCTTCGTGCTGATCGCGGCGATCTGTCATTATTCTGCGGTGCTCACCTGCCTGGCCGGAACGTGAATTGCCGCCATTCGCCAGAGATGCGTCCACGCATTCGGGTGGGGTTACGCCCTGCGCCGGGTGAGGGATTCGAGCTACTGCGGCGCGTACAGTCCGAATAGATAAGGGACGAGGTACACGATCCAAGGCACGAACGCGATCAGGACGGCAACGGCCGTCATGGTGGCGAGATATGGCAGCAGCCGCCGGCTGATCGCGCCGAGCGTGGCCCCCGAGAGCCCCAGGACGATGTACAGCCCCACCCCGACCGGCGGCACGAACAGCGCGATGCCCATGACTGCCGTCATCAGGATCCCGTAATGGACGAGATCCACGCCCAGGCGCTGGGCAATGGGCACGAATACCGGCATGATCATGAGCATGCCCGGCAACCCGTCGAGCAACGCAAACAACGGCAGGAACACGAGGATCGACATCGGCAGAAAAATTGCCTTGCCGCCGCCGATGGACTGGATCCCGGCGGCGATCGCGGTGGGCACGCCGCTGACCGTCATGAGCCAGGCGAAGATGTTTGCTGCGCCGATCAACAACATGACGATGCCCGAGGTCACTCCGGTGCGGATAAACGAGCGCACGAGAACGGACGGCGTGACCTCGCGGTAAACGAACATCCCGACGATGATGGCGTAGATCACCGCAACCACCGCGGCTTCGGTCGGGGTGAATATGCCGCCGAGAATGCCGCCGAAAATGATGACCGGCATCAGCAGCGCCCAGAGCGCCTGCCGCAGCGCCCTTGCGCGCTCGCCCCAGGAGATGCGGGGCTCCGGTTTGAGTCCCAGCCGTTCCGCCTCGATGCGAAGGTGGAGCATCAGCGCCGCGGTCAGGATCAAGGCCGGCAGCAGTCCCGCTGCAAACAGTGTGGCGATCGAGGTATTGGTGATGCTGCCGTAGACGACCATCGTCAGGCAGGGGGGTACGAGAATCCCCATGCCCGCCGCGGCGGCGACCAGCGCTCCGGCGTGGCCGGCGGCGAATCCGTGGCGCTTCATCGCCGGGATCATCACCGAGCCGATGGCGGCCGCGTCGGCATTGGTGGAGCCCGAGATGCCGGAAAAGAACAGCATCGCGATCAGCACCACATTGCCCAGGCCGCCGCGGATATGGCCGACCAGCACGCGCGCCAGTGTCACCAGCCGCTGCGAGATCCCCCCGGTCTCCATCAGGTCGCCGGCAAGGATGAAGAACGGGATGGCCAGCAGTGAAAAGTTGTCGATGCCGGCGAAGATGCGACTGGCCACGATACGCAGGGGCTCGCCCTCGAGGAGCCACAGGCCCACAAGAGCCGCCGCCCCCAGGGCAAACGCGATCGGAACACCCGCTGTGATGAAGGCGGCAAAAAGCGCGAGTGCCGCGGTCACTCCGGGTCCCTGCGGATATCCAGAATGTGCATGCCCGGCGCGCGGACGACATGCATCGCGAGGTGGAAGAGCATGAGGGCGGCACCCGTGGGCAGCGCGAGATACGCCCACTGCATATGCATCGGAAACGTCATGGCAAGTTGCCGGGATGCCAGCCTGGTCTCATCGATCCCGGTCTTGAGCAGGATGAGGAGGAACAGTGCGGTGACGATAGCGACCGAGGGCCCCAAAACCGGCTTGAGCGCCGGCGCACGGCGGATCAGGAGATCAAGTCCGAAGTGGGCGCCCTCGCGCAGCGCGAGCGCGGCCCCGATCATGGAGACCCACACGAAGAGATAGCGCGCCGCCTCCTCCGACCAGATCAGCGGATCGCCGAGCACATAGCGGGCGCAGACCTGCGCGAAGGTCACGGCAGTGAGCATTGTTACCAGAAGCACGATGACTGCCGCCTCGGCCTTGGCCACCCAGCGATCCAGGCCAAGCGCGAGAGCTCGCAGCCCGCTCATTTCGCAGCCGCGACGATATGGTCGACGAGCTCTGGGCCAAGGCGCTCGGACAGCTCCTTATAGGTCTGCCGCCCAATGGCTGTGAAAGGCGCGAGATCAGGCTGAGTGACGTTGACTCCGGCGGCGCGGATCTCGTCCAGCACCTTGGCATCACGGCTGGCGCGCTCGGCGATGACCGTCTTGCGTGCCTCGCCGGAAGCTTTGTTCATCACCGTCTTGAGATCGTCGGGCAGGCGCTCCCACACGCGCTCGCTGATATAGAGCGTGTTCGCCAGCATCATGTGACTGGTCAGTGCGAGATTGCGGGCCACCTCGATGTGCTTGCTCGTCTGATAGGTGACACTGTCGTTCTCGGCGCCGTCGATGACGCCCTGTTGCAGCGCGGTGTAGACCTCGCCGAACGCCATGGGGGTGGGGGCAGCGCCGAATGCACGGAAAAGAGCGATATAGGAGGGGCTCGGGATCACGCGGATTTTAAGCCCTTTGAGATCCGCAACGCCGTTGATCGGCCGGCTGCGGGTATAGACGTTGCGGAACGTGATCTCCCAGACCTGGACGATGTGAAAGCCGGCGGCGGCGGCAGGGCGGCCAAGCTCCTGTTGAAAGACCGGACTGTCGAACAGACGGAAAGCCGCGGCCTGATCCTTGGCCAGGTAAGGCAAATCGACGACCGCGAGCTGCGGCACGAAACTGGTGAGGGTCGCGGTCGCGTCGATCACGCCGTCGACGATACCGGCCTGCAGGTTCTGCAAGACCTCGCGTTGCCCGCCGAGCTGGCTCGACGGATAGACTGTGATCTTGAGCCGGCCGCCGCTTTCCTTCTCCGCGATCTCCGCCATATGGCGGGCTCCGATCACGACGGGATGCTGCGGGTCGAGGACGCAGGCGACCTTCAGGTTGTGCACGTCCTGGCCCAACGCTGTGCCCGCGAATCCTGCGGTCATCAACAGCGCGAGCAATGCGCGGAGCGAGTGCCTCATGTCAGCTCCCCTCTTTGTTTCTTTTGGGTTACGCCTGCGCGGCCGGATTCGGCCGCGGCCGGCTGACGCATGATGCGCATCTCGGCATCGTGCAGCAAGGCAAAAAATCTGCCGGCAACGCTTCGATCTGTACTCAGCAGCGGAGCAAGGGGGAGGTCGGCTCCCGCCGACTTGTCGGTGGGAGCCGGGTGGGGGTCCCCTCGAGATTGGTACGGCGGATGAAGAGCGCGGGACGCCCAACCCCCACCCGACACATTTGCTTCGCAAGCGAAGCAAATGTGTCGACCTCCCCCTTGCAGGGGGAGGTATTGCCGCAATCAATCCGCGGCATCGCCCACGTAGCGATGCACGCCGATATCGACCTGCCAGGTGCGGCGCTGCGCCTCCATCAGATAGGGCAACATGGCATCGTTGCGCTTCACCACCGCTGCGATGTCAATGCGCAGCGCCTTCATCAGCCCGGCGATCTCCTCGCGCAAGGCACGCTCGTCGATGGTGGTGATGCGGCGGTCTTTCACGACGACACGCCCATCGACGATGACGGTTTCGACCCCGCGGCCCGCTTCCGTGAAAACAACCTGGCGCGCCACGCTGTTGAGCGGCACGAACGAGGGGTCGGTGAGATCGAGAATGAACAGATCCGCGGCCATACCCGGCCGCAACGCTCCGATCCGCCCTTCGAGGCCCGCGCTGCGGGCGCCCCCGACCGTTGCCGACCAGATCGCATCTGCCGCGGTCGGCGGGCCAGGATCGGGGTGCGTCACCGCGGCGAGAGCGGCGAACAGCTTCATGGACTGGAACATGTTCTGCGCGTCGCTGCAGCTGCAGTTGTCGCAGCCCAGCGCCACTCCCACGTTCTTGCGCAGATAAGTGCGGATCGGCGCAACACCGCTGCGGGTCTTGAGATTGCCCACCGGGTTGAGCACGACCTTGGTGCCTGCTTCGGCAAGGACATCGATCTCCGGCCGCGACATCCATACGCTGTGGGCGAGGTTCATCCTCGGCGTCAGCAGTCCGACGCGGCGAAGATAATGCACCAGGGAGCCGCCGTCCGAGGGGTGTGTCTGGCGCGCGATCAGCGTCATCGGCCGCGATTCGTAGATGTGGGTGTAAACCGGGACTTGCTCGGCGCTGGACAGCTCGGCGAGCTTGCTCAACAGCTCGGGCGTGCAGCGCTCCGGGCTGGTGGGACCCAGCGCCAGGCTGATGCGGGGATGACGGGATTTCTGCGACTTCACCATGTCGCGGAGCAGCGCTGCGAGATCGATGCCCTGGAACGGCTCGACCGATCCCGAGAGCGCGGCGCGGCGATCGGCGGGGACGACGTCCTCCCAGAACGGCACCGCCTTGGCGGCCGGCATGTCGGCGAACTGCAGCGCAAACACGCAGCGGATGCCGATATCCTCGTAAGCCTGCAGGATGGCCTCGAGGTGCTGCTCGTCGAAGGGGTAGATGGTCGCAAGGTCCTGAACCGTGGTCATCCCGCTGCGCAGGCATTCCAGCGCGCCGAGCAGGGTGCGGGCGCGGATCTCCGCGCTGCTGCGCTTCGGATAGGCCGGTGGGAGCGCGTTGAGCATCCACAACTCCAGCGGGATGGTCTCGAAGCAGCCTTTGAGCAGGACGTCGTGAGAGTGGTAATGCGCGTTGACAAAGCCCGGCATCAACAGCTTCTCGGTCGCGTCGATGGTCTGATCGATGTTGCGCTCACTCAGCTCCGGCACAGGCTCGCCACGCTCCACCGACGCAGCGATTCCGCTGCGAACGGCCGCAATCACGCCATCGACGATGAGAAGATCGGCGATGGCCGGGAAATCCACGTCGCCGGCGTGATCGTAGACCCGTCCGTTCCTGATGAGGATGACGCCGCCGGCGGAACCGTTGGGCATGAGGCAACCTCCTTGAAGCGCCAATGAAACTCCGCATCCTCTCCGAAGCCGATTGCCGCGCGGCTCTCGACGTGGCGGGCGCGATCGAGGTTCAGGCGCAAGCCTTCAGACTGCTCGCGCAGGGCCGCACCGTCCAGGGCATGCGCAGCTTCGTAGCCTCGCAGACGCCCCCGGGCGTCGCCATCTTCAATCCCTGCTTCCTGCGCAATGGCGCCGGTTACGGCGTCAAGGTCATCTCCGATTTTTACGACAACGACAAGCGCGGGCTTGCCCGCATGAGCGGCCTCGTGTGCCTGTTCGACGGCACGAGCGGCCATCCACAGGCGGTGCTGGAAGCTGGCTACCTGACCGATCTGCGCACCGGGGCGGGCACTGCGCTCGCAGCGCGCTACCTCGCGCGCGCGGGCAGCACGGTTCTCGGCCTCCTCGGAGCGGGCCGCGTCGCACGCAACCAGCTCGCGGCGTTTGCCGAGGCTTTCGCACTTGAAACTGTGCTCCTCTCCACCCGCAGCAGCGCGCGTGCGGAAGAGCTCGTGGCGGATATGGCTGCTGCGGGCGGCCGGATCCCCGGCGACATCCGGGTTGTACCGTCATGCGAGCAAGCGGTGCGGGATGCCGATATCGTCGTTGCTGCCACCACCTCGCCGACGCCTTTGATCGCCGGCGCCTGGCTGCGGCCGGGCAGCTTCGTGGCGGCGGTCGGCGCCCATCAAGCCACCGCCCGGGAGCTGGACAGTGCGGCGATCCAGCGGGCGTCCAAGCGGGTGATCGACAGTCGTGCCGATTGTCTCGACCAGGCCGGCGACTTTGTCATTCCCATTGCCGAGGGCGTTGTGCGGCGCGAGCAGATCGCCGAGCTCGCCGAGGTCATCTCGGGCGAGCGGCCCGGGCGCGAGCGCGACGACGAGATCACCGTCTACAAGTCGATCGGCGTGCCCATCCAGGATCTGGTGACGGCGCAACACATCGCCCAACGCGCGGCGCAGCTGGGCCTCGGCACGGAGGTCGAAATCGGCGGGGATGCAAGTCCGTCGTAGGGGAGGGGCATCGACTCGCGCTCGATCAACTTGCGCAGCTCCGGCAGGAGGGGCGACGCATGCCTCGCCCCTATGCACGGAGGCAGAGCCAACCTAGCGCACCGCCTTTAGCTCGTCGCGCGGGGGCAGATACTTGTCGGTGTAGACCTGCGAGGCGGCGGGTGTCGTCTTCATGTTGAAGGCGGGAGCAACCTGCGCCAGCGTGTTCCCAAGCCGTGCCATATCGACGTTGCTATAGCCATGCTCCAGCACGTTGGGGGTGATGATGGCGTAGTCGAGCGTCATCTTGATGCGGTCGCGCTCGACCTTGTCGTTGAGCAGCGGGTCGCGCGTCTTCACCGAGGCGACCGCCGCAGCGGGATCCTGGATCATGCGATTTAGGCCGTGCACCGTGCCGCGGATGAAGTCGCGCAGCGCCTCCGGATTCTGCTCGGCAAATTCCGGCCGGGTGATGAGGGCAAGCCCGTAAAGACCCACGCCGTAGTTGGCGTAAGCCATGACCCGCACGGCGTCGGTGGGGATATTCACCGCCTGCATGTTGATGAGCACCGTGGGCACGTTGCCGCTCACTGCGTCGGCGTCGCCGCGGATCAGCATGGGCTCGCGCAGCTCCGGCGAGACATTGAGCCATTTGATCGAGCTTTGATCGATACCATTGACGGTCGCAAACAGGGGAAACAGCTGACGGCTTGCGTCGCCGGCAGGGGCGGCAATGCTTTTGCCATTGAGATCATGGGGCTTCGCAATGTTGCTCTTGGCCATGGTCTCGACCGCGAGCGCGGACTTGTCGTTCACCATGAACACGGCAATGAGGGGACGGCCCGGGTTCTCGCCCATGAAGCGGACCATGGAATAGAGATCGGCCTGGCCGATGTCGTAGGCCCCGCTCGCAACCTTGCTCACCGTGTCGCCGGAGCCCACGCCGCGATCCACCGTGACGTTGAGATGATAGCGCGCAAAGGTGCCGTCGCTGGCCGGAAGCGTGAATATTCCCTGCTGCCCCTGAAAGGCCCAATCCAGCACCAGGCGGATGTTCTTGGTCTGCTGCGCCTCGACCGGACCTGCGGCCAATGCCGCGATCACGAGGCCTGAGCTCAGAACCCGGATCTTGCCGATGCCCAGCATTGCTGTCCTCTTTTCTGCTTTCTGCTGTTGCCGATGCTGCATGGTCGCGCGAACGCGCATGGCGCGTCAACTCGGCGCAGCAAGCTCCGCCGCACCATCCCTCGAGGCATGAGGAATGGAGGCGAGCCCATCCCGTAAGCTAAAGTCACGGGATGTCAGCCCCTGGTGCAAACCGCCGCCAGATAGTGCGCGGCAGCCGCGTCGTTACACCCTTCGGCCCCGAGCCGGCGGACATCCTCATCGAGGATGAACGGATCCTCGCGATCGAGCCCCATGGCACGGCGACCGCCGCACATGTGATCGACGCGGCGGAGCGGCTGGTGCTTCCCGGTCTGGTCGATTCGCACGTTCATACACGCGATCCCGGGCAGACCTACAAGGAGGATTTTCGCTCCGTCACTTGTGCAGCGGCCCGTGGCGGGGTGACGACCATCATGGCGATGCCGAACACGGTACCTGTCATCGACAGCGTGGGTGCGTTCGATGCCGCTGTCGAGGCGGGTCAAAAGAGCATCGTCGATTTCGCCATCCAAGCGCTCGCGCACGCGTCGAGCCTGGGAGACATTTCGGCGCTCGCCGCGCGCGGGGCGGTCTCCTTCGAGCTGTTCCTGGGCGGCGGCCCGCCCGCGGTGGTCACCCGCGAGCGCGCAATGCAACATGCGCTGTTTCGCGCCGTCGGCGCCGCTGGCGGTCTCATGGGCGTCTACCCCGATGATCCCGCCATCTGCGCCGCGCTCGACTGCGGTGGAGATGCCGAGGCAATCGGGCGGGCGCATCCGGGCGAGGTCGAAGCCGGAGCGCTCATCTCCGTGCTGTCCTTGGCAGCCGGGCAGCGCTGCCCGGTACACGTGCGGCAAGTCTCCACCGCGCTGACGGTCCTAGCAATCAGCGAGCTGCGGCGCCGCATGCCGGACCTGCTGACCGCGGAAGTCACTCCCCATCATCTGGCGTTGACAATGCACGATTTTGTCCGGTGCGGCGCGCACGGGCTGATCATGCCGCCGTTGCGCACAGCGCCTGACAGCGAGTCGCTCTGGAAAGCAATCGACCGCGGAGAGATTGCGACCATAGGGAGCGATCACGCTCCGCATCATGCCGACGAGAAGGCGACCGGGCAGGGCGATCTGCGCAAGGCACTGCCTGGCTTCCCCGGCCTGGAGACATTGCTGCCGGTGGTCCTCTCCGAATTCCGGCGGCGCGGTCTGAGCGAGCAAACCTTCACGCGTCTCGCTTGTGAAACACCCGCACGCTTGTTCGGAATAGGCGCTCGCAAAGGCGCACTTGCGCCCGGGTTTGATGCCGATCTGGTCATTGTCGACGACCACGTGGACGAGGCGATCGACTGCACAGCGTTCCTTTCCAAGGCGAGATACTCGCCATTTCACGGGCGCCGCGTAAATACCCGTGTCGATCTCACCATGGTGCGGGGCCGCACGGTTTACGCCGGAGGCAAGGCTGACGAGAACGCCCAGCGCGGCCGGCTTCTCCGGCGCAGCGCCGCCGGCGTAGCGGCGCAGGGATAGGAGCTGACCAATGCTCGGCGGGCGCGGCATGATCGGCCTGATCGTGCCGTCAAACAATACGGTGATCCTGCCGGAGTTTTATTCCGCGCTGCCCGACGGCGTGACAGCGTACGAGACGCGCATGCGCGTGGAAGGCGAGCTCACGCCGGAGCTCCTGCGCAGAATGGTGGTCGACGCCGAAGCAGCCGCGGATCTGCTGCGACAGACCGGCGTGGACTTCATCGGCTATTGCTGCATGGCCAGCTCGATCGTCAAAGGATGGGATTGGGAGCGCGATCTGCTCTCGCGGTTTTCTGCCAAGGCCCGCAAAGGAGCGACCTCCGCGAATGCGGCGTTGACGGATGCGCTGAACGCATTGGGAGCGAAGCGGGTCGCGTTGCTCACGCCTTATCCTCCGGATCTCAATGCGCTCCTGCCCGCCTTCTTCTCCGCACGCGGATTCGAGGTCACGCAAGTCTCCGGCACCCCGGTCCGGGAGGTTGCGGCGGTGCGCGGGCTTCCCCCCGAGCGCATCCTGCACACGGCGCGTGGGCTCGGCGCCGCAGGTATGGATGCAGTGTGCCTGCTTGCTACCGATATGCAGACCTTCCCCATCATTGAACCTCTCGAGCGCGAGATCGGCCTTCCCGTCGTGACCAGCAATCAGGCCTTGCTCTGGGCAAGCCTGCGGGCGCTGGGACTTGGCGAGGCGATCGGCGGGCTCGGGAAGCTGCTCACCCTGGTGAGGTGACCATTGCGCTGCGCAAGCAGCTGAAGCTTCGACAGGTTCCTGGGGTTTTCGTGTCTCAAGGAAGGGGTGCACTCCAACGGCACGTCCCTGTAAATCCCTGTAAAGGGGGCGGGGTGGTTTGGGCTAACTTCTAAAAAGCTACGTGGAATCAATGAGATGCAACAAAAATAGCCCCGCCAGAACAGGGAAATAACAGGGCCGAACAGGGAAAATAACAGGGGCCGAACAGAGGAGGAAACAGGGAACGCGGCTAAGAGCACCCCGTTCCTGCCTTCGTCGCGCGGCTCGAGCGGGCGAGGCAAGTGCCTCGCCCCTACGAAACCACGACCGGAGTTGTCGTCCTGCATCGTCCTCTCTTCGGGAACCGTCGACTCGGTGCGGGGCACCAAAAAACGCTGCGCGTTTTTTTGGGGACCCCGGCTCGCCCTACGCAACTGCGGACACAGCGACCGGCCATCGGCCGTCTGCTGTCGCCATGCAAAAAGCCCGGCGCAGTTTTCCGCCGGGCTTGGTCACAGCTCTGAACGATATGCTTTTATACCTCAGCTCTGTTTCAATGTCTACAAACCATCAGTTGCGAGAAATTTTCTGCGGCGCCGAGCCGACTTGCCGGCTCGACGGCGTAACCCGCGGCTCGACCGCGCGGCAACCTGCCATGTAGATCACGATGCCGCGGGCCGCATCAGGCCGGGGCTCGCCAGCAGCTCGTCGACGGCATGGGCCAGCACCTCGCAGCCGAACACGATGTCCGCCTCGGACGTGTTCTCGGTGACGTCGTGACTGCGCCCGCCGATGCTCGGGACAAACAACATCGCGGCGGGAATGTAGCGCCCAACCACCATCGCGTCGTGGCCGGCACCGCTTGGAATGTGCATGGGGTCCTCGCCCAGCGCCTTGCTCGACGCGGCCAGCACGGAAGCGACCTCCTTCGCAAGCGGGGTCGGAGCTATCAAGGCCATGGGCTCCAACTCGGCTGCATATGCGCCGCTGCCCAGTTGATCGACCCAATGGCGTAGATGACTTTCCAGCGCATCGAGGATGCCGGGATCGGTATCGCGGAACTCGATCACCATCTCGCCCGCGTTCGGCACCACGTTGGGAGCGCCCGGGCGCAGAATGATGCTGCCGATATTCCAGACCGTTTCCGCGCTGCCCAGGCGCGGAAACTCCTGCACCACCTGGCCGGCAAGCCGGATCAGCGCCGCGCCCGCGTCCTTGCGATGCGACATCGGGGTCGTGCCCGCATGATCGGCCTGCCCGCGGGTGTGGATACGGAATCGCCTGATCCCCACCACCCCGGTGACGACGCCGATGCGCCGGCCTGCCTGCTCGAGCCGCGGCCCCTGCTCGATATGCGCCTCGAGGTAACAGAGATGCCGCGCCGGATCGATGCGGTGCGGATCGGCAACCGGATCGACATTCGCCAGCACCGACCGCAGCCGTACCTCGCCGCTCTTGGCGGCGTCGATCTCGGGAGCGGTCAGGTTGTTGCAGAACGTCCTGCTGCCGAGAAAAGCGAGATAGGTGCCTTCCTCGTCCTGGAACGACATCACGTCGATGCCGATCGACGACGACGCACCGCTCTCCTTCGCGGCGCGTGCGATCTCCAGGGCATAGATGACCCCCATCGCTCCGTCGAGCCACCCGCCCCTGGGGACGGTGTCCGTATGCGACCCGATCAGCAGCGTGCGCACGGCATCAGGATCCCGGCCGTAGACATTCGCGACCTCGTCCATGTGCGGGTCCAGGCCGGCGTCATGCATGCGGCGCATGAGCCAGCGGCGCGCCTCGAGATCGGCGGGGGACAGCGCCACCCGGTCGACCCCGGTCTTGAACCGCCCGATTTGTGCAAGCTCGTGCAGGTCCGAGAGCAGACGACCCCGGTTCACTGTGATCATGAATGGGCCACCCTCTCTCGCTCGCTCGCCGCGTTGTCGCGCAGCATCTCGATATGGGAGCGCAACCGCTGCAAGCCTCTGCGCAGGTCGTCATCGCCGATGGTAAAGGCGACGCGCACGTAGCTGTCGCAACTCGGCCCGAAAGTGATGCCCGGCACGACCGCGGTATCGCAGCGCGCCAGCAGATCGCGCGCGAAATCCAGCGAACGGCGCCCGGTCGCCCCGATATCGATCAGCGCGTAGAAAGCTCCTTCCGGAACCAGCGGCAACAGCTGGGTGTTCCCGAAAACATCGACGACGATGTCGCGCCGGCGCCTGTAGCTTTCGCGAAAGCCATCCACGATCGCCTGATCCCCGTCGAGCGCCGCCTCCGCGGCCTTCTGCGCGACGGTGGACGCACAGGAGGCGACGGGCTCCTGCAGGCTCGCTGCCACAGGCGCCAACTCGGGCGGGCACACGAGCCAGCCGAGCCGCCAGCCGGTCATGGCATAGGTCTTCGAGAAGCCCGACACCACAAAGGTGCGGTCCGCAGCCCCAAGCGCGCCGGCCGAGACATGCCGTCCCTCGAACACGATCTCCTCGTAGACCTCGTCGCTGATGACGTAGATGCCGGTGCGCCGCGACAGGGCGCAGATCTCGGCCATGATTTCTTTTGAGAACACGGCTCCCGAGGGATTGCCCGGCGTATTGATCACGATCGCCTTGGTGCGTGGAGTGAGCAGGCCGGATATCTCGGCGGTATCGGGCACGAAGCCGCGTCGCGCCGGGAGTGAAAAGCGCACCGGCACGGCGCCGGCGAGATGGACGATGGCCTCGTAATTCGGCCAGCCCGGATCGGGAATGAGAACCTCGTCGGCGGCGTCCGTCACGGCCATGAGCGCGGAATAGAGCGCGCCGATTGCGCCCGTGGTGATCACGATCCGCTCCGCAGGAACGTTACTGCCCCAGGCCGCGCTCACCCGCCTTGCTACCCGCTGGCGCAGGGAAGCAAGCCCGGCATTGGGGCTGTACTTGGTAAAGCCCGCCCGCGCTGCGGCGAAGCCGGCGTCGACGATGGGCAGCGGCGTGGAAAAATCAGGCTCTCCTACTTCCAGATGAATCACGTTCGGCCGGCCGGCCGCCAGCGCCATGATCTCACGGATGGCAGAGCGCGGCATCCCGGCAGCGCGTCGGGAGCCGGGTCGTGCCGCAACCTCGGTGGTCATTCTGCTTTTGCGCCCTGAGATCAAATGAACGTCGGCGCGTTCTAACATGGCATGCGGGCACATGCGATCGGGCAGCCCCGCTGCTTGTTCCGATTGCCCGGTTTGGTTAGCCTCAAAGCCGAGCTTGCCGACACCGCAACCCGAATGAGCGCAACGCAATGGCGGACCAGGCCTGACAAAATGCCCGGATGTCGCTTCGCTCATCCGGTCTACGCCGACCACGAGAACCGGGAGGACTGGGATGCCCGATGATCTCACGATCAAGGTGAACGGCAAGATGTGGCCGGTCGCGGCCGCACCGGACACCCCGCTGCTTTACGTGCTGAGCAACGAATTGCGATTGCAGGGGCCGCGGTTCGGCTGCGGCCTGGCGCAATGCGGCTCGTGCTCTGTGCTCGCCGACGGCGTCGAGATTCGCTCCTGCATCACTCCCGTCGCAAGCATGGCCGGGAAGTCGATCACGACGCTCGAGGGCTTGCCTGCGCTCTATGCGGAGCAGAAGCGCCTGCCGCAAGCGCCGGCCCTGCATCCGCTGCAGCAGGCGTTCATAGACGTGCAGGCGATCCAGTGCGGATATTGCTACAACGGAATGACCATCAAAGGCTCGGAGCTGCTGGCGCAAAATCCCAAGCCGACCGAAGCGGAAATTCGCGCGCATATGAACGGGCATCTCTGCCGGTGCGGCACCTATCCGCGGGTGCTCAAGGCAATCCAACTGGCCGGCCAGGCAATCTCCGGAGAGGTGCGATGACGCAACACACGAGGTTGCCTTTCTCGCGCCGCAGCCTGCTCAAGGCCGGCGGGGTGCTGGTCGTGGGCTTCAACATGGGCGGGACGGCTTCGCCTGCTCCAGCAGCGCGCGGAGATGGGGCCGGGCCGCCGGATCCGAGCGCAATCGACTCCTGGATCGCCGTTCATTCCGACAACACCGCGACCATCTACTTCGGCAAAGGCGAGTTCGGCCAAGGCAACACGACCGGCCTTTTGCAGATCGCGGGCGAGGAGCTCGATCTGGACATCAGTCAGCTCAAATGGGTGAGGCTCGATACCAATGTGACGCCGAACCAGGGCGCGACCGTTTCCAGCTCATCCATCCACCGCGGCGGCCCGCAGCTGCGTGCCGCCGCTGCGGAGGCGCGCCAGGCACTGCTCACGCTTGCCTCGAGCAGGCTTGGCGTGCAGCCGGGCAGCCTGACAGTTTCCAGGGGCGTGGTGTCGATCGACGGCGACCCCAGCCGACGGGTCAGCTACGGCGAGCTTCTGGGGGACAGCCCGTTCAACGTCAAGCTCACCGGGACCGCGCCGCAGAAGCCGATCGACCGGTACAAGCTCGTCGGAACGCGGGTGCCCCGCGTCGACATTCCCGACAAGGCCAGCGGGAAATACGTGCACATGCAGCATGTGCACATGCCGGACATGCTGCACGGCCGCATCGTGCGTCCGCGCGGACAGCGCGCCTATGGTGCCGGCGCAAAACCCGCGCGCATCGACGAATCGTCGATTGCAAGGATCCCCGGCGCCCGCGTGGTGCGCAAAGGCGACTTCGTCGGAGTGGTCGCGCCCAACGAATGGGACGCGGTGAAGGCGGCGGAGCTGCTCAAGATTACCTGGCAGGAGCCGCCCGCACTGCCCGCAAACCTATTCGACCACATGCGCGCCGCCAAGACCACCGACACCGTCATCGCGCACTGGGGCGACGCCGACAAGGCCTTTGCGCAAGCGGCACATGTCGCGTCGGCAAGCTATCGCTGTCCGTATCAGTCGCATGCGCCATTCGCGCCGAACTGCGCAATCGGCGATGTGGGCCCGGACGGCGCGCTGGTCCTCTCCTCGACCCAGGACATCTACCATACGCGGGCCATGCTCGCCGTGGTGCTTGGCCTGCCGGTCGAGAGAGTCCGGGTCCGATATTACGAGGGCTCAGGCACGTTCGGGCGCAGCTGCTATGACGATGCCGCACAAGCGGCGGCGGTGATGTCGCAGGCGGTCGGCAAACCAGTCCGCGTGCAGTTCATGCGCTGGGACGAGCTCGGCTGGGACGATTACGGCCCCGCGCACCTTGCCGAGGTGCGTGCCGGCATCGATGCAGCAGGCAAGCTCATTGCCTACGAGTATCACGGCTGGCAGCACGGCTGGATGGTCAATGAGACCACCCATGAGCTGGCGTTGCGCACGCCGCCCAAGGAGCAGGCGAGCGGCCCCCCGTCCATTCCGGTGAACCGCATGAGCACCGGCTCGATGTACGCGGTGGCAAACCGCCGAGTCGTGAGTCACGCCGTGCCCATGGCCGGGTATCTCAAGGGAGCGCCCCTGCGCTCGCCGCTCGATCTGTCCTTTGCATTCGCCTCCGAGCAGACGATCGACGAGCTCGCCCACGCGGCCAACATGGACCCGCTGGAGTTTCGCCGGCACAATATCGGGGACGCCCGCTGGCTCGGCGTCCTCAATGCCGCCGCCGAGGCTGCCAGGTGGGCGCCGCGTGTCGCCGCCTCGTCGCTCTCCAAAGCCGGGGCGGTCAGCGGCCGCGGCATCGCCCTGGGCACCCATCACGTGTCGTACGGCGCGGCCGTTGCCGAGATCGAGATCGATACCCGCACCGGTGTCATCGTGGCCAAACGCATCTGCGCGGCCCTGGACGCGGGCCAGGTGGTCAATCCCGCGCTGGTCGAGAACCAGATGACAGGGCAGATGATCCAGGCGACGAGCCGCATGCTCAAAGAGGAGGTGCGGTTCGACCGGAGCGGGGTCATCAGCCTCGATTGGGTATCCTATCCGGTGCTGCGCTTTGCCGAGCATCCCGACGTGGTGCCCGTCGTCGTGCAGCGGCTGGATCAGCCTTCCACCGGCGCCGGCGAGGAGGTGATGGGCGCAACCGGCGCAGCCATCGCCAATGCGTTCTTCGACGCGACCGGCGTGCGGCTGCGCGAGTATCCGATGACGCCCGATCGCGTCAAAGCAGCACTTGCCGCCAGAACGTGAACGCCATTTTACTCAGGGCTGTTTGGATTCCATTCTTGGCCGGCACATGAACCGCCGTTCGACGATATTTCTCGGGATTTTCGGCGCGATCGTCGCGCTGTCGGCGGCGCCTGCGGCCGACCCCTCGGCGCGAAATTTTGTTGCGGCCATCTACGATGCCTACAAGGGCCAGAGCGGCAATGGGATCGCTCTCGACACCGACGCGGCACTGCGCCGCTATTTCGAGCCGGATCTGGCGGCGCTCATCAGCAAGGACCGCAAGGAGGCCGCAGATCAGGGCGAAGCTCCCGCGCTCACTGGGGACCCATTCGTTGATGCGGGCGACTGGAACATTGCCGACTTCGATATCGCCGTCGCGGATGCGGAGCCGGGCAAGGCAACCGCAACCGTAAAGTTCGACAATGACGAAAAGCCGACGAAGATCGTGCTGGACCTTGTGAAGCTCAAAGAGGGCTGGCGCATAGCCGATATCACATGGCAACGCGAGGACGGGACGGAAACGCTGCGCGGTCTGTTCATTCAGCACTAAGAATCTTGCCGAGCGCTCCCGGGCGCGGTGCGGCGTAAGCAGCGCGCTCGGACTATGCCGCCGTCCGCGACCCGACTATCCGCTGTGCATGCGCTCGCGCCGGGCCGCATCCAGGACTCGCTGCGCAGCATATGAAACGCGCACTTGATCGCGGGAAAGCGTCGCTTCATCCTGGGCGTGACTTTCGTGTAACGCTGCGCGCGAGATGAACATGGCCGTCGCTGACGCACATAGCTTGAAACCGGCGGGTGCGCCTGCGAGCCGACGTGTAGAGCGCCGGGTGGCCGGCGTCGCCTTTGGCGCCCACGCGCTGCACGACGGCTATACCGATCTCATCTACGTGCTGCTGCCGCTGTGGCAGAAGGAATTCGGTGTCGGTTATGCGGAGCTCGGGCTGCTGCGGGCGATGTTTTCCGGCACGATGGCGGGTTTTCAGATCCCGGCAGGTTTTCTGGCCGAGCGGTTTGGCGGCGCCGCCGTCCTTGCGGCGGGAACGGCGCTGACCGGCATCGGGTATTGCGTGGCTGGCGCGAGCGCCGGGATCGGGCTTCTCCTGATCTCCCTGTTCTGTGCCGGACTCGGGTCGAGCACGCAGCATCCCATTGCGTCCTCGCTGGTAGCGCATGCCTTCAGCGGGGCGCGCTCGATGAAGGCAATCGGCACCTACAATTTCGCCGGCGACATCGGAAAGATGACGCTGCCCGCGACAGCGTCCGTGCTGCTCATTCTGATGTCATGGCGGCCCGTGCTCGCGCTCCTTGGCGCGATCGGGCTTCTTGCCGGGCTCGGGATCTTCCTGCTCACCCCGCGCTTGGCGACCGAGGCCGGAGGAGCCCGCGCGGATCACGCGACCGCCGCAGCCCGCAAGGTTGTCGCCTCGCGCGCAGCCTTTCCTGTGCTGTGCTCGATCGGCATGCTCGACAGCGCCACCCGCATGGGATTCCTGCTGTTCCTGCCGTTCGTGCTCAAGGCGAAAGGAGCGAGCGTGCCCACCATCGGGCTCGCGCTGACCGCAGTCTTTGTCGGAGGCGCAGCCGGCAAGCTCGTGTGCGGTTTCATCGGTGCGCGCATCGGCGCGATTCCCACCGTATGGCTGACCGAAGCGCTTACCGCGGCCCTGATCGTCGGCCTGCTGCCGGTGCCGCTCGCCCCCGCGCTGGCGCTGCTTCCGCTCATCGGAATCGCGCTCAATGGCACATCCTCGGTGCTGTACGGCTCCGTGCCGGAGCTGGTGGCGCCGGAGCGGCGCACGCGCGCCTTCAGCATTTTCTATACGGCAACGATCGGCGCGGGGGCGAGTGCGCCGGTGCTCTACGGCTTCATCGGCGACAGGCTCGGCGTTCCAATTACGGTCGTCATCATTGCGGCGGTGGTCCTGTTGACATTGCCCTTGTCTCTCGCGCTGCGCGGATCGCGGCAGCGCGGAGATTCGAGCTGACATTTCTTCGGCAATGCCTCGCAGCTGCTGCCACATGCCGGCAGCGATCGCATCCGGCTGCTCGCGGCCGGAACCGCGGAAAGGATCGCCGCCCCGGACCTGCCCACCGTGGCGGAGACATTTCCCGGGCTTGTATTTTCCTCCTGGAACGGATTCGTCGTGCCGGCAGGGACGCCGGACCTTATCGTGGATGCGATCCGGCGGGAGATCATCCTCCTGGCAAGGTCGCGCGAAGCGGCACAACGCCTGACAAGCCTCGGGATTGTGCCGGGTGGCCAAAGCAAGGAGGAAGTCGCCACCACCTTTACGGCGGATCGCGCAATGTTTGCTGCCGCGGTAAAAGCAGCGGGCATCACCTCCCCCTGAATGCTAAAGGAGGCATTGCGTGAGCCCAGCTCAGCGCCTGCGCGCGCTCCTCGCCGGCCCCGGTTTGCAGATCATGCCGGGTTGTTTCGATGCGCTCTCGACGAAGCTCATCGCCGATGCGGGATATGAAATCGCGTTCATGAGCGGGTTCGCCGTCTCGGCGGCCCGCCTGGGGCTCCCCGACACCGGCCTCATTTCATTCGCCGAGATGCTGGACAGCCTGCGTGGTTGTTGCGGCGCCGTTCCCGGCTTTCCCGTGATCGGCGACGGGGATACCGGCTATGGCAACGCACTCAACGTGCAGCGCACCGTCCTCGAATATGCCCGGGCCGGGGCTGCGGCGGTCATGATCGAGGATCAAGTGAGCCCGAAGAAGTGCGGCCACACCAAGGGCAAGCAGGTGATCCCGCGGGAGGAAGCGCGCATGAAGATCCGTGCCGCGGTAGAGGCGCGCGGAGAGCGCGACATCCTGATCCTGGCACGCACGGATGCGCGCGCAGTGCACGGCCCGCAGGAGGCACTGGCGCGCTGCCGCGATTTCGAGGCGGAAGGGGCGGACATCATCTTCTACGAAGCGCCGGAGTCCGAGGCGGAAATGCAGGACTTCTGCCGCGCCGTCAGCAGGCCTTGCATGGCGAACATGGTGACGGGCGGCCGAACGCCGGTCCTGCCGCCCTCCGATCTGGAACGGCTGGGCTACAAGCTCGCACTCTATCCGGTGATGCTGCTTTGCTCGGCCATCTCGGCGATGCAGGCGGCGCTCGAGGCGCTGCGGCCGGGCGCCGCGGCGCCGCTGCCGCCCGCGGTCTCATTCGCCGAGCTTCAACGCATCGTCGGGTTTCCACAATACTGGGATCGCGAAACGCGGTTCCGGGCCGCTGAATGACGCGGCTCATTCGATCTGCGCCGCGCGCCGGAGGCTGCCGATCATGGACGAATTGAGCAGATACTCCCGCGCCGTCTCCTTGTCGGCCGCGGTGCGCCGGAGGTGGTCGAGCGATCTGCGCCGGATTTCCGGGTCGCGCTCGCTGATCATCTGGTGATTGCGGTTGGTCTGCTGCTGGATGGCCTCGATCGCGACGGTGCGGCGCTGGCGCTCGTAACGATCGAGCAAGCGCTCGTCGCCTCCGCCCCACACCGCTGCAAGTTTCTCGGCGAGGTTGAACGCGTCGTGCATGCCTCCGTTCATGCCCATGCCCCCGAGCGGGTTATTGACGTGTGCGGCATCCCCGGCGAGCAGCACCCGGCCACATCGGAACCGCCGAGCAACCCGCTGGTGCACGTGATAAAGCGAGCGATGCGCGATGCGATAGGGCTCGGCGCACGGAACAACGCGCTGCAACACACCTTGCAGCGTCTCGTCGGAGAGGAGCTTCTCCCGTTCCGCACTCGCGGCGGCGGGCACCAGCACGCGCCAGAATTCGGGAACACGCAGCAGCACCAGCCACTCAAAGGGGTCGGCGATGTAGTTCACGTAGGCGATGTCGGTCAGCCTCTGCTCGAAGGGATAGTCGGTCGAGGCGATCAGAAACAACTCCGGATAGGTGAAGCCATCGAACCCTATGCCGAGCGAGCGGCGCACGGCGCTACGCGCGCCGTCGGCCGCAACCACATGGCGCCCGGTGATGACGTGGGAGGTGCCGGCAGCGCGCGTCTCCACCTCGACGCGGTCTGCATCCTGCCGCACCGATTCGACCTGATGTCCAAACCGGATCTCGGCGCCGGGAATCTCGAGATATTCCTCCTGCAGCAACCGGGTGAGCTTCCATTGCTCGCATTGGATGCGGTACGGGTGGCTCGTATCGGCGGCAAGAAGCGAGAGGTCGAACGTTGCCACCGGCCCGGTTTCCCGGTCGCGAAACTGCCAGGTCGGCGCTTTGAGCCCGGCGTCGATCATGCGCGGCACAACGCCGAACTCGTCCAGCATGTCGAGCGTGGGCGGATGAAAAGTCGATCCGCGCAGCTCCAGCACCGGCTCAGGCTCTGCCTCGAGCACCACGGCCGGGATGCCGCGGCGAGCCAGCGCCAAGGCGGCAGTGAGGCCTACCGGCCCGGCACCTACGACGATGACGGCATCGGTCTTGTTCGGCATGCGAGGCGCCCCGATCGTCCGGCTCAATACAGGATTTCATTGGTGCACGCATGTTACGATCGGGCTTGGATGTACGGCAGGGAGCCTTTGGGATGCGGGACGTTCTGGGCTGGCGGCGCAAGCTCGGTGTGCTCGGGCCTTCGACCAATACCATCGTGCAACCCGATTTCGAGATGATGCGGCCGGTCGGCGTCACCAACCATTACAGCCGCATCTTCACGCCCAATGCGCAGGCGGTGAGCAACGAGACCTTCATGGCCGGCACCCAGGTGATCGGGCGCAACGTGCTCGATGCCGTTCGCAGCGTCATGACCTGCTCGCCGGACTATCTGGTGATGGGCATGTCGGCGATCACGTTCTACGGCGGCGCCGCCGGAGCCGACGCGTTTCAACGCACGATCGAGCGCGAATCCGGAGTAGGGGTCAGCATCGGCTCGCATTCCTGCACGGCAGCGTTGAAAGCCTATGGCGGAGTGAAGCGGCTCGCGTTCCTCTCCCCCTACTACCCGGTCGCCAACCGGGAAGTCAGGCAGTATTTCACCGACTCCGGCTTTGAGGTGGTGCGCGATGTCTATCTGGCCTGTCCGAGCTGGACCGCGATCGCGGAAGTAACCCCGGAGGCGCTGCGCCCGAAACTCCTGGAGCTCGACGGTCCCGACATCGACGCAATCGTCCAGGTCGGGACCAATCTGAGCATGGTACGGCTTGCCGCCGCGGCGGAGCTGTGGCTGGGCAAGCCGGTGATTGCCATCAACACGGCGACCTACTGGCATGCGCTCCGCCAGAGCGGGATCACCGACAAGGTGCAGGGGCTCGGCCGGTTGTTGGATGATTTTTAGATCAGCAACGGCGAGAGCCAACTTGCTGCGACCGAGCTTCTATGGACAATCAACCGTTGGAGGAGCATCTCCCGTATTGCGGATCGACGCCACCGTGACGCGCCGGCCGCCCCACGGGTTGGAAGAAAACATGACGGCATCCGCGCCGCGCTGGATCTCCGAATCTGATGTCGTTCAGTTGATGCATCTGGGCGAAGCGATCGATGCGCTGACGCAGGGGTTGATGGAAGAGGCCGCCGGGTCGGCGCGGAACATGGATAAAACCGCCGCGCACTGGGGCACCAGCAGCAACATGCACGCGATCGGCGCGGTTTTCGAAGGCGCCGGCACCTTCGGAACCAAGACCTGGGGGAACACGCCGGAAGGCGGCTCCACTCCGCTGCTCATCCTTTGGGACGCCACCACAGCGAAGCTCTCGGCGATCATCGAGGCGCGCGCGCTGGGCCAGATGCGGACGGCCGCGATGTCAGCCATCGCAACGCGCTGGATGAGCGATCAGCTCGCCGACGACCTCGCCATCATCGGCAGCGGAAAGCAGGCGCTGCCGCAGGTCGCGGCCGTGGCTGCGGTGCGGCGGCTGCGGCGCGTGCGCGTGTTCAGCCCCACTGCGGCAAAGCGCGAGACTTTTGCGCAGAAGCTCCGCGGCATGTATCCCGCGGTGGAGATCGCGGTGGCGGATGATCCGGCAAGCGCCACTCAAGGCGCGTCGATCGTGACCTTGATTACCCGCGCCCGCGATCCGGTGATCAGCGCCTCGATGCTCGCGCGGGGAGCCCATATCAATGCGGCCGGTGCCATTACCGGGGAGCGGCGCGAATTTGCCCAGGACCTGTTTCCGCGGGCGACCCTCGTTGCCGTCGATACGCTGCCTGCAACCCGCCAGCTCAGTGCGGAGCTCATCGAGTGGTATGACGGCAAGCAGGCAGGGAATTGGAGCAGCGTCGAGCGGATCTGCGATATCGTCGCCGCCGGGCGGCCACGCCCCGCCGGCACCGACCTCTCGCTGTTCAAGCCAATGGGAATGGGGATTTCCGACCTCTCGCTCGGAATCGAGATCACCCGGCGCGCGCGGAAAGCGGGATTGGGGCGGTTGATGCCGGCACCCGGCTTTGCGACCCCGCGCCTTGCCGATACGTCGACACAGGAGACTGCAGCATGACTCACGCCATCATTCGCGACATCAGCGGCCTGGCGGCTCCCGCCGCGCTCGATCTATGGGAGCCGGTCATCATCACGGGAGAGCATATCTCTGAGGAAGCGGAGCGGCTCGCTTCACTGCCACGTCCTGCAAACGGGCGGCGCGAGTCCACCTTCGTTCACCCCCGCGCCACCGCGCCGGGCAATGGGCTCGCGCCCGGCATCCGGGTGGTGCTGAGCGTTCTCAAGCCGGGCGAGGAAACGGCTCCGATACGGCACAACTCGACCCAGGTGAACTTCTGCATCCGGGGCTCCGGGTCGGCGAATATTGCCGGGACCACGGTGCGCTACAGCCAGTATGACGTGTGGAACACGCCTTCGTTCCGAACCTACACGCACCGCAACGACGGAAGCGATCTTGCCGTCCGGCTGACCTATTCCAACGCGCCGATTCTCGAGATGCTCAACGTCCACATCGTCGAGGAGCAGCCGAACGAGCGCCCGTCCGCAAGCGACGCGAAACGCTCTGCGGGGGAGGAGCGCGAGGACCCCCGGCGCAAGAGTCCGTATGGGATGGTGACCCTCGATAACGGCTCGCAGCTCATGCCGTATGAAATTCTGATCAACCCGCACGCGGTCGAATCCAACACGCTGCACTGGCCCTGGGCACAGGTGAAGAACCATCTCGACAAGCTGGAGTCGCTCGGTAAGAGCTACATCGGCCGGCGGCTCTACATGATGTACAACCCCATGACCGGGCGCACCAACGGCTGCACGCCGTCGTTCTTTGCGACCATCACCATCCGGCCGCCGAAGATCGTGGACCGCCCGCACCGGCACACCTCCGCGGCGATCAATTATTATTTTCACGGGAAGGGCCGCAGCACGGTCGAGGGGAAGGTCTATGAATGGAAGGCCGGCGATCTGATGCTGTCTGCTCCGGGCTGGGGCGTGCACAACCATGCCTCCTATGATGAGCCGGTGTATGAGCTCACGGTGCAGGATCAGCCTCTCAACATCTATATGGAGTCATTGCTCTGGCAGGAGGATCTGAAACATCCTGCCGCTCTGCTCGGCTCGGAAGCTGGCTTCGGTACAAACCGGGGACACATGGTAGCGGCGGAGTAGCCGCAGCACGCGATCAATCGTAACAAGGCGACGCAGCGACGGCGCCTGTCTCCATGCAGGACCGCAAAGTGCAGCCCATTGTCGGCGCGGACGGGATCGCGTCGGTGCATCTTACGCTCGCGGTTTGCGATTACGAGCACGTCCGGGAAATTGCCCAGGGTATCGTACGTGCGGACGGGATCACGCTCACGCCCCTCATCTTCCCCTCGATCGAGGAGATCACGTTCCGCTTCACCAGATCCCTCGAATGGGACGTCTCCGAGCTGTCGTTCGGGAAATACATCTCGCTCTGCTCCCAAGGGGTCGCGCCGATGCTGGCCCTGCCGGTTTTTCCATCGCGGGTGCACCGGCACTCCGCGATCTACGTGCGCCGGGCGAGCGGCATCAGGAGTGCCAAGGATCTCGAGGGCCGAGCGGTCGGCATTCCGGAATGGGCGCAGACCGCCGGCATCTATGTCCGCGGATTTCTCGCGGAGGAATACGGTGTCGATCTCGCAAAAATCCGCTGGGTCCAGGCCGGCGTCGACCAGCCGGGGCGCGCGGAGAAAGTCGAGCTGAAGCTGCCGGCGGGGATGCACTACCAGGCACGGCCCGACGCCAGCCTCTCGGCCATGCTCGCTAGCGGCGAGATCGAGGCCGTCATCTCGGCCCGGCCGCCGAACGGCTTCGGTCCCGCCGGGGATGTCTTGCGGCTGTTTCCGAGCTACCGGGCCGAGGAGGAGCGGTTCTTCAAGAAAACAGCCATCTTTCCGATCATGCACCTGATCACATTGCGGCGAGCCGTGTACGAGCAGCACCCCTGGGTCGCGATGAACCTGTTCAAGATGTTCGATGAGGCCAAGCGCCGCTGCTTCGATCTGCTCCGGGATTTCACCTGTGCGCGAGTGCCGCTCCCGTGGGCAGCCGCGATCGTCGATGAGATCGCGGCAGATTTCGGACCCGACCCTTACCCCTACGGCATCGAGGAGAGCCGTCCGACCCTGGAGGCCTTCTGCCGGTACGCTCACGCGCAGGGCGTGACCCACCGGCGGATGACGGTCGAGGAGCTCTTTCCGCCCGAGGTCCGGGGGAGGGCGAGGGTTTGATCAATCTCCTGACGAGGTTCCGCCCGCGGGTGCCGCAGAGATCAAAACGGGGAAGAGCGCAAGCGAAGGTGCCATCTATGCGGGCGGCGACACACCGGGTCATGTCCCCCGATCCATCGCTTAAAAATACCGCCACCACACATAAAGATGGCAAATGGCAACCGATACTATCATCATCGGCATGCCGTAGAGTGCATAGGTCAGAAACCTGAAGGGAATGCCGTTGCGCTCTGCCAGGCCGGCAACCGTCAAATTGGCGGACGCACCGATCAGGGTCCCATTGCCGCCGAGGCAGGCTCCGAGGGACAGACACCACCATAGCGGTTCAATGTTGTCCGCGCCGCCGAAAGCAGGCGCCATGCTTTTGATCAACGGGATCATGGTTGCGACAAACGGGATGTTGTCGATGATCGCCGAGAGAAACGCGGAAGACCACAGGATTGCGTAGCCGGCGCTCGCCAGGCTGCCCGCGGTGGCGTCTGCGAGCTTCTGGGCGAGGATGCCGAGCAGGCCGCCCACATCGACGCCGTGCACCACGATGAAGAGCCCGATAAAAAAGAAGATCGTGATCCATTCGACGTCGCCGAAAGTCCTGTGGACGTTCTCCGACTGCTTCTCGTTGTGATGCTGCCAGTTGTCGAGGAGCATCAGCATGGCTGCGCCGGCGAGCGCAATGGTCGCAGGCTGGAGATGCAGCGGTCGCGCCAACACGAACGCGATGATGACGATCGTGAGCACGGCCAGCGACTGCTCGAGCAGCACCCGGTCGAGGATCGCCGATCGCGCGTCCATCCCCATGACCATTGCCTTGCGCGCGGGGGTCGACTTGAGCGCTTTTCCCCACACCAGATGGATCATCACTGTCTGCGCGGCCATGACCACGACGATGACCGGCGTGAGATTGAGCACAAAGGCATTGAAATCGAGGCCCGCCAGCGAGCCGATCAGGATGTTCGGCGGATCGCCGATCAGGGTGGCCGTGCCGCCTATGTTCGAGGCGAAGACCTCGCCAAACAGGAAGGGATAGGGCGGCACGTCGAGCTCTTTGGCGATGGCAAGCGTCACCGGTACGATCAGCAGCACGGTCGTGACGTTGTCGAGCAGGGACGACACCGCAGCCGTGGTGAGCTGCAGCAACAGGAGGATCCCCGCCGGATGCGCGTTGGCTTTCCGCGCCGACCAGATCGCCAGATACTGGAACATGCCGGAGCGCCGGGAGATCGAGACCAGGATCATCATGCCGGTGAGGAGGCCGATGGTGTTCCAGTCGATCCCGCGGAGCGCCTCGTCCTGATCCAGGACACCGATAACCACCATGACCGAGGCGCCCAGCAAGGCCACGATCGCGCGGTTGAGCTTGTCCCAGATGATGAGGATGTAGGTGATGCAGAGAATGGCCGCGGATGCGATCAGCGGATCGAGACCGAAGAAAACCTGCGGTACGAAATGATCGGACACGCTTTTGCCCCAACCGGCAGGCCCGACCGACTATGGGATCTGCGGCAATAGACTGCACGGACCAGCCCGAAGCCACCGGAGCGCCGTGAGGCTCAGCGACGAGCGGAAAATCGTGGCCATGGCGATTTCCTCGGGCGCTGCCTCTCGGATGCAACAGCGAGCAGCCGAACGGAGGCTTGGAAACGCCGTCTGCCTGTTGACCATGTAGATGATCCATACTACGGCGGGTCGTCCTCCGCGCGCACACATCCGGGGGGCCGAGCCGCCCTCCCCAATTTCAAACGCTTCGTGATCGGCACGGGCAAGCGAGCCTCGAAGGCAGTTGATGGCGCCGAAACGAAGACCGGCTTGCCGCGGGCGCAGTCTGCTCCTGCTAGAATTAGATAATAAAATCAATATCTTATCTGTTTCCAAAAAATTTTTAACGGAGGCCGGAACCAAGCTTCCTCGTCTGCGTTTGGCCCTCTTAGGTGGTTGCGCTCGCGCGCGAGCGAGGGGCTTGGCGCATGCCTGGATCGACACGGTCCAGAATCTTGATCTCTGCACCTCGGCATTCTTGGGCCGGCCCTCAAGGGTTTCCGGCCTCCTGTCCCCTGACCGGCGCCTCGCTGCGTGAGCCCGGCACAGTTTCAGCTGCCCTGAACCCATAAACCAACCCGGCCGCGGACCCGAGGAGAGACCCATGCCAGCCAACACCGAGACGCTTGGTGATCTCAGGACGAACGGCTCACCTCCTCCGGGCGAAGCGGCCGAGACGATCGAGGGACGCGCCAACGGCGGCGGGTCGGCCGAGCTGCATGATCTGCTCAACGCGCTGCAAGCCATGCGGGTCGGAGATTTCTCCGTGCGCATGGCGGGAAACCAGGTCGGGCTCCTGGGCAAGATTGCGGACACTTTCAACGAGATCGTCGCGGCCAACGAGCGCATGGCGCAACAGCTCGAGCGCGTGGGCCACGTCGTCGGCCGGGAGGGCAAGACGCGCCAGCGGGTGAAATTCGGCTGGTCGCACGGCGCCTGGGGCGAGATGGAGAGCTCGGTCAATACTCTGATCGATGACCTGCTGTGGCCGACCACGGAGGTCACCCGCGCCGTCTCCGCGGTCGCGCAAGGCGACCTGTTGCGAACCGTCCGGCTCGAGGTCGACGGGCGTCCACTTCAAGGCGAATTCCTGCGCTCCGCGAACATCGTGAACACGATGATCAAGCAGCTGAGCGTGTTCACCTCGGAAGTGACGCGGGTGGCGCGCGAGGTCGGCACCGAGGGCAAGCTCGGCGGCCAGGCACAGGTACGCGAGGTGACGGGAGTGTGGAAGGACCTCACCGAGAACGTCAACTCGATGGCCTCGAACCTCACCGCGCAGGTGCGCAACATCGCCGAGGTGACGATCGCGGTCGCCAACGGCGACCTCTCCAAGAAGATCACCGTCGATGTGCGCGGCGAGATCCTCCAGCTCAAGGAAGCGATCAACACCATGGTCGATCAGCTGCGCTCGTTCGCCTCCGAGGTGACGCGGGTGGCGCGCGAGGTCGGCACCGACGGCAAGCTGGGCGGTCAGGCGATCGTCCCCGGGGTGGCCGGCACGTGGAAGGATCTCACCGATTCGGTGAACGCCATGTGCGGCAATCTCACCGATCAGGTGCGCAACATCGCGCAGGTCACGACCGCGGTGGCCCGCGGCGACCTCTCGCGAAAGATCACGGTCGATGTGCGCGGCGAAATTCTCGAGCTCAAGGACACCATCAACACCATGGTGGACCAGCTCAACGCGTTCGCCTCCGAGGTGACGCGGGTGGCGCGCGAGGTCGGCACCGAAGGCAAGCTCGGCGGCCAGGCGCAGGTGCCGGGCGTGGCCGGCACCTGGAAGGATCTCACCGACAGCGTCAACTTCATGGCATCCAACCTGACGGCGCAGGTCCGCAATATCGCTGACGTCGCTACGGCCATCGCCGGCGGCGATCTTTCAAAGAAGATCACCGTCAACGTCAGCGGCGAGATCCTCCAGCTGAAGGAAACGCTCAATACGATGGTCGATCAGCTCAATGCGTTTGCCGGCGAGGTGACGCGTGTGGCGCGCGAGGTCGGCACCGAAGGACGCCTGGGCGGCCAGGCGAACGTGCTCGGCGTCGCGGGCACCTGGAAGGACCTGACCGACAGCGTCAACTCCATGGCCTCGAACCTGACCGCCCAGGTGCGCAATATCGCGGAGGTCTCGACCGCCATCGCCAGCGGCGATCTTTCCAAGAAGATCACCGTGGACGTGCGCGGCGAGATCCTCGAGCTCAAGGACACCATCAACACCATGGTGGACCAGCTCAACGCCTTCGCCGGGGAAGTGACCCGCGTCGCGCGCGAGGTCGGCACCGAAGGCAAGCTCGGCGGCCAGGCGATGGTCCGCGGCGTCGCCGGCACCTGGAAGGATTTGACCGACAGCGTCAACTCCATGGCTTCGAACCTGACCGGCCAGGTCCGCAACATCGCCGAGGTCGCAACCGCCGTGGCACAGGGCGACCTCTCGAAAAAGATCACCGTGAACGTGAGCGGCGAGATCCTGCAGCTCAAGGAAACGCTCAATACGATGGTCGATCAGCTCAACGCCTTTGCCGCGGAAGTGACCCGGGTGGCGCGCGAGGTCGGCACCGAGGGAAAGCTCGGCGGCCAGGCCCAGGTGCCGGGCGTTGCCGGCACCTGGAAGGATCTCACCGACAGCGTGAACTCCATGGCGGGTAACCTCACCGCCCAGGTCCGCAACATCGCGGAGGTGGCAACCGCGATCGCGGGCGGCGACCTATCGCGCAAGATCACCGTCGATGTGCGCGGCGAAATCCTTCAGCTGAAGGAGACGCTGAACACCATGGTCGATCAGCTCAACCGGTTTGCCGGCGAGGTGACGCGCGTGGCGCGCGAGGTCGGCACCGAAGGGCGGCTCGGCGGACAGGCGAACGTGCCCGGCGTGGCCGGCACCTGGAAGGACCTGACCGACAGCGTCAACTCCATGGCCGGCAACCTGACCGCTCAGGTCCGCAACATCGCCGAGGTGACCACCGCCGTCGCCCGCGGCGACCTTTCACGCAAGATCACGGTGGACGTGAAGGGCGAGATTCTGGAGCTCAAGAACACCATCAATACCATGGTGGACCAGCTCAACGCCTTCGCCTCGGAGGTGACGCGCGTGGCGCGCGAGGTGGGCACCGAAGGCAAGCTCGGTGGCCAGGCGCAGGTGTCGGGGGTCGCCGGCACCTGGAAGGATCTCACCGACAACGTCAACTTCATGGCTTCGAACCTGACGGCACAGGTCCGCAACATCGCCGAGGTCGCGACCGCGATCGCCGGAGGCGACCTTTCCAAGAAGATCACCGTGGACGTGCGCGGCGAGATCCTGCTGCTCAAGGAAACGCTCAACACCATGGTCGAGCAGCTGCGCTCGTTCGCCGCCGAGGTGACGCGCGTGGCGCGCGAGGTCGGTACCGACGGCCGCCTCGGCGGGCAGGCGGTGGTGCCGGGCGTTGCCGGCACCTGGAAGGATCTCACCGACAACGTCAATCTGCTGGCCGCCAACCTCACAACGCAGGTCCGCAACATCGCCGAGGTGACCACGGCGGTCGCTCGCGGCGACCTTTCGCGCAAGATCACTGTGGACGTGAAGGGAGAGATCCTCGAGCTCAAGAACACCATCAATACCATGGTCGACCAGCTCAATGCGTTTGCCTCGGAGGTGACCCGTGTCGCGCGCGAGGTCGGCACCGAGGGCAAGCTGGGCGGCCAGGCTGCCGTGCCCGGCGTGGCCGGCACATGGAAGGACCTCACCGATACGGTGAACGTGATGGCTGCCAACCTCACCGAGCAGGTGCGCGGCATCGTCAAAGTGGTTACCGCGGTCGCCAACGGCGACTTGAAGCAGAACCTTACCGTCAAATCCAAGGGCGAGGTGGCCGCGCTCGCGGAGACCATCAACAACATGACCGACACGCTCGCGATCTTTGCCGATCAGGTCACCAGCGTGGCGCGCGAGGTGGGCGTGGAAGGGCGGCTCGGCGGGCAGGCCAACGTGCCCGGAGCGGCCGGGACCTGGAAGGACCTCACCGGCAACGTGAACCTGCTGGCGGCCAATCTGACCACGCAGGTGCGCGCGATTGCCGAGGTCGCAACCGCGGTGACCAAGGGCGACCTCACCCGCTCGATTCAGGTGGATGCGCGCGGCGAGGTTGCCGAGCTCAAGGACAACATCAACACGATGATCGACAACCTGCGGCTCACCACCGACCGCAATACCGAGCAGGACTGGCTCAAGACCAACCTGGCCAAGTTCACCAACATGCTGCAGGGCCAGCGCGACCTCGGTACGGTCGGCCGTTTGCTGCTGTCCGAGCTCACGCCCCTGGTGAACGCCCAGCTGGGCGTCATTTATCAGGCCGCGGGCGAGGACGCGCCGAGCCTGCATCTGCTCTCGGCCTATGCCGACGACGTCGCCTACGGGCATCCCGAGCATCTGCGCCCCGGCGAAGGGCTCGTCGGACAATGCGCCATGGACAAGCGCAGGGTCCTCATCACCGAGATGCCGCAACGGGCCGTTCCGATCGGCTCGGCTCTGTTCAAGGCGGTTCCGCGCAACGTCGTGGTGCTGCCGGTGCTGTTCGAAAATCAGGTCAAGGCGGTGATCGAGCTCGCATCGTTGAGCGAGTTCACCGCATTGCAGATGATGTTCCTCGAGCAGCTCACGACCAATATCGGCATCGTGCTCAACAGCATCGAGGCCACCATGCAGACCGAAGGCCTGCTGAAACAGTCGCAGCAGCTCGCAGGGGAGCTGCAGGCGCAGCAGAGAGAGCTGCAGCAAACCAACGAGCAGCTCGAGCAGAAGGCGCAACAGCTGGCGGAGCGCAACGTCGAGGTGGAGCGCAAGAATCAGGAAATCGAGCAGGCGCGCCGCGCGTTGGAGGAGAAGGCCACCGAGCTTGCGCTCACTTCCAAATACAAGTCCGAGTTCCTCGCCAACATGTCGCATGAGCTGCGCACGCCGCTCAACAGCATTCTCATCCTGGGCCAGCAGCTGGGCGACAATCCGGACGGCAATCTCACTTTCAAGCAGGTCGAATTCGCCCGCACCATTCATGGCGCGGGAACCGACCTGTTGAACCTGATCAGCGACATTCTCGATCTGTCCAAGATCGAATCCGGCACCGTGACGGTGGATGCGGAGGAAATCGCCTTCGGGAACCTCGTCGACATGGTCGCTCGCCCGTTCCGTCACGAGGCGGAAACGCGCCAGTTGTCGTTCGAGGCCAAGCTCGATGCCAATCTCGGCCGCAGCATCATCACCGACTCCAAGCGGCTGCAGCAGGTGCTCAAGAATCTGCTTTCCAATGCCTTCAAGTTCACCGGGCAAGGCGGTGTGCGACTGAGGATCTCGGCGGTCCCGGGCGGCTTTACTCCCGAGCATCCGGTGCTCAGTCAGGCGCCGGCGGTGATCGCCTTCGAGGTGTCCGACAGCGGCATCGGCATTCCGCTGGAGAAGCAGAAGATCATCTTCGAGGCGTTCCAGCAGGCGGATGCCAGCACGAGTCGCAAGTATGGGGGGACCGGATTGGGACTCGCTATCAGCCGCGAGCTGTCGAATCTGCTCGGCGGCGAAATCCATCTGCGCAGCGCCCCGGGAGTGGGCAGCACCTTCACGCTGTTCCTGCCGATCAAATATGTCGGGCCGTCCTCCGCCTATCGCTTACCGCCGGCGGTGGCCGCCGCCGCGATGCACACCCCCGGCATCATCCACCTTGGCGGCGTTCCGGAGCGTCCGGTCGAGCAGATTGCCGACGACCGGCTCGAGATCGAGCCCGGCGATTCTATCCTGCTCATCGTCGAGGACGACACGCACTACGCCCGGGTGATGGTGGACCTGGCGCGGGAGAAAGGCTTCAAGGCGCTGGTGGCGATGCGAGGCGCCGATGCGCTCGACCTTGCGAAGCAGTATCAGCCGACGGCCGTGTCGCTCGACGTGTTCCTGCCTGACATGCTGGGCTGGACCGTGCTCAGCCAGCTCAAGCAGAACCCGCTGACGCGGCATATCCCGGTGCAGATCATCACCATGGATGAGGACCGCCAGCACGGCCTTGCGCGCGGCGCCTTCTCCTTCGTGACCAAGCCCACGTCCATGGAGGGGGTCTCGGCGGCCCTGAGCCGCATCAAGGAATATGCCCAACCGCGTCGCAAGCGGCTGCTGGTCGTAGAGGACGACAAGGCCGAGCAGATGAGCATCGAGGAGCTCCTGGGATCGAGCGACATCGAGATCGTGACGACCGGGAGCGGCTCCGAAGCCTTGCAGGTGCTGCGGCAGAATCCCTGCGACTGCGTGGTCCTCGACCTGCGATTGCCGGACATGTCCGGGTTCGAGGTGCTCGAGGAGCTGCGTGCCGACACGAGCTTGTCGGACGTTCCGGTGGTGGTCTTCACCGGGCGTGAGCTGTCGGCCGAGGAAGACGCCAAGCTGCACACCATGGCGCGCAGCATCGTGGTCAAGGGCGTGGAATCCCCGGAGCGCCTGCTCGATGAGACCGCATTGTTCCTGCATCGGATCATCGGCGATCTGCCGCCCGAGAAGCAGCGCATGCTGGAGCGGCTGAACAGCTCCGACGAGGATTTGGTGGGCCGCACCGTGCTTCTCGTCGACGACGACGCCCGCAATATCTTTGCGCTGTCGAGCGTGCTGGAGCGGCGCGGCATGCACGTGCTCACCGCAACGACCGGCAGGGAGGCCATTGCGCTGGTGGAATCCACGTCTAATCTTGCCATCGTGCTGATGGACATCATGATGCCGGAGATGGATGGCATCGACACGCTGCGCGAGGTCCGCAAGATCGAGCGCTTGCGGACGCTGCCGATCGTCGCGGTGACGGCCAAGGCCATGAAGGGCGATCGCGAGAAGTGTATCGAGGCCGGCGCCTGGGACTACCTGTCCAAGCCGGTGGACACCGAACAAATGCTGTCGGTGCTGCGCGCCTGGCTGCACCGCTAATGGTTATTCCTAGACGGATTAATTGACCTTTAGCGAATTGAACACCAATCCGCTGAGCAATTTCGGATAGAAATACGTCGATTTCGGCGGCATCTTTTCGAGGTTGCCGGCGATCTCCTCGACGTGCCGCATCGTGGCCGGCGGCACCAGCACGGCCAACTTGCATTCCTTCCGCGCCGCTGCCTCCGTCACCTCGCGCAATAGATGCACATACTTGCATTCAGGTTTGCCGCCCGTCGCCTGCGGCAGCAGGTGATCGAGCACGGCGACATGCAGGATGCTGACGCCCAGACCGCGCCAGGCGGCGCTGTGGCTCGCCGCGCGTTCGGCCATGAGTTGCGGCGCCTTGAACCGCGCCGTCTGCCAGACGCCATCCGACACGGTGCAGAAGCCGAGCAGGTCCTGCGAGCCGTCCGCCTCAATCGTTTCCCACGTCTCGCGGGCGGCCTGCTCGCCCTGGCCTATGCGCTCGATGTGGAAATGATTTCCGAGGATGCCAGCGAGTTGATCGGCCGTCACATCGGGGATGCCGGAGACGAGGCGATGCGTCGGCAGGATGGTCAAGCCGGGATCGCTCATGCCGACCAGCATCATGAGCGTGAAGTTGGCGGCGGCCTCGTCGTCGCGCACCTCGCCGGCGGCACGGCGCTCGTCGAGGTAACGCAAACTGGTTTCGTAGCGATGATGGCCGTCGGCGATGAAGACCGGCTTCGGACTCAGCAAGCCGGTGACGGCGCTGACGACGTGTTGATCGGAAACAGGCCACAGACGGCTGACGACGCCGAGATGGTCGGTCGCCTGGATCGGCGGCGTGCGGCGGACCAGGGCGTCGAGGTGCGTCATGACCTCGTCGCCGGGATCGGGATAGAGGCCGAACACCGGACTAAGGTTCATGCCGGTGGCGTGGAACAATCGCAGACGGTCGGCCTTGGGTCCGGCCATCGTCTCTTCGTGCGCGTAGATACGGCCGGCGCCGAACGGCTCCAGGCGGACGCGAGTCAGGAAACCGCGGCGCGTGTAACGACGGCCCTCGACCTCGAAGTCCTGATAATAGACGTACAGGCCGCGCGCGGAATCCTGCACGAGAACATCGTCACGCTGCCAATCGCGCAGGAAGCGGGCGGCGCGGCTGTAGCGATTCTCCGTCTCGTTGTCCGTTGGCTCTTCCTTGTTGAGGATGAGGCGGATGGCGTTGTAGGGGCTGCGGTCGTAGAGGGTCTGTTGCAAGGTGGAGTCGATCACGTCGTAGGGCGGAGCGATAACGTCGCTGAGGTTCCCGACGCGGCCCAAGTCGTAACGAAAAGCGCGGAAGGCGCGGATGTCAGCCATAATTCGGCTATCGGCTCTGTGCCATCGGCCATCGGCAGAGACGATCCTGCCTCTGTCAGAGCGACGGCCGAACTGATAGGTTTTCTATCGAGACAATGTTTCGTTTCCATACCGTCTGCTCTTTCGGGCCGATAGCCGAATCATGGCCGACAACCGACAGCGGATCGCCGATAATTTGGCCGCCGTGGAGGAGCGCATCCGCGCCGCCTGCCGCCGCGCGGGCCGATCGCGCTCCGATGTCACCCTCGTCGCCGTCACCAAAACCGTATCCAGTGACATCGCGGCGCTGTTGCCCGATCTGGGCGTGTGCGATCTCGGCGAGAGCCGGCCGCAAGAATTGTGGCGCAAGGCGGCCGTGGCGCTACCGCCGATTCGCTGGCACCTCATCGGCCATCTGCAACGCAACAAGATCGAACGCACGCTGCCGCTCGTCGAGCGCGTTCACGCGGTCGATAGTCCGCGGCTGTTGACGGCGTTGGAGGATGCTTGCCGGCAGACGTCGCGCATTCTGTCCGTGCTGCTGGAGGTGAACGCCAGCCGCGAGGCGAGCAAGCACGGCTTCGCGCCCGAAGAAGTGCCGGGATTGGCGGCACAGCTCGCGGAGTTACAACACATCCGCGTCGAAGGGCTGATGACGATGGCCGCCTACGAGGAAGATCCCCAGCGGACGCGGCCGACGTTCGCGGCGCTGCGCGAACTGCGCGATCGACTGGCGGCGGAGTTGGGCCGACCGCTGCCGCAACTGTCGATGGGCATGAGCAACGATTTCGACATCGCCATCGAGGAAGGAGCGACGCTGGTGCGTCTAGGTACGATGCTGTTCGAGGGCATCAGCGGATGAACGCCGCTCCGCGCGGTCGCGGAGGATTGGGAGAGGCGCTTGACAGCGAGGTTTCGTGGGGATGAAAATGTCGGTGTTAGGACGCGCGCCCTAAGCAAGGTGTTAGGGCGCGCCGCGCGCTCTAAACAGTAGTTCGCCGGTTATAACATGACGCCAGCAGACAAACTGCTTGACCATTTTGACCGTCTCGCCGGATCTGAGCCGCGGTTTGTTCCGGTTTCGGATGAAGGTGCGCGCCCAGCGATGTGCGTGGCTATCTACCGCGATTTCCCCGAACACGGCGCGTTGACCGGCTTCACGGTGGGACTTTCGCATTTTCACCCTCTCGGTGGAGGCCACAAGGAACTCTACATCTGTATGCGCGACACCGACGATAGGTGGGCTCTCGCCTGCGGGTTTCTTGCATTTCAGTTACGCGAGCGCTGCCCGTTTGTGTGCGGAGACACGATCAACTTCCGTGCACAAATCGCGGAATCATCAACGATGTCCGCATTCCTCATTGTCCATCCGCGCCATGTTTCTCCACCCGACACGGTGGTGGATTTGGGGATACGCCGGGTAGAACTCGTAGAACTCGTGCCGCTCTACGAACATGAACGCGCCTGGCTGAGTGCGGACGGCGACGTTAAGATGTTTTTGAGTAAGTGCCCGAAATCGCTTGCTATGGACCCGAAGCGGAAGTCGCTTGCACCCAGCTAATCGGCGGAGTGCGGGCGAACCAGCCGTTGCACCTGACCGCGGCGACATCACGGTTTTTCGAGGCTGCATGTCTCATCACCGCCGCGGCAGGTGAACGGTGTCGTTCGGCGAAGGGAGGATGCACCTGATGGCGTTGCGAAAGCGCGGCAAGTGGCGGTACGGAGACAGCCAAGCCGACATCCGCGCCGAGATCGCTCGGTACAGCAAAGAGGCCGGTTATATCGCCGAGCATTTCGCCGACGCGGTGTGTCTGTGCGGCGGCAAGGTGTTCGGCCTGCTGCTCGATGTCACCGCCGGCGTAGCCAGCCGGGTGTGTGTGGCCTGCGACGCCGACGCCCACCCCATCGGGGACAGCGCGGAGTTTATGGATGAAGCCGAGGAAGAAGACTGCGCGTGCCCCTGTGGTGAAGAGGCGTTCGAGATCACTGTTGGCGTGTCCCTGTACGACGACAGCGAAGATGTGCGGTGGCTGTACATCGGCTGCCGGTGCGTTTCGTGCGGGCTGACAGCGGTGTACGGCGACTGGAAGAACGAGTTCAACGGGTATCGGGAGTTGCTCGCTCGGGTGTAGTGCAGACGCCGAACAATCCGCTGCAGATGTAACGATGAATGTCAAGCCTCCGTCTAGTGATGACGGTCGGTAGGAACGGTTTCGCACCCGTTCTCGGCGCGCACTCCGGACGGCTCCGACCCGAGAGCGGATTCTCTCCTCCGACGT
>DATBHG010000057.1:0-86831 GCA_036557665.1 Xanthobacteraceae bacterium | reverse complement strand
TATAGCCACTTTCAATAGACGCGGCGACTCCTGGTAGCTACATCGAGATTGGCATTCCATTCAGCTAGGCAGGTGAGGGCGCTTGCCGCGTGCGGGGAATTCAAGCTCCGCCCGTCCGAGATCAGCAAGCAGCAGATCCTTGAGCGTCGGCTTGCCGGCGCCCACGAGTTGTTGCCACTACCGCATCGGAACAAGGACTGCGGCCTTTTCGCCGCGCCGCGTGACAAGCTGCGGACCTTCCCTCAGACACGTTTCCAACAGCTCGCTGAAACGCGCCTTGGCATCCTGCACAGGCCAGCTCTTCATTGCATCGGCTCCTGCTCGATCAGATAAGCTGGTAAACTGGGGCAGTTCACTTTAAGACGGCTTTTGGCCTGTAGTCGCGAGTGTCGATACAGGCGTCATAGGTTGAGCGGGTAATCTGTATCCACTCAGTGCGATCAATCCCGCGATAGTGTTTTACGGCTGGGCTGTACGGATACGCGGAAGCGACCTTGATCCAGCGATCCTGCTCCTTTGAGATAGTTTTCACTTCATCTGCCAATTCCGTCAAATCCTGGTCCCGACAAAATAATATGCCTACATCGAATGCCCTTGAATGAGCCAAGCTTATGACATCAAGAGCGAGGCGGAGATCTATCCCCTTTTCATCCCCGTCAAGGAACGTGTGGGTTGTGCCATCTGGCAGAAGGATCTCCTTGTTCCGGTATCGCAACGGCCGGGTGAAAACCTACACGCCTTCTCGCCCCATCTGGGCGCCCTTGGCAACCCAAAAATGGTTCCAAAATGGATTGTCGCTTGCGTCTGGTACTCCTGTGTAAAATCTTACCTCGTGACAACCCTCATTAGCGCAGATGGTCTTCGCAAGGGCAACGGGATCATAGTTCGGAAATCGATACCCGAACGCTGCTTTTGCGCTATGAAAAAGGTTTTGGCCGTTGAAGAACGAGACGGCGCGAATCACCGTCGGAGGTGCAGGCATCCCGAGAGGCTGCCCCAAAAAGCAAGACCCCGCCAGAGGCCTTGCGGCGTGTCCAGCGGGGCGGAAGTTAATGCCGCTACATTGCCTTTGCGGCTGTAAAGGTCAAGTTAAATATACGTCAGCCGTAACGTCTCGACGAGCCAACAGGTTCCCCCGGTTGCTAGGGCGTCAAGTGCTAGAGCGTCAGGCTCAAGCGAGATTTTGCTTGATGCATATAAGGTTAGATGCCGCCGTGACAACACGGCAACATTCAATTTTTCCGCACCCGATTAACTGGGCCGCCTGCGGCGCTCTGATGCGGTTACCCTCGCGTACGGTCTCGGCGAGCAGCTGCTGTGGCCCGGGCTCGACCAATGGCTGCACGGCCACCAAGAATGCCAAGCATCGGGACGGAAAAATACGCGCGCACATGGTGCCCCCGCGAGGAGATAGATGCGCGGTGCGCATTCTGGCGGATGCCGCCAAGCCGGCGCGCATCATCCTGTTCGGCGCGCGGAGGCCGGGGACCGGGCCCAAGATGGTGAGGCTGCGGCTGCTGCTGCGTCCGTTGCGCGTTCCCGCCGATATCCTGGTGTTCTCCGCCGGGAAGGTGGCGCGCAGGGGCCACCAGCGCGGGTTCGTGCTGGCCGGAGTGTTGTTTGGCCGCACGCATCCAGTTGAATGCTCGATCTCACGGACGACAGCAGACTCGAGCCACCGCCGTTCTCGGGATTAATGTGCCGCGAAGACAGCGAGGCGGCGGCGCACAGGGTGGTTTACGCCCATTCGAGCCGGAGCTTGCATCCTACGATCGATGGTCTCGATCATCACACGCCCATGGGATCAAACACGCGATCGACTTGGCTGCGGCTTCGTCCTCATCAGCTCGGCCAGCCGTTTCTTGGAAATCCGTTGCTTTTTCATTGTCTGCGCGAGCCGCCACGCGATGACTTCCTTGATCGCCTGTGCCTGAAAGGTCTCGAGCACGCCTTCCTCCGCAAGGAAATCGTCGAGGCTCGATCCCATGTGAGCGTTTTTTTTCACCTCTCCGACCTCCTGAGCATTCACGCCGGCCGTGAATTACTAGGTCCCGGCTCGCGCTCGCCCGGCGTAGCCGGGCTCGCTTGGCCGGGACGACAACCAAAGTTTCGCGCGTCATTTCCGGCCGACACCGGACGACAGCTTAGGTGCGAACGGCGCAATGCGCGGGAGCAAGGAAACACGGATTGTCCCGGGGTACCGCGGCCGGCGGAGATATGCTCTCATCCGCGCGCGGCGGGTTGCGCCGCACACGCGGGCTGCGGGCAGCCGGCGTGCGTCAGCGAACCCATCCTGAGAGAACCCTCGAAAGACGAGCAGGATCGATGCGCCCGGACCGTTTGCTCAGCGTCACATTCTGCAGCTCGGCGATGTCATTTTTGCTGTTTGCGCACGCTGCCTGGGCGGATGGCTTGCAAGCCGGGCAGTGGAAGACGGTGCAATCGCCCGAGATCGACGGCGTCGCCGGGCCGGCGCAGCAGGGTGTGAGCTGCCTCACCGAGGAGGCCGTGGCCGACCTCGACAAGACCTTCAGCCCGGTCGGCCGCACCACCAACTCGGTGTGCCGGCGCACCGAGCACGAGCTCACGCCGCAGCGGCTCAAATGGCGGCTGCAATGCACCGGCCAGATCGACATGGACGTGGCCGGGGAGTTCATCTTCGCCACCCCCCAGCATTACACCGCGACGATCACCGCGCGCTCGTTCATGCTGGGCAGGCTGATGCAGAGCGTGCGAACCTCCATCGATGCGGAACGGGTCGGCGATTGTCCGTGAGTGCCGGCTTGATGCTGCCCGCCGATGAGCCCAGCCCCAAGATCTCCCGCGGCTTTGACTCAAGGCGAGTCTGCATGAGACGATAAGACTCATATAAGACAGAGCCTCGGCCCGCAGAGGGAATCGCAGCGTGCTGACGACCTACCGCGACAAGGACGGTCTCGGCCCCATCGGCAGTCCCTCCGCAGCGCTTCCCTCACACGTCATCTGGATCGACCTGTTGAACCCGACCGCCGAGGAAAAGACGCTCGTCGAGTCTCGCACCAATCTGCGCATCCCTTCCATCGAGCTCCTCAGCGAGATCGAGACATCGAGCCGGCTGGCGGTCGACGATGACACGGTCTACCTGAGCGTGCCCGCGGTGGCGCAAGGCGACACGCCGGACGCTCACCTGTCGCCGACCGGGTTCATCCTGACGCAGAACGTCCTCGTTACCGTTCGGTTTGCGCCTTCGTCCACCTTCGACATCGTAGCCGAACGGGTGAAACGGGACGAAACCCTGCAAAGTCCGGTAGCCGTGTGCACGGCGTTGCTGGAGACGATGGTCGATCGGGGTGCCGACGTTCTGGAACGGCTGGGCGCCGCACTCGACAAAGTCTCGCGCGCGGTATTTCGCGGCGACCCCACTCGCCCCCGGCAGGTGGCGCGATCGAACGCAGCGTTGCGCCGGGCGCTGATCGCCGTCGGCGCCACGGGCGACCGGCTGGCGCTCGCGCGCGATGCGCTGCTTGGAATCGGCCGGATCGCTCCGTTCCTGCTCAGCCTGCGCAAGAGCTGGATCGTGCCGGAATTCGAGGCGCGACTGGAGGCGGTGGTCAAGGACGTCGCCTCGTTGAACGATTACGAGGGGCACCTTTCGAACAAGGTGCAGTTTCTGCTGGATGCGATCCTCGGATTGATCAGCATCCAGCAGAACGACATCTTCAAGGTGCTCACGATCGTCTCGGTGGTCGGCATTCCTCCGACGCTCGTTGCCGGCATCTACGGGATGAATTTCAAATACATGCCGGAGCTCAACTGGATAGCAGGATACCCGTTCGGGCTTGCGGTGATCGCTCTGAGCGCGATCATTCCGCTGGCCTGGTTCAAATGGCGAGGCTGGTTCTAGCGCGCGCTCCGGTCAGGGGGACCGCGGGGATTGACCCGCGCATTCATCCTGTAACTCGAACGGGCTCCGCCGCAGCGTCGCAGGCGGCATTGTGCTCCCTGCCCCGCTGGGCCGTCCTCTACCTCCGCGCCGTGCTGAAAAAGCGCGAGGCAATGCCTCACCCCTACGCACGAAAGCGTTCGTAGGGAGGCGGCCGAATGACGCGCGCCGGTGCGCGCCAGGAACGGTCCAGGCGCAATTTCGTTGGTCCCGAGTGCCCCGAATCGCCGTACGCCTCGTGCGCGAGGGGGCTGAAACTCCGGGCAACATCTCCTCCTCCAAGCAGCAATTGTTCCTTTCAAGGAACAATTGCTCCCGAGAAGGAGCGCCGATTATCGGGGAACGCCCGAGGCCGGGGGCTTCCTGTTCCGGCGAGGCTGCGGGAGAGCGACATGCAGGCTCTGGAAACCGACACCGACATCCTGATCGCCGGAGCGGGGCCCGCGGGTCTTGCGCTGGCCGCGGAGCTGACGCGGCGCGGGAGCAGCCCGCTGATTGTCGATCGAGCGCCCGCCGGCGCGAATACGTCGCGTGCCTGCGTGGTGCACGCCCGCACGATGGAGGTGCTGGAACCGCTCGGTGCCACCCGTGACTTGTTGGCGCAAGGCGTGAAAGTTCCGATCTTTCGCATCCGCGACCGCGACCGGTCCCTCATCACCATCGACTTCGCGGATATCGCAAGCCCCTACCCCTTCACATTGATGATCCCGCAGGACCGGGTCGAGCATTGTCTGCTCGGTCAGCTGGAGGAATTCGGCGGCAGCGTCGTCCGCCCCTGCGAGCTCATCCGATGCAAGCCGGCGGCGTCGCATGTCGAAGCGGTTGTCCGCAGCGAGGGGGCGGAAAAGACGATCAAGGCGCGGTGGCTGGCCGGCTGTGACGGCATGCACAGCACGGTTCGCGCGCAGTCCGGCGTCGCATTCGCCGGCGCAGCATACGAGCAGAGCTTCGTCCTGGCCGACGTGCACATGCATTGGCCGCTGAGCCGGGCGGAGGTCACCCTGTTCTACTCGCCCGCGGGGTTCATGGTCGTTGCACCGCTTCCCGACGACCATTTTCGTATCGTGGCCGCGATGGACAATGCGCCGGAATTGCCGTCGGCGGATTTCATGCAGTCCGTGCTGGACGCGCGGGGTCCGTCGACGGACCCGGGACGTATCGATGACGTGGTATGGAGCTCGAGGTTTCACATCCATCACCGCGTGGCGCAAAGCCCGCGCAAGGGCCGGATTCTGCTCTGCGGCGATGCCGCGCACGTCCACAGTCCCGCCGGCGGACAGGGCATGAACACGGGCATCCAGGACAGCGTGTCGCTCGCTGCGGCTCTGACCGATACTCTGCGGGACGGCGATGACGCGCGGCTGGACGCCTGGGCGAGCGAACGTCACCGGATCGCGCGCGATGTCGTCATGATGACCGACAGGATGACGAGGGTAGCGACCATGAAGTCCGCAACAGGTCAGGCCCTGCGGAACCTCGCCGTCATCTTTGCGGGCTATCTGCCGCCGGTACGCGCGGCGCTGGCAAGGACCCTGGCCGAGCTCGATGCCCGATAGTCTCGCATGGCGCCGATCGAATCACGACGAGACGATTCGTCCCGGTGAGGGGGTTTTAATGCGCACGCATTCAAACCGAACGGAGATGATCACATGATACAACGAAGACTGAACCCGTTTACCGTCGTACCCGACGGCGTCGCCGCACTGGTCGGCGTCGAGAAATATCTTCAGAGGAGCGGGCTCGATCCCAAGCTCATGGCCCTCGTCAAGACACGGGTTTCGCAGATCAACGGATGCGCCTACTGTCTCCACATGCATACCGAGGACGCGCGGAAGCTCGGCGAGTCCGACATGCGGCTGCATCTGCTCGACGCCTGGCACGAGTCCAACCTTTATTCGGAACGCGAGCGCGCGGCTCTGACCTGGGCGGAATCCCTGACGGACATTGCGGCAACACGCGCGCCCGATCCCGTCTACGACGCGGCGCGGCGTCACTTCTCGGAGAAGGAGCTGGCGGACCTGTCGATCGCGATCGCCATGATCAATGCCTGGAACCGCCTGTGCATCGGCGTGCGGGCGGTTCACCCGGAGGACCTCGCAGCGGCCGCGTGAGCAGGCGCCAAGGACGAACAAGGTGCAGAATATTGATTTCCGGGCATCTAGGGCGCACGCTCCAACAAGTCTTGATCGGCAGGCGTTCATCCCCGATGCTCGCAGCGTGAAAGGAAATGTTGAGAGCCGATCGCCGCTTCGTCGTGAGCCATGTGGGCAGCATGGTGCGCCCGCCGGCGATGATTCCCTATCTGCAGAAAGCGCAGGCGGGCGAGCCTTATGACAAAGCGGCATTCGAGGCCTGCCTGAGCGAGTCGGTCGCCGAGGCCGTGGGGCTGCAGGCCGATGCCGGCATCGACGTCGTGAGCGACGGCGAATATGGCAAGTCCGGCACCTGGGCTTTCTACGTGCACCGCCGGCTCGAGGGCATCGAGTGGCGCCCATTCACCGAAAGCGAGGCAAAGGACCCGATGATCGCGGTCATCAGCGGCCGGGACCGCGAGGCCTTTCCTGAATTCTACGCCGAATACGATGCGCGCGTTCTTGCAGTCTCGCGCAGCGCCGGCCGGCCGGTCGTGACAGCGCCCCTCGTCTACACCGGGCAGGCGGAGCTCCGGCGCGACATCGCCAATCTCAAGGCCGCCCTGGCGCGGACGAAGGGGGTGACGGGATTCCTTCCCGTGGTGGCGCCGGCCAGCGCCCTCCCGAACGCCCGGAACGAATATTATCGCGACGAGGAATGCTTCCTGCTCGCTCTCGCAGACGCGCTGCGCACCGAGTACCGCGCGATCATCGATGCCGGGCTCGACCTCCAGGTCGACGACGCGTTCATCCCGTTCATGTACGAGAAGATGGTGCCGCCGATGACGCTCGCCCGGTACCGGGAATGGGCGGCGCTGCGCATCGCGGCCCTGAACCACGCGCTCGAGGGGCTGCCGCCCGAGCGGACCCGTTATCACATTTGCTGGGGCAGCTGGAACGGGCCTCACATGTTCGATGTGCCGCTCAAGGATATTGTCGATCTCGTGCTCGAGGTGAAGACCGGCGCGTTGAGCTTCGAGGCGGCAAACCCGCGGCACGCGCACGAATGGCGGATATGGAAGGACGTGCGGCTGCCGCCGGGCAAGGTGCTGATGCCAGGCCTGATCGCGCATTCGACCAACGTCGTCGAGCATCCGGAGCTCGTGGCTGAGCGGCTCATGCGCTTTGCCGGCTGTGTCGGCCGCGACAACGTGATGGCCGGGACCGATTGCGGCTTCTCGCAGAGCCCGCTTGCGGGCCGCGTCCACCGCAGCATCATGTGGGCGAAGCTGAGGTCTCTTGCCGAGGGCGCGGCGATCGCGTCGAGGAGGCTCTGGAGCTAGCGAGGGGGACGTATGCGACGGCGCGATTTCATTGAAGCTATCGCCGGCTCGGCAGCCTTTTGGCCCGCGCTCGTTGCCTCGGCGCAGGAGCCGGGCCGGACGTATCACCTGGGCGCCTTGTATCCCAGCCCACGCGAAGCACCGCAAGTCGTCGCGATCTTCGAGGAGCTTCGCCAGTCGGGCTTCATCGAGAGCCGCAACCTCATGATCGATTGGCGCGTGTATGGATCGCGCGTCGAGCTGCTTTCAAAATTTGCGGCGGAGCTGGTCAAAGCCAAGATCGATGTCGTTCTGGCCGGCGGAGATGCTGCAATCCGGGCTGCACAGGCAGCGACCGCAACGATACCGATCCTCGGGTTTACCGACGATATGGTGGGATCGGGATTAGTGAGCTCGCTGGCCAAACCTGGCGGCAATACAACAGGCGTCAGCCTCCTCGCGACCGAGCTTGACGGCAAGCGACAGGAAATCCTGATCGAGGTGGTGCCCGGACTTCGCCGCATGGCGGCACTCGCCGATTCCAACACAACCGCGCCGCGGCAGCTCCAGGCGCTGCAGGATGCGGCGCGCGCACGCGGTGTCGAGCTTTCGATTTATCGCGTTGCCAAGCCTGACGAGATTGCGCCCGCAATCGATGCGGCGAGGACGTCGGATGCTGCAGCACTCAACGTACTGGCGTCGCCTCTCCTCTTCAGCAATCGACAAGCGATCATCGAGCGCGCAGCCGCCTTGCGCCTGCCGGCCATGTACCAATGGCCGGAAACGGCGGAGGAGGGAGGCCTCGTCGGATACGGCCCGCGTCTCGTTCAGCTCACCCGAGACGCAATGGCCCGTCAGCTCGTGAAGCTGCTACGGGGTGCGAAGCCCGCCGATCTGCCGATCGAGCAACCGACCAAATTCGAGTTGGTCATCAATCTCCGGACCGCAAAGGCGATCGGTCATGAAGTTCCCGTCGCACTCGTACTGCGCGCCGATAAAATCATCGAATGATATCGCTGTTTGTTGCTGTCCGCCCCCGTTGCTCGCGCGCACCGGCGAGGCGATCGAGCAAAAGCAGCTGCTTGCTCCGGTGCATAGGTTCCCCGCTGCCAGCAAGAGACCAGCGAGAAGCTCGGCGCTCGAGAATGGAGCATGATCTTTGTAGGGTGGGTTAGGCGCGCGTCCTTCTCTGCGCACACTGCGTGCACCGGTGCGCGTACGCGCGCCGTAACCCACCCACCGATCGGCTCGGTGGGTTACGCTCGCGCCAATTGGCGCTCGCTAACCCACCCTACGATCTCAGGACGGCGTGAGAGGGACCAGACAACTGCGGCCGGCAAGCGCGACGCATCGTGAAGGCGCAATGTGTTTAACGCTTGTGGTGCAAAACGGAGCATCGTGTGGCAGAGATTTGTTGTAGTTAACGGGAGAAAATCAGACGGCATCAAATTACCATCCTTCCCGCCGCAATAGCGCTGAATTGCTGGTGGATATTGCCGATGCGGCGGAGCTGTAAAGTTCAAGATGCGGCTGGTAAGGTTGCTGATCGTAGCGCTCGTCCTCGGAGCGACAAGCCCGGCCGGCGCCGGGCAGCCGACCACCTACGTCTACATCCTGCTCGGGGGCTTTGCCGGCGCGGACGGGTACATGGACTCGAGCGGCCTGCTGCTGCTGGCGCGGCGGATCGCCTGGATTCCTTCCACCTGGGTGGAAACCTACAACTGGGCGGACTGGGTCACAGCGGCGAATCGCATCTGGGCGCTGCCGAGCGAGGACACCAGGGTGGTGGTGATCGGATATTCCGGGGGAGGATCGCGCGCCACCTGGCTGGCCAACAGCATCCTGCACAAGCGGATCGATCTGATCGTGACCTACGATCCGAGCCCGTCCTGGCAGATGCAGAACCTGCCGCCCAACGTGAAGAAGGCGATCACCTACCAGAATCAACGACGGTTCTTCCTGGGTCTTGGCGGCGGGGAATTGACCGGGCCGAACGTGCAGCGATTTCAGATTACCGAGCCGCACCTGGCGGTGCAGTTCGATGAGCGGCTGCATCAGATCACGCTGCAGGCCATCGAGGACATCGCCAAGCAGCAGCCGGCTCCAGCTCACGACTAACGTCTCGAGCCCCGCCATGCGGTGGAGAGCGGGCGGTGCGGCCGACCTCGACGACAGCACTCCCGTGTCGGGCGGCAAATTCTCGCCGTGTCATTCCGGCCGAGCGTCCGCCTGGCCGGGACGACACAATCCGTGTGGGTAGGGGCGGGTCCCCAAAAAACGCAAAGCGTTTTTTGGGGTGCCCTTCATGCCTCGCCCGTTGCCAGCGCGGTGCGTGCGGCCGGGCGACCCCATGGGTCGCCCCTACGGATAACGTAATCGGTGTGGGGTAGGGGCGAGGCATGCCTCGCCCCGTTGTCAGCGCGGTGCGTGCGGCTGGGCGACCCGGTGGGTCGCCCCCGACTAGAACGGGCTGAACTTGAAGTTCAGGCCGGCCTTGAGGACGTTGACGTTGGTGCTGACGCCGACGCCGGTGGTGGCTATGCCGCAGGCGGCCGCGGTGCAGGCCAAGGCGGTCGCGTTGCTGTTGTTGAAACTGTAGTAGTCGTATTCCACGAAGCCGGTGAGCCAGTTCAGGAAGGCGTATTCGCCGCCCACGCCGACCGTCCAGCCCGATTGCGAGATGCTGACCGTCGGGGCCACCGGCAACGCGGCGACCTGAAAACCGTAGTCGCCTTGCAGCCAGGCGCCGCCGCCCTTGGCGTAAACGAGAAACCGATCCCAGGCATAGCCGACCCGGCCGGTAACCGAGGCGAGCGATTTGAGCTGCGCGTTATCCGTCAGGCCGAAGGCGACCGCGGCGGGAATGGGGTTCGTGACGTTGCCGTTGACGTTGGTCCAATCGTAATCGCCCTGGATGCCGAATACCCAGGCACCGACCTGATAATTGCAGCCCCCCTGCACGCCGCCCAGGGCGCCGCTCACGGTGTTGCTGCCGAAATCTCCGAGGGCCGGATCGGTCCAGTCGGTGCTGGCCCAGATGCCTCCGACGTTGCCGCCGACATAGCAGCCGGTCCAGGTGAACACGGCAACCACCGGAGCCGGCGGTCGGGCGTAAACCGGCGCGGGCCGAGCAAGGTCTGCAGCGTCGGCAGCTCCGCCGAGCAGAGCCAGCACGCCTGCGCCTGCGAGCAAACGCGTTCTCATCCGAGATTCTCCCTCTTCGCCCCGCAAACTCGTAGCCTCCGAGTGTCGCAGCAAATTACTCCGCCAATGTGGCAGCCTTTTGCGGCGAGGACACACCCCGCTGGTTTCTGCTGGGGCGAGATTGAGGCCCCGCCACGGCAGAATCGCGTCGCCTGCTCCTTCACGCAAAGAAATGCCCGGCGAGACAGCCGGCCCGCCGGGCATTTAACCATTCATATACTGTAATTTCAGGGGCAGAAAAAGCGCGGCCTGCTCCAGCGGACGACATGCCCATAGCCGTCATAGGCGATCGGCCGGCGCGCCCAGTAACCGCCGGGGCATCCGACCGGCGCCGCAACGACATAGCCCGGATATGTCACGTAGCCCGGTTGCACGACATAGGCTGGGCCGTAGCTGTTGGCGATCGCGCTGCCCACGGCGGCTCCGGCAATGACGCCGGCAGCGACGCCGACGCCGACAGCGCACCCGAAACAGCGCGCTTGCGCCGGCGGCGCCGCCAACAGCGCAGCGGTCATGGATGTGGCAGCAGCAAGTGCAAGCAAGCTCTTCTGCATGGTGGTCGTCTCCTGCATGTCTCGGTCGGCCGACCATTCCCAGGCGGGCCCCGAGCAAATCTCCCTTGCAATTTTGAACAATTTTTGGCGCACACATGCTCGCCTGATTAATTCCGCATAAACAGCATGCAATCCAACAGGACTTTAATTTGCAACGTCATGCCTTCCGATATGTACTGCCTGCCGAGCCCGTCATCAGCGCTTTCATGCGCACGCTTCCGGGCGCATTCCGGCTCGCACCAAGAGCCTGACGGGCCGGCTACAAGGCTGCGGCGGCAAAGACCTTGCGCGACTCCGCCTCGATGAGCTGGGTGATTGCACGCCGATACTGATTGAACGCATCCGACGTCGTATCGCGCGGCCGCGGCAGGTCGATGGGCACGATCGCCTTGACCACTCCCGGCCGCGCGGTCATCACCGTGACGCGATCGGCGAGATAGATGGCCTCGTCGACGCTGTGGGTGACGAACACGACGGTCTTGAGCGTCTGCATCCACAGCCGCTGCAGCTCCTCCTGCAGGATCGTGCGGGTCTGCGCGTCGACGGCGGCGAACGGCTCGTCCATCAGCAGAATCTCGGGGTCTATCGCCAGGACCCTGATCAGCGCGACGCGCTGGCGCATGCCGCCGGACAACTCGTGTGGGAAGCGGCGCTCGAATCCGCTCAGCCCGACCATGGCGAGAAAGCGTTGCGAGATGGCGCGCATCTCGCCTTTGCCGATCCCCTTCTCGCGCAGCCCGTACTCTACGTTCTGCTGGATGTTCAGCCAGGGGAACAGCGCATAATCCTGGAACACGACGCCGCGATCGGGACCCGGACGCTCGATCGGCAGGCCGTTGAGGAGCACCTTGCCGGCATCCGGCTTCTCGAAACCGGCAAGAATGTTGAGCAGGGTCGATTTCCCACAGCCGCTCGGGCCGAGCAGGGTCAGGAACTCGCGCGGCTTGATGTCGAGCGTAAGCCCATCGAGCGCCACGACCTCGGTGCCTTCGGCGGCGTCGCGATAGGTCTTGCGCACGGACTGGCATTCGATCCGGCCGGCAGCGCTCGGCGCTAGCGTGCCCGCAGCCCCGTATTCCACCGCAGCAGCCTCCGGTTGAGGACAAGAAGAATACGGTCGCTGGCGAGCCCGAGCAGCCCCATCGTGAACATCGCGGCAATGATGAGATCGATGCGCACGAATTGATACGCCGTCCACATGGCGTAGCCGATACCGCCTTTGACCGCGAGCATCTCGGAGACGATCACCAGCACCCAGGCGATGCCGAGCCCGACCCGAAGCCCGTTGAAGATATAGGGCAGCGCCGAGGGGAGGACGACGCGCAGCAGCAGCATGCGCGGGGACGTGCCGAGCATCAATGCGGCGCGCACCAGGTTCCTCGGGGTCTGCTCCGCGCCGATCGTGCAACTCACCGCGATCGGGAAGAACGCGCCCATCGCAATCAGAAAAATCGCGGCGCTCTCGCGAATGCCGAAAATGAAGGTCGCGAACGGCAGCCATGCCGTCATGGGAATCGGGCGCAACCCCTGCACGATCGGGTCGAGCATGTCTCGCATGAGCTCGAACCACCCGATCAGCACGCCGATGCCGATGCCTATGGCTGACGCAATGACAAAGCCCACCAGCACGCGCCAGGTGCTGAGGTACACGTATTCGAGCCAGGTCCCCGAATTCCATGCGAGCTCGGAGCGCGGTCCGAATATCCATTCCCACCAGGAAGAAACCACGGTGCTGGGAGAAGGCACGAAGCTCGGATCAAAGATGCCGGTGGTCGACGCGTATTGCCAGCCTGCGAGCAGCACGACCGGCAGCAGGGCGCGCCGGGCAATACGGTTCCAGCCCATTCGCCGCAGCGCATGGGGGAATGCCGCGCGCCATGAGCCGGGCGGAGGCCGGGCGCTTTGCGATACCGCCTCGCGGCCATTCAAGCTGGCGCGGCTAATTCCCATACGTCCCGAGGCGCTCGATTGGCTCTCCGGTCGCTTCCGCCAGATAGCTCAGGTCGAAATAGCCGGGGACCTTGCTGCTGAGATCGGCTCTGGTGAACCCGAACTTCGGGCCCTGCCTGGCAACATTGACCGCATTCTGAATATTCACGCGATAGGTCCAGGCGGAATGCCGGATGGACTCGCTCAGGACGGCCGGCGCACCTCCGGTATATTGCGCGGCCAGCGCAAGGGTCTTGTCCGGATTCTGACGGTAGTAGGCCATGGCCTCGACATAGGCCTTGAGAAAGGTGACCGCCGTTTTGCGATCCTTGAGAAACTCGGCATTGGCCGCAAGCAGCTGGTTTCCGGCGCCGAATTCCTTGGTGCCGCCGATATCGCAGCATTCGGGATAATAGCCGTAGTCCTCGATCACCGCGCGATCGATCACGGGCGACCACATGACGAAACCGTCGAGGTCGCCGTTTTTCAGCGCAGCCAGCTCGGGGGCTCCGGCCGGAGTGATGTTGACCAGATTCACCTTCGAGAGGTCCACCTTGTTGATTTCAGCTGCCAGCGTGAACAGGATGGCGGCATAGGAACCGGGCGGGCGGCCGATCTTCTTTCCTTCGATGTCCTTCCAGGATTTGAGCTCGACCCCTTTGCGCATGATCAGGTTCTGACCGCCGACATACATGCCGGCTATGATCTTCACGTTGCCGACATTCTGCTCGGCCATTACCGCAGCGGTCTGATAGCCGACCGACCCGACCTCGACCGCCCCGGTCTGGATGTTGCGCTGCTGATCCGCGTTGGTCATGGCGTCGACGACCTGCGCACGCAGTCCGTATTTTTGCCCGATCGGGTTGAAGCCCCAGATGAAGGGAGCGGAAAGGCTGCGCGAGAGCGTGGCACGCACGAGCTTGAGGTCGCCTTCCGCCGCTTTCATCGGCGCAGTCGAACCCATGGCAACAGCGAGGCCGATCAGCGCGGCAATCGCCGCCGACTTTCCATCTCGAGCGGCGCTCATCCCATTCTCCTCCGCAAGCTCTGGTGCGCTGGTGTGCGCCCGACATACAATCCAGGACCACGGCGAGCTCCGGCCGCGTGGCTGTAGGGGCGGGTTTCAAACCCGCCCCTACAAACGGCGAAGCTGTAGTTTTGGGCCGTCTCGCGTCTGCGGCGCCGGGCACACCCTAAAAAATGTTGCGCATTTTTGGGGGGGCACGTCATGAGCAGCACAGCCCTCTCGTATGAAATGAGCATGCTGTGACTTTCGGTGCTCATGCTGCACTGCGCTCGGGGCACATCGCTATATTCCACCGCGCCGGAACGCGCTCCGAGCTATTTTACCAACCTGTCGAGCTGATCGATCGGTTTGCCGGTCGCCGCGGAAAGATAGCTCAGGTCGAAATAGGATGCGACCTTGCCGCTCATGTCCGCCTTGGTGAAGCCGAACTTGGGGCCTTCCTTCGCGATGGCGACCGCGGTCGGCACGTCGACCCGGTGCTCCAGCGTGGCGTGCTTGATCGCCTCGTTTATCACGTCCTTGCCGACGCCGGTAAATTGCATGATGATCTCGACCGCCTTGTCGCGGTTGTTCACGTAGTAATCCTGCGCCTCCACATAGGCCTTGAGGAAGTTGACCACGGTCTGGCGGTCCTTGAGAAATTCCGTGTTGGCGGCGAGCAGCTGATTGCGTCCGCCGAAGGTGGGGGTGGAAGAAATATCGCAGCACGGCGGATAATAGGCATAACCTTCGACCACCCCGCGATCGACGGTCGGCGAGAACATGACGAGGCCGTCGAGATCGCCGTTGCGCAGCGCCTGCAGCTCCGCCGGCCCCGCCGCCGTCACGTTGATCAGGTTGATCTTGGAAACATCCACGTGGTTCGCTTCGGCCGCCAGTATGAACAATATCTGCGCGAACGTCCCCGGCGCACGGCCGATCTTCTTACCTTCCAGATCCTTCCAGGTCTTGAGCTCGACCCCCTTGCGCATGATCAGGTTCTGTCCGCCGAGATAAAGCCCGGCGATTATCTTGACGTTGGCGACATTCTGCTCCGCCATGATGGCCGGGTTGTGATAGCCCTGGGTTGCGACCTCCACGCCGCCCGCCTGCAATGCGCGCTGCTGGTCGGCGTTACTCATGATGGGAATCATCTCGGTGTGCAGCCCGTACTTTTGCGCAAACGGCGCGAGGCCGAACAGGGCGACGAAATGGATGCCGCGGGCGGATCCGATGCGGATCGTCTTTTTATCCTGCTGCGCGCATGCGGGATGGCTGGTTGCGCTCCCGAGCAACATTGCCGGATGATGACCCCGGCAAGAAGGAATCGAAATTGCTTCATGTCTGCTTCCCCTCCTTTCAAATTGTAGGGGCGAGGCATGCCTCGCCCCTACGCTGGTTACATCACGCTAACCCAGCACGCTCGCCACCGGGATGATCTCCTCCGCCGGCCAGTTGCTCAGTATGCGGGTGCCGGTCTCCGTCACCAGCACCATCTCCTCGAGCCGCACGCCGCCATAACCCCATTCGCCTTCGCGGCATTCCACCGCGACCACCATGCCCGGCTCGAGCGTCTGCGGATGATCGAAGGACCAGATTCGACTGATAACCGGCTGCTCGTAGGTCATCCCGATCCCGTGACCGACTTCCGCCACGAGGAGCGACTGCTCCGCCGGATAACCCCAGGTATTCGACGGCAGCAGCGCCTTTGCCGCGTCCGCCGTGGTCCCGCCCGGCCTCATCGCATCGATGATGGCATAGACGCGGTCCCGGCAGCGTGCGTAGAAGTCGCGTTCCCTGCGATTGGGCTTTCGGCCCAGGATGAAGCTGCGATAGATGCACACCCGGTAGCCGGCAAACGTCGTGCCGCAGGTGTTCACCACGACAAGATCGCCGGCGTCGACGATGCGGTCGGTGTTGCCGTGGTGGTAGACGTCATAGGTGTTGAGCTTCGAGCGTACGCCGCCGGAGGCGAATTCGGCTCCGGCCCGAATCATGGCCTCATGCATGACGGCGCCGCCATCGCGCTCGCGCATTCCGGGCTTGAAATCCATGAAGCGGGCGTAGCCGTTGTTGGAAATGGCGATTGCCGTCTCGATGCATGCAATCTCATCCGGTGTCTTGCAGCGGCGCGCCTCCATGATGGCGGGTTTTACGTCGACCATGTTCACGCCTGCTGCCCGCAACGCCGCGCGCCCCACCTCGTCGAGCGCATCGGTGCCGATGCGCTCGCGGAGGACGCCGTTTGCCTCGAGCTCGGCGACAATGCTCGCGGCGAAGCGCTCGGCCTCCTGCCGCGCTCCCTCGGGGCCGCAGATCGAATCGAGCCAGGAATAGGAAAAGCGGATGTTTTCCGGCTTGAGCCACGGACAATACAGCTTCTGATGCTCGACCATGTCGCCGAGCTCGTAAAGAACAGGATCATGCTCGGCGAAAACGAGGGCGTAGCTGAGCTGGGGACAAAACGCGTGGCCTTTCACCGCAAGCGTGTAACGCATGTTTTCCGGCCGCACGAGCAAGGCCGCGGCGATGTCGTGGCGCTTGAGCGCTGCCTGCGCCTTGCGCAGACGCTCCGCGCGCATGCGCTCGAAATTGATGCCGGCGAGGTAATCCGTGCTCCCGACGCTGGACGGATTGGGCAGCGTATAAGAGCCGAGCGTCATCTCATTGCGCTCCTTCGATCCGGTCTCGGCCAGGCGTCCAGATATCCATCGACGGTTGCTCAGGCGGTGGCGGTGCGACGCGCGGCGACCGCGCCGGATTCACGCAGGCCCGCGCGCTCCAGCCGCGGCAGCACCTCCTGAATGAAATACGGCATGGCTGCGAGGTAATCCAGAAAACAAATGGATGCGCCGGCGAGCCCGGCCGAGCTCATCTCGATCATCTCGTCGGCCACGTCGTCCGGCGTGCCGACGATGATGTAACAGCCGGGGAACGTGCCGGGATAGACCTTGCCGCGCTTGCGCGTGTTGGCTTCCGGATTGGTGTCGGGCCGCTCGGCCTTGGAAATGTCGCCACCGGCGGTGGCGGTTTTTTGCGCCACGATATAGGCAAGCGATTCCCTGTCGGCCATCTCCTCCGCATAATAATAATAGAAGTCTTCCGCCTCGTTGCGGGTCGGACGGCACACGATGTGACACGTCGTGAAGACCTGCACCTTGCGCCCGTAGCGGGCTGCAAAATCATGCACGCTTCTCACGATCGCCGGCGCCCGCGCCATATTCGACACCGAGGTGAACAGGAGATCGGCCGCCTGCGCCGCGAAGTCGCGGCCTTTGGGCGAAAAGCCCGCGGACATGATGGGCGGTCGAGGCCGCTGTACGGTGAGCGGGCTCGTCGTCAGGCCGCGCAGCTTGTAGAACTCGCCATCCCAGTCGAACGGCGGGCCGCCCTGCAAGAGCTTGGCATAGATCATGAACCACTCGAGCCCCTGGTCATACCGGCGCTCCGGGTCGATGGTAACACCGTGCACGTCGAACTCGTCCTGGTTCCACCCGCACACGATATTGAGCCCGGAACGGCCGTGCGTCACGTGATCGATTGTCGCGATGGACTTGGCGACGAAAGCGGGCGTCGCGAGCGGCACGTGAACCGTCGCGAACAGCCCGATTCGCCTGGTGAGCGCGCCGATGGCAGCGCTGTGCGTCATGGTCTCGAAAGAGCGGCCCAGATTGTCGGCTTCGCCGCTCAGCCCGCGCCATTTTGCCACGGGAAGAATGAAATCGATGCCGGCCTCGTCCGCCATGACGCAGGCGTTGACCACGTCGTCCCACTCGCAGCGCCAGCGTTCCGGCGCCTTGCTGATGGAAAAGCCGCCGTCGCAATTGGCATTGAACAGGCCCAACTTGAACCTGTTCGGGCCAAGAATAGGGTTTGGCAGGCGCTCCATCGTTTGCTCGAAAGGAATCAGTAGGGTGGGTTAGCCGCGCAAGTCGGCCTGAAAGGCCGACTGGTGCGGCGTAACCCACCGCCACACGCAAATGCATCTGCGGTCGGGGTGCGGTGGGTTACACCACAAATCGGCGGAGCCGATTTGTGGCTAACCCACCCTACACGAGCGCGGACAGATGTCATCGAACTCCGCTCTATTTGCCAAGCCGAAGCAGGCGCTCCGCATTGCCGTACAGGATCTTTGCCTTGTCCTCCTCGCTGATCTGCGCAGCGCGGATGAATGCGACCCCGTCGGCACTCGAATTGTAGGGATAATCCACCGCGAACATGATCCTGTCTATGCCAAGCTCGGCGATGCAGCAGGTGAGCGCCGATTGCTGGAAGCTGCCGCTGGTCGTGAGGTAAAAATGCTCGCGGAACGTGTCGGCGAATGCCGACCTGGCCCCGACATTTCGTATGATCCAGTCGCAGCGCCACAGCGTGAAGGGAATGGTCTCGCCGAGGTGCCCCAGGATGATCTTGAGCCCCGGATATGCGTCGAACAGCCCGCTGACGACCAGGCGGATGGCCCCAATTGCGGCCTCCGCGGTGAACCCCCATGCCACCGACAGGAACGGGAAGTCGCCGCGGCGATAATGGGAATAATAGGCCTGGGTGACGGCGGGGTGAGGGATGCCTGGATGGATGTAGATCGGCACGTCGAGCGCCTGCGCGCGCTCGAAAATGCACCAGAAACGCTTCTCGTCGAGAAAGTCGCCCTCGGTCAAACCATTGATCAGCGCGCCCTTGAACCCATGACGCGCGACCATGCGCTCGAGCTCGTCCGCTGCCGATCTGGGATCGACCGTCGGCAGCTCGGCGAAGCCCGCGAAGCGCGACGGATGGGTGCAGATGGCTGCATTCAGCGCGTCATTGGCCTTGCGTGCGAGCGCAACCGCGGTCTCCGCATCGAATATCTGGGTCCCCGGCTGCATGTGCGAGATCACCTGCATGTCGATACCCGCGGCATCCATGTCCTGAAGGCGGAGCTCGCCGAGATCATCGAGTTGCCGCGAGGGCGTGTGCGCAGAGATCCCGCGCGGCCCGCTGTAGCGATCGCGCAATTCGGGAATCCAGAAGTGCTCCTCGATCGCCACTATTCTTTGCTTGGGCGGCATCCTCTTCCTCTACGTTGTTTTGTATTATACGTCTGCTCGTGGCGCAGGGGCGAGGCACTGCCTCGCCCCTCTTCGCCCACGTGCAAGCGGCCGCGAGGGCGACGCAATGCGTCGCCCCTGCGAAAGTTATCTCATCGTCTCATCCGGACAAAGGGACGCGCGCAATGCGAATCTGCATCTGGAAGTGCGGTGCGATCTCGACGCTCGCGTTTGCCTCGGGCCTCATCGCCGCGGCCTGCAATACCCGCGCCGATGCGCCCAGGCACATCCGCATTACCGTTGCGCGCAGTGTCAGCGGAATCCCATTGTGGGGCATCGGCCCGTTTGCGGAGGCATCCGGCTTCCGTGTCGAGTATATCCCTGCAGGTACCAACGCCGAGATGCAGCGCAATCTCCAGAGCGGGGTCGAGATCGGCACTCTGGGGTATCAGAACCCGGCGGTGATGGCCGACCAGAACGTCACCAATGTCAAGGTCGTGGCGGGCGAGCAACTCGGCGGACAGAACCTGATCATGCGCAAGGGCGTCGCGCTCAATTCCTGGAAGGATCTCGAAGGCAAGCGCCTCGGCCGTCCGCCCGGAAGCTATGTCGCCATCCTGTTCACGCTCGCGGCCCGGGAAAATGGTGTGGACCTCGCCAAGGTCAGCCTGCTCAACACGACCTCGGCCGGGCCCGCCGAGTTGCAGGCGCTCAAGAGCGGAGACCTCGACAGCCTGGTGCTATGGTCTCCGGTCATCGATCGGGCGGTCGTCGAAGGCTACGGCTACTATCCGGCCTGCTGCGACATCGGAAAGACGGAGAAATATGGCGGCGGCAACCAAATTCTTGCGGCCAATGCCGATTTTCTCAGGGATCGCGATACGGCGGTGAAATTTCTGAAAGCCTATGCCAATTCGCTCGCGTTCTACGTGAAGAATCCGGAGAAAGCCGTGACCCTGATCACGGAATATACCGGTGTCAGCAGGGATGTCATCGCCGAAGCGTGGAGGCACGGCATCTGGGATGTGCGCGCGGATGTGCGCACGATGGTGAACGTCGCAAAGCAGGGCCCTGCCTTCGGATTCAGCAAGAACGACATGAGCGCAAAGGTGCCCGACTATGTCGACATGAGCTACCTTTCCGCCGCGACTGGAAGACCGATCGATCAGCTCACACGGTTCGTCGTCCCGTGATCCGAGAAGGACGCGCGCTAACTCACCCTTGTACGAATTGAGCGCTGAAGCCATGGGAGCTGCTGCGCCGGGCCGGCCTTGCGGTGCAGATAGCGTCCATTCGGTTTTGCGACGACGTTGCCGTCGCGTACGACGACCCTGCCGGCCTTGATCGTCGCGACCGGCCAGCCGCGAAGCTTTTTGCCTTCGAACGGAGAGAAATCCGACATTCCCTGCAGCTCCTCGGGGCGCACCACGCGTTCCTGCTCGAGATCGACCACCACGAGGTCTGCATCGGAGCCGACGGCGATCGTGCCCTTCTGCGGGTAGATGCCATAGACGCGGGCGGGACTGCGTGTCGCGCGCTCGATGAGAACCTCCAGTGGCACCCCGCGCAGGCGTCCGTAGTGCAACAGAGCCGGCAAATGCGTGCCGAGCGCCGGCAGGCCCGGGCGCGACCCATGAAGCCCGGCCTGCGGCCGCTTGGTCGCGAGCGCGCGTGAAGTGTTGTCGGTCCCGACGGTGTTGATGGAGCCTTCCAGCAGCCCGTCCCACAGGGCCGCCTGGTGCTCGGGCGTGCGCACCGGCGGCACCATCTTGGCCAGAAAACCGTTCGGGTCGCTGCTGTTGATGCCGAGATAGGGTGTCGTCGTCTCGACCGTAAACCGCATGCCGGCGAGGCGCGCGTTGCGGACCACTTCCAGACCCTGACGGCTGGACAGGTGCACGACATAGAGGTGCGCGCCGGCGATCTCGGCCAGATAGAGCGCGGTCTGGATCGCCAGCGCTTCCGCCATGGCGGGATGCGCATCCTCCCAGTCGGCGAGCGTTCCCTCGGGCTTGCGCGTCTTGAGCTCGTTGCGCGCCCGGTCGACCAGGGCGCCGGTCTCGCAATGAACGCAGGCGACCGCATCGCTGCCGAGCGAGGCCACCGTGCGGAAACCCTGCAGGAGAACGTCGTCGGTCACCGATTTCACGATGCCCGGCATCCCCGACATGTAGAACTTGAACGAGCGAATACCGTACTGCTCCGCGTAGCCGGGGATTTCCTCGATCTGCTCCTCGGTGAAGATCTGCGGGTGGAAGACGGAATCGACGTAGCTGCGCTCGTTCATCGCCCGGCAGAAGGCCGGGAGATGTTGGAAATAGGAATCCTCGAGGCTGCGCAGAAAAATCCCGACCGTGGTGATGCCGCCGATGATCGCAGCCCTGGTCTCGGTCTCGGTCTCGCTCTCATAGGACTGCTCGTTGCCGAGATGGATGTGCGGGTCGAAAATGCCGGGAAGGACCGTGCGGCCGGTCGCGTCATAAATTTCGCGCGAGCGTCCCGCGAGATTTGCGCCCAAGGCGACGATCTTGCCCCCGGCGATGCCGACATCGGCCGCGGCCTGCCCGACGCCCGGAATCACCAAGGTTCCGTTGCGGACAATCAGGTCGAGCTCATCGAGCCGGTGGTTCTGTTGGGTCATGCTCCATTCTCGTCCTGAGATCGTAGGGTGGGTTAGCGAGCGCCGTGTCTCTCGCAGACCGCGCAGGCTTGTCCGCGTATGGCGCGAGCGTAACCCACCGAGCCGATCGGTGGGTTACGGCGCGCGTACGCACACAGGTGTACGCAGAGTGCGCAGAGAAAACGCGCGCCTAACCCACCCTACAAACCGTCATGCTCCATTCTCTTGTCAGATCGACAACAGCTCCTGGCTGAGCATCGAGCGTGCAACCTCGCGTCCGTCCTTGAGCACATGCAGCCGCGGCGGCTGCAGGCGAAGCGCCTCGTGCACCGACGGCGCGGCCACCACGACGAGGTCTGCACGCATCCCGGGCGCGATCCCATGATCGGTAACCCGCGCCGCGCGCGCCGCGCTCACGGTGATCATGTCCATCACGCTTTCCAGCTCGTGCGGCAGCGTGAGCTGGGCCACGTGGGCCATCATCAGGGCGCATTCGAGCGGATCAGGCTTGCCGAAAGGATAATACGGGTCGTTCACGTCGTCCTGTGAGGTGACGACGTTCACTCCGCGTGCGAGCAGCTCCTTCACCCTCGCAATGCCGCGCCGCCTCGGCTCGCGATCGAGCCGCGCCGAGCAGACGAGATTGATGTGCGCATTGACGGAGATGGTCATGCCCGCCGTCGCGACCATGTCCACGACCTTGGCGGCATAGACGTCGTTGTATGCCGCCATGGCTCCGCAGTGGCTCGCCACGACACGGCCCTGGTAGCCTTCGCGCATGGTCTTGAGAGCCAGATATTCCAGGCTGCGCGAGTTGGGATCGTCGGTGTCGTCCACCAGCATGTGGACGTCGAGGTCGTGCTTCATCGCCATGCCGAAGCAGATGTCGATATGCCGGCGCGCCTCCTCGTCGGTGTACTCGTACCAGGGCAGCCCGCCGACGACGTCGCATCCCTCCTTTATCGCTTCCTCCATCAGCTCGGCGGCGCCCGGGTCGCGTACGATGCCTTCCTGCGGGAAGGCGACCACCTGAACCCCGCAATATTTTTTCATTTTCTCGCGGGCGAGCAACAGGCCGCGCGAGGCGCGCAATTGCCCGATTGTCCCCACGTCGCAGAACAGACGAAAGAAGGTGGTGCCGTTCTTGACGCCTTGCTCCAGCGTGCGCACGGCGCGTGCGGCCACCTCTACCGGGTCGTAGTTGCGCTTGAAGTCATTGGTGATCTCGATCGCCTCGGGCAGCGTGCCCGAAACATTCGGCCGCATGATCTCGCCCAGAAGGCATTTGTCGGCGTGATAATGCAGGTTGAAAAGACCAGGCAGAACGAGGTTGCCGCCGGCGTCGATCTCATTGCCGGCGCCGCGCGGAAGGCCGGCCGCAACCGCGGAGATCTTTGCCCCCTCGATTGCGATATCGGCCGTTTCCTTCCGGCCGCGCAGACGAGCGTTACGGATGATGAGACTCATGATCCCGTGCCCATTGTGTTCGATCTGCAGGGCGGATCAGCCACAAATCGGCCGTGCCGATTCGTGGCGCAACCCACCGCCGCGCCGGCTGCCAAGACGGTGGATTACGCTTTGCAAGTCGGCTCAGCCGACTTGCAAAGCTGACCCACCCTACGCTCTCGCGCGCCTTCATGCCCGCTCGAGGATGTGCAGCCCGCGCGTGCGGTCGATCAGGTAGATGAGGCCGCGGTCATCGAAGCACACGTCGTTGCTTTGCACCCGCGCCGCCCCGGCCGGAACGTCCGGGATGAACGAGGCAACCTCGCGCGGGGCATGGGGGTTGGCGATGTCGACAATGCGAAGACCGTGCGCAAACCATGCGATCGGGATCTCGGTGCTGCGGATTTCCTCGCAGAACTGATGCATGCCGGTGTAGTCGGCTTTCGGCGAGCCGTCCTCCTCGGCCACCTGGAAGCTGGCAAAGGGGATCGGCTTTTTCTCGTCGGTGATATCCACGATCCAGAGGAAGGCCGGCGTCGACATTTCGAGCCGCACCACGTCCTCGTCGGCGACGAGCATGATCCGCCGCCCGCGCACCGGGAACGGTACCGGCAGGGCGGTATGGGTCGGCCAGGGAAACGGCGGGCTCCAATCGAGCCCCGAAATGAATTCCGGCTTGCTGATGTCGTCGATGCCGAGGATCACGAAGCCGCCGTGCCAATAGCTGGTGTACAGCCGATTGCCGACCCGTATCGGGTGATGGCACCGGTGTGCGGTTCCTTCCCAGGTCGGCTCCTCGCCGCCGGCGATCCACTGCCCCGGCATCCACCATCGCCCTACCTCCTGCGGGCGCGCGGGATCCGCAAAATCGATGATGGACACGACGTTGCCGCGGTAGCCGTCGAATTCGGGCGAGCCATAGACGTAACGACCGTCGAAGGTGAAACGATGCATTCCGCGCGCGGGCCAGGTCGCAATTCGTCTCGGCTCGGCCGGCTTGCTCACGTCGAAAACCTCGAGCCCACCCTTGAACTCGGGGTCGACCCGACCGATCGGGAACACTTCGCGGTTGACCAGCATGATGTCGTTTTCCACTCTGACTTTGTGGGACAGCGTGCCTGGTGGAACGCTGATGCGGGCGAGGCCGCGCGGGCGCGACGGATCGGAGACATCGATGACGCTCGTGCCGTCGGGCGGCTGCACATGGCCCACATACGCGACCTTGTTGCGCACCACGACTTGCCCGCCGCCGGGCAGATCGTGAAATCCGACGACCTTGATGCCGTTTGCAATCGCCATCCGGACTTTGCTCCAAGGCAACACGAGCGGGGCGCGCGGGGGGGATCGGGTGGCGCAGAATGCAGCAGCACGATCCGCTCGACAAGCACGAGTCCCATGCGCCGGAGCCTGAGCGGCCGTTGCATCGTCTGCATTCTTGAACTAGGACACGGCTCAGCCTTCAGCCGGCAATCCGCTCCAGCCTTGCATGATGGCACCGGATCAGCTCTGCATGCGGACCATTCGCGTCATACTCATCGTCGCAGGCGCCGGCATTTTGCTGGGCGCCGGCGCCCGCGCGCAGGAGACGCTCAAGGCCTGCCGCCAGATCAACGAGGATACCGAGCGGCTCAAATGCTATGACGGCCTCGATACGCCCGCCGCGAGGACGGCGCCCAAGGAGGCCGACAACAAGCAAGCCGCCGAGGGAGCCTGGGAGGTCAAGGACGAAAAATCCCCCCTCGATGACAGCCCGCTGGTCTCGGCGCAGCTTCCCTCGAGCGACAGCAAGGCCTGGCTGCTGATGCGCTGCAAGGACGGCAAGACCGAGGTTGCCGTCAACAAATGGGGCTTTATCAAATGCGGCGCCAATGTGCGCGTCGTCTACCGCGTCGACCAGGCCCAAGCCGTAGAGGTCCCGTGGAATACCCATTCGAGCTGCGTGCTCGCCATTGCGCCCTCGCCGATCCCGTTCATCCGGTCGCTGACCGATGGGGGCAAGGTTTTTTTCCGCATGTGGGATCACCATGAAGTGGCCCACGATGCGTCGTTCAACCTGGGCAGGGTTTCCGAGGTGCGCTCCCGCCTGGCAGCGGCCTGCAAATGGGAGGGCGCCGCCAATGCGATGGAGAACCCGGACCCGAAAGCGGCGACCCCTGCCGCATCGCCCGGGACGCCAAGGGCGCGGGGGAGATAGCCCAGCGCTGTGGGTTAGCAACACAAGTCGGCTGCAGCGGACTTGTGCTGCGCACGCCACCCCAATGGGCGATGCCTCATGGCTCGGCGGGTTACGCCGGAATTCGGCGGAGCCGGTTTGCGGCTATTCCCTGCGAATGAAAGCTCTCTACCGCTGCAGGCGCAAGCCCAGGAGCCAGACGCTGGCTACGTAATTCGAGCCGGGGACGTTGGAGCGGTCCCACTCCTGTCGGTACTCGCCTTTGAGCGCGAGATCTCGCATGAAGAGGTAGGTGAACGCCGCCGACACCGCGTAGCGGTTGTCGATGCGCAGATTGCCGGCGTACTCGTCGCGCGACAGCGAGAACTTGAGCGTTCCGATCAGCCAGCGCCGAAACGCGTGGTCGAGCTGGACGCCGACCTGCCGCGTCAGCTCGGCCGAGACGAGAAAGAGCGGCGACTCGTTCAATGTCGTATTGGCGAACAGCTTGGCGGTCGTGAGCGGGGTCACGCACCACGCCAGCGCTCCGTCGAGCAGCAGGCCGCCGATATTGGGCAACGGTGCGATGAACATCTGCTCGATGTAGCCCACCGCGAATTCCCCGGTGAGCGTGCGAGTCAGATTCACGGTCGCGCCGACCTTGGCGCTGTATCCCAGCGAATTGCGATCGAAGCCGAAGCGATCCAGCGCGAGATCGTGCAGGCGTTTGTTGGCGCTCACTTCCGCGAACGGCCTCAGCTCCGGCGAAAGGTCATAGGCGGTCCGCAAGGTCGCGGTGTACTGGGTGTAGTCGCGGTCCGCGTTGCTCTCGGTCTCTCCGTCCACGAACTTCGACGGCTGGAAGTCCGTGTGCTCCGCGCCGCCCTTAACCGTCACCTCGAAGCGGTTGAACCGCTGCCCGAATCCGGCGTAGCCGCCGTAGGTGGTGTAGATCGGCAGGTGCGCCAGGTCGGCCTGGATGTTGGGGCTGCCGGGATAATCCGTGCCCACCCGGAGGATCCCCTGCAGGTCGATGTGATTGAGGCTGGTCACGTCGATGCGTCCGTTCACCTTGCCGTCGAGGCTCGGCCGGTCCTGCGAGTGGGTGGTGTCGAAAGTGGTATAGGTGCCGTGCAGCTCGGCATTGAATGCGTGGCGCGTCCAATTGGACGCCATCAGCAAGTTGGTGGCATAGAGATTGAACCACGAGCCGGAGATCGGCGGCAGGCCCAGCCTGCGCGGGTTGGTGTCGTAGCCGCGCCAGTACTCGACGGCGGGCAGAAAATTGAACGCGCCGACCTGGACGCCGATCGGATCGAAGGGGTTGGCCTCGGGCACCGGGCGCCAGAGGGGCGGCACGGTTGCGACCGTGGGCGTTTCCATATCGGGGCTTGTCGGTGGGGCGCCGGGGCGCGCGGGCGTGCGCGCTCGCCCGAGCACCGAAGCCACGGCGGGCTGCAACAGCTTCGGCGAGGGCGGCACATCAGAGGGTGCCGGCGCCGGGCTGGTGATAGCTGGGCTCACCGGCTGGGTGGGCGCCGGGCTGCCCGCTTGGGTGGGATCGGTCTTTGCGCTCGTGCTGTCCGGCTGCTGGGGAATGCCGAGCACTGCGGCGCCGGGATTGGTCGCGGGTTTGGCTTTGCCGGCGCCCCGCGTCTTCTTGCGCCGCGAGACGTTGGTGGAATCAAAGCCCGTATTGCCGACCCCGATGCCAGGGCGATAGCTGAAGCTCGGCAGCTGCACGAACTGCGCCGGCTGGCGCTGCTCCTCCTTCGGCGCGGGGCGAAAGCGCGGCGGGCTTTGCGGGTTGCCTTCGAGGCTTGGAGACAGCAGCAGGGAATCCGAGCTGTCGGCTTGCTGCGCGAGAGTTTGCCCGGGGGCGAGCAACAGCAGCACGAGGAGGATGCCCCGCGCTCGGCCTGCGAGCAGGGGAGCCCATGGGCGCCGGCAACAGCGTGACACCTCGAATCCTCGGCTCACGACCCGTGCGTCTCCCCGCCGCTCGCGTCTGCGCGCGTCCGAAGCCCGCCCGTGCCATCAATGCCTTGCGCTACATCGCGAGCGACGACCGACAGGCGGCCGCCGGGCCGCTATGCGTTGGTTAACGAAACTAGAATGGATATGGTTAACGAGCGGTTGACTTTGGGGGCCTCGCGTGAGCCGAAACACAGGTCCCCCTTTTAGGGGGAGGTGCTCAGGGGGCTTCTCCCGCGGGCGCCCTTTCCGTGCTATTCGTGGCGGCCGGAGGGGATCCCTGCGATGGCAAAGCCGCTGCCGATCCAACGAGCAACCCCGGCACCCGAGCTGATCGCCTCGGCGCTGCGCACGCTCGAGCTCGAGGCGGCCGGGCTGAACACGCTTGCCTGCGCAATCCAGGATAGCATCGGTCGCGATTTTGCTGTCGCGGTCGAGATGATCGCGGGCGCGCAAGGCCGCCTGATCGTGACCGGCATGGGCAAATCCGGGCATGTCGGGCGCAAGATCGCCGCCACCTTTGCCTCGACCGGCACGCCGGCTTTCTTCGTCCATCCGAGCGAGGCCAGCCACGGCGACCTCGGCGTAATCACGCCACACGACGTCATCATGGCGCTGTCGTGGTCGGGGGAGACGGCCGAGCTCAAGGATCTGACCGACTATTCGCGGCGCTTCCGCATCGCGCTGATCGCGGTGACCGCCGCCGCCGAGAGCACGCTCGCGCGCGCCGCCGACGTGGTGCTGCTGTTGCCGACCGCGCGGGAAGCCTGCCCGCACAACCTCGCGCCCACCACCTCCACTCTGATGCAGGCGGCGCTCGGCGATGCGCTCGCGGTCGCGCTGCTGGAAAGCCGCGGCTTCACCGCGCTCGACTTCCGCAAGCTGCATCCCGGCGGCCGGCTCGGGGCGATGTTGAAATTCGTCGCCAACCTGATGCATTCCGGCGAGCGGATCCCGCTCGTTCCCGCAGGTACGGTGATGGCCGATGCCGTGGTGGAGATGTCGAGCAAGGGCTTCGGCTGCGTCGGCATCACCGACGCAGAGGGAAAGCTCGCCGGGATCATCACCGACGGCGATCTGCGCCGCCACATGCGGCCCGACCTCCTCGAGGCGCGCGTGGAGGACGTCATGACTCCCTCGCCCAAGACGGTGCGGCCCGACCAGCTCGCCAGCGAGGCGCTGGAGATCATCAACTCTTCCAAGATCACGGCGCTGATCGTGGCCGAAGCGGACAAGCCCATCGGCATCATCCATTTCCACGACCTGCTGCGTGCCGGGGTGGCGTGACCGGGATCAGGACGCAGAAATCATCAATCAGGGTACGTAGTACAGCGCAAGCCCGTGCAAGATGGCGGGTTACACCCGAGCCGGCTGGGGCCGGCTTGGCGCTAACCCGCGCCGCTCCTGAGCGCTGCGTAGATACCGCGTTCGAATTGACGGTAGATGCGCAAGGCCCGCGTGTCCGCAAACGGCAGGACCTGGGTCATGAAAACGGCGGCGACGCGTCTTGCAGGATCGATCCAGTAATAGGTGTTCAACAGCCCGGCCCAGGTCAGGCTGCCGGCGCTGCGGCCCTGGGGAATGGGCTGCATGTTGATCATGTGACCGAGGCCCCATTTGAGCGACACGCCGGGAAAGAAATCGACATCGTTGGAGAGCGCCGGCGCGGTCGTTTTCAGGACGCCGGCTTCGATGGCGCCGATCTGGTTGCGGTCCATGAGCGCGACGGTCTCGGGGCGCAGTATGCGCACGCCGTCAAGCGATCCGCCCCGCAGCAGCATGCGGACCAGGCTCAGATAATCCGGTGCGCTGGAATAAATCCCGCCCCCGCCGGAGAAGGTTTTGCGGTCGGCGGCCTGCTGCTCGACGGGTTGCGGCGCCAGCGTGCCGATCGGCCCGCGCTTATGCATGCTTGCCTCGCGTGCGCGTTGTTCCGCAGAGAGGAGGAAGCCGGTGTCGTTCATCCCCAGCGGATCGAGGATGCGGTTGCGAAAATAAACATCCAGCCGCTCGCCGCTGACCGATTCCACGATGCGGCCGACCCAGTCGATGCTGGGACCATACTGCCAGCGCTCGCCGGGATCGAACATGAGCGGCGTGTGCGGGGCGTGGCTTCTTTCCGCAGCGGGCAACCGGTCAATGGATTTCGCGTAGCGGGCGGCCTTGGCGTCCCACAGCCGGTAGCTCAAGCCGGACGTGTGGGTCAGCAGGTGGCGCAGGGATATCGGCCGCTTCGCCGGCCGCAACTGCGGAGCTCCTTTGGGATCGAATCCGTCGAGCACCTGCGGCGAGCCGAGAGCGGGATCGATATCGGGGACGGGAGCGTCGAGCGAAAGCTTGCCCTGCTCGACGAGCTGCAGAGCGGCGACCGACGTGATCAGCTTGACCATGGAGGCAATACGGAAAACCGTATCCCGCGTCATGAGCGGCCCTTCGTGCAGCCGCCGGGCGCCGAAAACGCCCTCATAGACGATGTCATGCTCCGTTGCCGCGAGTGCCACGACCCCCGGCAGCTCCCCCGCACGCGTCGCTGCGCGGAGCATCGTGTCGATCTGGGAAAAACTGCCGACCGGCGGGGGTGGCGCTTTGGCGCGGGCGATCGGCGCGCGGACCGCGCCCAGCGCGCTGAGCGCCGCGAGCCTCGCGGTCCTTTTCACAACATCGCGGCGGCTGGGCTGATCGATCATGCTGCTGCTGGCGCCGATAACAGCGGTCCAGCCTAAGCGGAGAATATGTTCAGCCGGCGGCGGCGTCGGCCGGCGTTGCGTGCCCGGAGATCAAGGTATCGGGATAAAGCTCCTTGAGGCGCGGATACACTTCCCGAGCGAACATGCGGATCCCGAGGACGGTGTCGTCATGGTCGAGAAATCCGGCCTGACCCATGATCAGGAGCTGCCCGTAGCCGCCGACATGATCCCAGTGTTTCTTGAGCTGCTGGAGCACCTGGTCCGGCGTGCCGGCGAACATGGTACCGGCCTCGATCGCACCGTCCACGGTGCTTTGCCTGGTGCCATGGGGGCTGACCACGTTGTGCGCGCCGCGGGTAAGCGCGATGTTCATCGCGACAGGCACGTAGCCGGGCGGATTGGCGAAGTGCGGCGGCACCTTGTTGGCGGTGATGTACCACAGAAGCTTTTCCGCGCCGGCCCGCGCCCGCGCTGCATTGTCGCCGACATAGACCAGCGCCGCATAGGCGAGGCGGTCGATCGGCACATCGCGGCCGCGACCGGCTTCGCGCCAGCCGCGCCGGTAGGCTTCATAGATGCGCCTGGTGAGGTCGAAGCCGGTGAGGAAGGTCGCCTGGATGTAGCCGTGCGCGCCGACCCGGGCGGCGCCGCCGGGGCTGGTCGTGCTCACCCAAATGGGCGGATGCGGCTGCTGGATCGGGCGCGGCCAGATATTGATGGCGCGGTGATGAAAGAACCGGCCCTCGTGGCTGAACGGGCCGTCGTGGTGGGTCCAGCATTTGACGATGAGGTCGAGCGCCTCCCAATGGCGCTCGTTCATGCGCACCGGATTGCTGTTGGCGGGCAGCACCTCGTAAGGCACGCCGCGCACGAAGCCGGCTTCGAGGCGGCCATGCGAGAGCACATCCACCATCGCCATCTCCTCGGCCACGCGCACGGGCTGGCGGCGGTTGGCGATGGGATTGCCGAGAATGAGGAGGCGCGCCTTCCTGGAGAGGCGCGCCAACGCGGCGAGCATGAGCGGGGCGGCGGGATCGACGCAGGTCGCGGTCTGATGATGCTCGTTGAGCATGATCTCGATGCCCTCGTCCTCGGCGATCAGCCATTCGTCGATGAACCGGTCATAGAGGGCGGCGCCCTTGATGGGATCGTAGAGCCGGCTCGGCAACGACACGCGGATGGACGGATAGGCCTCGGCGGGCGGCAGGAACGGATAGGCGTTCTCGCTGAAATGCCACGCTCTCATGTCACTCTCCGAGGAAGTCGAGGGCCGCAGACGCAAAGGCGTCGGGCTGCTCCAGATGCGGCGCATGACCCGCGGCGGGGATGCTCGACGTTCTCGCGTCGGGGAAGAGGCGCGCATAAGCGTCGAGATAATCCGCGGAAACGAGCCCGTCGCTCTCGCCGCGGATGAACAGGGCCGGCATCGCGGCCCGGTGCAGGCGGTGCTTGAGCTTTGGATTGTGCATCCACGGCTCCCACACCAGCAGCGCCAGCGTCTCGCGGGCGCGAAACATGGCAGCCAATTGCTCGTCCGACATCTTGGCCGGGTCGGGCGCCATCCTGGCGGGGTCGTGAAAGATCAGTTTCTGAGCGTCGGCCTGCGGCATGGCGAAGATATCGGGAATGTCGAGCTTGTCGGCAGGCCCGACCTTGATCCCGACCGGGCCGACCATGATCAGGCGGCGAATGCGTTGCGGCACCTTGGTCGCCATCTCGGCGGCAATCCAGCCGCCAATCGAGCAGCCGACGAGGTCGATGGCGTCGCCTGCAACCTTGTCCAGCAATTCAAGATAGAGATGCGCAATGTCGTCGATGCTGTCGAGCCAGTCCGGCAGGCCCGAGCTCCCGAACCCCGGATGCGACGGCACTATCAGGCGACGGCTCTTCGACAGGAGAGGAACGAAGGGCTGCTCCGGGGAAAAGCCGCTGCCGCCGTGCAGGAACAGGAGCGGGCGTCCTCGACCGGCCTCGAACAGCTCGATCTCGACGTCGGCGAGCTTCAATTTTGTAGCCGGCACGCGCGTACTCCCCGGAACCCGATGCGGCACGCCCTCATGACACGAAGGTGACATACACAAGCGATTGAGGGAACGCCGTCCATGGCATGGAAGCACCTACAAGCTGAGATAGGTGCGCAGCACGACCTCATCACGCTCCAGCTCCGCCGAGGAGCCGGTGAAGCAGATCTCGCCCTTGTTCAGGACATGGTGGCGATCGCCGACGGTCAAGGCGGTCGGCAGGTTCTGCTCGACCAGGAGAATGGCCAGCCCCTCCTGTTTCAGTCGCGCGAGCACCCTGACGATCTCCGCCACGATCATCGGCGCCAGCCCCTCGGAGGGCTCGTCGAGAAGAAGGACGGTAGGGTTGAGCATCAACGCGCGCGCGATCGACAGCATCTGCTGCTCGCCGCCGGAGAGCTGAAAGCCCAGGTTGCGCTCGCGGGCCTGCAGCTGCGGGAACAGCTCGAATATCCGCGGCAAGGTCCAGTAGCTGCTGCTGCCGCCGCGGGCGAAGGTTGTCAGGTTCTCGCCCACGGTGAGGCTCGGGAAGATGCCGCGCTCCTGCGGCACGAGGCCGAAGCCGAGCCGCGCGACGGCGTGCGGCGGCAGGGCGGCGATGTCGCGACCGTTGTAGCGGATGCAGCCGGGCCGCGGGTGCAGGTAGCCCATCACGGTCAGGATGGTCGTGGTCTTGCCCGCGCCGTTGCGCCCCAACAGGCAGACCACCTCGCCGTCCCGCACCGCGAGCGATACCCCGTGCAGGATGTGGCTGTCGCCGTAATAGGCGTTGACGTTCTCCAGCTCGAGCATCAGTGCACCATGCCGAGATAGACCTCGCGCACGCGCGCATTCGCCCGGATCTCCGCGGGCGTGCCGCTCGCCAGGAGCTGCCCGTAATAGAGCACGGTGATGCGATCGGCGACGGAGAACACCACCTGCATGTCGTGCTCGATCATCAGGACGGTAAGCGTGCGCGGAAGCGAGCCGATGAGGCCGATCATCCGCGCCGTCTCGGCCGGCGACATGCCGGAGGTAGGCTCATCGAGCAGCAGCAACTCGGGCTCGCCGGCGAGCGCGATGGCGATTTCAAGCTGCCGTTGCTCGCCGTAGGACAGGTTGCGCGCGATTCGCGTGCCGTCTCCTTCGAGATGCACCTGCGCCATCAACTCTGCCGCGCGCGTCAGCAGGCTTGCATTGCAGCCCACGGCACTGAAAAAATCGAGCGGGTTGCCAACTCGTACCTCGAGCGCAAGGCGCAAATTCTCGATCACGCTGAGGTTCTGGAACACGTTGTTGCGCTGGAACGTGCGCGCCACCCCCATGCGGCTGATCTGATTGGGCGAGGAGCCGGTGACCTCGCGATCTTTCACAAAGATACGGCCGGAGCCGGGGCGCAGCTGACCGCCGATCTGGTTGATCAGGCTGGTCTTGCCCGCGCCGTTGGGTCCGATGATCACATGGCGCTCGCCGCCGGCCAGGGCGAGATTGAAATCGTCAGTGACGACCAGGCTGCCGAACGCCTTGTACAGATGCTCGATGCGAAGGACATTCATGGCCCAGCCGGCGTCCGTCGCAGTCGTTGCAGCATGCCCCACAGGCCGCCGGGAAAGAACATCACACAGAGGACGAAGGTGAGGCCGATGATGGCGAGCCAGTGCTCGCTGTAGGAGCTCACGACGTTCTTCATCAGCAGGAAGGCGGCGGCGCCGAGCGCCGGTCCGATCAACGTGCCGGCGCCACCGAGCATGGTCATGATCAGGATATCGCCGGATGCGGTCCAGTAGAGGGCGTCGGAGGAGATGAAGCCGTTGAAGATTGCATAAATCCCGCCGGCGAGCCCCGCGACGGCTCCGGCGATGGTAAAAGAAAGGAGCTTGTAGGCACGGGTTGCATAACCGATCGCCTGCATCCGGGTCTCGTTCTCGCGGATGCCGACAAAAGCATGGCCGAGCGGCGCATTGAGCAGCCGCCGCAAGCCCCAATAAGCGAGCACGAGGAACGCGAGCGTCATGAAATACATCGGCAGCGAGCTCGACAGATCGAGGCCGAGGAAGCTCGGCTTGTCGGCGATGGCCAGGCCGTCCGACCCGCCGGTGACGTCGCGCCATTTGAGCGCCACCGAGAACAAAAGCTGCGAGAAGGCGAGCGTGAGCATCAGAAACGGGATGCCCCCGGTGCGCACGCAGAAAAATCCAATCAGTGCCGCGCCGGCTCCCGCGATGGCGATGCCGGCGAGCAGCCCGAGCCAGGCGTTGAGGCCGATCTGCGCCCCGAGCACGGCAACCGAATATGCACCCAGGCCGAAAAAGCCGGCATGGCCGAGGGACATCAGCCCGGTGAAGCCGAGCAGAAGATCGAGGCTCATTGCAAATATGGCGAAGATGAAGATCTCGGAGATGAGCGCGCGTGCGTAGTCGCCGAGCGCAAACGGCAGCGCGACGAGAGCGATCAGCGCGATCAGAGCCGCAGCGCGCGTGCGCACCGTGGCCGGCATGCTGGTCGTGGTTACGGCGGGCGCAACCGTAACGTCGGAATATTTGATGCCGAACAGGCCTTGCGGCCGAACCAGCAGCACGACGACCATTGCCAGATAGATCAGAAACTGCGCGATGCTCTGGAAATAGGCCTTGCCGAAAGTGTCGGCGATGCCGATCACGAGACTGCCGGCGAACGCGCCACGCAGACTGCCCATCCCGCCGATGACGATGACGATGAAGGCCGGGATCAGGATTTCGGTGTCCATGCCGGGGTAGAGGCCCAGCACGGGGCCCGCGGCGACGCCGCCCAGCGCCGCGAGAGCCACGCCAAATCCGAAAATGCCGGTGAACAAGGCCGGGATGTTGCCGCCGAGGCCCGCGGCCATCGCCGCATTGTCGACGCCGGCGCGGACCATGGCGCCGATGCGGCTGCGCTCGAGGACAAGCCACAGCAACAGCGCTGTGGCCAATCCCAGGGCGATCAGGAACAGACGGTAGGCGGAGAACACGCCGAGGCCGATCTGGACAGTGCCTTGCAGCGCCTCCGGCGCCTGCAGGCGCAGCACGACCCGGCCCCAAAGTGTCTGCACCAGATCGTAGAGCACGAAGGTGAACCCGAAGGTGAGCAGCACCTGGTCCATGTGGCCGCGGCTATAGAGCGGACGCAGGAACAGAAGCTCCATCGCCACGCCGAGCACGACGACGGGCACGGGTGCGAGCAGCATCGCGAGCCAGAAGCTGCCGGTGAGCTGGACGATCGAGAAGCCGAGGAAGGCGCCCAGCATGAAGAAGGAGCCGTGCGCGAGGCTGACCACGTTCATCAGCCCGAAGACCAGCGAGAGCCCCGCGGCCATGAGGAACAGGAGGACGCCGTAGACCAGCCCATTGAGAAGCTGGGCAACAAGCAGCTCCATGCGGCGCTCGGCCCAGGCTGAGAGTCAGTAAATCTTCTTGCCGGGGTCGGTCACATCCTTGGCCGTGGAGATGATCCTGGTCGTGATCTTGCTGCCGCTCTCGATCACCTGACAAATGTAGATGTCCTGGATCGGATTATGGGTCGCCGGATCCATGCGGAACGGGCCGCGCGGCGCGTTGAAGCTCACCTTGCTCATCGCCTCGGCCAGCTTGTCCTTGCTCGCGGCGTCGCCGTCCACCGCCTTCAACGCCTCGCTGAGCGCGCGCGCCGCGACATAACCGTAGTCGGCGAACAGGTCCGGCGAGGCGTTGTATCTGCTCCGGTAATCTGCCGCGAACTTTTTGCTTTCCGGATTGTCCAGGGTGTCGACATAGGTGAGCGCGGAGATCACGCCGATGGCGGCCTTGCCGAGCGCGCTGATGGTCTGCGAGTCGATGATGGTGAAACCGGTCAGCGGCATCTTTTCCTTCAATCCGAGCTCGGAATATTGCTGGATGAAACGCACCGCGTCCGCGCCGGGCATGAAGTCGTAAGTGACCGGCGGATTGATCGACTTGATGTCGGTGAGATAAGGGCTGAAATCCTGAGTGCCGAGCGGCGGCCAGATTTCCTTGAGCACCTTGCCGCCGCGCTTGAGATACGGGCCTTTGAACTGGGCGACGACGTCGCGACCTCCGGCGTAATCGGACGCAGTGGTCACGACCTCCTTGCCGAGGTGGTCGTAGACGTAATCCGCCATCGGCGTCGAGAGCTGGTAGGTCGAGATCGAAGTGCGGAACAGATACGGATAGCGGTCCCAGGTAATGGCATCGGTGCCGGCACCGGAAACGATGTAGAAGGCCTTCTGCTGCTTCATGTAGTTGAGGAGCGCCAGCGCCACGTTGCTCGCCTGAACGCCGAGGATGAGGTCGACCCTGTCGCTCTCGATCAGCTTCTTGGCTTTCTGCAGGCCAATCTGCGGGTTGAACTGATCGTCCTCCTTGATGATCTGGATCTTGCGGCCGGCAATGGTCCAGCCGATGCTGTCGAAATAAAGCTCCATCGCGTTGAAGCTGGCGGCGGCGGCGTAGGCGATTCCCCCGGTAAACGAGTTGAGATGCCCGAGCCGGATAGGCGCGCGGGTCTGGGCGAGAACGCCCGGCGCCGCGAGGCCCGCCGCGAGCGCGGCGCCCGCGCCGGTCCCCTGCCGCATGAATGCACGGCGCGACAGGCGAGGAGCAAGCGATCCTGATTTTTTCATTCGCGGCCTCCCTGGGCTGCCATGACACGGCAGGTGCCCGCCATCATACTAGGCGGGACCAGACGTGGATCGCTAGAGGCGCTGGCGATGAACGAGCTGACCGGGCAACGAAAGCGCGGACCGAGGATGGTGCGGCAATGAGTGTGGAATTCGGCGTGTTCGATCACCTCGACCGCAACGATCTGCCCTTGCGCGAGTATTACGAGCAGCGCCTGCGGGTGATCGAGGCCTTCGACCGCTTCGGTTTCTACGCCTACCATGTGGCCGAGCATCATTTCACGCCGCTCGGCATGGCTCCATCGCCGAGCGTGTTCCTCTCAGCCATCGGGCAGCGCACCACCCGCCTGCGCTTCGGCACCTTCGTCTATGCACTGCCGGCGCACCACCCGCTGCGGGTGCTCGAGGAAATCTGCATGCTCGATCACATGAGCGGCGGGAGGCTGGAAATCGGTTTTGGCCGCGGCTCCGTGCCCTATGAGATTTCGTTTTATGGAGGAAATGCCGAGGAGCGCCAGCAGATCTATGCGGAGCGACTCGAGCTGATCCTCAAGGCCTTTGCCGTGAGCCGGCTGACCTGGAAGGGGCGCTACGATCGGTTCGAGAACGTGCCCATGGAGCTCAAGCCGCTGCAGGAGCCCCACCCGCCGCTGTGGTACGGGGCGCATTCGCCGGAGAGCGCCGAACGCGCAGCCCGCCGCGGCCTCAACATCGTCACCAACGACATGCCGGAGAGGACGCGCTCGATCATTGCCCATTATCGCGAGGTCTGGCGCGCATCCCAGGGCCCGGCGGCACTTCCCAAGGCCGGCATGGTGCGATTCATCGTGGTTGCGGAAACGGATTCCGATGCGCTGGCGGTTGCGCGCCGCGCCTATCTGCGCTGGCGATCAAGCTTCAGCTATCTGTTCGAGATGCACGGCACATTGCCGGAGTCGCCGTTGCTGACCGAGAGCTTCGACGCGCTGATCAGGCAGGGGCAGGCGATCGCAGGCTCTCCTGATACCGTTCGTGCCTTTCTTGCCGCACAGATCAGGCAATGCGCGGCCAACTACATCGTCGGGCAGTTTTGCTTCGGCGATCTGAGTCTCGAAGAGATGCTGCTCTCGATCGAGCTGTTCGCCGCGAAGGTGATGCCAGGCCTTCGCGCTGAAGCTGCGCCATAGCGCCCTGGCCGGGCCGGCAGGCGCATGACCTATGACGCGTCCCGGTGAAATTGATCCGAATTTCGTAGGGGCGACCCACCGGGTCGCCCTCTATTCGTATCCGCCTGCCACGCGGCAACAGGGCGAGGCATGCCTCGCCCCTACGAAGCGACGACCGGAGTTTTGCACAGTGTTCCCCAAGCGTGGTCGGACTCCTTCTGCCCCCAGATGGGAGAAGCGGAACGCGCCTAACGAGTCACGCCGGAGGGGCGCTGCGACGGCGACTGCCGCACCAGGTCGCCGCTCGTCGCTCAACGGGCGCAAGGACATGAGGAAATATTCTCGATCCAATACCGTTCCACGGCTTCGTCCGGGGCAAAATCGACGTGGACGTTCACGGACGGCGGACGCCAGGTGAATTGCTGGCGAAAGTCGAGATCCGCGCCCATTTCCTTGAGACGTGAGAAACCGATCTGGAACGTGCCTGTGGAGCTCGCCGCGCAGCGGGATGCATCGACTGATACGACAGCGGTCCATTGTCGTTCCAGGTCCGGCGGTCGCATTGGTGAAAGCTGAACCTGCGTGAAAGCCAGGGTCGGCCTGCATGCCTGCTGGCCGGCAGCCGGTGTAATACAGATGAGGGTGACGCTCGCTGCAACAATCCCGGACAGCCACGATCGGTGCATTCGCCCTCTCTCGTGCGCTCTGATTGTGACGATGACCCGATCGGTGCTGCTCATGGCTGTTTCACCCTGAATATCGCGGCCGCCGTCCAGTGCGGCGTAGGTGCAAAATCCGGCGGCGATTCCGACAAAGAAGCCGGTCGTGCCGAGATCGAGCCGGTAGGTCGCAACTACCCGCGGATTCTCAGGGGTTCGTTGCCAGCGTCTGGCTTCTTCACACTGAGCACTGCTCGGACGAGGAGCGCCGCGTAAACGCAGAATCCGGCGGCGACGGCCAAAAAGAATCCGGCAACCCCCAGATCGAACCAGTACATTACGACGAGCCCGCCGCCCGCGCTTGCAATCATGCGCACCGCGTTGGCGTTCATGGCCGCGACGGCGCGGCCGACGCCCAGGGTGACGTAGAAAAGTCCGAGCCCCAGCCCGAACAACAGATAGGCCGGACCGACGATGCGCAGGTAAAGGCTGCCGAGGCGCGCAACCTCGGCATCGTCGCTGAACAGGCCGATCCACAGGCCGGGCTGGAACGCGACGATCAGGCCGATCGTTCCGCACAAGAGCGCGACCGTGGTCGCGCCGGTCCAGGCGATCTCGCGGGCGCGGCGATACTGCTGCGCGCCCCAGCTCGTTCCCACCATCGCGACGATCGCGGTGCCGAAGCCGAACGCAATCGGCTGCATGATGTATTCGAGACGCGCGCCCATGGCGTAGCCGAGGGCGGTGTCGCGCCCGAACTGTCCGGCGATTCCCGTCAGCACGACGACCGACAGATTGGTGATGGCAATGTTGATCAAGCCGGGCACGCCGACCTTGAGGATGTCGGCGAACAGCTCCCAGCGCGGCATCACCTCGCGGAAGCTCAGCCGGACGATCGCGCGGGAGCGCAGGTACCAGATCATGATGGCGCTGCCGCCGGCGAACGGGATCACCAGTCCCCAGCCTGCGCCGGCCGGACCGAGCGCCGGCAATGGTCCGAAGCCGAAGATCAGCATGGGCGAAATGGCGATGTGCACGATGACGCAGCCCACCAGCACGGCCGCAGGGAAGCTCATGTTGCCGGTGCCGCGCACCGTATTGCCGAGCAGATTGCTCACGCAGATGCACACGGCGCCGCCCAAGGCCACGTTGGCATAGGAAAGCGCGTCCGCCAGCATTTCGTCGCGTCCGCCCATCCACCGGAACATGAAGGGCGCGCCGATGAGCAGCACGGCGGAGAAGATGGCGGCGACGGCGAGCGCCAGCAGAAACGCGTGGAAGACGAGGGCGTCGGCGCGGTCGCGGCGTCCCGCGCCGAGCGCGCGCGCCACCGCCGACGAGACGCCGGCGCCCATGCCGCTGTTGGTCGTCTGCAGCACCATCATCACCCAGGGAAACGCCAGCGAGGCGCCGGCCAGCGCATTGGTTCCGATGCGCCCGAGAAAGAATCCGTCGAACGTGATCACGCCGGCAAACGCGAGCAGGGTGAGGACGTTCGGCGCCGCCAGGCGCAGCAGCGTGGGCAGGATAGGCCCTTCGAGCAGTAATTTGGTTCGCGCCGCGGCTGGCCGGGTGGTGACCGGGGTGCTTACGACAGTCGACGAAAATGCGGGTGCAGGACTTGTAAGGCTTCCATTACTCATTGGCGCTCCTCCATACGTGGCCTGGAGCAGCAGCTGCGGGCAGGAACGCTCTCGAGGCTCGGGCGGCTGGCAGCGCTTGATGCTGCGAAGCTCGCCCCCAATATGAGCCCGTCCAACTCCTCTGCAACGCATCATTTCTCGCCCTGGCGTTAGAAAAATTCACAAACGCGGGGATCGGCCGACGACGTGATTTGGGTCACCAGCAGGGGGCGGATCCTCGGAAAGAGCAGTCACCCCTGTGATGATCGGCACAATCGAGCGGCTGTCTCCTCTTGCTCCTCGAGCGTCGAGAGGTTTATTATTTTGGTAGATTTTCTCACGATTGGCGATGATGCGCCGCTTGCCACCACTGAATGCCCTCAAGGCCTTCGAGGCCGCGGCTCGGAGCGAGAGCTTCACGCGTGCCGCCGAAGAGCTGAACGTGACGCACGGCGCTGTAAGCCATCAGGTCAAAGCGCTGGAAGCCACACTTGGGATCAAGCTCTTCAATCGTGAGCGCCAAAGGCTGGTGATTACCGAGGCTGGGCGCGAGTACCTTGCTGTGGTTCGCGACGCGTTGGATCGGATCGCGGACGGCACGGACCGCCTCGTCAAGCGGCAAGGCTCCGGCACTCTGACGGTCAGTACATCACCGGATTTTGCCGCCAAATGGCTCGTCTATCGGCTGGGCCGGTTCGCAGAGCGCTACCCCGAGATCAATCTCCGGGTTTCGGCAACGGCGCATCACGTCGACTTTGTCCGTGAGGACGTTGATGTTGCGGTTCGTCATGGCGACGGCAAATGGCTTGGTCTCGAGGTCGCGCGGCTTTGCTCCGAGCGGCTATTTCCCGTTTGCAGCCCGAAGCTCATCTCGGGACGTAATCGGATAACCACAGCGTCGGATCTACTGAAATTTCCGTTGTTGCGGCTCGGCGATTGGAATACCTGGTCGAGATGGTTCGAGGCCGCCGGGGCGGCCGCCGGTCCTGTCGCTCACGGCCCGATCCTCAACAGTGCAAGCATGTTGATAGACGCTGCCGTCGACGGCCAGGGCATTGCGCTCGCCCGCACCGCGCTTGCGGCTTGGGATCTCATCAACGGACGGCTCGTAAGACCGATCGATGTTTGTTTGCGAATGTCCAACACGTACTGGATCGTCTGCCCGAAGGCGACTTCCCGCGTGCCAAAGATTGAAATTTTTCGAAAATGGTTGCTGGCGCAGGCGGCAGAGGATACTCGCCGCCTAAAAGCTCTTCACGCTGAGCGCGCTTCCTGAGAGTAGAAGGAGAACGAGCGCGGCGATCCGAAACTGTCGTCTGAATCGGCGTCAGCGCATAAAGCCGGATTGCGGAAGCAACCCGCCCGAACGCAAATCCGGCGAGCCCCGTAACAAAGGCTGCCGTCGCGGTGCCGAGCACGAATATGGCAGGGCCGAACAGGCCGGTTTCCATAGCTTCGCCCTGAAGGAGTGAAGATCAGGTCTCATCGACGAAATCCAGGTTGCGCCTGGCGGACCATCTCCCCCAATTTTTTACGGCGTTTCCTCGTAGGTCGAGGTATCCAGCGGCACCGTCTCGCCGCCTATTGCATGCCAAGCGGTAATTCCGCCGACGAGGGCCCTCGCGTCATACCCGCGCTGTCGCAACTCTTTGACGGCTGCGCCACTGACCTGAAATCCGCAAATGCAATAAACGGCGATCGGACGGCCTCGCGGCAGCTCCTCGACCCAGCGCGGCAGCGCCCCTGGAGCGTGCATGGTGGCGCCCGCCAACATATCAGTGCGTCGGGGCAGGTCCCTCGGCAGGCAGAGATCCAAAAGCACTGGTCGGCGGCTCTCCTCGCCATCGAGCACGGCCTTGAGCTCCTCGGCTGAAATCCGCGCCTCTTCTTGCGCGGGCGCGCCGAAGGGAAGAAAGAGCTCGCCGTCTCCCGCTCTTTCGCCGATTGCCATGCGATAGTGCGCGCCTATCCGTTCCCAATTCAGGTTAGCCATCACCTGATCGACATAGGCGGCCGCTTTCGCGCCGAAATCGAGATGATAGGAATGCTCGTACATGTCGAGCGCGAGGATCGGAGTAGCTCCTGCGAGTCCGTGCGTGTGGTCTGCGGCCCACTGGTTGACCAGCCTGCCCAGGCGGTCGGACCAAGCGAGGATCACCCACCCCGAGCCGCCTGCCAGTGCCTTTGCCATGGCCGTAAACTCGCAGCGCCAGGCTTTGACGCTGCCGAAATCGCGCTCGAGCGCCCGCGCGAGTTCGTCGGGCGGCTCCTCAAGTCCGCTGGGTGGATTGTCGCCATGTCCGCCGAGCGAATCGAAATAGACCTCGTGCAGGATCATCGAGCCCGCAGCAATCAGCTCTTCGCGCTTGAGACCGTTGATCTCGAACACGGGGGCGCGCGCCCAGTCGAGAGCCGCAAGACGCGCTCTGATGGCGTTGAGCCGCCGTACCGCGCCGCCGTAGTTGTTCACGTAGTGGCTCACGAGCAGCCGCTCTGAAAGCCCGTTCATCCATTGTGGCTTGAGCAGGAGCGGCCGAACCATGACGGTCCCGGGTGCGTTCCGACAGTACGTGGAACGCGGCCTGTGTACGTCCATGGTGCTCACTGCACGAAATCCCCGTTGGGCTTGCCCTGCCGGACCATCTCCTGGCAGTAAGCATAAAGAGCGTCGTAGACGATCCACTCCGCGGCGTTGAGCGCGTGATCGTCCTTGTATCCGAGGTGGCGGAACCCTTCGGCAATGGCCTCGAGCCCCGGTCCTTCGGGCTGATGGTAAAGCATGTTGTCCGTATCGGCGCCGTTGACGATTTTTCCAAGCAGGACGAGTGACGGATTGTTTGTGAGTCCGTATTTTTTCAAGATCGCCTCGAACGAGCACTCCTTGCCGTGGTGACCCAGCTCGACGTCCTTTACATCGTACGGAGTAGCCCCAAGGCGCTTTGCTTCCTCCATCACCTTGTCGGCCGGGACGAAAACAAACTCGGCGTCCCTGTCGACGAATTTCCTGATCAGCCACGGGCAGGCGACACGGTCGACCTTGACCCGCTCGCGTGTGATCCATTTCATGGGATACCTCCAATAGCTTCGTGCACATTGGGTTGAGCCGATGTTTGGCCAATACCGAGCAACCGCAGGCAGTTATCCGCAACGATCGCGTTCTGCTCTGCATTCGAAAGCTTTGCCTGCTGCATAGCCTGTGTGAGGGGACCCCGGATTGGCGCCTCGCCGGCAATCGGGAAGTCGCTGCCGGCAAGCACATTGCCCGCCCCCAGCAAATCGACACAGGCGCGGATCACTGCGGGGTGGACGAGGGTGCTGTCGATGAAGATGTGCTTGCGCAACACCTCGATGGTGCCGGTGGGTAGCCTGCTCTGGGGCGATAGCCCGGCTGTCATCGCCAATCCCCCGACGGCATGTGCCGTTACGACTACGTGCAAACCGGGCAATTCGGAAAATACTCCGCCTTCGACCAGAGCGATGAGGGATGCCCCATTCACGGCGCCACGCGCAAACAGCGTCCCGATCAGGCCGTAGGGCGTCATCTGCTTGGTCAGCGACTCCGGAGCGATGGGATGCGCGAACACCGGCACTCCATACTTCGCGGCGACCTCGAGCGTGGGCCGCGCCTGCTGGGCGTCGATCAGCAGATCACCGCGCGCACAGTCTAGGAACAGGCCACGCAGTCCGAGGTGCGCGATGGCCCGCTCGGCCTCACGAGCAGACTTGTCTCCGTCATAGCCGTCGACCGATGCCAGGCCATGGATACGGCCGGGATGCCGCGCGACCAATCCCGCGAGCTCGTCGTTCATGGCAATGATCGTCTCATGCGGCACGTTCCCCTCCGCATCCGCGATCAAGTTGCCAGGTATATTGACCACCCGTGCTGCCAAATGGCCCTCCCGGACATCCCTCAGCAGCAGCTCCTCGTCCGGCAGCTTGCGTGCCAGCATTTCCCAGCGGGCACGCTGTGTTGGCGGTTGCGTGCGCATCGCGGTGAGCTCGAACCGCGCCGGAATATGATGATTGTGAAAGTCAATGATCTTGGCTTCGCCGCTCATGGATTTCACTATCGTTCGCTACGTGCCTTAGTATTTCGGTCGATGCGAAACCGCCCATTCCCGCGCATGCTCGATAGGCGTGTGCGGCAGCAACTCAGCGCGGAAGCGCCGCACCGTCGGCAGTCGCCCATGCCGCGCAACGGCTAACATAATGATACACATGTTGCAATAGAGATATTATATGATACGCTAGCTATGTTTTACGCGCGCGCCGGGCGCGGCCGGTGCTTTCAGGGGCGGTGCTGACCTGACCGACCCTGTGCTCGCCAGAGCCGCCGCGGTAACTGCAGGCGCCCCGGCCTTTCGGCTTGGCCGACGCTGGCTTGAACGCGCACACCCGCCGCGGGAACCTTTTGCGCTCGCGTGCATCCAACCGCTCCAGGGAACGATCGACCGGAGCAGCCATGTTGGAGATTTCGCCTGAGGAGCTTACGTCCGATCTACGCCAGCCCCTTGGACGGCGAGCGCCCGGATCGGTTGGACGCCGAGGAGGCAATCAGGACGTTGATCCGGTGGATGGGCGATGACCCATGTCGTGAAGGCTTACGCGATACCCCATCGCGTGTCCTTCGGGCCTACGAAGAATGGTTTGCAGGCTATCTTCAAGATCCCGCCGAGCATCTGGCACGAACCTTCGAGGAGGTTCATGGCTACGATGAACCGGTACTGATACAGGGAATTCCCTTCCAGTCCTGGTGCGAGCATCACCTTGCGCCGATAACAGGCCTGGTGCATATCGGCTATTTTCCCGATGGCCGCGTCGTCGGCCTTTCGAAACTCGCCCGTGTTGTCGACACCATTACCAAGCGGCTGCAAACCCAGGAGCGAATGACTGCTGAAATCGCCGAGGTGATCGAGCACGTGTTGCAGCCGCGCGGGGTCGCCGTGAGAATCGATGCGCAGCACGCTTGCATGTCGACTCGCGGCGTTCAGAAACACGGAGTGTTGACGAGCACCTCAAAGATGCTGGGCCTCTTCCAAGGAGGACCCTTTGCTGCGGAATGAGCTCCTCGGTTCAATTCGAAGGCAGCCGTGCCAGCAGGCTACGTGTTGACCAGGGCACTGCACGTCTGAGATCAGCTCACGTTTGGCGGAAACAACTCCATTCCCTGTGCTTTGTCTTGGTGGGCAAAGAGTAGCGCCCTCATGGCGTTATCGGCCACAATACAGCAGATCGATGCTCTTACGGCGCGGTGGGACGCGGAGCGCCTGCCATATGTGCCGTGGCCTTTTCCAGCCTCCAGCGTTCGGCACTTACGAAGAATTGGCCGGCCGCGGGACGGGAATCCGTTCACCGGCCTGGGGTCGGGCGCCTTTGCGGCCGATTTCTACCGGTAAACCGGCTGGAAAACTTATGCGTCAGGACATCCTACGTTGGCTGGGCTTCTTTTGGACCATTGTGCCAGGCCTCATCATAGCTGCCCGTGTACGACCTCGGCTAATGGGCTGGGCTTTTGTAGGCCTGACCATAGGAGCGGTCATTTGGATCGTCGCCGGCTACCTTGCTGAAGACTATCCTCTCCTGGTCCAGAACGCCGCCATCGCATTGATAAAATTGTCTCGGAATATATCGCTGGCTGATCTGGAAAGGGAAAACCTGACCGGGGTGTCGCCCTTGCGCCGGGCTCCGGCCGTTCCAGGCGGCAGCAGAGAGCCACAGCTTGAGCCGGGAACCTTTTGCAGGCTCGGGCATCTAATTGGGGCTCGCAAGCAGTCCGAATGCAAGATCGTTTGGCAAATATCGATTTCCGTGCCGAGGAGGGTCTCCTCGCCCGAGCGCGTCGCAAGGACGAAGACGCGGTGCGCACAATCATTCGGCAGAACAATAGGCGCCTTTTCCGGCTGGCCCGAGGCATCGTCGGGAATGACAGTGAGGCCGAGGACATCGTCCAGGAGAGTTACGTTCGCGCCTTCACGCAATTGGACCGGTTTCGCGGCGATTCGAGCCTGAGCACCTGGCTCACCCGAATCCTGATCAACGAGGCCTATGGCCGGCTGCGGCGGCGGCGGCCAACGGTGGATTGGGAGAGCATCGAGCGAGAAGATGTCGCGGACGCCCGGATCATTCCGTTTCCCTCTGCCTCGCACGGCGACCCTGAAAAGACCATGGCCAAGAAGCAGGTCCTGATTATCCTGGAGCGCGCGATCGACACACTGCCGGAGCCGTTCCGGGTAGTGTTCGTGGCGCGCGCCGTGGAAGAAATGACGGTTGAGCAGACGGCCGAGGCTCTGGGCATACGTCCGGAGACGGTGAAGACAAGACTGCACCGGGCACGCAACCTGTTACGTGAATATCTTGAAAAGCAATTTGGTCCGCTGTTGCAGGACATTTTTCCGTTCGAGGGAGAGCGTTGCGAGCGAACCGCGAAAATCGTTATTGCGCGGCTGAGCACGCGGAGCGCGCTTTCAGATCAATGAGATTCCGATCGGCCTGTCGCTATTAATACGTACTACCCGGCTCGACAATTCATTAACTTGCCGCCCATCGGACCTGATCGGCTTCCTCCTTACGGTTGATAAGGTCACAAATTACCCGAATAGATTGCGGTCAGACGCATTTGTATCCGACTCACGTGAGCGAGGGGTTGGATGTGTATCGGGCGGGGCGAACCAGAGGAGGGCAGCGATAGTCAATCGACGGGAACCAATGTCCATTCAAGGCAGTTCAAGCTCGGCCTTCTGGGAGGGAGCTTCCCGATGCCGCACTCTGCCACCTTGGTCGCCCCGGGGGCGGTAGCAAACCGAGCCGCGTCGCATGTAAGCCGCGCCAGAGCTTCGCTATGGCCGGCCCCTCTCCGGGATGAGGTGCCCTGGGACAGTGCGGGCGTGCGCGAAATCGGATTTCAAATCCCGCAACGTTACAATGCAAGCGAGGTTCTGTTTCAAAATCTCTCCCGCGGACGAGGACACCGCCCGGCTGCGGTCGGGCCTGCCGGTCAGCGCACGTATGCGGAATTGTGTGCGGATGCCAATCGTTGGGGCAACGCGCTTCTGTCGCTTGGCCTCAGGCGGGGTGACCGTGTTCTCCTCCTCCTGGATGACACCCCCACCTACCCGGCGGCGTTTTTCGGCGCGGTCCGGGCGGGGCTGGTGCCCCTGCTCATCAACCTGCTGACCCCGCCCGACCTGCTGCAGTTCTATCTGACGGATTCCGGTGCAAAGGTGGGGCTCGCGGAGGCCTCGCTCTGCGCACGATTTGAAGGAATTGCCCGGCAACAGACGCAGCTTCAGCTGCTCCTCGCCGTAAACGGCGAGCCGAGCGTAAGCCTCGGTATCCAAACCAGGCGAGCCGATTACTGGCTCTCGTCCTTCTCTCGACAGCTCGAGCCCGCGCAGACCGACCGCAACGAGATGGCCTTCTGGATGTATTCATCGGGTTCCACCGGGCGCCCGAAGGGCATCGTCCATCTACAGCACGACATGCCGTATACGGCGTCCTCCTACGCGCACCATGTCTTGCAGCTCGGTCCGGAGGACATTTGTTTTTCGGTGCCGAAGATTTTCTTTTCATATGGGTTCGGGAATTCGATCACCTTTCCTTATTCGGCGGGTGCGGCCTCGCTGCTGCTGCCTGGAAAGCCGAATGCTGACGCAATTTTTGCAGCCATTGCGCAGTACCGTCCTACGGTATTTTTCGGCCTGCCGACGCTCTACACGATTCTGACCAATGCGCCGGGCGCCGGTCGCGCGGATTTCTCCTCCATCCGGCTCGCGGTCTCCGCAGCGGAGATACTGGCTCCTGAAGTGTTCGCGGCGTGGAAGAGAATGTCGGGGCTTGAAATCGTCGAATGCCTCGGCTCGACCGAGGCGCTGAACGTGTATCTGTCCAATACCCCTGAACAGAAAAAGCTCGGCGCCGCAGGCAAACGGGTGCCCGGTTATGAGTTGATGCTCAAGGACCAATGCGGTGACGAGGTCTGCGACCACCAGGAAGGGGTGCTATGGGTGCGCGGTCACTCCAATACCCCCGGCTACTGGAATTGCCCGGATAAAACCGCCCAGACGGTCCGCGAAGGTGGATGGATTTGCACGGGCGACCGCTTCGTGAGGGATCGGGACGGTTTCTACTTCTTCCGCGGCCGCACTGACGACCTCGTAAAGATCTCCGGCCAATGGGTGCATCCGGTCGAGGTCCAGCTTTGTCTCGCCGAGCATCCCCTGGTCCGCGAATGCGCCGTTGTAGCGGTCGAGCTGCCCGATCGCCGGATGACGCTGAAGGCTTGCGTCGTCATGAGCGCCGGCGACTTCGACGCAGGCGACGCGACCATCATGTTGCAGGATTACGTGAAGCGGAAGTTGCTGCCTTGCAAGTATCCGCGATTGATCGAATTTCTGGATGAGCTTCCGAAGACCGGAACCGGAAAGATCGATCGGCAAGCGTTGTTGCGGGGCTTGAACACGGTGCGTCTGCCCGGGCAGGGGGAAATCGTCGCCCACGCCCATTGCTCCGACGTCGATCAAACGACGGCTGCTGGGAACGGGCGCCAATGACCAGTCCACAGCCTGCATCCTTTCATCTCGCTACCATCGAGATGAGGGAGCCGTTCCAGCGCATCCAACCGCAACCGGTCTCGGCGCTCGAGCGACTGAATGTCTTGATCGGGTATTCAGCAACCGGTGTGGTCGAGCTCACGACCGAGATCATAGGCCGCTGGTTGTCGATCTCTTTCGGCGAGCAGTTCGTCGAGAGTCGGAACGATACTGCGAATGAATTCGGAGCTGACGTATTCCAGGACGCGCTCCTTCACGAGTGTGCCCCGCATGGGTCCTTGGTCGTGGCGGTCGGAATGCTGCCGGGAGCGCGACCGGGGCGGAAGTGCGGTCATCCAGCTACCGGTGTCGACGGTGCTGCACGGTTCTTCGAGCTCGCGGGCAAGCTCAAGCCCATCAGATTGATCTCCCACGGATCGTTACATGCCTATCTGAGCCAAAAGCTCGGCACGGCCCAAGTGTGGTTGGAGCAGCTCCCGGGCTCGGTGGAGTTCATCGCTGCCGGCGCGAAGGGGCGGCCGTTGCCCGGGAGCCAGGCCTGCCGGCGGACAGGAGGCGGTCGGGATGCAGTTGCCTGGTACGGCCTCGGCGGGTCCGACGGCGACCCTGTCGAAATTCTCGAAACCGTGGAGCGTCAACTCGCGCGAAACTCTACCGACGGAAACTGAGCATGCTGATCGCGAAAAATGTCTAAAACCAGCCTTGCACTCGGAAATGTCCGATCGGTTGTCATCCTGCTGGTTATCAGCTTCCATTCGGTGCTCGCCTATCTGAGCTCGCAGCCCGCCTCGACATTTCCTTTCGATACTCCGCCATACGGCTGGAAAGCGTTTCCGATCCTGGATAACGAGCGCTGGTTCGGCTTCGACCTATATTGCGCGTTCCAGTACGTCTTCTTGATGCCGTTCATGTTCTTTTTATCCGGCCTGTTTGTTTGGCCCAGCCTGTCAAGGAAGGGGGCGAGGAGATACCTGACCGACAGACTGCTGCGGCTCGGGCTCCCGTTCGTGCTCGGGGTGACTTTGATCATGCCAATCGCCCATTACCCGGTTTACCGGGTAACCGCCGTCGATCCGAGCTGGTCCGCATACTGGGCGCACTTCACCGCATTGCCGTTCTGGCCATCGGGACCGCTGTGGTTCCTGTGGCAACTGCTGGTCCTCGACATTGCTGCAGCCGCGCTGTACCGGCTCGAGCCTCGCGCGGGCGAGCTTCTGGGGCAGGTCTCTGGTGCCGCTGGCGGGCGCCCGGGACATTATTTTCTTGCGCTGCTGATAGCTTCGGGGCTTGCCTACGTGCCTTTGGCCTTGATGTTCAGACCCTGGGAATGGGCCGAGCTCGGCCCGTTTTCGTTCCAGACCGGGCGCGTGCTGCATTACATGGTTTATTTCTTCAGTGGCGTCGGGGTCGGTGCGTTAGGGCTGGACCGTGGTTTGCTGCGAACGGACGGAATGTTGTCGCTGCGCTGGGCCCGATGGCTCGGCGGGGCTTCGGTTGCGTTCGTCCTATGGTTGATCGCGACTGCGCTGACCCTTCAGCCGGAGCCGATAGCCGGGACGCGCCTGGCCGCTGATCTCGCGTTCGTGCTGTCCAGTGCGAGCGCCTGTGTCTGTTTCCTGGCTGTCTTTCTTCGGTTCGCCGGTAAACGATGGCCGTTGCCGCTCGATTCGGTCGGGCAGAATGCCTACGGAATGTATCTGGTGCATTACCTGTTCGCGGTGTGGCTGCAATATATGCTGCTCGGTACAGCGCTGTTCGCGCTGCTCAAGGGTGCGATCGTATTCTCTGGAGCCTCGCTTCTGAGTTGGGCCGTCGCCGCAGCGCTGTGCCGGGTCCCGGCCGGCGCCCAGCTCATCCGGGGCCAAACCGCGAGAGCCTCCTGATTTGTAGGATGAACGATGTGGGAGGAAGCAACAGACGACCCAGCGGAGCTTGTTACCAGCGTAATCAGCGATGTGCTGTCGTCTGCCTGATTTCCGGCATTGACGCGCTCCTCTTGAGCTTTCCGGTCTACGGTCGGTCGATTCCATAAGCTGTTTCACCTGAGGATTGCCATCCCCTTTTCCAGTTGCGACCGGGCAAGGACGCGCAGCCTGGCAAGAGCGTTCTTGACCGCAGCTGGAACCCACGACCCCGATTGCCAAGTCGATTGCCAAGTCGATTGCCAAGTCGATGCCAAGTCGATTGCCAAGTCGATGCCAAGTCGCGACTGCAGATCGAGAGCAGCGCCGAGGTCGCGACAACCTATTTGAACGATGATTTGATACATATGTTGCATTTTTCTGCGACTTCGATACAGTGTGGGGAGGATGAAAATCGAGCCGCCGCGGGTCCTCGCCCACAGCTGGCTGCTGCTGATTCATCAGCTGCCGGCCAAGCCCGCCTATCTGCGCGTGAAAATCTGGCGCCGGCTGCAGGACATCGGCGCCGTGGCGGTCAAGAACGCGGTGCACGCGCTGCCGATGAACGAGGAGACGCAGGAGGACTTCGAGTGGCTGCTGCGCGAGATCCGGGAAGGAGGCGGCGAGGCATTCGTCTGCGAGGCCCGCTTGATCGACGGTCTCTCCGACGAGGAAGTGCGCGCGCTGTTCGATCGGGCGCGTGACGCAGATTACGCGGAGCTGGCCAAGGAGGCGCAGGGAGTGGGGAAGGCGCTGCGCCGCAAGCCGAGCAGCAGCGCGGCAACCGAGCTTCGGACGCAGGTTGCCCGGCTGCGCAAGCGGCTCGCCGAGATTGCGGTCATCGATTTCTTCGGCGCGATCGGGCGCGAAACGGCGGAAGAGTTGCTCAGAGGCCTGGAAGCTCATTTGAACAAGGACGAGCCAGTGGCAAGTAAAACCGAGACCGGGGCCAATCTCCTGGACAAGCTTCGCAGCCGGACCTGGGTGACCCGCGAGGGCGTCTACGCGGATCGAATGGCCAGCGCCTGGTTGATCCGGCGCTTCATCGATCCTGAAGCACGTTTCAAATTCGTAGCGGGCAAAGGCTACCGGCCGCAGGAGGGCGAGCTGCGCTTCGACATGTTCGAGGCGGAGTTCACCCATGAAGGCGACAAGTGCACTTTCGAAGTCCTGATGGAGCGCGCCGGCCTCGAGGATTCGGCGCTGCGCGCCATCGCGGAGATCATCCACGACATAGACCTGAAAGACGACAAGTTCGGGCGCACGGAGGTCGCCGGCATCAGGACGCTGATCGACGGCATCCGCGCCTCGACCATCGACGATGCGCGGCGGATCGAGCGCGGAACCGAGGTATTCAACGACCTCCACGAGTTTTTCAAGAAGAGGCGGCGCTAGACGGCCGATCGATTCGTTGCGGGTTGGTGGGCATCAGCGGGCGTTCTGCCCGGCAACAGGAGGATGTAGTCATGCGTGTTGATCACGTGCTCGCGCTCTGCGCGGTAATGAGCATCAGCGGCGCCGCCTGCGGACAGGAGATCGACTGGAAGAAGGTCGACGAAGCGATCGGCCGGAGCGCTGCCGCCGTATCGGGCGATGTTCATCGCTACGGATTTCCGCGCAGCGATCTCCACGTGACGCTGGACGGGGTCACCATCCGCCCGGCGCTGGCGCTCGGTGGATGGACGGCGTTCAAGCCGATGCATGGCGGAGCGATGATCATGGGCGATCTGGTCCTGCTCGAAACCGAGATCAACCCGGTCATGTCCAAGCTCGTCGAGAATGGCGCTGAGATCACGGCGGTCCATAATCACCTGCTCCGAGCGAGCCCGGCGACCTTCTACATGCACGTCGGCGGCCACGGCGACCCGGTCAGGCTGGCGACAGCGATCCGCACCGCACTCGCCGCAAGCAAGACCCCGCTCACGCCGCCTGCGCCCCCGGCCACCCAGCCTGCGATCGATCTCGATACCGGCCAGCTCGATCAGATCATTGGCGTGAAGGGTCGAGCCAACGGCGGCGTCTATCAGCTCGGAGTGCCGCGACGCGATCCGATCAGCGAAGACGGCACGCAGATGACCCCGGCCGGACCGCTCGGTCTCGCCACCGGCATCGGATTTCAGCCCACCGGCGGCGGCAAGGCTGCCGTCACCGGCGATTTCGTGCTGGCCGCGGAAGAGGTGAACCCGGTGATCCAGACGCTGCGGTCGAGCGGCATCGAGGTGACCGCGTTGCATAGCCACATGCTCATGGAGCAGCCGCGGCTGTTCTTCATGCATTTCTGGGCCAATGACGACGCGCTGAAGCTTGCCCGCGCTCTGCGTGCCGCACTCGACAAGACGGCGAGCGCGAGGAGCTGATTACGATGAGCTCCGGCGTGACGATCGAGCCGGTCGCGATGCGCAACCCGATTCGACCGCGCCGGAACGGAGAATGCGTGACGTAACCCTACGAGGCTCCGAGTGCGAGCCACAGTCGAAATCGTGGAGCATCCGGCATGACAATTGCTGATACACCCGTGCGCGGGGCGATCAGCGAGGTCGTCGTATATTTTCTGCGTCTTGGCCTGCTCGGGTTTGGTGGCCCGGTGGCACTGGTCGGCCAGATGCAGCGCGAGCTTGTTGCGGAGCGAAAATGGCTGAGCAACGAGCAGATGCGCGAGGCCATTGCCGTGTGCCAGTCATTGCCCGGCCCGCTCGCCATTCAGGTCGGTGTTTATGTCTCGTACCTGCGGGCCGGCTTCTGGGGCGCCTGGGCGGGCGGCTGGGCTTTCATCCTCCCGAATTTCGTCATCGTCGCCGCTCTCGGCGCCCTCTACGTCTACCTGGGCGACCTGCAGCCGGTGAACGCGCTGTTCTATGGCGTCAGTCCCGCTGTCATCGCACTGATCCTGCACTCGTGCTACCGGCTGGCGAAGCTCGGCATGGAAGATTGGCTGCAATGGGTGATCGCCGCCGTCTGTCTGGTCGTGACGGTGGTCTTGCAGGCCGAGGTGGCGTTGCTGTTCATTGGTGCCGGCCTCGGTGGCATGCTTTATTACGGAAACCTGTTCCGCCGCCGTCCGCCGCTTGCCCTCCAAATCGCCACCGCGCCGGTGCTGGCCCAGCTCGCGCCCGCTGCATCCGGCTCGACGCTCGGCAAGCTGCTCCTCTTCTTCCTCAAAGCCGGGTCGCTCACCTTCGGCAGCGGTCTCGTGATCGTGCCATTCCTGGAGCAGGGGCTGGTGCGAGCATACGGCTGGCTCGATCCGCGCCAGTTTTTGGTCGCTGTCGCGATCGGCATGATCAGTCCCGGCCCGGTGGTGATCACCGCCACCTTCGTCGGGTATCTCGTTGCCGGATTCTGGGGCTCGCTGGTCTCGACGATCGGAATTTTCTTTCCGTCCTTCATCCTCGTGCTGGTGGCCGCGCCGATATTGGCTCGTCACCGAGATAATCCGAACGTCCAGGGCTTCGTGAAAGGCGCCTATGCCGCGGCGATCGGGACCATCCTCGGCGCCTGCATTCTGCTGGGACGGATCGCTATCGGAGACTGGCTGACCGCCCTCATTGCGGCGGCATCGCTCGCGGCTCTGTTCCTTTGGAAGGTCAACAATCCGCTGCTCATGGCGGCGACCGCGGTCGTCGGTTTGATCGCGTTCCCGCTCCTGCAACCGACATGGGTGATGGTCAAGTGACGCCGGTCACGGGGCGGATCGGATCATGGCCGAAAGCCGACGGCCACGTCTATTTTGACGGCGATGCAGTAAGCCAAGCCGATTGATCGGGACTTCCAGCTATGGCGCTTCGTTTGCTTGGCCACATCGAGCTTCCGCCGAATCGGTCGAAGGGTGGGTTCGATCACGCCGATGTCCATCGAGGAGCCGATCGGCTCTATGTCGCACATACCAGCAACAATGCAGTCGACCTGATCGACACCGCGCGGGATCGATACATCGAATCGATTTCGGGCTTCGCGGCAGTGGCAGGTGCGCTCGTATCCGAAGCGCGCGGACTCGTCTTCACGTCCAATCGGGGCGAGGACACTGTCTCCGTGTTTGCACCAGGTAGCGAGCGGGAGGCTTTCAAGATTCCCGTTGGTGTGAAGCCCAACGGACTCGCGTTCGATGCGGCGCGCGGCATCCTGATCGCCGCAAACGTCGGCGACCCCTCGATCCCGAATTCGCATTCGGTTTCCGTTGTAGATCTTGCGCGGCGAGAGCGGATCGCGGAGGTGATGGTCCCCGGCCGCACGCGCTGGGCGATTTTCGACGAGTCGCGCGAGGCGTTTTTCGTCAATATAGCTTCCCCGGCGCGGATCGTTGCTATTGATGCTCGCAATCCAACGAAAATATCGAGGGAGTACGACATTCCGGCGGTGGGACCGCACGGATTGGATCTCGATCCCGCCACGGACCGATTGATGTGCGCCTGCGATGCCGGCGTACTACTCGCCATCGACCCAGATTCGGGAGAAGCGCTCGGCGAAGTAGGACTGAGCGGGTCGCCGGACGTAATATTTCTGCATCGGCGGCCGATCGGCCGTCTTTATGTTGCGGTCGGAGACCCAGGCGTAATAGATGTCATCGATGTCGAAACAATGCGCCGCGAGGAAATAGTGATGACGGAAGCGGGCGCGCACACGCTCGCGCTCGACCGCAGGAGGAACAAAGTTTATGCATTCTTGCCGCAGTCCCATCGAGCCGCGGTGTTTCAAGAAACTATCTGATCTCAGGGGCCGAGCACCGCGGCCAATTGTCTCGAATAGGGGCCGGCAGAGGGGAGTGTGACCCTTCCCGGCTCGGCTCGTGCTCGGGCTCTTGTGGCGGAATCACATTGGGGGCGTAACGCCATCCCGCCCGACTCGCCAGCCCCGGCCTTCGAGCGTTCCGTCCGGTTGTTTGACCGCAACGATGAAGACTTTCGCACCGACCTTCAGATCGTTTTTGTCTCCAGAAGCGTAAGCGACTATCGGAATATCGGAGGGAACGAAAATCTTCTTTTCCCCGTCCTTGTACTTCAATGTCAGCGTGCGCCCATCGACGGCCGTGACGAGCTGGTCGACGCTCGCGTTGGTCATCGTGCTCTGCGGGCGCAGATCCCAGGGGTAATGTCCTTCACCCGTCCCGCGCATCGATTCGGGAAATATGTGCACTTCGAGCGCGCGCAGGGTGCCGTCCGCCTGCGGCACGGCCGTTACACCGACGAACGAGCCCTGCTTGATGTCGGAAAGGGAAGCCTTGACTACGTCGGCGATCTGCGGTTTCGCGGCCAGTGCTACATTTACCTCGGCACCCTCTCGATTCCTGACCACATACGTCGAGCCGTCGACACGTTCTATGGTGCCGCGAATGCGGACTTGCGGCGGCGCTGGAGCGGATGCCGCGGGGGCGGCCAGGACCATTACCAAGCCGAAGAGAGGCAGCAGAGAGAGCAACTTCTGAGACATGATCAGTCCTGCGGTGTGTGTGTAGCGGCTGTTGTCGATGTGAGCCAATTCTTTGGGCCTCCCGAAGGATGTGGCCTGCCGCATCACAAGTGCGTGAGCCTCCTTAACTGATGCATCCCGGGAGTAATAGGCAAGACCAGTGCAAAGGTCTCGACGAGAGCAGCCGTGAGCGACACCGGGAAACGGCCCCCGATCATATATCGGCATTCCGTCACGATCCGGGTGACCCATTGGGTGGGCGTGGTCTGCGTGGTGTTGCTGGTATTGAGCGGCCTCCAGATCTTCAATGCGCATCCGGCGCTCTACCTCGGTCAGGCATCCGATTTTGCCCGGCCCGTTGCATCAATCGGAGCAAGGCAGGAGGGCACGCGCGTCGTGGGTCTGACCAAAATCCTGGGCTCGGCTTTCGACACCACGGGCATGCTCGGCGTATCCGGCGCCGGCAATGATGAGGAGCGGGCTTTTCCGTCCTGGTTGACCCTCCCGGGATATCAGGATCTCGCTACCGGCAGGCGCTGGCACTTTTTCTTCGCTTGGCTGCTGGTTCTCAACGGCCTGAGCTATCTACTCTACGGGCTGGTGAGCGGGCACGTCTGGCGCGACCTCGTGCCCTCCTTGCGGCAGCTGCGGCATTTGGGGCGATCGATCATCGATCACTTGCGTTTGCGCTTTCCGCGCGGTGATGAGGCCAGGCAGTACAACGTCCTGCAACGCCTGTCCTACCTCGCCATCCTGCTCGTGGTCGTTCCTCTGCTCGTTCTCACCGGGCTGACCATGTCGCCCGGCCTCGACGCCGGGTTTCCGCTCCTGACCAATGCATTCGGCGGCCGTCAGACCGCGCGTACGATACACTTCATCTGCGCCTTTACGCTCGTTGGTTTCGTGATCGTGCACGTGCTCATGGTGCTGCTGTCGGGCCTCTGGAACAATGTGCGTTCCATGACTACCGGGTGGTACGTGATAAAGCCGGAGACAGATCCCCATGGCCAAACCGGTTGACCGGCGGCGGGCGCTCGCGACGCTGGCCGCCGCCGGCGCACTGCCGCTCGGCGGCTGCGATCTTTTTTCGCAAAATCCGACAGTGCAAAAGGTTTTGGACAGCGCAGAGTCCCTGACCATGCGCGCGCAGCGGGTGTTGGTTGGACGGCAGGCGCTCGCGCAGGAATTCACCGAAGCGGATGTTTCGGCGCATTTCCGCGCCAACGGATCCACCAACCCGGACGATGATGACTACCAGGCTTTGGCCCAGTCGGGCTTCAAGGATTGGCGCTTGCAGGTCGATGGCCTGGTGGAGCGGCCTCTGCAGCTGTCACTGGACGAGCTGCGCGGCTTGCCCGCGCGCACTCAGATCACGCGTCATGACTGCGTCGAGGGCTGGAGTTGCATCGCAAAGTGGACGGGCGTTCCGCTCAGGGTTGTACTTCAGCGCGCCGGTCTCAAGCCGGAGGCTCGATACATCGTGTTCCGCTGCGCTGACAGTCCTGATCAGCTGCCTGATGCACCCGAGGAGTACAGGTATTACGAGAGCATCGACCTGATCGATGCGTTTCATCCCCAGACCATTCTCGCCTATGATATGAACGGAGCGCCACTTGGCATCCCCTATGGCGCTCCGGCTCGCGTCCGGATCGAGCGCCAGCTCGGCTACAAGATGGCGAAGTACATAATGCGGATCGAGATTGTCGAGAGCTTCAAACACATCGCCGGCGGCCGCGGCAGCTATTGGGCAGACCGAAACTACGAGTGGTATGCCGGCATTTGACTTGACTCTCGATGCAGGGCGGCAGCGCTGACGGCTGCGGGCACCCGACCAAATCGACCTTTAACAGGCAGCGGCCATGGGTGCCGGATGCGGTGAAGAGGTCACATCAGGAACCAACAACATGTTGAACCGTTCTCCAAGAGCGTGGGATGGCGGCGTTTTTGCTGTTTCCGCCGCCGCGCTCATTGCCGAAGGAGAACAGCGTCAGGCAATGGAACCCGCGCCTGTAGGAAGCCGCCGCTGGTCGGCGCGGGTCGAGCTCGCATTTCAAACACGCGATGCCCGGTGGCTCAACGGAGCGGGGCGCCGGGGGTTGTTGCTTCCCACCTGCGACTTGTTGCTTCCCACCTGCGACTCTGTTCCCACCTGCGACTCTGTCTGATAGCTTGATCGCGATGCGAGGAAGACAACGATGGCAAAATTCACGATCCAGCCGCATGGACGGTTGCAAGAGTGGATAGCGCATGAAAAAGGTTATTTTGCTGAGGAAGGCCTCGACTACGAGCTTCGTCCAGGTATCTCCGCCAGCAGCCGGAAAGCGCTCGATCCCTCCGGCAAGCTGACCGAGACCCGCTTCGGCGCGTTCGAAGCCTATCAGCAGGGCGGCGGCAACAAAGGGGTAAAATCCGACATTTCCTGCGCCTGTCACTGGACGGTGAACCAAGCCTCCGCTCGGCGCATGGGAACCATGTGGGGCAAGTCCTATGTCGTAACCCCCGGAGGGATCATGGTGCCGCCCGACTCGGCGATAATGAAGCCGGAGCAGCTCAGCGGACAGGAAATCGCCGTCGGCCATCATTCCGGCAGCCATTTCACTGCCATCCAGGCACTCGAGCCGTTTCTCCCGCGGGACCAGATCGCGCTCAAGTTCGTCGGCTCCATTTGGGCGAGGGTAGACGCCGGGCTTGACCGCGACGTGCCGGCAACCAGCGTGTGGGGACTGACTTATCAGCTCATGGAGCAGCTGGGCTTTCGAAAGGTCGTCGATACGAGCTTCATGATCGGGTTCATGTTTCCCCTGGGCGTCGATCCTGGCGACGTGGAAAAATACATGAACGGCCTGAAACGAGCTCAGATGGATCTGGACGTCGAACCCGAGAAATACAAACACTACTATCTCAAAGAAATTCCCGACCGATATCGATCCAAGGTCGATGTGCGTCTTTTCTCACCGGGCGAGCGGATCGTATTTCTGCCGTACACGGAAACGACCTATGCCAGGACTCAGGCGTGGATCCACGAGCGGGGATTGTTCGAGGAAAGGCCGCCGGCCCTGGACTACGCCGGCTCCGTGGCAGCCTGACGGAGATTACCCGCCGGTCAGTCCAGCGGGCCGATGCCGGCTTCCTTGATCACACGGGTCCAGAGCTCCGTTTCAGATCGCAGAAATGCCCCGAGCTTTTCGGGAGGGTCGGGGCTGGTCTCGTATCCCAGCGGCGTCAGGCGTCCCAGGACGCTCGCATCGGCGAGCGCGGCGATCGTGTCCGCGTTCATTTTCTTGATGATTTCCGCTGGCGTCTTGGCAGGCACAAAGAAACCGTACCATGAGACGACATTGAAGCCGGGCACGCCGTCCTCGGCGATGGTCGGCACGTCGGGCGCAATCGCAGAGCGTTTTGCGCCGGTATAACCAATCACCTGGATCTGGCCCGACCGCGCATTGTCGAGCGTGGCCCCGCCCGAGAACAGGAGATGCACGCGCCCCGGAATGAGATCATTCAGCGCCGGAGCGGCACCGCGATACGGCGCGTGCACCATCTCGATCCCTGCCATGTGCTTGAACAGCTCCGCACAAAGGTGCGGCGACGACCCGGTACCCGGCGAGGCCATTATGAGCTTGCCTTTGTTGGCCTTGGCATAGGCGATGAACTCGCTGACCGACTTCACCGGCAGCGAGTTCGGCACGAACATGAAGAACGAGTAGCCGCAGATGAAAGCGACCGGTGCAAAATCGCCGACAGGGTCATAGGCGAGCGAGCGATAAAGACCCCGCGTCGTCGCCTGCGACTGCCCGCCCATCAGCACCGTGTGGCCGTCGGGGTCCGAGTGCAGCACCACCTCGTTGGCGATGTTGGTCCCGCCGCCCGGCCGATTCTCTATGACAACCTGCTGGCTCCAGATCCTGGAAAGCCGCTCGCCAAGGAGCCGGGCGATCACATCGGTAGGCCCGCCGGCCGCAAACGGTACAATGATGCGCACGGCATGGGTTGGCCACGGCTGCGCCCATGCCCGATGCGCAATGATGCTCGGAATAAATAACGATGTCGAAACCGCTGCGTTGAAGCTGCGCCGGGTGATTACGATGTTCTTGCCCACTGGTTCCCAACCTTTGTGTCCCAACTCGGTGCGGCGCGCATTTGAACGGGGAGCCTGGCTGCTGTCCAGCCCCGTCGCTGCGACGCACGGCCGACACTCACGCCTGGTGCAAGATACTATCGGGAAGCAGCTCACACCCAGCCCTTCAACTCCCGCAATGCGAGCTGCCAGATCACCAGCATGCCGGGGGCGCTGTCGTTGAGACAGGGAATTGCGGCGAAGTTCTCTCCGCCGTTCTTCTTGAAGAGATGGGCGTTCTCCACCGCGATCTCCTCCAGGGTCTCGAGACAATCGGAGGCAAAGCCGGGGGTGATGACGGCGATGTTTTTCACGCCGTTGCGCGCGAGCTTCTGCACCGTATCGATGGTCGCCGGCCCGAGCCACTCCCCGCGCCCGAAACGCGACTGGAAGGTGACCATCAGCTTCTCGGCATCGAGGTTGAGCGCGTTGCGCACGTGGCGCATGGTTTCCATGCAATGTGCATAATACGGATCGCCTTTGTCGATGAAGACCTTGGGCACGCCGTGAAAGGAGGCGAGTATCACCTCGGGCTTGAACGCGAGCTGGGCAAGCTCGGCCGATGTCGAGGCGGCGATCGCCTCGACATAAATCGGGTCGTCGAAATAGGGCGGCGCGATCCGCAACGCCGGCTGATGGCGCAGGCGGGCCAGCTCGCGGAAGACTTCGTCGCAGACGGTGCCCGTCGTCGCCGCGCAATATTGCGGATAGAGAGGCAGTACGAGCAGGCGCGTGCAGCCCTGCGCAACGAGGTGCGCCAGCCGCGAGCGGATCGACGGATGGCCGTAACGCATCGCCCAATCGACGGCAATGCGTGACCCGAGCGGCTCCAGTGTCGAGGCGAGCTTCTCCGCCTGGGAGCGGGTGACGGTCTTGAGCGGGGACTCGTTTCGCGCGTTGTTCCAGATCTTTCGATAGTCGCGCGCCTTGCGCGCCGGCCGCAGCGGCAGGACGATTCCGTTGAGCACGAGCTTCCACAGCAGTCCCTGGTTCTCGATTACCCGCGGGTCGCTGAGAAACTCCCTGAGATAGCGTCGCACCGCGGCCGCATCGGCGGCCTCGGGCGTGCCGAGATTGACCAGCAGCACGCCGATCCTGCCGGATGTCTCGGGCGGCGTGCCGTTCGCGGATGCCGCGGCTGCGCTCGCCGCCGGGCTGGAAGCGTCGTTCATCGCGCCAACATAGGCGAGGTATCCAGGGTAGGCAAAATCGTCCGACGTGTTGTTTCCGCGCATGCAGTGCAGACAAGCTTACGCAGTCGGCGCAAGCTTGACTGCGTTGCGCGGGTGGGATTTTGCCCACGGGGAGAAGCACGCGACGCGCGCACCCTTATCCACTCTGTCCGTAAGCCGGTTCAACCCAGAGGGCGATCGTCGGCGATCACCTTGCCGTCATTCGGCAAGCTGCCCGGCGCGGCGAGCTGCACTTCCCCCCGCAGCTTCGTTACTGCGTTCAGCGTTGCTGCGACGGCCCTGCGCAGCGCCTCGGCCGGGGCAGGGGTCTCGGCCATCAGCGTCATCATGTCCTGCTCGTTCGAGCGGGTGACGACGAGCCGCAGCCGGCCGAGATCGGGGTGACGTTTCGCCACCTCCGCCACCTGCTGCGGGTGGACGAACATGCCTTTGATCTTGGTGGTCTGATCGGCGCGACCCATCCAGCCGGCGATGCGCATGTTGGTACGGCCGCAGGGCGAGACGCCGGGCATCGCCGCGGAGAGGTCGCCGGTCGCAAGCCGGATCATCGGATAATCCCCATTGAACGAGGTGACCACGACCTCGCCGACCTCCCCCGGCGCAAGCGGCTCGCCGGTGTCCGGGCGCACGATCTCGAGGATGAGATTCTCGTTGAGGATCATGCCCTCTCGCGCCGCGCTCTCGTAGGCAATGACGCCGAGCTCCGCGATGGCGTAGCATTGCAGCACCTCGACTCCGCGGGATGCCAGCTCCTGGCGCAGCGAGGAGGGGAGGGCGGCGCCGGAGACGAGGCCGCGCCTGAGCGACGAAGCATCCTTGCCGGTCCTGGCCGCGGTATCGAGGAGGATCTTGAGAAAGTCGGGCGTCCCCGCATAGCCGCTCGGCTTGAAATGCGCGATCGCCTCGACCTGCTGCTCGGTATTGCCGGTGCCCGCCGGCACGACCACGCAGCCGAGCGCATGCGCGCCCGATTCCATGATGAAGCCGCCGGGCGTCAGGTGATAGGCAAACGAGTTGTGAACGATGTCTCCGGCGCGGAAGCCCGCCGCGAACAGCGCGCGTGCCGCGCCCCAGAAATCCTTCTCGGTGCCTTCGGGCTCGAAGATCGGTCCGGGAGACATCAGCAGCCTGCGCATCCTCCCCGGCGCGCCGAGGTTGAAGCCGCCGAACGGCGGCCGGGCGCGTTGGCACTGCGCAAGCTCGGACTTCCGGAGCAGCGGCAATTTCGCCAGCGCGGCGCGCGAGCTGATGCTCTTGGCGTCCACCCCGTCGAGTTGGTGAGCCCACCCCGGCGCCCCTGCAGCACGCCCGATGAGCTCGGGCAGACGGCTCATCAGATCCCGCTCTCGTTTCGCGGGCTCGCGGATCTCGAGCTTGTCGAAGTGGTCTGCCATGCGCTGGTTATCTTGGTCCGGCGTCGTCCCCACGGCCGGGCCCGCCGCAGCCGCCTCAATTGCGCTGACACGTCTGCGTCGAGGGTAAGCGTTGTCCTCGTGCGTCAAAACATGTCCTACGCCGATGCTTTGACGTCAAGGAGGCTCGTGCGGGGGAACAAGCCGTTTTATTGAGCTTCGCGGGCGAGCAGCAGGGGTGAATGTCAGGGCCCCGTGCCTCGCAGTCGCTCAGGGCGACTGGGTGCAGTGGGGACCGAGCGCCTCGCCGTCGTCCACCTCACAGCTGGTGTCGTCGATGTCGCGGACTGCAAGTCCATAGGGCATGAGCTCTTGCAGGTCGCGAAGCACCGCGGCCGTTTTCTCAGGCACGATGATGGCGAGCGAGCGCCCATCGGCCGTCTCGAATTTGACGATGAAACTGCTGTCGCGGGGTCCCTGGATGTGGATCATTGCGCTCATGTCGTCACCTGTTTGCCTGGTGAAATCACCATTGCTCGTCGGTTGGTATCTACCGCAGTATTGCGCCCCATGCTGTGCCGGCTGTCACACAGAAGCGTTTTTGCCGAAGCTTTGTGATGGTCGTCACATCCGCGTGGGCGCCGAGGTGCCCGGTAACGGCGGTCAGCCCTGCGCGCGCCGCTCGAGCGCTCGCGCCAGGACTCGCGTGAGGACTCGCGTGAGGACTTGCCGCGCGATCTGGCAGTGTGCTTGTTTAGACGAGCATATCCAGAAACAGGGATCAGCTCGAATGAGTGGTGCAACCGCCGTCTTGCAGCCTGGGGTGCCGGTCACCATTCCGCCGGCCGGGAACATCAGTTTCGAGATCGAATCCGGCCAGCGGCTGCGCCTGACCCAGCCGGAGGGAGAGCAGGTCGCAGATTTCATCTCGTTCAACCGCGACGATGTCCGCGAGCTGCTCAGCATGCATTCGAGCAGGGCGGTCAACCTGACCTGGAAATTCACTGCGCCGCATGTCCTTTACACCAATCGCACCCGCGCGATGTGGCAGATCGAGGAAGACCTCACCGGCGAGAACTATTGCGGCGGCGGCTACTGCAGCGAGCACCTGAACATCGCGCGCTACGGCGCATCCGGGACAGGCGCCCCGAATTGCCAGTCGAACCTGGAGACGGCAATTCGCGGATATGGCATGGACCGCTGGAGCTTCAATACCGACACCTGCTTCAACATCTTCATGACCGTGGCCTACGATGCCGACGGCCGATGGGAAATCCGCGTCCCCAAGGGCAAGCCGGGGGACTTCATGGTCATGCGCGCGCTCATGCCGCAGATCGTTGCCATCTCGAACTGCCCGATCCTGCTCAATGCGTGCAACAATTTTCGTCTCAAGCCGCTGACGTTGGAGATTTTGAAATAAGCGTTTTAAGCAACTGCCTACGCCTTGGCGGCGTCGATTTTGTCCGCGATCGGACGGCCGGGAGACAGCTCCGTATTGCGCTGCCCCGCGAGAGGCGGGGGCGGGGCCTTGTAGATCGGGCTCGCATAGTATTGACGCAGGACGAAACGCATCAGCACGCCGATTGCGGCAGCTAACGGCACGGCGATCAACAGCCCCACGAAGCCGAACAGATAGCCGAAGGCGAAAAGGGCAAACATGATCCAGACCGGATTGAGATGGATGCGTCGGCCGACCAGATAGGGTGCGAGCACGTAATCCCCGAGCGACTGCCCGACGAAGAAGACGGCCGGCACCAGAGCAATCGGCCTCCAGTCCGGCCAGAATTGCGCGACCGCGACGCAGAGCGAGATGATGAGACCGGAGAGCGAGCCGAGATAAGGAATAAAGCTCAGCAATCCGGCAGCAAAGCCGATCAGCGCGCCGTGCTTGAGGCCCATCCCCCACAGTGTGGCTGCGTAGAATACTGCCAGTACCAGACAGAGCACGCTCTGACCGCGAACGAAGCCGCCGATCGTCTCGTCTATTTCACGCGCGAGCCCATGCACGACGTCGCGATGGACCGGGGGGACCCAATTATCGACCGTGGCGACCATCCTGTTCCAGTCGTAGAGGAGATAGCAGGCAACGATCGGAGCGACGACTCCGAGCGAAAGGACCGAGATCAGGGCGCGTCCGCCTGACCACACCGACCGCAGGAAGGTGCCGAACCAGGTGGTCGCGAGGCTCGTGAGCTCGCCAAAAGAGCGCTCGGCCTCGCCGAGGCCCTGTCCCACGATCTTGCCGACCCAGGGATGGCGCGGGTCGGATGCGAGCTCACGCAGTTGCCGCACGTACAGGGGGAAGCTGTCAATGAAGTAGGAGAGCTCGCGCACGATGACCGGCACGATCAGGATGATCAAAGCGGTGATGATGGCCACGACAAGAGCAATGATGACCAGGGTGGCAACCAGCCGGTTCATCCCCCGGCGCTCCATCCGCTGGGCCATCGGATTGAGCAGATAGGCAAGCACCATGCCCGTCACAAACGGCAACAGGACTTCCCGCAACAGAGCGACGGCGATCACCAGCACGAGAAGGAGTGCGATCCAGAAGACGATCGGTCGGTTGAAGCTCATTGCTCCTCAGCTGCTCGGTCCCCGGTGAGCCCCCCGGACTCAAGCTCGAGGGAGGCGGCGTGTGCAGGGCTCGGGCCGCGCGATTTTGCCCAGCAGGCTACCCCGCCGCAACGCCGCTGGGCTGGTCCGCGTCGAGACATGCGGACCCGGGGCCGGACCCGAATTAGCACCTTGTTAAACTTAACAATTCAAGATCGACGGGAGTGCTCGGTGTTCCGTGCGCTCGCGACAGATGTGTGAGTACAGAGTGATGCAAACGCAGCTTATTCGAGGCTTGCTCGCTGTTTGCGCAAGCACGGCAGCGCTGGGTCTCGGCGAAGGAGCCAGCGCCGCTTCGCCATACGCCGTAGACGGTGTCACCCTTGCCAAGTCGCTTTGGTTGCCGCGCGCGTACCAGTGCAGCCCGAGCGAGCAATTCTCCCAACACAGCTGGTGCCGTCTGAGCCGGCACGAAAGGGGAGGTCGCGGCGCCTTCACCGCCACGACCTCGGTGCTCCGCGATGAGGGGCGCACCGTTGCCTATGTGAGCCGCGAGATCGCGCCGGCATTCTTCACGACAGACGACATGGAAACGGAAATCGAGCGTCTGTCGGCAAGGTTTGGCGCGCCTGCCCGTGAGCTCCGCTTGCCTGCGCGCGAGGATGCACCGGCGGCGGTGATCGTGCTCTGGGGGAAGTTGCAGCTGGAGGAGCTCCCGGCAAAAGCTGTCCCGAGCAGCGAGTCCGGCGGCCCTGAGCAAAGCCTGCTGGTGGATTACCTTGGCGATGTGCAGCAATCGCGGCAGCTCGGCTTGCCGATCTTTCGCCTGGCCGGGGGCGCTGGCTACCTCTGGTCCGCCTCCGATCGGAACGGGCGGGGTCATCTGCGCTTTTTGGCCGCTGACGCTGCCGTGCTTGCCCGCGCGCAAGGGCAGCTCCCCGGCACTGAGCGCGCGTCTGCCGCGAGACCGGAGCCCGCCGAGTCGGCGGCAAAGAGTCGCGCCGGAGTCGCCGAACGCGGCGTCGCCGAAGCCGGCAAGGATGCCGCTGGGCCTGCTGTAGCAGCAAAGGAAGTGACCGGCTCCATAAGGGCAAAGGACCTGCGCGCATTTTTGGCTCCGCAACAGACGGTGCCGCTATCCGGCGGCGCTGCCAACCCGGAATTATCCTCGCCCAGGGAAAGCTCGCGCGTGTCGGTCGCGCAGAAGACCCGGCTGGATGCTGACCGCGCTCGAATCGTGAATGCCGAGCGTATGGCGGCACAAGAGCGGGAAAAAGCCCAGTTTGCCTGGGCGCGCTTCGAGGCTGAAAGGGCGGCCGACGCGAGAGCTCGCGTGAAATGGACTGTCGTTGCCGCATTCTTCATCCTCAGCGCAATCCTTGCGCTCCTGCAGATGCTGCGTCGCCGGGAGGAAGAAGCGGCACTGCCTGAGGCCGGGACAAAAACTGCAAGGGACGATGCTCCGCCAAGCGATGGCTTGCGGCAGTGTACAAGCGCTCAGCTTCGCAGGGCGCGGGTAAGGCTTCGCGCGATCTTCGGGTCGAATCCAAGCCTGGCAGCCCAGGGGCAAGGCTGAATTCTGCGAGCTGCGCTGCAGGGCAGGGCTTGCTTGGCCGGGACCCGATAATCCACAGTCGTGAGTAATCGGCGCCGTTCGTGCATTCGCTGGATTCCGGCTCTCCCCCGGGTCAAGCCCGAAGTCGGCCGGAGTGACACGGGGAAGACGGCGTCGAAACGAATTGAACCGGAAGGTCCGGCTTTGCTACCAACACCTGAGCGCGCCGGCGTCGTTCGCGACCGGCGAGGCTTGGTTTGGCCAATCTTGGTTTGGCCAATCTTGGTTTGGCCAATGAGGACATAATCGGCGGCCGACCGCCGTCAGCGTCGTAGCATAGCGGCATTGAGCCCCAGCCGCACCGGGACAAGGAGCGAGCCATGAAATACACGAATCTCTTGTTCTGCAGCCTGGCCCTCTTGCTGAGCGTTGGATCGGCTCGAGCGGAGGATCCGACCGTGGAAGAGATGGTTTGTGCGCTCAGTGCGCAGTGCGGCACACCATTCACGGATCGGCGGGTTCGCGGCATAACGGCCACGACGCAAGTCGTGCGTCCGCCTGCATCATTCGACATCACCTTGAATTTTCCGTTCAATTCCAGCGAGATAACTGCGGACTCCCGAGAGAAGCTGGATAGCGTAGCGAAGGCCTTGAGCGACCCCAGCACCGTCAAGCTCGCGATCATCATCAGCGGCCACACCGATGCGGCGGGGTCTGCCGAATATAACCAGCTCCTTTCCGAGCGCCGCGCCCAGGCAGTCCGGCAATTCCTCATCTCTGCACACGGCATCGATCCCAAGCGGCTGGTTGCGAAGGGCTACGGCAAATCACGGCTTCTGCTGCCCTCGGACCCCTACAACGACCTCAACCGTCGGGTTCAGTTCCAGAACCAGAATTACGCGACCGCATCGGTGCCGGCGAGCGGAGCTCCCGCTGCGCCGGCGGCCGTTGCTCCTGCGGCCCCCTCCGCCGGCAAGCCGGCCACGCCGACGGCTCGACCGGCAGGACCCAGTGGCGCCGGTTCCACGGGGGGTGAAGGTCTCTAAGAAAGGCTCGCGCGGCCTTCCGTTGGGTGAGGCGCGACGCACGGTGTCGCGCTTGCGAAGTCTCTCAGATTTTCCGCAGCGACGGGCCCCAAAAAACGCAAAGCGTTCTTTGGGTTGCCCCGCACTGCATGCCCTCTCTCGAAACGCGCGGCGGGGGGACAGAAGGGTGACGCATGCCCCGCCTCCGCGAAGTCTCTTGCAACGCAGGTTGTGTGCGGCGCTTCACACAAAGCGCAATTCTGTGATCGCCATCACATCCCAACGCGAGGAACGCCTGTAGGTTGGTCGCCATCGGAATTCGTTATCGAGCGAGCACGATGGAGACCACCATGGCCACTTACCCCATTGCCCTTCCGACCCGCCCCTTCTGGACCTACAAGCCGCCCACCGCCGCCAAATGCGCGTACCTGCTGCTCTGCTGCCTTTCACTGGCAATCAGCACGGCTCCGGCGTTCTCGGAGGAGCTGAGCCGCGATCAAATGGTCTGCGCGCTCGATCCCGAATGCAGCATGCCCGTCTTCGATCGCCGGGTGCGCGGCATCACCACGACTGCGAGCGTGCGCACCCCGGGGTCGTTCGATCGTACCATCAACTTTGCCTACGATTCGGCCGAGCTGACGGCGCAGGCGCGCGGCGAGCTCGACATGGTCGCCGCGGCGCTCAACGATCCGAGCATCGCGAAATACCCGATCATCATCGCCGGTCACACCGATGCGACCGGAGGCGCCGAATACAATCAGCGACTGTCGGAGCGGCGGGCGCAGTCGGTGCGGCAATATCTGATCGCGCAGCATGGGATAGATCCGCACCGGCTCACTGCGAAGGGCTATGGCAAGTCCAGGCTGTTGCTGCCGAGCGACCCGGCCAATGAGCTCAACCGCCGGGTACAGTTCCAGAACCCGAATTATCACACCGCCGCAGCTGCCGGGCCGGCCTCGCGTCCCGCAGCTGCAATCTCAGTACCGGCACCGCAGCCGCTGTCGCCAGCGCCGGAAGCGAACGGTCTGTGAAGGCAGTAGACCGCGTTCCGATCAGATGAACGTCATGGCCGGGCGCGGCCAGGCTCGGCCCGGCCATCCAAGGTTTTTGCTTGGGGCACAAGACGCGGATGCGCGGGTAGCCAGCAACCGTTTTATTGGCTGAGCGTGCGCGCGACGCGGAATCCCGTATTCGAAGCGCGGTTGCCGGTCTTGCGGTTGTCGCGGTAGGCGGCGCGCAGCATTTTCGCGGGCGTGTTCCAGGCGCCGCCGCGGCGGACATGGACGTCGCATCTTCCGGCAACTCGCATCCAGTCGTCGGAGGGCCCGTACTGATAGGTGTCGTTCCAGCAGTCCTCGACCCATTCCATGGTGTTGCCATGCACCTGATAGAGACCCCAGGGATTGGGCTTGAACATGTCGGCCGGCACCGTCCTCTCGCGATACTCGCCGGCCGAGCCGCCGCCATAGGTCGATCTGCCGTCGTAGTTGGCCTGGTCGGTCGCGATCGAGGTCCCCCACCAGAATGGGGTCCTGGTGCCGGCGCGCGCTACATATTCCCATTCCGACTCGCTGAGCAGACGGTAGAGCTTCCCGGTCTTTTTGGAGAGCCACGCTACATAAGCCTTGGCATCCTCCCAATCGACGCAGACGGCGGGGTGGTTGCTCCTCTGCTCGAAGCCCGGGTTACGGAACGACCGCCCCGTGCGCTCTTCCACCTTGCCGTCCTCGAGCGTGAAGCATCGGTCCTCGCCCGCGTAGCTCGTCTCGTTCGCGAATTTTTCAAATTCCTGCCGCGTGATCTTCAATTTGCTCACAGAGAAGCGCCGCGCAATTTTGACCCGGTGCTGAGGGCCCTCGTTGCTGCTGCGGTCGGCCTCGTTGTCCGGGGAGCCCATCATGTACTCTCCCTCCGGTATGACCAGCATCTCGGGACAGGATTCGCACTCCCGGAAATGATCGCTGGGCATGAGCGCAATCTCATTGAGATGCCGCAGCGGAACGTTGTCCACGATCGGTTGTGGTTTTTCCACCTCCGCCGTCCGTTGTCCGCCTTGCGCGATGCCGGTGCCCGTCTGCTGCGGGCCGAAGAAGAACTGCTCCACGAGAGACGAAGCCACCCAGGGACTCTGCTCCTTGTTGGACGCCTGGTAGATTCCCGTCTTGAGATGATCGAGCACGTCCTCCGCGGTCACGTTCGCGCCTGCGGCGACGTTGGCGGCGCGGATCTCCTTGAGCAGCTCGCCGACGAAAAAGCTGTTGCCGTCGGAACGGTCGGTAACGAGCTTGCCCGGCACAGCCGAATACATCGCGAGGGTGTTTTCCGGCACGTCGATCCCGGAAAGTCCCTCCGGCGAGGCGCGGAAGCGGCCCTCCCAATGATTCCTGCGCGCCGCGTCGATGATGAGAATCTTCACACGCGCTCCCTTGCGATGCATCTCCGCGAGCACGGAATCGATCTTGATGCCGTCCTTGCGGATATCGGAGGGGCTCCATGCGTCCGCGTTGATAGGCATCAGATAGCTCTGCCGGTCCAGCTGCATGCCGTAGCCGCTGAAGTAGAACAGCGCGTCGACTCCCGGGCCGATCCTGCCGGTGAAGGCGTCGATCGCGTTCTGCATGTCGGCTTTGCCGACGTTGGTCTTGAGCTCGACCTCGAACCCGCTGCGGCGCAGCTCGGCCCCCAGGCTGCGCGCGTCGGCGAGGGTCGTGGAAAGCGGTGTTCGGGCGCCGGGGTAGGCTGCGTTGCCGATGACGAGCGCAATGCGCGGCGGCTTCTGCTGCGACCATGCGGCTGAAGTCAGAGAGACGGACAGGACGGCAAGGCACAGCCAAAGCAGAAGTCGCATCTTGATTCTGTTCCCCTCGGCGCCGGTCGAGGCAGGTGGGTTGTATTCGCAGAAAACTCAGCTTGCCTCGCAGCAGTCTTGCGAAGTCAATGAGCTCCCATTGCGCCCCAGCTTGATGCCATTGTAGACCATGTCGGCGCTTTCGGACAACGGTTCGAGAGTCGCAGAACACCCACTCTTGAGCATGTTTCGGGAGCGATGCCTGCCCCTAGCAGACAAGTCGGCCTGCAAATCACAGGAGCGGGCGCGCCGTCAGCCCCATCAAAAACACCAGCGCTGCGACAAAGTGCGGCAATGGCCGCACATCTGCGCACATTGGTCGCAGCAGTATCGCTGCTTTCTGTCGCCTGTGTGCCTGCGCGAAGCGCTGCTGCGGAGGACCGGTTCCAACAGGCGGTCGATTATGTGTTCACCGGCCGCACCGATCCCCCCGATGGCCCGGAAATCATCGATCGCAAGTCATGCGTCGTGGTGGTGCCTGAACCCAAATTCAACCGCTATGCCAGATATTATCTGAGCCGCTTCAAGATGGATACCGCTCGCATCAGCAAGAAATATGCGGGACCGCGGACTCTCTATGAGCTCGAGGTCGAAGGCGACGACGTGATTTTCGAATACCTCAAGCCGGACAAAGTTACGGTCGATTACGGATTCCGGTCTGCGCACATTTCCCTGCCGGGGGATCCTGATCAGACGGAGAAAGCGCTTGCGCTGATCTTCTCGCAATACTGCAAACGGGAAAAGCCGAGCACCCCGTTCTGATCCGACGCGGAATTCGAAAGCGATCGGCGACGGAGACGGCCTGCGGCTTGCGGTCCCGATCATGTTGCGCGCGACGAAGCCCTCACGACCGCGACACGACATGAAAGAACGTACCGGTGACGTTTCCGCGCCGCCCGCCGGCCGGACCTAACGCGCGTCCTTGTCCGTCGGCGAGATCGCAGAAGGGATCATCGTGTCCGGCCTGCACCAGCGTTGCGTAGTGAAACTCATGGCCTCGCAGCGTGCTTCCCTTCACGCCGATCATGCTGTCGCAGCGCAATTGCGCCTCGCGATAACCCAGCGCAAGCTTGCGGCGCGCAAAACTTGTCGCGTGCCCAAGCAGGCCCATCATGCAATGGCGGACGCCGGCAGCGTCCTCGAGGGTTTCGCCGAGCACCATGTAGCCGCCGCATTCGCCGTGCACCGGTCGCGCTTGGGCAAATCGCGCCAAGCCCGCGCGGAAAGAGGATGCCGCGGCCAGCGCGCCCGCATGCAGCTCCGGATAGCCGCCCGGAAGCCAGCAACAGTCGCAGCTCTCGGGCGGCGGCTCGTCCGCCAGCGGTGAGAAGCGCACGGTCTCGGCACCTGCGCGTCGCCAGCCGTCAAGAACGTGGGGATAGCAGAAGCTGAAAGCGGCATCGCAAGCAAGCGCGATGCGTTGTCCGGGCGGCGGCAGCGGCGCAGCCCCGGGCGCATCGGCTACGTTGATATCGGCGGCAGCGGCCAGCATCGCCCCGAGGTCGAGATGCCGCTCGGCCAATTTCGCGATTTGCTCAATGCGGGCGGCAAAGTCCGGATGCTCGCTCGCTTGCACCAGCCCGAGATGACGCTCCGGCAGCGTGAGGCACTCCGCGCGTGGAACGGCGCCGAGCACCGGGACGTTCAAGGCTGCGATCGAATCGGCGACCAGCATGCGATGGCGCTCGCTGCCGACGCGATTGAGAATCACGCCGGCGAGCCGGACTGCAGCATCGTGCGAGGCGAAGCCGCGCACCGCAGCGGCTGCCGATTGCGCCTGCCCGGACACATCCATCACCAGGAGTACCGGAAGCCCGAAGCGGGCCGCGAGGTCGGCGGTGGATCCGCAACGCCCGGGCTCTCCCGGCGCGCCGTCGAACAATCCCATCACCCCCTCGATAATAACGAGATCGGCCTCGCGGGCGGCCGCGGCCAGCAGCGTATCGAGCAGCGCGGGCGGCATGGCCCAGCTGTCCAAATTGATGCCAGGCCGGCCTGATGCGGCCGCATGGAATGCAAGATCGATGTAGTCCGGCCCCGCCTTCGCCACCCGCACGGCGTGACCGCGGCGAGAGAGTGCAGCGACGAGCGCAAGCGTGATCGCTGTCTTGCCGGAACCGGATCGCGGAGCCGCAACGATGAGGCCGCGGGCGCTCATCGCTTTCGCTCCGGTGCCGCGGCCAGAAGATGATCGCGAAGCCTTACGATCTCCCCGACCACTACGACTGCCGGAGATTCCAGACCGTTTTCGCGCGCGTCCGCCGCCATGCACTCGAGCGTCGACACGATGGTCCGCTCTGCAGGCGTGGTTGCGGCTGCGATGATCGCAGCCGGTGTCTTGGCATCTCGCCCGGCGGCAATCAGCGCGTCGGCGACCCGTTCGAGGTTGTGCATCACCATGTAAAGGACGATGGGCTCGCCGGTGCGCGCGAGCGGGCCCCAGTCGTAACCATCGTTTTCGCCGCCCTGGTGACCAGCCGCCAGGATGACGGCCCGGTTCACCTGCCGCACCGTGGCCGGGATCGAGGCTGCCGCGAGCGCGGCCAGGCCTGAGGTGACACCCGGGATGATGCGGAAGGGGACGCCGGCAGCGGCGAGCGCCATCGCCTCCTCGCCGCCACGGCCGAAGATGCACGGATCCCCGCCCTTGAGGCGCAACACCCGGCGGCCCTCCTTGGCGAGCTCGATCAGGCGCTTGGAGATATCGGCCTGGAGCGCCGATGGCCTGCCACCACGTTTGCCGGCAAATTCAAGTCTCGCCTGCGGTCCGGCGAGCGCCAGTACGCGCTTGTCCACCAAGGCGTCGTGCACGATCACGTCCGCATGGGTGAGACCGGCAAGGGCGTAGAGCGTCAATAGCCCGGGATCGCCCGGGCCGGCGCCGGCGAGCCATACGTGGCCGGCCGGGAGCGCCGGCATCCCTCCGCGCAAATCGGCGAGCGCGCTCCAGTCATCCATTGGCAGACGTTCCGCCGTGACCGCACCGCTGTGGGACACTATAGGCAGGCGCATGAGCTCGAAGCACCCCCCGCTGCGGCGCGGCTGGACCACGGGTGCCTGCGCCACGGCAGCTGCCAAAGCCGCCTATGCGGCGCTGCTGACGGGGGAGTTTCCCGATCCTGTGGAAGTGAGCCTGCCGCGCGGGGAGCGCGTGGCTTTTGCGCTCGCGGTAAGCCGCCGGGAGAGGGACACTGCAACCGCAGGCGTGATCAAAGATGCCGGCGATGATCCCGACGTCACCCATGGCGCGCTGGTGCTTGCTACCGTGCGGGTCGGTGCGCCAAGGAGCGGAGTGATCTTTCGCGCGGGAGAAGGCGTGGGCACGGTGAGCCGTCCCGGTCTGCCGATCCCTCCGGGCGAGCCTGCGATCAATCCTGTGCCCCGGCAGATGATGCGGGGCGCCATAGCCGAGGTCGCCGCGGCGGCGAATGGCAGCGGCGATGCGGAGATCGAGATTGCGGTTCCCGGAGGGGAAGCGTTGGCGGCAAGGACCCTCAACGCGCGGCTGGGGATCGTGGGAGGATTGTCGATTCTCGGCACCACCGGGATCGTCGTTCCTTATTCCTGCTCGTCGTGGATCGCCTCCATCCACAGCGGCATCGACGTGGCGCGCGCCCTTGGCCACGCCCACATCGCCGGCTCGACCGGCGCAACGTCGGAGGCAGCAGTACAGAAGCTGCACGATCTGCCTGAGACTGCCCTGATCGATATGGGCGACTTCGTCGGCGGAATGCTCAAATATCTGCGCAAGCGTCCCGTGCCGAGGGTCACCATCGCCGGCGGCGTTGCCAAGATGGCGAAGCTTGCCCAAGGGCTGCTTGATCTGCATTCCAAACGCGGTGCGGTGGATCTCGCCTGGCTTGCCGGGGCTGGCGAGGCGATGGGCGGATCGCCGGCCCTGCGGAGGAGCATCCTGACGTCGAATACGGCGGCGGAAGCGTTTGACCGCGCCGAAGCCGAAGGAATAGCGCTGGGGGATGCCGTTGCCCGCGCCGCCCACCATAGCGCGCTGCATGTAGTCGAGGGACGCGGCATCGCGATAGAGATTGCAGTGTTCGATCGCGAGGGCCGGCTGCGGGGACGCGCACCCTTCGCGCCTGCTCACGCGCAGTCTCCCGCGCGAAAGCGTCGTTGATAGGCCGCGTCATAGAGCGCGCTCTCGCGAAAACTCTCCGCGCCGAGCGCGCGCCCCACCAGCACGAGCGCGGTACGCTCGATCGGTGCCGCCGCAACGCTTGCACAGATATCGCCCAGGGTGCCGCGCACGACACGCTCATCGGGACAGCTCGCGCGCACCACGACGGCAACCGGACAGTCGGCACCATAGAACGGCGTGAGCTGCGCAACGATTTTGTCGAGGGCGGTGACGGCAAGATGAATGGCGAGGGTCGCTCTGGTGGTCGCGAAGGAGGCGAGCTGCTCGGCCTCCGGCATGCGCGAGGCGCGACCCGGCATGCGCGTGAGCACCACGCTCTGTGCCACCTCCGGCACGGTCAACTCGCAGCCGAGCGCTGCTGCGGCCGCTGCAAACGCCGGAACGCCGGGAGTGAGCGTATAAGGAATGGCGCATCGCCGGAGCCGGCGCAGCTGCTCCGCCAGTGCACTGTACACGGAAAGGTCGCCGGAGTGCAGCCGCGCCACGTCGAGGCCTGCCGCATGCGCCGCCACGAGCTCAGCTTCGATCTGATCGAGGCTCATCGGTGCGGTGTCCACGATTCGTGCACCCGCGGGACAATGGGTCAGCAGCTGCGGCGATACGATCGATCCGGCGTACAGGCATACCGGGCAGCGGGCGAGGAGATCACGGCCGCGAATGGTGATGAGGTCGGCTGCGCCGGGGCCTGCCCCGATGAAATGCACGGTCATGGCTGTTTCTCCGGCAGCTCGCCGGTTTCTGCGAGGGCGCAGGTGACGGACCCTTTGGCGATGCGCGAGACCAGAAGGCGGGCGGTCGGACCGGCGGCCGCCAGCGCAGCCGCTTCCGCGAGCGAGGGCAGGCCGAGAAGCGCAAGCACCCGTTCAGACCTGGTGCGCGTACCGGGCGCAGCGACTTCCAGATCCGTTTGCGACACCGGGAGAAGCGGGACGCCCAGCTGCAATGCTGCTCCGGCTATGCCGGCTTCCGTGCTCTTTGCCGCCGATGTCGCAATGGCCGCGAGGGCATTGGCTGGGACGCCGCACTGGGCAAGAGCGGCAAGGACAGCAGCTTGCACATCAGCGATCGCAGCGCCCTTGCGACAGCCTACGCCTGCGACGATCACGGCTTCGCCCATACCCATTGGGTAACGGGCATGGCGGGACGCCAGCCGGATTTACTCCCGAGCGGTTCGGCGTGCGCGACCCCAATCCGGATGAGCTCGCCGCCGAGGCTTGCCCGCCGTTCCAGCAGCAGCAATTCGGTCTCGAGCGTCACGGCATTGACGATGAGGCGCCCACCCGGGCAAAGCGCCGTGACCGAGCGATCCAGGACGCGCGGGTCGCTCGCTCCACCGCCGATAAAGACCGCGTCGGGCGGGGCGAGGGCATCGAGCGCAGCCGGTGCTGTGTCTTCAACCACAACGAGCCCGGGCACCCCGAAAGCCGCAGCATTGCGTTTTATGCACGCGGCGCGCTCGGCGTTGCGCTCGACGGCAATGGCGCGCAGCGATGGATCGGCCAGCATCCATTCGATCGCGATCGAGCCCGCCCCCGCGCCGACGTCCCACAGGAGCTCGCCGCGCCGTGGTGCGAGCGACGACAGTGTAATCGCCCGGACCTCGCGTTTGGTGATCTGTCCGTCGTGCTCGAACCATGCATCGCTTCGACCTGCGGTACGGGTGATGACGCGTGCGCCCGGTTGCGCCGCCACTTCGATGGCCACCACGTTGAGATTATCGACGCGGTCGAGGTTGAGCTCGCCAGCCGTGGTGCTGCGTACGCGCTCGCGCGGCCCGCCGAGCGCTTCCAGCACGGTGAAGCGAGAGAGCCCAAATCCGGCATCCGCCAGAAGGCGCGCGAGCGCAACCGGGGTATCGCCATCAGATGTCAGTGCAAGCACGCGGGCGCCGGGTTGCAGATGCGGGCGCACGAGGTCGAGCGCGCGCGCATGCAGAGAGAGCTGCACCGTGTCCGCCAATGCCCAGCCGAGCCTCGCCGCGGCAAGGCTGAATGCGGAGGGCGCCGGCACCGCGTGCATTTCTCGCGTATCCACGTGCCGTGCCAGCAATGCGCCGATGCCATGGAGATAGGGATCGCCCGAGGCGAGCACGCACACAGCGCGACCGCGATGTTCCAGCACTTCTTTTACGGCACCGTCGAATGGGCTGGGCCATGGCCGTGCCGCCCTGCGAATGAGCGGCGCCGCGAGCGCGAGGTGACGTCTGCCGCCAAACACGATCTCCGCCCGCTGCACCAGCTCCCTGGCCGCGGTGCTCAATCCGTCGATGCCGTCCTCGCCTATGCCGACAATGGACAGCCAGCGAAATGATGCGGCACTCTCGCCGGCGCTTGCATCGGGCAGGAGATCAGCGTTGGCCATAGGGCGCGTCCTGATACTCGGTGGCACTGCCGAAGCGCGCCGCCTCGCAGTCGAGCTTGCCGCTCGCGCGGATCTCGACGTGATCGTCTCCCTCGCGGGCCGCACCGCATCGCCCGCGCCACAGCCTGTCCCGGCTCGGGTTGGCGGTTTCGGCGGTGCGAAGGGCCTTGCGCAATACCTTGCCCGCGAGCGCATCGACGCGCTGATTGATGCAACCCATCCCTATGCCGCCACCATTTCCGCCAACGCCGTGTACGCGGCGCAGCGGGCGCGCATCCCCATGCTGGCGCTGCGGCGAGCGCCATGGATTGCAACTGCCGGCGACCAGTGGATCGAAGTGCCCGACGTCACCGCCGCGGTCCGCGCGCTTGGCAAGGAGCCGCGCCGGGTCTTCCTGGCCCTCGGCCGCAAGGAGCTCGCGCCATTCATCGGCGCGCCCCAGCACTACTACATCGTGCGAAGCGTGGACCCGATCGAGCCGCCGCTTGCCGTGCCGCATGCCACTTATCTGACCGGCCGCGGTCCTTTTCACGAGGCGGACGAACGCGCGCTGCTCGAGATCCACCACATCGCTGTCGTCGTCGCGAAGAACAGCGGCGGAAGCGCGACCTACGGCAAGATCGCAGCGGCGCGGGCGCTTGCCGTTCCAGTGATCATGCTGCGGCGCCCGCCGCTGCCGCATGCACCGGCGGTCTCCACCGTTGAGGAGGCCTGCGCCTGGCTTGCTCATGCGCTCGCGCTCTCGACCGCGCGCGGCGTATAGACCAGCGGCGAGCGCCCCGGGCGGTTGATGAGCCGCGTTTGCGCAGAGCCCACGATGACGAGAGTTGCCATGTCGGCCGCGTTCGGGTCGGCGGCAGCAAGGGTGCTGATGAAGATTTTCTCGTCTGCCCGCCCGACAGCGCGTCCGAAGACGACCGGCGTCGACGCCTCGATCCGGCGACGAAGCTCATCGAATGCGGCAGCCAGCTGCCAATCGCGCGCGCGCGAGACCGGGTTGTAGATCGCGATCACAAAACCGGCGTCTGCAGCCGCCGCAAGCCGGCGCACGATCAGGTCCCACGGCTTGAGATTGTCGGAGAGCGAGAGCGCGCAGAAGTCATGGCCGAGCGGTGCGCCGACGCGCGCGGCCACCGCGAGCATGGCCGTGATCCCCGGGATGATGGCGACGTCAAGCTCGCGCCACGCGTCCGGGCCCGTTTCTATTTCGGCGCATACCGCCGCCGCCATGGCAAACACACCGGGGTCGCCGCCCGAGACGATGGCGACGCGCGCGCCTTGCGCCGCATGACGAAGTGCGGCCGCGGCGCGCGCGGCTTCTTGGCGATTGTCGGAAGAATAGCGATGCTGGCCGGATCGGCAAGGAAGGCGATCGAGGTATGGCCCATATCCATAGAGTGCATCGGCCTGCGTCGTGGCGGCATCCGCTTCCGGCGTAAGCCAGTGGGCATCTCCCGGTCCCAGACCTACAACGGCAAGATGCCCGCTCACGGCCGGTCTTCCCACCCCGGAAGCAGGATCATCGAGAGATACGGCGCCGCATCGTCGCCCTTGTCCGCAAGCCGCATCGAGGCCGCGTTCGCGGTCGTGCCGCGCTCGACATAGATGGCACGATCGAGCCGGCCTGCGCGTTGCAGAGCCCGTCGCACCTTCGGCAGATTGCGGCCGAGCTTCATGATGACGGCGCAATTTGCGTCCTCGAGCCGGCGCTCGAGCTCGCTCTCGGAGAGCGTCCCTGGCAGCACGGTGAACACGTCGTCTCCCTGAGCGATCGGCGTGCCGACGGCGGACCAGCAACCGGACATGCCCGTCACTCCCGGCACGACCTCTGCCGGATAGCGCGGAGCAAGCCGTACATGCAGGTGCATGTAGGACCCATAGAACAGGGGGTCGCCTTCGCAGACTACCGCTACGCTGCGGCCGGCGTCGAGATGAGCGGCCACCGTGCCGGCACAGCTATCGTAGAACGCCCGGATGCTCTTGCAGTACGCAGGGGTGTTGCGCGGAATTTCCGTGGTGACGGGATAGCAGAACGTCAGCTCCGTCACCTCGGGCCGGATATGGCCCGCGACCGTGGCGCGGGCGTTGCTTGCATTGCCCGCCTTGGCGAAATGCGCCATCACATCGGCTTGCTCCAACACGCGGATGGCTTTGAGGGTGAGCAACTCGGGATCGCCCGGACCCGCGCCCACGCCGAAAAGTCTCCCGCCCTTGCTCACAGTCCCGGCCTTGCGAGTGCGTTGACTGCCGCGGCCGTGATCGCGCTGCCGCCGATGCGGCCGTGCACGGTGAGGTAAGGAAGAGCGAGCGGGTTGGCAGCGAGAGCCTCTTTTGATTCCGCCGCACCGACAAAGCCCACCGGAATGCCCACGACCGCCGCGGGCCGCGGCGCGCCGCGATCGAGCATTTGCAACAGATGAAACAGTGCGGTGGGCGCATTGCCGATCGCAACCAGGGCGCCCTCGAGCTTTTCAGCCCACAATTCCACAGCTGCGGCGGAGCGTGTGGTGCCGAGCTTGTCCGCCAGCGCAGGCACGGCGGCATCGCGCAGCCGGCATATCACCGCGTTGTCGCCGGGCAATCGCACCCGTGAGATGCCGTGCGCCACCATTTCGGAGTCGCACAGGATCGGCGCACCGCGAGCGAGAGCGTTGCGGGCGCAGCGGACCAGAGGTCCGCCAAACACGATGCGGTCCGCGATTTCCACCATCCCGCAGGCGTGGATCATGCGAACCGCGACCTCCGCTTCCTCGCTGGACAGGCGCGAGAGGTCGGCTTCAGCTCGGATGATGGCGAAGGAGCGCTCGTAGATGGCGTCTCCGTCACGCAGATAGGCCTGCGGCTCACGCATCCGCCGCTTCCTTGCTTTGGGCGACGATGCGCTCGATCTCGGCGACGAGATGGTCGGGACCGACATGATAGCCCGGCACCGCGCGGGCCGAGCCGTGATGAACGATGCCGCAGCCCTGCTCGGTGCCGACCACGGTCAGCGCAGCTGCTCGCGGGTGCGCGCAACCCTTGGCGCAGCCGGAGATGTGAATCAGTGGCGCGGGTGTACCTCCCCCTGCAAGAGGGAGGTCGACAGCATTTGCTTCGAGCAAATGCTGTCGGGTGGGGGCCTGGCCCTCGGAACACGGCTGTGCCGATGGTCGCTGCAACGTGACCCCGACCCGGCTCCCCCCGACAAAGTCGGGCGGAGCCGACCTCCCCCTTGCAGGGGGAGGTATTGCCCGCAACGCTTGCGCCAGCTCAGCCGCGAGGGCGCGGGCTGCGATCAGTCCTGAAGCGCAGGCCGGCTTACCTGGACAGGCGACAATGCGCCGCCGTGGGTCATCGACATCCACGATGAATCCGAGCCGCACAGCCGCATTCATGAGCGCAACCGTGTTCTCCGAAGCCGCACCGAGCAGTAACAGGGCGCGTGGGGGCGCGAGCCGGGCAATGCGCACGCCGTGCATCCCGACGGCTTCCGCAAGCGCGGCGAGCGTGTCGCTGCGAACGTGTCCAAACGCCGGGGCAATGCCGAGCGCCATGGAGCCGTCCCGCAGGCAATGGCTGCCGATCACCTCCGCGGCGGCGCGCTCTGGCACTGCCAGTGCCGGTTGCAGATGATCTGCGATCAACGACCGCAGGCGCTGGACACCAATCGCGCGGATGACATCGGCAGCGCGCGCATGTGGACCTTGCGCTGCAATCGCGTGGAGGAGGGAGATGACCACCTTGTCTGCCGCAGCCGGGTAGATTGCCCCGAGCGCGGTCGTGGGGCCGCCATCCCGGCCCATGGCGATCGCCAGGAGCGGCCTCTCCTTGGATCCGATTGCCCGCAGGCGGATATCCGCGGGCAGAGCATCGAGATGGAGGCGGCCACCTCCGTCGATGATGACCGAGACTTTTGCCGAATGCGCAAGCGAGGCATCCCCCACAGTTTGGCGTATCGCAGCTGCGATCGGCCGCGGATCGACGATGCTTTCCGGATCGTCGGGCAGAGGATTCGTGGCGATGCTCGTTCCGTCGGAAGCGGCAATGCCAAGCTCGGCTACGGCGCGCGCGAAACCGGGGGCCGAGCGCGCCGATAGTCCGCGAAATTGCAAACTGCCACGCGCGGTAATCTCGATCGTACCGTTGCCGTGGCGCTGCGCCGCGGCACAGATTGCGCGGAGCTCCGCAAGCGTCAGGCCGTCGAGCGGCATGAACCGCACCAGCAGCCCGTCCCCGGTCGGCATCGGTGTGGACAGGCCCGGGCACGCGCCACGGGGCTCGAACGGGTTCATGACGGGACCTGAACGAGAAACGCGTCGAGCTCTGAGCCGACATCGTTACGTCGCGGATGCCACAGGCCTTTGCGCAGCGCGGCCGCGAAGCGCTCCGCCATGGCGCGAGCGGCGGCGGGATTCTCCCGTTGCAGAAAGTCGCGCACCTGCGGGTCGGCAAAATAGGCTGCATAGACCAGATCGACGAGGGTGCTGGATACGGCGTTCGTCGTTTCCGCGAAGTCGAGGAGCCGGTCGACGGTCTCGGCGAGCTCCGCGCCTCCGCGCGGACCGTGACGCATCATGCCGGCGATGAAGCCGGGGTTGATGGCGCGGCCGTGCACGATGCGCGCGAGTGCGGTGCTCAGCGCGCGGGCGCGCGGGCGCTGCGGATCGCTCACATCCAGCATGATCAGGTCAGGAGCTTTGCCCAGCGCCGCTGCGGCCGCGGCGAAGCCGCCGACGAACGCGGCGTCCTCGGCGCCTTCGAGCAGGTCGCGACCGGGATCATCCGCCGGATGCACCAGCCCATCGGCGCGCTCGACCTGTGCCGCAAACTCGCCGGATGCCGTTCTGCCGCTCCCGTCGGCGCCGCCATATGCATGCGAGGCGGCGGCGAGATAGGCGGTGCCGAGCGCGTCGCGATCGCCGTCGCCTCCCAGCATATCCTCGATGCCTGCGCCATAGGCTCCAGGTGCGCTGCCGAATATCCGTGCGAACGGCACCGCCCGGTCGCCGGCGCAGGATCGGTGCGCTGCTGCAAGCGGATTCTCCTCGTCGGATTCCTCGCGTGCGGCGACCGTACGTACCGCCGCGTCCAGCAAGGCGATCTGAGCGGGAAAGAGATCGCGGAACAGACCGGAGATGCGCCAGGTCACGTCGACACGCGGCCGCCCGAGGACGGCAATCGGCAGCACCTCGATACCGACAACGCGGCCGGTGGCATGATCCCAGGTGGGGCGGCACCCCATCAGGCTCAGCCCTTGCGCAATCTCCTCGCCCGCCGTGCGCAAGGTCGCGCTGCCCCAGAGGTCGATGACAAGGGCGCGCGGCATCTCGCCGTGGGTCTGAAGATAGAGGCGGATCACCTCGTCGGCGGCAAGCCGGCCGAGGTCCATGGCGGTCGGCGTCGGCAACATGCGAGGATCGGCTGTGAACAGGTTGCGGCCGGTAGGGAGCACGTCGCGGCGCCCGCGGGACGGCGCTCCGGCCGGACCTGGTGCCACTCGCCGCCCGTCAAGGGCAGCGAGCAGCGCATTGCGCTCGGCGGCGCCGCTGGTCTCCCATTGCGCCGGTGCGTCGCCGGACTGAGGTGCCCGCCCGAACACATGCAGGCCGTCCTTGATGGCGAGGTCCTTGAGATCGCAGAGCCAGGCATCGATGCGGCGCAGCGCATCGCTGCTGTCGGTCACCCTATCGGCGCCGGCATCGCGGGCAATGCCGGTGCGCTGCGCCGTCTCCATGATGAGCCGCGCAAGCCGGTCGCGCCGCTTGCCGTCGAGCCCGTCGGCCTGGGCGTATTCGTCGACGAGCCGCTCGAGCTCGCGCGCATCGGCGGACAGCGTGGTCGAGACGAGGGGCGGGGGTAGATGCCCGATCGTCACTCCCGCGATCCGGCGCTTGGCCTGCGCCGCCTCGCCCGGATTGCTGACGATGAAGGGATAGAACACGGGCACTGCGCCGGTGAGAATTTCTGGAAAACAGGATGACGTGAGTGCCACCGCCTTGCCCGGCAGCCATTCCAGGGTGCCATGCGCGCCCACGTGCACCAGCGCCTGGATGTTGGCGTGCCGTCGCAGCCACAAGCCGAACGCAAGCAGGGCGTGGCGTGGAGGCAGCGTTGCGTCGTGATAGTCGGCGCGGCGCGTGCTCGGCCGGCCCCGGTCGGGAGGGAGCGCCACCAGAACATTGCCGAACGCACGTGCGCGGAACCGAAACACGCCGTCCCGCAGATCTGGATCGCTCGCGGGATCGCCCCATGCCGCGTGGACGCGCGCAACTGCCTCCGCCGGCAACTCGGCAAACAGCGCGGAATAGGCGTCGAGCGGGAGCACGGCTTCCCTCGACCCTGCCGTTAGCGCATCGAGCAACGCGCGCGACGTCCCCGGCACCTCTCCAACGGAATAGCCGGCAACCGCCAGGTCGGAGAGGAGCGCGAGCACGCTTGCGGGGACGTCGAGCCCTACGGCATAGCCGTCGCGCCCCGGCGCTCCGGCATAATGCGGCATGAGGACGGCGAGGCGACGTCGCGAGCGCGGTGCTTGTTGCAGTTGCGTGAGCGCAGCGACGCGCTCGGCGAGCAAGGCGATACGGTCCGGCTCCGGCCGATTGACCAGGGCGGTGAACGCCAGCTCGCCCTGGGGCGGCAATGGCTCTTTGAATGCGATGGCGCCGGCGAGCACGCGACCATCGAGCTCGGGCAAGACGATGTGCATGGCGAGATCGGCCGCACCCAGACCGCGCGGGCTGTCCCGCCAGGCTGCGCGCTTGGTGTTTGCCAGGACGACTTGCAGCACCGGCACATCAGGGCCGTCCAGCGCGGTCGGCTCGCCCGGATCGGCGCCGAGCGCGAAGGCGGTGGTGGTCAGGACCACGGCGGGCGAGAGGCGCGTCAGGGCGCCGCGCACGAATTCCGCAGCCGTGAGCTCCTTGAAATTGGTGATGAAGAGCGGCGCGGGTGCCAATCCTTTGGACGCGAGCGCCTCGCACAGGGTGTCGATGGCCGACATGTCGGCAGCCAGCAGCAGCGCGCGATAGAAGATGACGGGGATGACCGGCCGCCCGGGCGCAAGGCTCGCAGCCAGATGCTCGAGGTCGACTGCGCCTTTGCCGGGCAGGTAGGCGGCCATGCGCGGGACCGCGACCGGCCCGGGAGCCTCTAGGTTCGCGCCGGCATGACGGGCGAGGCGCCGCAACAGTGCGCGCAGGTTGTCCCGGCCGCCCTCGCGAAAGAAGCCGAGCAACGTGTCGAGCTCGCGCTGGGAGACGGTCGATGCTTCTGCGAGCCGCGGATCGTCGCGGTCCTCCCCGGGCAGCAGCGCCAGTGCGATGCCGCGCGCCCGCGCCAGCGCAGACAAGGACTCGACGCCGTAGCGCCACCATTCGAGCCCCCCGAGCAGGCGCACCAGGATTACCTTGGCATGGCTTGCGACGCGCTCGAGCCACAGATCGACCGACATGGGATGGCGCAGATCGCGCAAATGCGCGAGCCGCACGCTGGGCAGTGCATCGCGTTCCAGCGCCCAGGCCGCGGCCAAGCCGGCGAGATCGCTGTCCGCGAAGGAGAGCACCAGCACGTCGCCCGGCGGCTCGCGCAGATCGACCGGCTCGACGATCTCGTCGAGAGCCGTGGAGCTGGTCGCAAGCAGATGCATTGCTCAAGCGCCCAGTGATTGCGTCACGGCGAGGCGATCCAATCCCTTCAGTCCGATCACGACGAGCCGTCCTTCGCGCGTCTCGGAAGCGAGCCAGGGCCGATCGTAGTGATGCGTCACCCGAGAGCCGACCGCCTGCACGAGCAGACGCATCGGCTTGCCGGCAACCGCAACAAACCCCTTCACGCGAAAGATGTCATGCGTCCCGGAGAGCGCCGAGATCCGCGCAGCCAAGTCGCTGGGGCTCGAGATTTCGGGCAGCCGCACGACGAAGCTCTCGAAATCATCGTGGTCGTGCTCGAGCTCGCCGTCATGGCGGGTGCGGCGGTTTTCGATGTCCTCCTCGGTATTGAGCCCAAGCCCGAGGAGGGCTGCCGGATCGACCTTGCCATCGGAGACAGGGACGATCTTGACCGCGCGCGGAAGCGCGCCTGCCACTTTCGTGATCGCGCGATCCATTCCGGCAGCATCGAGCAGATCCCGCTTGTTGAGCACCACGAGGTCGGCGCACGCGACCTGATCCTCGAACACTTCCTCGACCGGATCGTCGTGATCGAGCGAAAGATCGGCGGCGCGCTGCTTCGCCAGGGCTTCGAGATCGGCGGCGACGCGCCCGTTCGCGAGCGCTGCGCCGTCCACCACCGCCACGACCCCGTCAACGGTGACGCGGCTTTTGATGGCGGGCCAGTGGAAGGCCTGGACCAGGGGTTTGGGCAGCGCCAGCCCGGACGTTTCGATCACGATGTGCTCGATGGCGGGCTGGCGCGACAGGATGGTGTCGAGCGCGGGTACGAACTCGTCGGCGACGGTGCAGCACAGGCAGCCATTGGCGAGCTCGACGATATTTTCCTCCGGGCAGGCGGCGTTGCCGCAGCCCTTCAGGATCTCGCCGTCGATGCCAATGTCGCCGAACTCGTTGACGATCACCGCCAGACGTCGACCCTGCGCATGCGCAAGCACGTGACGGATCAGCGTCGTCTTCCCCGCGCCGAGAAAGCCGGTAACTATGGTGCAGGGCACGCGGGCAAGCGAATTGCTCATTCAACTGTCTCCCTGGCAAGCAGCAGAGGGACCTCCAGCTCCTGGAAATCGAGCGGCGGAACGCGGGCGATCAGGCCGCGTTTGAGCGGTTCGGGTCGCCCGCGCCAGGGCAGCAGGCCATCCTTGGCTCGCGCGAGCAGGCGCGCGCCTTCGACGAGTGCTCCGGCGCAGCCGACATCGAGGCTGCCGAACACGTATGTCCACGAGTGGCTGCAGCGGATCGCCGCGCTCGGCCCCCGCGTGCAGTTCGCCAGGCAGCGTACCGGCTGCACCGCGATACCCGTGCCGTGCGCAGCTTCCAGGGCGGCTGCCGCTAGCCTCACGCCGGTAGGCGGCTCGACGAGCGACTCGGTGCTTGCGCAGCAGGTGATGCAGACAAAGATGGTTGCGTCGTCGCGCGCCGCATCAGTTGCAATTGCGGTTGTCTGATCGGTCACCCTGCCGCTCCGCTGGTCGCAGTCGTAGGCCGGGTGCGGGATGGCGAATCGACCGGTTCCGAGGCACCCCGCCCGGACGGCGACCGAATCAACGGCAGGTCTCCTGGCTCGCGGCTCGATGCCTGTCACCGCCTTCCCGGGATTGTGCGTCCCCAGTGGCCTTGTGGCACAGGCTCGCCGCCTACAGTTGCGGGGGCAGCTGCGGAATTGGAACCGGGGTTCCGCACCGCATTCCCTGTTCGCTCTCGTGCGAGAGACCGTCGATACGGCGGCCACTTAGCGGCGATAATCTCCGGTTTGTCAATCGATCGGCGCCCGAACGACGCTGCCGCCCCGCCGCGCTTTGCGGCCTTTGCAACTTGCAGCTTGTGGACAATGAAACAGAGCTGATGTATAAAAAGGTATCTTTCAGGAGTGTGCCGAAAGCCCGTCCGGATGACCGCGGCGGGCTTTACGTTTGAGGTTGCAAGCAGCAGCTTGCGGCTCTGCGGAACAGGTATCTTCTCGGCGCGCGAGACAGCTGCGCGAACCATAACGACGAGCCGGCCCGAGGGCATGGCTCGCCTCGCGATGCGAAAATCCCGCATGCCAACGTCCGGGGCAGCAATGCAGCGGGTTCCTGTTTGTCGGATCTCAGCCAGGGAGGTCCACGCCTGATCTCGAAACGCGATTTCCTGTTTCCGTCCCTGTTCGGTCCCTGTTCCGTCCCTGTTTTGGCTTGGTCACTTTTGGCATAAGT